>NZ_AKIV01000138.1 GCF_000282655.1 Polaromonas sp. CF318
GGCGATGCTGCGGCTGCCGCAGGAGTTGTTGCCGGCCATGCCGCCCAGCGTGGCCTGCGCGCTGGTGGACACATCCACCGGGTACCACAGGCCATGCTGCTTGAGCGAGGCGTTCAGGTGATCCAGCACAATGCCGGGCTGGACTTGCGCCGTGCGCTCGCCCGGGTCCACGGCCAGGATGTTGCGCAGGTGCTTGGCATGGTCTATCACCAGGCCCGCGCCCACCGTCTGCCCGCACTGGCTGGTGCCGCCGCCGCGCGGGACGATGGGCACCTGCAGGTCGCGGCAGATGTCCAGCGCGGTTTTCACGTCGGCATCGGTGCGCGGCACGAACACGCCCACGGGCGTGACCTGGTAGATGGACGCGTCGGTGGCATAGCGTCCGCGATCCGCCGGCGAAAACAGCACCTCACCCCGGGTTTCGGCGGCCAGGCGCGCGGCCAGGCGGCCGGCGACTTCATTGCTCACACGGGCGACGTCGTCATAGGCCTGGTCCGCGGCCTCGCGGCTGATCTTGAGGGGGAGGGGAGCGTTCATCGCGGCTTCTCGCCTTTATGTGGGGGCTGTCTGTTGTCGGGGTTCGAGCCGGGCCGGGCTGCGGCCCGCAAGGCTCAGGCCTTGGCGCCGCTCTTGCTGTTCGTGGCATGGATGGCGCGCAGCTGCTGCACCACCACGTCGCGTTTGCTGATCAGGTGGCGCAGCAATACGTTGCGCATGGCCGCGCCGTCGCGCTTTTGCAGGGCTTCGATCATCAGTTCGTGTTCCTTCACGGCCGCTTTCCATTTGTCCTCGTCCTGGTTGGAGCGAAAGCGCAGTGCCTGCAGCCGCGCATTGACCTGCGCATAGGTACTGGCCAGCACCGGGTTCTTGGCCGCCGCGTTGATGGCGCTGTGGATGGCGGCATTGAGCCTGTAGTAGTTGGGCAGGTCGCGGCGCGTGTAGGCGGCCAGCATTTCGAAATGCATGGCCTTGATTTCCGCCAGCTCGGCCTCGGTGATGCGTTCGGCGGCCAGCTCGCCCGACTGCGCTTCCAACCCCGCCATCACCTCGAAGGTGTTGAGCACGTCGGCTTCGGTCAGTTCCACCGCGATCGCGCCGCGGTTCGGCAGCAGTTCCACCAGTCCTTCGGCGGCCAGCATCTTGATGGCCTCGCGCAGCGGCGTGCGCGAAACGTTGAGCACCTCGCTGAGCTCGCGCTCATTGAGCTTGGCGCCGGGCTGGATGCGGTTTTCCACCAGCATCTGGCGCAGTCGGTGCGCCACCTGTTCATGCAGGGCGGCGCGCGGGATAGGAATGATTTCAGCAGCCATGGGTAAATTTTGTATGCAAAATTTACCCCTGTCAAATCGATATTTAATCCTTTGGTGTATTGACAAATGAATTTTGTATGCAAAAAATAGGGACTTACTTCAGGAGCAGACCGCCATGTTGACGCTTGACTTTCATCCCACGGGACGTCATTTTTTGCAGATTCCCGGCCCTTCGCCGGTGCCGGACCGCATCCTGCGGGCCATGAGCCTGCCCACCATAGACCACCGCGGTCCCGAGTTCGCCGCGCTGGGCCTGAAAGTCCTGGCCGACATTAAAAAGATCTTCCAGACCAAACAACCCGTCATCATTTACCCGGCTTCGGGCACCGGCGCCTGGGAGGCGGCTCTCTCCAACACCCTGAATCCCGGCGACCACGTGCTGATGTACGAAACCGGCCATTTCGCCGCGCTGTGGCAAAAACTCGCCGCGCGCCTGGGCCTGAAGACCGAGGTCATCAGCTATCCCGGTGCCGAGGTCTGGCGCCACGGCGTGCAGGCCGCCCTGATTGAAGAGCGCCTGAAGGCCGACACCCAGCACAGCATCAAGGCCGTCTGCGTGGTGCACAACGAAACTTCCACCGGCGTCACCAGCAACATCGCCGCCGTGCGCAAGGCCATGGACGCGGCCAGACACCCCGCGCTGCTGCTGGTCGACACCATCTCCGGCCTGGCCTCGGCCGACTACCGCCACGACGAGTGGGGCGTGGACGTCACCATCAGCGGCTCGCAAAAAGGCCTGATGCTGCCGCCCGGCATCAGCTTCAACGCCGTCTCCGCCAAGGCCCTCGAAGCCAGCAAGAAGGCCACGCTGCCCAAGGCCTTCTGGGCCTGGGACGAGATCATCGAGATGAACAAGACAGGCTACTGGCCGTCCACCCCCAACACCAACCTGCTGTACGCCCTCAGCGAAGCCTGCGACATGCTGCTCGAGCACGGCCTGGAAGCCGTGTTCGCGCGCCACCAGCGCTGGGCCGTGGGCGTGCGCGCGGCGGTCAAGGCCTGGGGCCTGCAGATCCAGTGCGCCGACCCGGCCGTGTATTCGCCGGTGCTGACCGGCGTGATGACACCCGAAGGCGTGGACGCCGACGCGGTGCGCAAAATCATTTACGAGCGCTTTGACTGTTCGCTGGGCACCGGCCTGGGCAAGGTCAAGGGCCGCATGTTCCGCATAGGCCACCTGGGCGACTGCAACGACCTCACGCTGATGGCCGCGCTGGCCGGCTGCGAGATGGGCTTGAAACTTGCCGGTGTCAAGCTCGCGGGTTCGGGCGTGCAGGCCGCCATGGACCATTTCTCCAGCCACGCGGCCGTGGTGCCGCAGCGCAAGGCGGCCTGAGAGCTGTCGCCGCTATCACCTTATCCGCCTTCAAACTGTCACTTCGCTTCGTTCTACTACTGAATCAGAGGGAAACCATGCAACGCAGAACTTTTATCAGCGCGACAGCGGCCACGGCCGCCCTGGTGGCGTCACCCATGCTCAAGGCGCAAACCCTGCCGTCCGGCCCGGTCCGCATCATCGTGGGTTTTCCGCCCGGCGGCGGCACCGACGCGCTGGCGCGCGTGGTCGGGCAAAAGCTCTCCACCATGTGGAACACCTCGGTGGTGATTGAAAACAAGGGCGGCGCCGCCGGCGTCATCGCGGCCGACTACGTGGCCAAGCAGCCAGCCGACGGCAACACCCTGCTCATGGCCCACATCAACAGCCATGCGCTCGCGCCGGCGCTGGGTCTCAAGCTGGGCTACAACCCCGAGCGCGACTACGTGCCCATCAGCATGGTCGGCGTCACGCCCAATATGCTGATCTGCAACGCCGACCAGCCCGCCAAGACCGTCAAGGACCTGGTCGCGCTGTGCAAGGCCAAGCCGGGCCAGATCAGCTTCGCTTCGGCCGGCGGCGGTTCGGCCCAGCACTTCGCGCTGGAGATGTTCAAGCTGCAGGCGAAGATTTTCGCGCTGCACATTCCCTACCGCGGCTCGGGCCCGGCCCTGGTCGACCTGATAGGCGGGCAGGTGAACTATTGCTTCGAGACCATGACCTCGGCCACGCCGCATGTCAAAAGCGGCAAGGCCATCGCGCTGGCGCAAACGCGGCTCAAGCGTGCCAAGGGCCATCCCAACGTGCCCACCATGGCCGAGTCCGGCTTTCCCGGCTTCGAGGCCACCGTGTGGTACGGCCTCATGGGCCCGTCCAAAATGCCGCACGCCATGGTGCAACGCATGAATGAAGACGTCAACAAGGTGCTGGCCATGCCCGACGTGCAGGAAAAGATGGACCAGTACGGCGCCGAAGATGGCGGCGGCAGCATCGAGAAGTTCGCCACCTTTATCAAGGCCGAGCAAAAGAAATGGGTGCAGGTGGCCGAGCAGGCCAAGGTCAAGGTCGATGCCTGAGACCAGACTACGCACCTGGGTAAACCGGCCTCGGCCGGTTTTTTATTGATAACAAACACGTTTTTCATCAGCAAGAGCTAGGGATCGTTTCATGACAGTTGTGAATTTTTCAAGGGCCGGCCGCGCGCTGGCCGGTTTTTTCCTGTGCGCCGCCAGCGTGGGCGCCTCGGCCGACATCATCCTGGGCCATTCGGGCGACCTTTCGGGCACCAGCGCCGCGCTCACCACCGACTATGTGCGCGGCATGAATGCCTACTTTGACGACATCAACAAAAAAGGCGGCGTACGCGGCGAGAAGATCAAGCTCGTGAGCCTGGACGACGGCTTTAACCCCGACAAGACCGCCGAGAACACCAAGGCGCTGATCGAGCAGAACGCCGTGGCCCTGGTGGGTTTCCGCGGTACGGCCAATATGCTCAAGATCGTGCCCATCGTGCAGGGTGCCGGCATTGCCCAGATCGGCAACACCAGCGGCGCCAAGTCGCTGCGCGACCCTTACGTGCCCAATGTGTTCCATGTGCGCGCCAGCACCACCGACGAGATCGAGGCCGCCGTCAACCACGCCTGGACCATAGGCATCAACAAGATCGCCGTCGCCTACCAGGACGACGCTTTCGGCAAGGAAGGCCTGGACGCGCTCATTGCCGCCATGCAAAAGCGCGGCGCGGCGCCCGCCGCAGTGGCCCCGGTGCCGCGCGGCACGGTGGACGTGGCCAAGGCGGTGGACGTGATCACCGCCGCCCAGCCGCAGGCCGTGATGCTGATCGCCCAGGCCAAGCCCAATGCCGCCTTCATCAGGGCCTACAAGGCCAAAGGCGCGAGCGCGCAGTTCATGGTGCTCAGCGTGTCATCGGGCCTGCACGCCGAACTGAAAGAGCCGGCCGCCGGCACCATCGTCTCGCAGGTCGTGCCTTACCCCTTCACCGAACTCGGCAACGCCGCCGTGAAGGAATACCAGACCGTGATCCTGGGCACCGCCGACAAGAAGTTCAGCTACAACAGCATGGAAGGTTTCCTCAACGCCAAGCTGGTGGTGCGCGCGCTGCAGAAAATCCCGGCGCCCATCACACGCGCCAAACTCATCAGCACGCTGGAGACCTTCACCAATGAAGACCTGGGCGGTTTCGCGCTGACCTACAGCAAGCAGAGCAACCTGGGCTCGCGCTTCGTCAACCTGACGATGATCCGCGCGGACGGAACCTTCGCGCGTTAAGGGCTTTCCTTACGCGGCAGGGGGCGGGGTCTTGGGCTCAAAATCGCACCAGGGCGCCACCGCGCACTGCCAGCACAGCGGCTTGCGCGCGATGCACACATAGCGCCCGTGCAGAATCAGCCAGTGGTGCGCATCCACCAGATAGTCGGTGGGCACGCGCTTGAGCAGGTTCATCTCGACTTCCAGCGGGTTTTTGCCGGGCGCCAGGCCCGTGCGGTTGCTCACGCGAAAGATGTGCGTGTCCACCGCCATCACCGCCTCGCCGAAAGCCGAGTTCAGCACCACATTGGCCGTCTTGCGGCCCACGCCGGGCAGGGCCTCGAGCGCTTCGCGCGTGCGGGGCACCTCGCCGCCGTGCTGCTTGACCAATATCTCGCAGGTCGCCAGCAGGTTTTTGGCCTTGGTGCGGTACAGGCCTATGGTGCGTATGTAGGACTCCAGGCCTTCCAACCCTAAGTCGAGGATGGCCTGCGGCGTGTTGGCCACCGGGTAGAGCTTGCGCGTGGCCTTGTTCACGCTGACATCGGTCGCCTGCGCGCTCAGCAGCACGGCGGCCAGCAGCTCGAACACGCTGGTGTATTCGAGCTCGGTCACCGGCATGGGGTTGGCCGCCTTGAGCGTGGCGAAGAAGGGGGCGATGGCTTCTTTTTTCATGCCCCGCAGTGTATCGGGGCGCATTGGCCGTTGGCCGGGCGAGGGTTCTCAGGCTGCCAGGCGCGGCACGTCCCATACCGAGCTGGGCGGCTCCCCGGCGCGCTGGAGCTGCTGCTGCACGGCCTGCCAGATGAAGGGGCACTCGTCGGGCCTGGCGATGCCGCCCGCGATATAGGCCAGGTGCGCTTCAGCGGCCATGGCCTGCATGCGCTGGTGGGTTTCGGCATTGGGCGCGATGCCCAGCAAGGCCGGCGTCGCCGGCAGGTTTTCGCAGGCGGCCATCATGCGGCCCATCAGCGCATCGTCGAATCTGGGCGCGCCGGAAAACAGCATCACAAAATACGGCCAGTCGGGCAGGAAGGCGCGGCGCAGGCCGTGAGTCAGGCCATTGCGCGCCACGGCGATCATGCGGCAGGGATGGCCGCCTTCCATGAATTCCACGTACTCGCTGCTGCCGTCCATGTCCTGCTCGCCCGCGAAGCGCCGCTTGGCCACCGTCCCGCCGGTGCGCTGCGCCAGCCAGCCGACCATGGCGAAGGCCTCGTTGCCGCCGGCCGAGCAGATGCCGACACGGTGGAAGGCCTCGGGGTCGGCCAGGCCCTGGGCCTGCGGCAGCTGCATGGGCGCCGACAGGCGCCGCAGTACGGAGGAGGGCGCGTACTGCACGCCTTTTTCGAACTGCTCGCGCAGCGCCATCACGCGGCGGCCGAACTGCACGGCCGACTCGGTGGCCTGCGACATCACCATGGACCAGGGCGTGGGCAGTATGCGACGGCCCCGGCTGGTGTGCAGGGTGTGCAGCGAATGATGGCGCGGGTCGCCGGCCATGCGCAGCAGCAGGTTGCGTATTTCCGGGGACGGGCCTTCCGCCCAGTGGACGAACCAGCCGCTCTGGTAGTGCAGGATGGCGTGGATGCCGTCCGCGGCGTTGTGGGGCAGGGAGTGCGCGCGTATGTCCTCCATCTGCGCATAAATGCCTTCCTTGATGTGGCAGATGCTGGCCGTCACCACACGCTCGATTTCCAATTGTCCGGGGGGCGCGGCATAGGGCGCGATGCTGTTCACCATGGAACCATCCTGCCCCATAAGCAAAAACCCCGTCAATCCCCGCCCCCAAAAGCCGCGGGTGAATAGTGGCAAAAATGCCTTCTGAAAAGAATGGCAACACTTTCTTGCAACTCGACGCGGATGATGTGGTGCATGATGCGCGCCGCTGTGAGGCCGTGACCAGGCCAATGCAGGTGCGAGCTGCACGGGTCATTACGGGGGCGCTCCCGGCCCGAACTGCTTTAGCATCGCAGCCATGAAAGCTCACACTCTTTTACGACTGCTGGCCGCCTCTTTGGCCGCCGCATTGCTCGCCAGTTGCGCCGCCGCGCCCGGCACCGTGGCCGGTGCCGCGCCTCGCCCCAAACTGGTGGTCTTCCTGGTCGTCGACGGCCTGCCGCAGCGCCAGGTGCTGGACTACCGCGACCAGCTCGCGCCCGACGGCTTCGCGCGCTTCCTGGACCGCGGCGCCTGGTTCGCCAACGCGCACTACGGCCATGCCTTCACCGTCACCGCGGCCGGCCACGCCACCATGCTGACCGGCGCCTACCCGCACCGTACCGGCATCATCGGCAACGACTGGCGCGACCCCGTCACCGCCGAGCCCGTCTACTGCACAGGCGATACCTCGGCCACCTACATCGGCCACTCCACCAATGCCCTGGACGGCACCAGCCCGAAAAACCTCAAGGCCGAAACCGTGGGCGACGTGCTGCGCCGCGTCGACAGCCGCTCCAAGGTGATTGGCATCTCGGGCAAGGACCGCGGCGCCATCCTGCCGGCCGGCAAGACCGGCATCGCCTATATGTATATGGGCGCCACCGGGCAGTTCGCCTCCAGCACCCACTACATGGCCGCGCACCCGGCCTGGGTTGACCGCTACAACGCCGGCAAGCCGGCCGACCGCTACTTCAAGGCCGAGTGGAAGGCCTTGCTGCCCGAGGCCGCGTACGCGCGCTCGCTGCCCGACCAGCAGCCCTGGTACGGCCCCGCGGGCGGCGGCCTGCCGGCGATGTTCGGCGCCAGGGACGACAGCGCGCCCGGCCCGCGCTTTTACGGTTCGCTGCTGCGCGGCCCCTTTGTCGACGCGATGTCGCTGGAGTTCGCGCGCGCCGCCATTGCCGGCGAGCAACTGGGCCAGGACGACACTCCCGACATCCTGTCGGTGAGCCTTTCGGGCCACGACTACGTGAACCACGCCTTCAGCGCCGAGTCGCGCCTCTCGCACGACCACCTGCTGCAGCTGGACCGTTTGCTGCAGGCCTTCTTCCAGGACCTGGACGCGCGCGTCGGCAAGGACAACTACATCGCCGTGCTCACCGCCGACCACGGCTTCATGCCCGCGCCCGAGTACAACGCCAGCCAGGGCCGCGAGTCCGGCCGCGTCAACAGCAGCCAGGTGCTGGGCCGCGTCAATGCCGGGCTTGAAAAACGCTTCGGCCCGGGCAAATGGGCTGCGGGCTTTTCCGGCTCCAGCGTGCTGTTCGACAAACAGCTCATCGCGCAAAAGCAGGCCAGTGCCGACGCCCTGGCCGAGGAGACCCGCACGCTGCTGATGGCCGAGCCCGGTTTTGTGGCGGCCTACACGCGGCGCGAACTGCAAAGCGGCAGCCGCGCCGGCGCGCCTTTCTATGAGCAGATCCGCAAATCCTGGCATGCCGACGTTTCGGGCGACGTGCAGTACTCGCTCAAACCCGGCTGGATGTTCGGCAACACGGTCGCCACGCACGGCTCCCCCCATCCGTATGACACGCAGGTGCCCATCCTGGTGTACGGCCCGGCCTGGGTCAAAGCCGGCCGCATAGACACGCGAGTGGAGGTAGTGGACATCGCGCCCACGCTGTCGCGCGTGCTGCGCATCGCGCCGCCTTCGTCGGCCGAAGGCAAGCTCCTGCCCTTGCCTGGCCTGTAACAAGCCGGACTGAACGGGCGGGGCGCTCAGCCGCGCTTTTTCGCGGCGCGCTTGCGGGCCGGCACCATGCCGTCGCCCGACTGGCGTATCGCGGCGATCAGCTGCGTGGTGAAGTCCTGCACCAGCGGCGCGGGCGTCTGCCCCTGCAGCGACAGCACCTGCAGCACGCGCTGGTTCAGCTGCGGCTCGGCAAAGGGCACGGCCACCAGTTGGCCCTCGCGTATCAGGTGCGCGGCCGTCAGGTAGCCCGACAGCATGATGTCGTCGCCGTGCACGCCGGGCAGCAGCGCCGACGAAAAATTGCTGACCACCGAGGACTGGTATTGCAGGCCCTGGACGCTGCACGCCATGTCGAAGAGCTGGCGGCCCGTCATGCCCTTGGCGCTGATGCCCAGCGGGTACTTCACCACGTCGGCCGCCGTCACCACGCGGGCCCGCGCCAGCGGGTGCGCGGGCAGCATCAACGCGTAGATGGGCGCGGTGGCCGCATGCCGCACCGTCACGCCTTTTTCGGGCGCCACGATGTACTTCAGCGCCACGTCGGTCTCGCCCTGCAGCAGCAGGCGGCTGACGCTTTCAGGCGAGCCCACGCTGAGTTCGATCAGCGCCTCGGGGTGGCTGCGCCTGAAGCCCGTGACCACCTCCGGCATGAAACCCGTGGCGAAGCCTTCGGTGCAGGCCACGCGCACGCGGCGCGCGCTGTAGCCGGCCAGGCCGCGCACCTGTTCCATCACGCGTTCGGCGTCGTCGCTGCCCGCGCGCGCATAGGCCATCAGGCGCTCGCCTGCGTCCGTCGGCACCATGCCGCGCGCCCGGCGCTCGAACAGCGCGCAGCCCAGCTGGTCTTCCAGCTTGCCGACCTGGCGGCTCACGGCCGAGGCCGCCACATGCAGCTGCGCCGCGGCCTGGCTGACCGAACCGGTGCGCGCCACCTCGAGGAAATAGCGGACCTGCGTGCTGAAAAAAGTGGTTTTCATGCGAAGGCGGGTGGGATGGATGGGCGGGAAGGGCGCTCGAATTTGTAGTTTGCCAAAAAGGCAAGGCCTTGTTGCGATATCTCTCATTGTAGTAAAGGCTGATTCTTCCTACATTTGGTTTCATGACGCGTGCATGACGTACTTATGACGTACTTATGGCGCACTCATGACCGCGCACCCCTTTTAAAACGATGAAACATGCTGAGATCCGACTGCCTTGATGCCGCCACCGCCTGGTTTGACGACGGCCACTTTTTCGATGTCCTGCAAAGGCGCGTTGCCCTGCGCACCGAAAGCGACACCGGCAAGCCCAACCCCGCGCTGGCCGACTACCTGCGCGGCGAGATGGGCGAATCGTTGCGCGCGCTCGGTTTTTCCTGCAGCGTGATGCCCAATCCCGTCGAGGGCGCCGGCCCTTTCCTGGTCGCGCGGCGCGTGGAAGACACGGCGCTGCCCACCGTGCTGACCTATGGCCACGGCGACGTGGTCAGCGGCCAGGAAGGGCGCTGGCGCGAAGGGCTGCAGCCCTGGGCGCTGGTGCGCGAAGGCGAGCGCTGGTACGGCCGCGGCACCGCCGACAACAAGGGCCAGCACACCGTCAACCTCGGCGCGCTGGCTAGCGTGATCAAGGCGCGCGGCGGGCGCCTGGGCTACAACGTCACGCTGCTGCTCGAGATGGGCGAAGAAGCCGCCTCGCCCGGCCTGCATGCTTTTTGTGAAAACCATCGCACCCAGCTCCAGGCCGACCTGCTGATCGCCTGCGACGGCCCGCGCGTGCATGCCGACAAGCCCACGCTGTTCCTGGGCTCGCGCGGCGCGATCAACTTCAGCCTGCGCCTGCGCGCACGCGACAAGGCCTACCACTCGGGCAACTGGGGCGGGGCGCTGCTGAACCCGGCCACCGTGCTGGCCAGTGCCGTGGCTTCGCTGGTCGATGCGCGCGGGCGCATCCTGGTGCCGGCCCTCAAGCCGCGCGCGCTGCCCCCGTCCGTGCGCCGCGCGCTGGCCGATGTGGACATAGGCGGCGGCGAGGACGACCCGCTGCCCGACGCCCACTGGGGCGAACCCGGCCTCAGTACGGCCGAACGCCTGATGGGCTGGAACACCCTTGAAGTGCTGGCGCTGGGCGCCGGCTCGCCGCAGCGCCCCGTCAATGCGATTCCCGGCGAGGCCGTGGCCCATTGCCAGCTGCGTTTTGTGGTCGGCACGCCTTACCAGGACCTCGCCGCCATCCTGCGCAAGCACCTGGACCGCTACGGCTTCAACCGGGTCGAGGTGGAGATCACGCTCACCGGTGCGGCCACGCGCCTGGACCTGGACCATCCCTGGGTGGGTTGGGCGCAGCGCTCCATCGTGCAGAGCAGCGGCAAGCCGGTCGTCACCCTGCCCAACCTGGCCGGCTCACTGCCCAACGATGTGTTCGCCGACCTGCTGGGCCTGCCCACGCTGTGGGTGCCGCACTCCTACCCGGCCTGCGCCCAGCACGCGCCCGACGAACACCTGCTGGCGCCCGTCGCCCGCGAAGGCCTGCGCATCATGGCCGGCCTGTATTGGGACCTGGGCGAGCCCGCGGGGCTGCCCTGGCATGCCGCGCCGGCCGCTGCCTGAGTTGTTGTTGTTCTGATTGCCCCCTCACTGGAGATGCCCATGCCTTCCACTTCACGCCGGCCACTGCTTCAGGCGGCCCTTCTGGTCGCCGCCTGTTCCGCCCTCGCGTTTCCCGGCCTGTCGCACGCACAGGCCTGGCCCGCCAGGCCGATCAAGCTGGTCGTTCCCTTCCCGCCGGGCGGCGGCACCGACGTGGCGGCCCGCATCATCGGCGACCGGCTCAGTGCCCGCCTGGGCCAGCCCGTGATCATCGACAACAAGCCCGGCGCTTCTACCGCCATCGGCGTGGTCATGGTCAGCGCGGCCGAGCCCGACGGCTACACGCTGCTGTTCTCGGGCTCGAGCAGCTACACCGTCAACCCCGCGGTGCGCAGCAAGCTGGGCTACGACCCCTTCAAGCAGCTGTCACCCATCGCCATGGTCGCGCGCACTTCGCTGGTGCTGGTGACCTCGGCCACCGGGCCCTACAAAACCCTCAAGGACATCCTGGCCAAGGCCAAGGCCGAGCCGGGCACGCTGACCTATGCCACCTTCGGCAGCGGCTCGGCGCCGCACCTGGCCGGCGAGCTGCTGGCCGATGCTGCCGGCGTCAAGCTTTCCGCGATTCCCTACAAGGGCAGCGCCGAGGCCGACATCGGCGTGGTGCGCGCCGACGTCGCCCTGGGCATAGACACCATGGCGGCGGTGAATCCGCTGGTGCAGTCCGGCAAGCTGCGCGCGCTTGCGGTCGTCAGCGAAAAGCGTTCCACCTACATGCCCACCGTGCCTGCCTATGGCGAACTGCAGCTCTCCTCGGCCCTGCTGGACGGCTGGTACGCGGTGGCCGCACCCGCGGGCATTGCACCGGCCGTGCGCGACCAGCTACTGCGGGCGCTGACGGCCGTCATGGCCGAGTCCGAGGTGCGCAAGAAGCTGCAGCAGCAGTCCATGGAGCCGGCCATGCTGGGGCCGCAGGCGCTGCGCGACGTGATGGATTCGGAAATCACGCGCTACCGCGCCCTGGTGGCGCGCGCCAACATCCGCCTCGATTGATTTTTCAGGGCGCGGCGACGGCTTCGCGAAGCGCCGAGTCGATGTCGGCCCGCCTCTTGAAGACCAGGGCGCCCTGGTCTTTGATGCCTTGCTCCGCGGCGATGGCCACCGGGTCGACGGCCGTGAGCCAGACGGCGCCGTCTTTTTCCCAGGCGGCGGCACGTAGCGGCAGGGCGATCACCGCGGCCGGGTTGGCTTGCATCAGCGGGGTACCGGCGGCGGGGTTGCCAAAAAGGAGTTCTTCGGTCGGCGCCAGCTGGAGTCCGGCGTCTTGCGCGGCACGGGCGTGGTTGATGTGCGCAATGATGGCGTTGCCCCGTGCGCGCAGGACTTTTTCAAGCCGGCCCATGGTTTCCTTCACCGTGAACGGGCTTTGCTGCACCCGGAGCCTGGCGGTCACCAGCGGCGGGCCCAGGCGCGCGTCGTAAGCGCCGGCGATGCGGCGCGCCAGCTGCGTGAGGTCCACGCCCTCCTTGTTGGCCAGCAGCGTCACGCACAGCAGTTCGGAGGCATCGGTAAAACGGCTCAGCAGCGAAGAAAAACCAGCGCTGTCACCCGTCGTCACCATCAGGCCCTTGTGCCCCGGGAAATACCAGGGCCCCGAAGACACCGCGCCTTCGGGCGCGGAATAAATCCATTTGCGCAGCGCCGGCGACGCGACCAGGATCTCGCCGGCCAGGCCCACATCCCACAGCGACACGTCGAGCGCCGAGGCATAGATGCGCAGGCCCGCGGGCATGGCGACGGCACCGCTTGCGGCATAACCCGTGGCCGGTTCGCCGGGGTTGATCAGCGCTGGGGTTTTAAGAAAGGCGCTGTGGGGCCGCGCGTCCTTTTCCCAGGCCAGCGAGGGAAGGGCGCTGCCGAAAACCGTGTGCTTCAGGCCCAGGCGCTCGATCTGGTTCACGCGGATGTGGTCTTCGGCCGACTGGCCGCTGGCCTGCGCGACCAGGGGCGCCAGCCATTGTGAGCTCGCATTGCCGCCGCGTATGGCCTGGCCGACCGTCAGGCCCGCGGGCGCGCCCGGCACAAAGCGCGAGACCGCATCGTCGAGGCCCAGCTTGTTGGCCTCGACCAGCTGCAGCACCGCCACCGCAAGGTAGGCATTGGCCATCTGGCCGATGTCGAACAGGGTGTTCGACGCCGAGAGCCGGCGCGACGCGACGTCGCCGAGCCCGTAGCCCGTCACCCGCGTGATGTAGGGCGCCTGCACAATCGCCACCGCCATGCCCGAAATCCCCTGTTCGGCCATGAAGGTGGAGATCATCTGGTCTATGGACTGCCCGGCGTAGGCCACGTCGGGATTGCCGCGCTGCGCCCAGGCGCTGGAATGCACGGCCGCCAGCAGCAGGCCGGCGAGAAAGAATTTTTGCAGGGGTAGCAGAAACTTTTGCATGGCGGCGGGCCCGGAGTTTTGCGCGAGTATGGCACGCGCCGCCCTGCAATGCCGCGAAGGCTTTTCAGAGCGCCCGCACCGGCACGCACAGCCAGCAGCTGAAGTTTCCTGTTTTCGGGTCCATCACAAAGTCTTCTTCATACAGCTCCAGCGCCGGCTTGTTGTCCGGCTGGTAGCCGCTTTGCGGCAGCCACTCGGCGAACATGTGCTTCCAGGCTTCGTGCACCTCGTTGCCCGGCTTGCCGGTGAAGCGGCCGCAGGCATAGCGCCCGCCGCCAAAGTTCTGCACGCCGATTTCGCCTTGCGGCTTGAAGCTTTCGTTCACTTCGATGCAGGCGTCGTAGCGGCATTTATCGGCCGGTGTGATCTCTGGGTTGTCCTGGCTGATGCCGTACATCTTGGGGCGCGGGTTCATGTAGCCGTTCTGGCCGCACCAGGCGGCAAAGCGCTGCCACAGCTGCGCCACGGCCTCGCCGTAAGGCCCGGTGTTGCGCATATAGGCCAGGCGCATGGGCGGGAATGTTTTCAGTTCAATATGCATGGCAAGGGTTCTTTCGGATGAAGGTACCGGCCCGGCGGGCCAGAGGGTTCTATCTTTGAACAACGCCATGATGGAGTCTTGATTCGGCTTGTGGTGGCCTTGATGAATCTTGCTAAGTTCAATCTGCCGGCGCGTCGCCCACTCGCGCCAGCCCCCGCGCCGCCACGCTGTGGGCGTCGTGCCGAAGTGGGTGCGAAAGGCACGGCTGAAGACTTCCGCTGAAGCAAAGCCCGTGTCGAGCGCTATCTGCAGCGCGGTCTCCCGCGTAAAAATCAGGCGCTGCGCCGCTGCCTCCAGCCGCAGGCGGCGCACGCAGTCGGCCAGGGTTTCGCCCGTCATCCCCTGGAACACGCGGTGAAAGTGCCAGGGCGAGAAGTGCGCCACGTCGGCCAGCGCCTGCAAGTCCAGCGTGCCGGCCAGGTTGGCGCTGATGTGGTCCACCACCCGGTTGATGCGGGCGATGTAGGCGCCGCGGGCCTCGGGCTGTGACAGCGGCTCCGTCATGGCAGTTCGTCCACGAATTTCCCGGCCTGCGCCAGCATGCCGCGGCGTATGGCCGTAAATACCGGTTCTGGAAAGTCCGGCGGCAACTGCCCGGCTACACGCTCCAGCGCGTCGGGCACCTGCAGCACCAGCGCCACCATCTGGTCGAAGGCGCCCGGCACACCGCTTTGCCGCGCCAGCGCCTCCCAGTGGCGGGTGCGGATTTCGTGCAGGTGGTAGTGCGCATTCTTGTTGCGCAGGGCCATGGCCAGTTTGGCGCGGCGCGGGCTGAGCTGGTTGGGCCCGCTGCCTATGATGGGCCAGGCCGACAGCACGTCATACAGCGGCGTCATGCGAAAGCCGCCGCCGCGCTCCAGGAAAATCGAGAAATTCTTGGCGTGGCCATCTGTCGCGGCCATGATCCAGAAGGCCAGCTGCACCCGCACAAACTGCAGAATGTCGGAGCGGGCATGGCTGCCCCCACCCAGCAAGTCCAGGCCCGCGCGCAGGCCGGGGCCGCCGTCGCTTTCATACTTGAGGTCGCCGGGCGTCCCTGTGGCCTGGCAGAAGTCCTCCTGCGGCAGACGGGCTATCCATGCGCCGTCGTCCATCCAGCGCCTGTCGAAGCGCTCCACGATCAGTACCTTGCGTTCACCGAAGCGGCCCATTTCCGTGGGCGCGACCTCGAAGCCCAACTCGCCCAGCAGGGTTGCGCAGAGCCATTCGTTTTCCACCGAGTCCGTCATGTCGGCCCGCATATTGCCCACCAGGCCCAGCGGCAGCTTGAAGATGTGCGTGGTAGGTGTAGAGCCTGACGGGAGGTGCCAGCGCCGGCCAATGCGCAGCAGTGCAGTTTTTTCCTGCGCGCCGGCAATGGAGATCCGGAAGTCATCCGCCAGCGAGGAGCCTTCCGCGCCGTCCCCGGTTACCTCGCCCAGCAACTTCTCCACCTGGCTGTCGCTCAGCGGCGTGCTGTCGATGCGGTCGTGCGGCGGTGGCTGCAGGCCTTGTGGCATCAGCTGAAGCGCGCCCACGCAATCACGGCCCACGGCGGCCAGCAGGTCGGCCGCGCGAATGGAAGAGGTTCCGAAGCGCCGCCGCAGCCGTTCGCGGATGCGGCCGCTGTCGGGCAGGAGGTTGTCGAAGTAATGCTCGACCTTGGCGCCCGTCACGTCGCCGCCGCCGGCCGGCATGGGGAGCGAGACCGATAGCGGGCGCGACTGGGGCGAGCGCAGCCAGCTCTCGTCGTAACGAAAACCCGGGGTGCCGGTGCGCGTCCAGAACCACAGGCCCACGTGCTGGCCGTTCATCCACACATCAAGATCGGCGAATGCCATGGGCCATCTTTTGAAACTGTCTCGTCATGATTTTCTCAAGCGCTTCCCCGGCTACCAATCGGCCGTGGGGCTGTTCGCGGTGGGGGCGGGTGGTGCGTCAGTCTCGGCGTACCGTCGCAAGTCCGCCAGCAGCACTCGCGCATCCAGCGCGTGCAACACCTGAAGCAGCTGGTCGAGACTCACCGCGCCGGGATTCTTTTCAATATCGGCCATGCGGACCTGCTTGACGCCTATGCGCTGACCCAACGCGGTCTGCGTCAGCCCGCGTGCTTTTCGCAGCGATTTCAAATGCACCGACAGCTGTGCTGATGTCTGAACGGGGAAGGTTTGAAGCGTGCTCATTGATACCGCCTTTGAGTGATATTTGCACAATATCGTTTTTACACAATATTGTCAATATATCGCTCAAGAGCGATTAAGTGGCATGGCCTGTACTGTATCGCCGGTACTGCGTTTGCGAGTCCTTGGGCCTGTTAACGGCCCCTAGGCCGCCTTCCGAATCGTGCCTTGCGCCGCGGCGCATAAGGTGCGCTCTTCCCCGTGCAGCACAAAGATGTCGCAGCGGCACACTGCCTGCGTCTTGCCGCTGCCCACCACCGTGGCCACGGCCAGCAGGCGGTCGGCATCTTTGGCCGGGCGCAGGTAATTGATCTTGAACTCCGACGTGACGGAGTCGCCCAGCACCGAGCCGCCCGCGAACGTGAGCGCGTTATCTGCCAGGTATGAGAGCACACCGCCGTGCACAAAACCGTGCTGCTGCAGCAAGCCGGGCACCACCGGCACCGACAGCTCCGCACTGCCGGGCGCAAAGGCATCGAGCTGCGCATTCAGCATCGCGCTGAAGGGCTGCCGGCCCAGCATCTCGCGCGCCCACATCAACACGTCAGCGGGCATGCTGCCCCCGCGCAAACGGCGGCGCCAGGCGCCGGCCGCCCGAAGCCAGCCAGCGCAGCAGGCGCACGCGCGCCGTCCAGGGCACGGGCCGGGGTTCCAGCCCCAGCGAGAGCTGGGCCTGCGACAGCACGTCTTCCACACAGACGTCATGCAGCGGCCCGATCACCAGCGGCCAGTAGAGCAGGGCGGGGCCGCGCGCCCGCATCTCGATGCGGTGCTCCAGCACGCAATGCGCGGGCGTGGCCTCCAGCACCTCAAAGCCGTGCCAGCCCTCGAAACCCCGGGGCGCCGTGAGGCGAAAGCGCACAGCCTGGCCCGGCGTGTAGGCCTCCACCACATAACGAATCGGCCCATGGCCGCCCGAGGCGCCCACGGCCATGGGGCGGTCCAGCTTCATGCGCGGCCAGGCGCGACCCGGCCACATCGCATCGGCCGGCGAGCCCAGCGCGTCAATCAGCGCGCCCACCCGTTCCGGGCTCGCATGCAGCAGGCGTTGATGAACGTTCACGACTTTCATACGGACACTCCTTGGTTGAATCTTCTTGCGTCTTTCCCCGGGGGCTCAGGCCGCCACGGCCATCCAGGCGCCGTGCTCCAGCGCGGCGCGCAGCTTGGGCGCAACGGCCGGAACGGGCTGGCTGACCCAGCGCTGCGTCAGCGACATCGACGGCGAGAACACCAGCGCCATCCACACATGAAATGGCATGGCCCGTATCTCGCCGGCTTCCACGCGCTGCTCCATCCACAGCTTCAGCGCGGCAAAGGCATGCTCATTGGCCGTGCTGGCCTCGGCGCCGTCCGTCATGCCGCCGCCGCGCCGCAGCGTGTGCAGCAGCCGCGCCTGGTCCGGGTGTTGCAGCACCCACTGGATATAGGCGCGCACCAGGCCCTTGACGCCGGCCTGCGCCGAGGCCTTGCCGGCAATCGGCTGCATCAGCGCCGTGTGGAAGTCGCGCAGCATGTGGGCATAAAGCGCATCGGCCAGCAGCGCCTTGGTCGGGAAGTGGTGGTACAGGCTGCCGTTGCTCACGCCGGCCTCCTGGCGCACCATGTCCATGGAGGCGGCCGTGAAGCCCTGGGCCAGGAACACCTTGGTGGCGGCCTCGAGCAGGCGATCCCGGGTAGAGGGTGGGGTGGAAGGCGTGGTGGAGGATGGGGTAGCACTGGAGTCCATAACTAGAGTATTACTCTAGACCAATACTCTGTCAACCACCCCTCAACCGGCCCGGCGGCGGACAGGCCGCGGCCAAATTGGCGACAATGCAGCCCAGAAAGCGAGAAACCGAACATGCCCCTGCACTTTGCCGACCGCCTCAACAACGTTGAAACCTCCGCCATCCGCGAACTCTTCAAACTGCTGGGCAAGCCCGGCATCGTCAGTTTTGCCGGCGGCTTCCCCGACCCCGCCATGTTCGACGTGGCCGGCATCCAGGAGGCCAGCAACAAGGCCTTGAGCGAAGAACCCGGCGGCGCACTGCAATACGGCGCCACCGAAGGCTACGGCCCGTTGCGCGAACAGCTCAGCGCCTTCATGGCCACCAAGGGCGCCAAAGACGTGGCCCCCGAAAACCTCATCGTCACCACCGGCAGCCAGCAAGCGCTCGACCTGCTCGGCAAGACCATGATCTCGCCCGGCGACAAGGTCATCGTCGAAGGCCCGACCTTCCTGGCCACCATCCAGTGCTTCCGCCTCTACGGCGCCGAACTCATCAGCGCGCCCATCGACGCCCACGGCGTCAAGACCGACGAGCTCGAAAAACTCATCGCCCAGCACAAACCCAAATTTGTCTACCTGATCCCCACCTTCGGCAACCCCAGCGGCGCGCTGCTGAGCCTGGAGCGCCGCAAACAGGTGCTGGCCATGGCCGTCAAGCACCAGACCCTGATCGTCGAGGACGACCCCTACGGTGACCTCTTTTTCGGCGAAGCGCCACCGCCTTCGTTGCTGGCGCTCAGCCCCAGCGTGCCCGGCAGCCGCGAGCTGCTTGCCCACTGCGGCTCCCTCAGCAAGGTGCTGAGCCCCGGCCTGCGCGTGGGCTGGATGGTCGCCCCCGCCGAGCTGCTGGCCAAGGCCACCATGTGCAAGCAGTTCAGCGACGCCCACACCAGCACCTTCGCCCAGGCCACCGCCGCCCAATACCTCAAAGCCGGCCGCATGCCCGACACCCTCCAGCGCGTGCGCAAGGTGTATGGCGAACGCGCCACCGCCATGGGCAATGCCTTGAAACGCGAACTCGGCGACGCGATTGAATTCACCCAGCCGCAAGGCGGCTTGTTCTTCTGGGCCCGCCTCACGGGCGCAAACGGCAAAAGCAGGGACGCCGGCGAGTTCGCCAAAAAGGCCATCGAGCAGCTCGTCGCCTTTGTGCCCGGCGCGCCGTTCTACGCGGCCAACCCTGATCTGGCCACGCTGCGCCTGAGCTTTGCCACGGCCGATGTGGCGAAGATTGAAGAGGGGGTGGGGCGGCTGGGCAAGGCGCTTTGATACGCCGGTTGCAGGCTGCCGGCTTGTTGGCTGCACTGGCCTTGGTGGCCGCCGCACCCGCGCAAGCCCAGGTTGCCAAACGCAATGCGCTGGAGGTGGCTCACCTGATGCTGGCCATGCATCGCGAACCGCTGGCGGTGTACAGCTATGCGCAGCTGTATGAATCCTGCACCGAAAGAACCGCATCGCCGGAATTCGCCGCCGCGCCCAATGCCCAGGATCAGCTCCAGCGTGCCCTGCTGGAACTGGCCGCCGCGTGGCATCGGGTGCCCGAGGCCGAGGCCAACAAGCTGGCCCTGCAATGCAAGCGCCGCATGATGAAGCTCATGGGGCCACGCGGCCGCTATTTCACGCCGGTGGAACTTGAAGCGTGGCGCAAAGGCAGCGGATTCGACCCCGGCCTGCTCCTGACTCGCGCCGAGGGCCAGTGGGTGGTGCGCGAGGCGGTGGCCGGTGGCCCCGCGGCGGCGGCGGGCCTGCAGGCCGGTGAGGTGCTCCTCAGCGTGGACGGCCGCCCGGTCGCCGACCTGGGCGGCAATGAGCTTTCAGAGTTGCTGTTCATCCCCGTGGCGAGCCCGGTGCAACTGGTCTCGCAGCGCCCCGGCGAGCCGCCGCAAACGCGGACCGTCGCGCGGGCACAGACCGCCCCTGAGAAAATCGTGGTGGCCGGGCAGGCGCCGGGCCATTTCTACATCCGCATGGCCGGTTTCTTTGAGGGGATACCCGTCCGCCTGGTGGAAAGCCTGCGCGCACAGCCCGTTGACGGCAGCGGTGTCCGTGTCCTCGACCTGCGCGGTAATCCCGGCGGCAGGTTCGACGAAGCGCAAGCGGTGCTGGCGTTGCTGGGCAGGCATGGCAATGCGGGAACCTGGTATCCCCTGCAGTACCGCCCCGGCAGCGCCGAGGCCAAACCGTTTTCGGCCACCGAAAGCGTGAACCGGATCAAGGGCACGGCAGCCACCGGCATTGTTGAATTGCGCGAATGGCTGGTGCCGGGCAAATGGCTGGTGCTGGTCGACAGCGACACCGCCAGCGCCGCCGCCTGGCTGGCCAGCGCCTTGCGCGAACTCAATGGCGCGGTGTTAGTGGGGCAGCCGTCCGAGGCATCCGACTTTGGTGTCGACGTGCTGCAAACGGTGGAAGAATCCGGCGGTATGGCCGGCGTTCGTTATGAGGTCAGCCTGCTGGGATTGCCATCGGGCAAGGCACTGACAGTTGACAATGCCAGGCCTGACGCCGTGACGCGCCTTGCCCCGGGCAATATCAAGCCTCTTCCCAGGAGTGTTGCCGACTGGTTGCAAGACCCGCTGTACACGCAGATCAAGGACCGCCTGCGGCCCTGAAGCCGGCCCTACGGCGAGCCCGGCGCGCCCTTACTCGTTGATCTCCACCTCCACCAGCTTGCCCAGCAACACCAGCGACTGCTGCCAGCCCACATAACACTGGTCCGCGGGGATCACCGCGGGAATGCCTTCCTGCACCACGTGCATTTCCACGCCGGCGGAGACTTTCGCCAGCGTGATGGTGGTGGTCATCTCGCCCGGCAGGTTGGGGTCGTCGAATTTCGCGGTGTAGCGGATGCGCTCGCCGGGCTTGAGCTCCAGGTAGGTGCCGCCGAAGGAATGGCTGTGGCCGTTGGTGTGGTTGGTGAATGACATCTTGTAGCGGCCGCCCACCTTGGCGTCCATTTCATGAACGGTGCCGGTAAAGCCGTTGGGTGGCAGCCATTTGCTCATGGCGGCGGGGCTGAGGAAGGCGCGGTACACCCGGTCAGGGGTGGATTGCAGGACCCGGTGAAGTTTGACGGTGTTGGTGCCAGAGGTGGTCATGGTGTGTTTCCTTTGGTGAATGTGAATGACAGTGAGAGAAAAGAGAAGGCGGGGGGCCGCCCTCTATCTGTACGACGAACGGGCCACGGCGGGATCGACACGATTTCCTGGGCAAATTTGTAATATTTTTTTATACGGTGCGCCTGCACACCATCAACAAGGCCGTCCCATCCGGCGTTTGCACTTCGCCCACCACGCGAAACCCGGCTTTTTCATAACAGCGTATCGCGCGCGCATTGCGCGGGTCGGGGTCGGTCTGGATGTGGGTGACCTGCGGGTCGGCCAACAGCCGGGCCACAAAGGCCTTCACCATCGCCGTGCCCAGGCCGCGGCCCAGCTGCGCGGCGTCGGCAATCGACTGGTCTATGCCGCGCACGCCGGGGTCGGTTTCGTTTTCCCACCAGCCGTCGCCCGAGCCCATGGCCACATAGGACTGGATGTAGGCAAAAGGCCGGCCGTCCAGCAGCGCGATATGCGGCTGCACCTGGCGGGGGTCATTGATCCATGCGCCGTATTCGGCCTCCACCTCCGCCAGCGTGGGCCCCGGCCCCCACCACTCGGTCCAGTGCGGGCGCGCCAGCCAGCCGTGCAGCATGGGCAGGTCGGCCGCCTGTAAGGGCCTGAAGCCGATATTCACGGCCGCAGCGCTTTGGGGCGCGCGCAGGGCGCTGTCCATGGTGTCTCCTGGGGTGGGTTCTTGATCGACCTGCCATTTTGCACAGGGGGCAGGGCGCCATGCCCCTTGCCCATAGGTTTTGCAGGTGTTTGCCTACAATCCGATACAGCGTGGGTGTGTCGCCCGCTACCTTGACCCGGGCCTGTTCACCTTCATGACTTCCGCCGCCGCGCACAGCGCCACTCGCGCCTCCTCTTCGTCGATCTCCCCCGCCACCCGCCGCTCCATCCTGCTGCTGTCGTGCGCCACTTTCTCGAGCATGGTGGCCCAGCGCATTTGCGACGCCATGCTGCCCGAGCTGTCACGCGTGTTTGCCGTCAGCCTGGCGCAGGCGGCGCAGGTGGTCTCGGTGTTTGCCGTCACCTACGGCATCGCGCAATTGTTTTACGGCCCGCTGGGCGACAGGCTGGGCAAGTTCCGCATCGTGACCTTTGCGGCGCTGGGCTGCAGCGTGGGCAGCGCGCTCGCCGTGTTCGCCACCAGCCTCGACGTGCTGCTGCTCGCCCGCATCATGATGGCCCTGGGCGCCGCCGCGCTGATCCCGCTGGCCATGGCCTGGGTCGGCGACACGGTGCCGGCCCATGAACTGCAGGAAATGCTCACGCGCACCGGCCTGGGCAGCACCCTGGGCATTGTCTGCGGCCAGCTGCTGGGCGGGCTGCTGACCGACGCGCTCGGCTGGCGCTGGGCCTTTGCGTTTCTGGTGCTGCTGTTTGGCGCGGTGGGCTCGCTGCTGTGGGGTGATTTGCGCCGGCAGCAACGGCTTGCGCCCGCGGTAGCGGTGCCTGAGCCGCAAGCGCCGGTGGTGCACCCGCATTTCCTCAAGCAGGCCTGGCGCATCGCCAGCCGCCCCTGGCCGCGCACCATTTTGCTGCTGGCCGTGATTGAAGGCGCCATGGGTTTTGGTGTGTTGGCCATGTGGGCCTCGCACCTGCACCATGCGCTGGGTTTGTCGCTCTCGGTCTCAGGCGCCATCGTGGCGCTCTTCGGCCTGGGCGGCGTGGGGTATATGGCCGCCGGCCGCGCGTTGATTCCCCGCCTGGGCCAGCACGGCCTGGTCTTGCTGGGCGGCGGGCTGGTCGGCATCAGCGCGCTGGCGCTGGCCTACATCCCGCACTGGGGCCCGGCCATCCCGGCCAGCCTGGTCGGCGGTTTTGGTTTCTTCATGTTCCACAACGTCATGCAGGCCAATGCCACGCAAATGGCGCCCGAAGCGCGCGGCACGGCGGTCTCGCTGTTCGCGTCTTTTTTATTCCTGGGCCAGTCTTTGGGCGTGGTGCTGGCCGCGGCCCTGATTGGCTGGATAGGAAGCAGCGCCGTGGTCGCGCTGGGGGGAGGGGTGATGGCGGTGGAGGGGGCTTATTTTGCTTGGGTGTTGAGGAGGAGGGATAAGAACTAACTGAATGCCTAAAGCAGGGTTCTCTTGATCACTCTGGGAAGTCGCCTGCGCAGCTCGGAGCCGACTGAAGTGGCTGCGACCTGGCTTAAGCCGGTGCCACCGCCATAAAAAGTCGTAGCGACTTATGGATGCGTAACTTGTTTTGGCGCGAACTGCCTTGCATACTCAAGTAACTGCTGGTTCAAATGTTCCGAATTTTCGGCGAAATGAGCTTCGCGGTGACAGTTTGGACACAGCGCAACGCAGGTCCATACTCGGTCACTTTTCTCTACGCTAAGTACGTGGTGCACGTCTAAAAAACCGGAGTATGTGCGCGTGTCAGCACATCCGGGCATCTCACATCCATCAACTGCTCGTGCTACAACTTTGCGGCGTACTGCCGGGTCTCTTTTTACTTGTGAGCGACTTGTCGTTTTCCTCGGTGCATTCTCGCCTCCATAGAGACTGTCGTCGGTTTCAGGCAGGTCATCGTATGTGTCGTTAACTCTTGCCATGTTCATCGGCAAATTCACGACGTCGATCACTCCCGGCCAATTCCAGAGAACGTCAGCTACGGTTTTTCCACCCGGTGCTCGGCTATCCATCAACCAGAGAGTAGGGCTGTCTCCGTTCTCTGCATGGTTTTTCTTAACGCGGCCCATTTGCCCGGCCTGGATTACAGCGTTGCTAACGTCTCGCTGTTTCTCCCAGAGCCGTCGCAGTTCGGGTACCGGTATTGAGGCAGCGTAGACGATCTCATTGCCATCCGACTGCACCAATAGAAGGTCAGTGATGTCCGCCTTCAAATTTCGCCGGATTACGTTGTCCAGCGTGGCCTCGAACGAGTCCACATACCTCGCCGTCAACTGTGACGCGGAAATAGTCCAGGGCTCTCGTCCACCGGCTCCCCATCTCCAGCAGGATCGGACCCGAAAATGAACAAGTTCACCGTTAGGGCCTCGAGCTCTGATGGTCTGCGATTCTCCACCACCCATCTTTTTTCTCTTGTCTTCGACATCTGTGTAGCCCCGGCTTTCAAGGAAAGGCTTAACCAGATTTCTCATGAGCTTCTCGGCCTTGTAGCTCTCAGGCTTGCGCCAAGGCCGTTTCCCTTTTGTGTCCACCATGCGTGCTTCTCCTTCCGCCTCCTGTGCGATTGATAAGGTCGAGTCTCTTTGGGCTCCGTCGACCCCGTTGCTGTCAGGTATCCGATCACTGGACCTGGGGCTTGCACACCCTAGGTCTCATCAGTCCCACAGAACCTCCCACGCGTTCCGCCCTACGTGTTCACCCAGCTTGCGCCTGGTATTTTCAGATGCAGCGACAACTGCATTTGCCCGGAGAGCTTGCGCAAATTGATCGATTGCATTTGTACGATGCTGAGAGATCACGACGACAGACGTAACGGCCAGCTCTTCGTCGTGAACGTTTCCGCGTGATAGCCGCACATCATCAATGCCGGGACTTTGCTTCAGAGTTTCAAGGGCCACGCGAACCTCGAGTAATGATGGATGCGGTTCGAGATTAGGCGCGAATGAGTAATCATCATCGACTCGGCGAAAGAAATCTTCGATAGTAAGGAGCTCTTGACCAAGAGGTGCTGAGCTGCCCCAGCGCTCAATCATGCCGTGCAAAAGCTGCGATATACGCCCAGACCAGCCTTTCGCCAATTCATCCAGGCGGATTGCAACAATAGATCCCGTTGTAAGAGTCAAGAGAGATTGCTTCTCCCCGCAACCATGCTTCGTTGAGCATGCGGCAATATCGGCCCAGGCAATGCTCTGGTGGGAAGACGGAGTACCCAGGATCAGAGAAGTGGGAGTGAAAAAGTACTTCTGTTTGTAGATGCCATACACCAACTCAGAAGGCAAAAGCGAAATTCCTGCTGGCCGTGTACCGTTCGGAAAGACTTGGCAGTGTGTGCCACGACCTTCGTTCGATTCCATCTGAAACATACGAAGGATAAATGCTCTCGGATCGTCAGCTATCGCCATTTTTGACCTAAAGAATTGCGTTTAACCTGGAAAGGTAGGTGTCGTCAAACTCTACAACACTCCTCGGCAATTGGTACACGCTGAATAGCCTAGGTTTGCTCTCGAGCTAAGCGGACTATTTCCCGCATTTCTTCGATAGTGCTATTTTCTTGAACTTGACCGAGAAACCACTTCAATGTATTCGCTGACTTACTTCGCCATTCTTCAAATATGGCTGTGATTTCCTGCTTATCGAAACGGGGATCGCTTTCTTCGACATCTGTGCAAAAGTTATTGAGTGCACGTAGATTTTGTTCTGTCAGACCGAGACGAATTGCGGCATACGGGCCGGGTAGATCAAGTATGGGTAGGCTAGCTAGAACAGAACGGGCCTGAGAAACTTCTTCGCCTAGACGCTCCCAAACTTTCGGAGCAGATCGGTTACCTAGTTCGGTAACGGCAATTTGAAAACACGCATCGGTGTGTACAAGAATTCCGCGAATGGCTAAGAATTTGTTGAGTCGATCTCGCCGTTCTTTTTCTCTATCAGCGTTTCGAGTTTGGAGCGTCTGCCACCCGGCGATCACTGCGGCAGCCAGAATGGCAAGTACTGATCCAACGGCCTGAACCCAGGATGCGAATCCGCTGTGCAGATCAGTCCATACAACTATCGTTTCAAATTGAGCCAGCATTGCAATTGCGATAGCTATGCTAATCCACAGTAAAGGAATTTTCCATCCACTCATGCTCCGTTTCTCCTCATTGGTGCTTTGGCCGGCGTACTAGTTGTTCTACTGCGAAAGAAACACCCGAGAATTCCGGGTCGTCGAGTATTGTTCGAAAGCCGTTGGCATCACCCCGTCCTAATCACCGCCACAAGCTCCGTCCCACTCTCAGGCAACCACACCTCCCGGGCCGGCCCAGGATCTGCCGCATCGCGGCATTGGCGTGGGGCAGGGGAATGACGTCAAACTTCTCGCTGGCCGGGTCAAAACGCAGCATCGCGTTGTTGCTCCAGTCGCTCTATCGGCTTAAACCCTGCCGTTGGAGAAAAACTCATTTGGTGAAGAAAATTTTTCATCGCGTCGGAAGGGTCGATGGCGTGATGGTTCAGTTTCTCTATCGTTGATCGGGGGGCCAGGTAGGAAAGAATTGCGGATTGCTTCAGATGTCCAGTCGAGCTATCGACAAGATCATCAACAGCATTGACCTGAACCGCATCGACAGGGATTAGCGCCAATATTTCCCTGGTGACTCGCAAAGAAGCGCTGCACACATAATCCTGATAGAGGCGGTTGTATTCCCCTTTGGGAATAGCTTTGACGCTTGCGCGCCCAGACGCCAGAAGCTTGGGCCGCTCTTTGGGGATTACTTCCTCGCCGTGCACGCTCAGATCTATGATGACCAGGTTCGGGTTTTCTATCTGAATCAGGAGGTTTTCACCAAGGAGACCGACGGCGTGTAGAGGTTCATAGAGTTTGATGGCTTCCAGCATGGCGGCTGGATCTTTGGCCAGTATGCGTTTTGCAAACTCGACTTGGTCCCTGTGGTCGGCAAGGTCCTCCTCAAACTTGGTCGACTCCTGACAAAATCGTTGCTGGTCTTCTAACTTCGCTGCGGATAAGGCATCCGCGAGCTTTTTTAGCTTCTTGTCAGTGTTGCCAAACAGCTTGTCCAGCCAGGATGGCTTGTACTTGTCCAAGCGGGACTGAGCAGCAGTCTCGGACTTTTGGCTCAATTGAGGTTGGACAGGGGCAAGAGCTGCGGCTTGTGATTGCCAATTGATGGATGGTGAGCAAGAGCGATGAAGCGTAATCAGCTTCTCGACATACTCCTCGAAATCCCTGACGGCTTCGGCCGCTTGTTCAAGGGCTTCTAGCTTCTCCGAGAGTGCGATCTCCTTGGCACGCAGCCTGGCTCTGCGATTTGAGTTTCGTTCTGCCTCCCTTGAAATTGCTCCCAAGGTTCGTAGCGTTCCTCGCCAACCCATACCTGTCTCCTTCGCCCCTGGTTGAGGTGTAAGAAGATGTTAGTCGCCTAGGTTGTTAAGAGCATCCTCTACTTGGAGGGCGGCGCAAGCTTTTTTGAAGATACCTGCCCCTCACCCCGTCCCACTCTCAGGCAACCAGACCTCCCCAGGCCGGCCCAGTATCTGCCGCACCGCGGCATTGGTGCGTGGCAGGGGGGGCTTCAAACTTTCCGTCACGGGGTCAAAGCGCCTCTTCGCGTTGCTGCTCCACTCCGAAGCTCGGGTTCCCCTCAAATCCCCTGGCCCCCAGACACCTCAATCCGCTGCGCATTCACCCAGCGGTTGTCTTGGGTGAGCAGGCTCGCGATCATGGGCCCTATGTCGTCGGGCAGGCCGGCGCGGCCCAGGGCAGTGATTCCCGCAAAGATTTTGTTGATCTCGGGGTTGTCGCGCACGGCTCCCCCGCCGAAGTCGGTTTCTATCGCGCCCGGCGCTACGGTGTTGACCGCGATGCCGCGTGCGCCCAGTTCCTTGGCCATGTAGCGGGTCAGCACTTCGACCGCGCCTTTGACCGCCGCGTACGCGGCATAGCCGGGGTAGGAGGTGCGGGTCAGGCCCGAGGAGAGGTTGACGATGCGGCCGCCGTCGGCGATCAGGGGCAGCAGGGCTTGCGTGAGAAAGTAGACGCCCTTGAAGTGCACGTTGACCAGACCGTCGAATTGCGCTTCAGTGGTCTGGCCTATCAGGGCGTAGTCGCCGTGGCCGGCGTTGTTGACGAGGTGGTCGAAGGTGTCGCGTTGCCAGGTGCCTTGCAGCACTGCGCGCAGGCGGTCGGCGAAGGGGGCGAAGCTGGCGATGTTGCCGGTGTCCAGCTGCAGGGCGACGGTTTTGCGGCCCATGGCCTGGATTTCGGCGACCACGGCTTGGGCGTCTTCAGCCCGGCTCTGGTAGGTGATGATGACGTCGCCGCCGCGTCGGGCGATGCTGAGGGCGGTGTTGCGGCCCAGGCCGCGGCTGGCGCCGGTGATGAGGGTGATTCGGGTGCTGCTGCGCATGGTCGGGTTCCTTGTCTGGAGGCTTGGTGGATGAGGATTTCAGTGTCCGGCGGGCGGGCCGGGGCTGGTTGCCGGAAGCTCGGTGCTTCTTGCCTGATCCTCCAAATTTCAGCGCCGGGCTGGCCGCAACCGGCCGCCAGCGGTTAGGCTTGCGGCATGAGCACGCTTCCTTTTCTTCTGGATGTTGTCGGCCGTTATGCTGAAGCCCATGCCGACAAGGCGGGCCTGGCGCAGACGGCCATCCCGGGCCTCAGCCTGGTGCGCGCGACTTCGCCCAGCGGCCTGGTGCATGCGATCTCGCAGCCGCTGGTCTGCCTCCTGTTGCAGGGCAGCAAGCAAGTCACCTTGGGCACGCAAACCTTTGTCTTCTCCGCCGGTGATTCGCTGTTGATCACGGCGGACGTGCCGACGGTCAACCAGATCACGCGCGCAAGTCTGGCCAAGCCTTACCTCTCACTGGTGCTGGAGCTGGACCTCGCGGTGATCGCCGACCTGGTGCTGCAGATGGAAGACGGGCCCGCGCCCGACGCAGCGGCTGTGCGGGTGGGGGCGACGGAGTCCGAGGTGGCCGATGCGGCGCAGCGGTTGATGCAACTGCTGGATCGCCCGGCGGCGCTGCCGGTGCTGCAGGCGCAACGGGTGCGCGAGATGCATTACTGGCTGCTGGCGGGCCGGCTGGGGGCCGCGATACGGCGCCTGGGCTGGCCTGACGGCCACGCGCAGCGTGTGGCGCGCGCGGTGTCTGTGCTGCGGGCGGATTTTGCGCGGCCTTTGCCGGTGGAGCGACTCGCGGGCGTGGCGGGCATGAGTCCGTCTTCATTTCACCAGCACTTTCGCAGCGTGACCTCGCTGTCGCCGCTGCAGTTCCAGAAACAGTTGCGGCTGATCGAGGCGCGGCGTTTGATGCTGTCGGAAGGGTTGAGCGCGAGCAGCGCGGCGTTTGCGGTGGGCTATGAAAGCGTGCCGCAGTTCACGAGGGAGTACGGCCGCATGTTCGGCCTGCCGCCGGTGCGGGAAACGGGTGTGACGCGAAGCAGGACGGCGACAGCCTGAACATCGTCGTCATGCGCAGCGCGCTGGGGGCTTGCCATTGCCGGGTGTTGCCGGATACTCACCCCGTCCTGATCACCGTCACAAACTCCGTCCCACTCTCAGGCAACCAGACCTCGCCAGGCCGCCCCAGGATCTGCCGCACCGCGGCATTGGCGCGCGGCAGGGGGATGGCTTCAAACTTCTCGCTGCCCGGGTCAAAACGCAGCATGGCATTGTTGCTCCACTCCGAGGCCCAGACCATGTCCTTGTTGTCGACATAGACCGCATACACATGCGGGTCGGCGCCTGGGGCCTTGTACGTTTTCCAGCTATTGGCGCCTGTGCCGAGTGCCGGGTCGTGCACCGAGAGGTTGCCGCTGCTCCATTCCGAGACCCAGATGCGGCCCTTGCTGTCTGACCACACCCGTCTTGCACCCTGGCGCGGCGTGGGCGGCTCGACGATGCGGGATTCGCCGGTCTTGGTATCCATATGCGCGATAAAGGAGCCGGCCAGGGAGCACCACCAGATCTCGCCTTTGGGTGTGGCGCAGATGCCGTAGGGGCCGCGGCCGCGCGGGGAGTCTTTTACCGTCACGGTGCCGCTGCGCACGTCGACCTTGCCGACATAACCGCTCTGGCCGGTGAACCACAGGTTGCCCTCGCCGTCGAAAGCGCAGGTGTTGAGGTTGGCATACGGTGTGCCGGCGGGCAGGGGGAAAACTTTGACCTGGCGCGAAGGCCAGGCCACGCGGGCAATCGCGTTTTGCCCGCCGTCGGTGAGCCAGGCCGCGCCGTCGGGGCCGGCAATCACGCCGTGGGGCGATGAGCCGCCGCCCAAGACAATCAATTCGGTCTTGCCGCTGCGCGGGTCAAACCAGCCGAGGTGGCCGCTGCGCTGGGCCGAGAACCATACGCCGCCTTCGGGTGCGGGCGCGATGTCGTGGATGCCGGTGGCGGAGCGGGTGTTAAGCGGCCAGGATTGCAATCGCGGTGCCGCCGGTGTTTGCGCCCGCGCGCCGCGGGGTGCGAGCAGGGCGGCGCCCAGGGCGGGCAGGGCCGCGAGTGTGGTGCGGCGCTTGAGGTCGAAACTAAAGGCGAGTTGCTGCTGCAAGGCCATGGCAATACCTCCTGCTGCGCAGGGCGGCGTTTGGCCGCTGCGCGGGACACGGTGGACAGGTTGGGGCCGGGCTAAGCCGGGCGGGTGCTCAGCCCATTGTGGCGGCAACCGCGGCGGCCATCAATGGGGCTTGTCCCTGTCCCCTGCGGAGGCGCTGTCTTTGCCCTGGAGGTATTTTTCGACGTTGCAGGCCTTGTCGCCGACGGTGGCGATGGCGCGCCTCAGTTGCTCGCGGTCGGCGTGCAGCTTTTGTTCCCATGCGGCGGCGGCCTGGGGGTTATGGAGATTGATGCGGTCGGGTTGCACGACGGGGCGGTGCGAGAGAAAGCTCATGGATGGAGGTCTCCTTGGCGTTTGTATGTCTATATAACTACCTTAGCGCCAAGCCGGCCCGGCTTTTGTAGGTCGCCGCCGACATTTGGGAGCGGCAAGTGCTCCTGGTGGTGCCGGAAAACAGGTGTTTTCTCCGGCTTTGCCGGCCCTTTGCCTGTCTTGTTCCACCGCGCCGCCGTCCTACAAAAGGGGTTTACAGCGCCCCAGTAAACTTGCAGGCAATGAAGAACCCCTTCCAGACCTTTTTCCAGGCACCCCTGGGCCCGCGCCTGCGCGCATTCGCGGCTTCGATTCCCGGTCGGTTGCGCAAGCTGACCAAGCGTGATGTGGCCCTGGCGCTGGCCGCGATCCCGGCCATGCTGCTGCTGTACACGGTGCTGCTGCTGCCTTTCACGCCCAGCATCAGCGATTTGCTCAAGGCCAAGACGGCCAAGCCTTCGGTGCTGATGTCAGTGGACGGCCAGGAGCTGGCGAGCTTCCAGCGCGCGAACCGCGGCTGGGTCAAGCTCGATGCGATTTCGCCGAATGTGGTGGCCGCGCTGATCGCGACCGAGGACCACCGCTTTTACGAGCACCACGGCATGGACTTCCGGCGCACGGTGTCCTCGGTGCTGCTGACGCTGACGGGCCGCAAGCAGGGCGGCTCGACGCTGACGCAGCAGCTGGCGCGCAATATGTACCCCGAGGAAATCGGCCGCTCGGCCACGCTGACGCGCAAGCTCAAGGAGGCGATCACGGCCTTCAAGATAGAGGCGGTGTACAGCAAGGACGAGATCCTCGAGAGCTACTTGAACACCGTGCCTTTCCTCTACAACGCCTATGGCATCGAGATGGCGGCGCGCACCTATTTCGACAAATCGGCCAGCGAGCTGGACGTGCTGCAAAGCGCGACGCTGGTGGGCATGCTCAAGGGCGCGAGTTATTACAACCCGGTGGTCAACCCCGACCGCGCGCTGCAGCGCCGCAACATCGTGCTGATGCAGATGGTCAAGCACGGGAAGCTGCCCGAAGCAAAACTCGCGGCGCTCAAGAAAAAGCCGCTGAAGATCGACTTTGAGCGCCTGGACCCGGAACTGGGCGAAATGCCGCACCTGGCGCAGCAGCTGCGCCGCTGGCTGATCGAATGGGCGGACCGCAACGACTACAACATTTACGCCGACGGCCTGGTGGTGCGCACCACCATCGATTCGCGCCTGCAGGCCATGGCCAACAAGGCGCTGGTGGCGCAAGGCGACCGTTTGCAGAAAGTCGTCGCGGGCGACTGGCGCTTCAATTCGGGCTGGAAGGCCAAAAGCGGCGCGCAGCGTGAACTGGCCCTGGCCTTTGTGCGCGACACCGCCGAATACAAGGCCGCGCGCGCGGCGGGCCAGCCGGACGAGCAGGCGCTCAAGACCCTGCTGGCCAATGCCGCTTTCATGCAAACCCTGAAGGACGAGAAGACGCGGCTGCAGGCCGGCTTCATGGCGCTGGACCCCACAAACGGCCAGGTGCGGGCCTGGGTGGGCAGCCGGGATTTTTCGGACGACCAGTTCGACCATGTGCAGCAGGCGCGCCGCCAGCCGGGCTCGACCTTCAAGCCTTTTGTGTACGGCGCGGCCTTTGAGGAGGGCGCCCGGCAGAGCGACGGTTTTGTGGACGGCGTGGTGGAAATCCCGCTGGGCAACGGTGCCTTCTGGCGGCCCACCGACGGCGGCGGGCCCAGCGGCGAGTTCATGAGCCTGCGCCAGGGTTTGATGTTCTCCAAGAACACCATCACCGCGCAGGTGATGCAGGTGGTGGGCCCGGCGCATGTGGCCAAGCTGGCCAGGGCCATGGGCGTGCGGCAGAGCAAGCTCGAGGAGGTGCCTTCGCTCGCGCTGGGCACCAGCCCGGTGACGCTCAAGGAAATGGTCACGGCCTACGGCACGCTGGCCAATGACGGCCGCTATATCGAGCCCATCATCGTCACGCGCGTGGAAGACCGCAACGGCAAGGTGCTGGAGCAGTTTGAAGCCAAGGCGCCGGAGACGGTGATGTCGGCCACGGTGGCGCAGACGCTGCTGGACGTGATGCGCGGCGTGATCGACCAGGGCACGGGCGCGGCGATACGCAGCCGCTACGGCCTGCGCGCCGATCTGGCCGGCAAGACCGGCACCACGCAGGGCAACACCGACGGCTGGTTTGTGATGATGCACCCGCAGCTGGTGGCGGGCGCCTGGGTGGGCTTTAACGACAACCGCGTGACCATGGGTGACAGCTGGGGCCAGGGCGCGCGCAGCGCGCTGCCCATCGTGGGCGAGTTTTTCCAGCAGGCGATCAAGGCCAAGGTGGTGGACGCCGAGCAGCGCTTCCCGGCGCCGCAGGGCGGCGGCGTGACGGACCAGGAGCAGCAGCGCGTGGAAGCCTTGCTCAACGGCGCCGAGCCGCCGCAGGAAGGCCAGCCGGGCGAACTGCCGGCCGGCGTGGGCATGGCGGGGGCGTCAACGGGCGGGCAGGGCGGCGCACCGCGCTGGCAGCCCGCGCCTGTGATCAAGTACGTGACCATCCAGGCTCCGGCCGAAAACCAGGTGCCGGCCGTGCAGGGTGGGGATTCGGGCGGCATGCCCGGTGTGGTGCTGCAGCCAGTCACGCCGGTGCCGGTGGAAAAGCTGCCGGTGTTTCCGGGCGTGGTGGTGGGCCCGCCCATCGCGCCGCGCTAGATCTTCTCCCTCCCAAAGTGAGAGGGGACGAGGCAAGCCGGAAAGGGGCTGAAACTCAGCGTCGTTTGCCGACGGCCGGTGTGCCGGTGTTGATAAAACTCGCATTCCCCAAACCCGTGCCCACGGTCAGCACGGCCCAGCGTTTCACGCCCTGCATAAAGGGCAGCTCCGACAGACCCTGTACCACCGCGTCGTTGTGCAGCCGCACCTGGATGTCGCGGCCGGCCAGCGGCGGCAGGTGTTCGGCCAGGTGCTGCGCGAGGTTGAAGCGCGGGCTCTCCCAATTGCCGGGCAGGTTTTGCGCGCCGGCGGCGATGGAGCCGTCTTCGCTGATCATGCCGGGGCAGGCCACACCCACAAAGGGCGCGAGCCTGAGCTTTCTGGCGCCGGCCTGCTGGATGAGTTTTTTGAGCATGGCGGCAATGCCCTGCACCAGGTCTTCGCGTCGGGTCGCGTCGCTGTCGCCGGCATGGCCCCATTTGCGCAGGCCGCTGACTTTCACTTCGGTGAGGTCCGGTGCCTTGCGCGCGCGCGGGCGCACGATGCCGCAGCGCACATTGGTGCCGCCGATGTCGACGGCCAGGAAGCCGTCGTAGCCGGACAGCACCTCGGGCGGCGCCAGGTGCACCCAGCCTATCAGCCCGCCTTCGTCGGGATGGTGGCGCAAGGTCATGAGGTGCACGCGGCTGCCGCGCTGGTAGAGCAGCTCGGCCGTGCGGTCTATGGCGAGTTCGCCGACCAGGCTTTGCCGGAAGCCGCCGCCGACCACGATGCGCCGCACGCCCTGCCAGGAAGGATGGGCGAGGAAGCGCCGCACCACGCGGGCCAGCTGCCAGGCATAGTCTTCCGACGCGGCGGCGATGATGGCCGCGGCCTTGCCGTTGCGCCTGAGCAATTCGTCAAGCCGCTTCTTGCTGATCTTTGCCGTGGGCTTGCGGCCCAGCGGGTCCAGGCCGCTGATGCGGCGGTACAGCGTGCGCCAGGCGTCCAGCATCTCGCTGTAGGCGGTGCGGCTCACGCTGTCACCCACAAAACCCTCGCCGTCGTGCAGCTGCAGGCTGTAGCCCTGGATGGCGACGGTGGGTTGCCGCAAGCCGCCGTGCCTCAGATCCTCGGGCAGGGACGGGGCGCCGGTTTGGCGGGGGTCTTTTTTGCGCGGGCTCACGAGGCCATGATGGCGCGGCATGGGGCGGCGCGGCCGGCGGCGAAGGCGCTTGTGGCCGTCAGCCAAAATCCCGACACGCCTTTGGCCGCGCGGATGGCGCTGAGGCTCAAGTGGCGCGCACGGAAAATCGGCCGGATAAACCGGCCGATCTGCGGGGCGCGCGAAAGCGCGAGGGTGTGAAAACCTGGTTAAGGTTTGAGGTTCAAATCAAGGCTTGAGCGGGTCGCGCTCCAGGTCCTTCTTCACTTCCTTGGCGGTGTCCTTGACGTCTTCCTTCATGTCGCCGTAAGCCTTCTGGGCCTTGCCTTCAAACTCGCGGGCATGGCCCTTGGCCTGCTGCTCGGCGTTGCCGACCATCTTGCCGGTGTGCTCCTGCACTTCGCCGGCGACTTCCTTGATCTTGCCTTTGACCTGGTCTTTGTTCATGGGGATTACCTTTCGGGTGGTTGGGGGGACATGGAAAAACTCCATGCCTTCAAGTTAAGGGTTGGCCGGGGCGGCGCACGCAGGGAGGGGGCGCGGCCGGATGTCGGCTGCGGACTACAACAAGGTGTTGCTGCCATGCCAACGCGCGTACGGCGCTATGTCATTTCATGTGACAAGCCAGGCCGCCGCCCGTTAGACTGGATCGAGTGCGACATTGTGCAAATGCTGCAAGAGGGCGAAACATTCTTAGGCCCCGTAGCATCATCAAAGAGCTGCCATGAGAAAGACCATGCTGTTTTGGGGCTTGCTGGGAGGCGCCTCCGTGCTGCACGCGCAGGCCGCGTGGTTCACCGTGCTCGGCGACCCGCAGGACCCGGCGCTCAACACCATAGAGGTCGATCCGGTGCCGGTGGGCGTGCAGGGCGAGCTGCGCACCATGAAGATACGCGTGAGCCGCTCCCAGCCGCGCACCAGCTGGGACGGCGTGCCTTACCGCTCCTACACCTCCACCGTGCAGTTCGACTGCGCGAACAAAAACGCGCGCTACCTCTCGCTGGATTTCTACAAGGAGCCGCTGTGGAAGGGCGAGCCGCACCAGACCTCGACCTATCCCGAGGGCGTGGTGCGGCACATGGCGTTTCGCGACGTGACGCCCAACCCGACGCAGCGGCTGATACGCGCGGCCTGCCGTCCGGTGGAGAAAAATTAGCCGCGCAGCCGCCCTTGTGCCTTCGCGGGGCCGGCGCTACGATGGGGAAGCCGCCATGTTGGGAGTGGTGGCGACACCTCCAGAAGAAAGGCTTCTCCTCATGCCGCAACTCATTGCATCGGTCGAAGGCGTCGAAATCAAGCATGTCTACCTGAAGAACGACCGCACGACGCTGGGCCGCCGGCCGTACAACGACATCGTGTTCGACAACCTGGTGGTCAGCGGCGAGCACTGCGTGTTTGAACTCAAGGGCATCGCCGACGTCTACCTGCGCGACCTGGGCAGCACCAACGGCACCTACCTGAACGGCCATATGGTCAAGGCGCGCGAGCTGCTGCACGACAACGACATCATCAACATCGGCCATTTCAGGATCCAGTACCTGGCGACCTCCGCGCACGAGGAGCCCGCCGAGAGCCAGGAAACCACGGCGATGTCGCTGGACGCGATAGGGTTGCCCGGCACCCCGGGGGCGCGGCAGGCCAGCCTGAAAGTGCTGTCGGGCTCGTCGGCGGGGCTTGAAGTGCCGGTGGTCAAGGCGGTCACCACCTTCGGCCAGCCGGGCGTGGCGGTGGTGTCGATCTCGCACCGGCGCGACGGCTATTACGTGGCCCATATGGATGGGGAGACGCCGTCCACCCTCAACGGCAAGGCCATAGGCCCCAAGGCCACACCGCTGTCACACCATGATGTGCTGAACCTGGCGGGGACCGAGATGGAGTTTTTGCTGAAGGGGGCCTGACTCCCTCACCCCAACCCTCTCCCGGAGGGCGCGGGGACTGAGAAGATGCGCCCCGCTTGGGGCGCTCGGGGCACACCAGGGCCCCATCAATAACAACATCAGCGGCGAGGGCCCACCCATCATGACGAAACGCGAATGGCAATTGGCCATCCCCATCCTGATCGGCCTTGCGCTGTGCGTGGCGGCCTTTGTGCATGGCCAGAACAGGGTCAACCCGGATGCGGGCATGGTGGCGCTGCGGGTGTTCAAGGCGCCGCAGGGTGAGCGGGTCGCCGTCGTCGCCAACCACGCCTTGCATGTGCTTGACGCCCAGGGGCAGCGCATCGCGCGCCAGGACCTGAAGGCGCTGGGCTTGAGCGAAAGCCCCAGCGACATGGACTGGACAGTGGATGCCCGGCAGCGGGTCGAGGCCTGGTTCTTTGACGGCGCCGCCGTGCCCCGTGTGCTGCGTTGCGCCTGGAGCGATGCGCAGGCGCAACTGGCGGATTGCCGCACGGCAATGGAAGGCCCGCAGCTCAAGAACAACGACCGTTCCCTGACCGTGCACCTGGCCGTGGATCGCGCTGGTGAGCGCGTCTTCATCGCCGATGCCAAGGGCAACCGCGTACAGTCGTTTGACTTGAGCGGCAAAGCCCTGGACAGCACCGACCCCCAGGTGGCGCCGCTGCTGTTCCCCAACCGCCTGCGCTATCTGGGCAATGACACCCTGGTGGTGGCCGACAACGACCACCGCCGGCTGGTCTGGCTGCGCGTCGCCCCCGGCCAACCCACCGGGCTGTTGCGCAGCCTGGGCTCGGCCGTGCACGGCCAGGCCCGCCAGGGCCGCGGCAAGGTCACCGACGTGGCCTTGGGCCCGGACGGCACGCTGTGGATGCTGGCCGTGAAGCAGGGCCAGAAGGATGGGGACGTGCTGGTGTTTGACGCCCAGCGGCGGCCCGTGGCGCGCGCGGCATTGGCCGATGATTCCGACCCCTTGCTGATCGACGCGCTGGGCAACACCGCGCTGGTCGGCGATTACAGCTTCATCAGGCTGAACCGTGTCGACGCGCAAGGCCGCGACCTCGGTGAGTTTGGTGACGCGGCTTTTCGTGGGGAGCTACAAGCCCTGAAGCAGCGGGTGCGGTCCGGCGCGCTATGGAAAACCGGCGCCATGGCCGCGGGCGGCGTGCTCATCGCGGTCGGTCTGGTGCTGGGCCTGCTGTTTGGCCAGAAACCCAAACGGCCTGAGCCGTTTGATGACCCCCCAAGCCCGCAAGACCCTAGATGATGGAACTGCTCGGGTTGGTACTCGAGTAATTGATAGGCCTGCGCGGCGGGCCTTCGCCGGCCAGGCGCAGCGCGAAGGCGCGGGCCAGGGCCTGCAGCTTGAGGGTGGACTTCAGGTGCAGCGGCGTCATGCCGGCCTTGGTGAGGTCCGAGGCATTGCTGGACACGCGCGAGAGCTGCGGTTGCTCGAGCTTGGTGCGAGCGGGGCGGCCGGCGCGTTCGCTGGAGGCGAGTTTGGCGGCTTCGCTGGTGGCGGTGCCGAGGAATTTTTCGCGCAGCAGCGCGGCGCTGGGCCGGCGCTGGCTTTCAACAATCCAGTAGGGCAGGCCGGCGCGGGCCAGCAGCTCGCGCTTGAAGCCGTGGTTGCGGCCGGTGACCTCGCCGCGGCCCAGCACATCGATGCAGCCCAGCACCGTGCCTTTCTGGTCGGCCAGCGCGCAGGAAAAGTTCACCGTGCTCAGCAGCGCCTGCCAATGGGCGTCGCCGCCGCGCTGGTTGGGTTCGATAAAACCGGTGAAGGGGACTTTGGGCAGGATGCGGTGCTCGGGGAACACCTCCTCCAGCCAGCGCCAGACCTGGAGCTCGTCGCGGCTGGCCAGGGGTTTGGCGCGCAGGGTGTGGTTGCGCGCCACTTTTTTGCGGGTGGCCACCACATGGGACAACCAGCGTTCATAAGCCAAGGCACCCAGGGCCACACTGCCGACAAAAAGGAAAAAACCGATCAGAAAACTGCTGCCCGTCATGTTCGCGCCCTGAAATCGCCCGGAGGTCATGCTGAAGAAGAAGGGCGTAGCGCCTATCCCGGCCCTGTTTATAAGGGATATCAGGTACATTTTTGGTTTTCTGTGAACTAGTTCACAATTTTTTACGAACGACCGTTCTAAAACCTAGCACGCAGCCTGGCGGCCACTTCCTCTTCTTCTTCTTCTTCATTCCTCCTTGATGAAACAAACTCCCGCAGGCGGCCTGGTGTATTCCACCGAGGCCGGAAGAATGTGCCCCAATTGCCGCCGGCCGGTAGCGGCCTGCAGCTGCAAGCAGGCGGCGGCGCCCGCGGCGGGCGGCCCGGTGCGTGTGAGCCGCGAGAGCAAGGGCCGGGGCGGCAAGACGGTCACCGTGGTCAAGGGCCTGCCGCTGGACGCCATGGCCCTGGCGCTGCTGGGCAAGCAGTTGCGCACGGCCTGCGGTTCGGGCGGCACGGCCAAGGACGGCGTGATCGAGGTGCAGGGCGACCATTGCGACACCGTGATGGCGGCGCTGCAGAAACAGGGCTATGCCCCCAAACGGGCCGGCGGCTAGGCACGCTTTCCTCTGCTTTCCTCTAGATATATATATGAATCCCGAAGACCTGCTACTGCTGGTGACCCGCGAAATGCCTTTCGGCAAGCACAAGGGCACGCTGATCGCCGACCTGCCGGGCAATTACCTGAACTGGTTTGCGCGCGAGGGATTCCCCAAGGGTGAAATCGGCCGCCTGCTGGCGCTGATGCAGGAAATCGACCACAACGGCCTGAAGCCGCTGCTGGACCCCTTGCGTCGTTAAGCGCCGTTAAGCACCACAGCACCGCCGCGCGTCGCCTCCTCCATTTGCAGTATTGCCCCGGCGGGCATTCCTGAGCAGAATCCCTGCACCGCGCAGGCCGGCCCCAGGTCGTGTATCGCGCAACGTCCACACAAGGTAACCCGCATGAGCTACGAACTGTCCCTGGAAGCCAGGGTCAGGCAAATGATGGCGAAGTTTCGCACCCAGGAATGGCTGGGCCTCGCCGCGGGCTTCCTGATTTTTGCCGCCGCCGACCTGTTGCGCGCCTGGTGGGCGCCGCAGCTTCCGGTGTGGATGGTGCACGGCTGGTTTTTCCCCATCATCGTGCTGGCCTCGGTGGCCGCGCTCTACCTGTCGGCGTCCATGCACAAGGCGCTCAAGCAGCACAGCGCGGTGGACCCGCAGCGGCGGCGCGAGATGTGCCTGCTGTTCCTGCTGGGCTCGCAGGACCAGCAGGGCCTGAGGCTCATGAAACGCATCGCCATGGCGGCCAATGTGCATGCGCTGAGTTTCGGGATGGCGCTGGGGCTGCTGGTGTTCAGCCTGGTGCGCGTCTAGAGAGGGGATAAAGAGAGCCTAAAGCGCAGCCGCCACCCTTGTCCCCTGGTTGATCGCCCGCTTGGCATCGAGTTCGCCGGCTTCGTGGGCACCGCCTATCAAATGGGTCTTGACGCCGGCCGCGCGCAGCGGCTCCAGCAGTTCGCGCAGCGGCTCCTGGCCGGCGCACAGCACGATGTTGTCGACGGCGAGCACGGTGCCGTCCGTGCGCTTTTCGCCGAAGGTGATGAACAGGCCCAGGTCTGAGCCCTGCTCGCCTATGCGTTCGTAGTTGACGCCCGAGAGCATCTCGACGTTTTTCATTTTGAGCGCGGCGCGGTGTATCCAGCCGGTGGTCTTGCCCAGGCCGGCGCCCAGCTTGCCGGGCTTGCGCTGCAGCAGCGTGACCTGGCGCGCCGGCGGCGCCACCTGCGGGCGCACCACGCCGCCGCGCACCTCGGCGGGATCGGCCACGCCCCATTCGGCCAGCCACGCCGGCAGATCGAGCGCGGTGGAATGGCCGGCGGGCGTGACCAGGAATTCGGCCACGTCAAAACCGATGCCGCCCGCGCCTATCAGGGCCACGCGCTGACCCACGGGCTGGCGGCCCAGCAGCACGTCGATGTAGCTGAGCACCCTGGGATGCTCCTGGCCCGGGATGCGCGGGTTGCGCGGCGTGACGCCGGTGGCGAGTATGACCTCGTCGAATTTCTGCGCGATCAGGTCCTGGGCGCTGACGCGGGTGTTCAGGTGCAGGCGCACACCGGTGCCGCTGATGCGCTGGCCGAAGTAGCGCAGGGTTTCCTCGAACTCTTCCTTGCCGGGCACGCGTTTGGCGAGGTTGAACTGGCCGCCGATCTTGTCGGCCGCGTCGTAGAGGTCCACGCTGTGGCCGCGCAGGGCCAGCGTGGTGGCGGCGGCCAGTCCCGCCGGGCCCGCGCCTATGACGGCGACGCGCTTTTGCGCGGGGGCGATGCGGATGACGAGCTCGGTCTCATGGCCGGCGCGCGGGTTGACGAGGCAGCTGGCCAGCTGGGCCTTGAAGGCGTGGTCCAGGCAGGCCTGGTTGCAGGCGATGCAGGTGTTGATTTCATCGCGCCGGCCCTGGGCGGCCTTGTTGACGAATTCCGGGTCGGCCAGGAAGGGGCGGGCCATGCTGACCATGTCGGCGCAGCCCTCGGCCAGCACCTGCTCGGCGACTTCCGGCATGTTCAGGCGGTTGCTGGTGACCAGCGGGATGGTGAGGCCGGCGGCGCGCAGGTCGGTGCGCAGCTTTTTGGTAACCCAGGTGAAAGCGCCGCGCGGCACCGAAGTGGCAATCGTCGGCACGCGGGCTTCGTGCCAGCCTATGCCGCTGTTGATGATCGTGGCGCCGGCGGCCTCCACGGCCTTGGCCAGCAGCACGACTTCCTCCCAGCTGCTGCCGCCGGGGATCAGGTCGATCATGGAGAGGCGGTAGATGATGATGAAGTCGCGGCCCACGGCTTCGCGGGTGCGGCGCACGATCTCCACGGCCAGGCGCATGCGGTTTTCGTAGCTGCCGCCCCAGTCGTCGGTGCGCTGGTTGGTGTGGGTGACGAGGAACTGGTTGATGAAATAGCCTTCGCTGCCCATGATCTCGACGCCGTCGTAGCCGGCCTCGCGCGCCAGCATGGCGCAGCGTATGAAGGCGCGTATCTGCCGTTCTATGCCGCCGGCGCTGAGTTCGCGCGGGGCAAAGGGCGAGATCGGGCTCTGGATGCGCGAGGGCGCGACACACAGCGGGTGGTAGCCATAGCGGCCGGTGTGCAGGATTTGCAGCGCGATCTTGCCGCCCTCGGCATGCACAGCGTCGGTGACCTGTTTGTGGCGGCGCGCCGCGCCTGAGCTGGCCAGCATGCCGGCGAAGGGTTTGGTCCAGCCGGCGATGTTGGGCGCGAAGCCGCCGGTGACCATCAGGCCCACACCGCCGCGCGCGCGTTCGGCGAAGTAGGCGGCCATGGCGGGGAAATGCTTGCGCCCGTCTTCCAGGCCGGTGTGCATGCTGCCCATGAGCACGCGGTTTTTCAGCGTGGTGAAGCCCAGGTCCAGCGGGGCGAGCAGGTGGGGGTAGGGCAGGGAGGCGGAGGAAGCGGGGAAAGTGGGGGAAGATGGGGTCGCGGCCAAAAGCAGGTCTCCTGTCAAAACTGCCTGCATCGTAGTCGCAAGCCGCGGCCGCAGAAAGCCCGCCGGGTACTCTAGGGGACAGGCTCTACAGAGACGGCGCCCCCACGGTCGCTCACTTCGTGTGGCTTCCTGCCCCCCCGAGGGGGCCGCCCGCCTGCGGCCCGGCAAAGCCGGTTCCGCGGCTCATGCTGGGTTAAAGAGTTCTTTGGGCGCTACCAGTGGGGGCCGCGGGACTGGCTTTGCCAGACCGCAGGCGCCGCCCCCTTGAGGGGGGAACAAGCTACACGCAGTGAGCATGGACGGGGGTGGGTTTGAAGGGGTGTTGTCCGACATGCGGTGCGCCGCGGGACTGCTACCTTGGAACCATGCCCAAAAACACCACCAGCCCGACACGCGCCAAGACCGGCGAAGGCGCGCCCGTGCCGCACCCGCCGCACAGCGAGCCGGACGACGCGGCCGACGGCAACGATGCCAGCACCCTGATCGCAAGGCCCATGAAGCCCGGGGAGGGTGGCAAGCTTCAACAGCACAGCTTTCCCGACGGCGGCGGCAGCGGCGGGGCCGAGGCTTTCCGGCGTGCGCCGAGGGGAAAACCTTCACCCGGCGTTTGACCGGCGTCTGATGAAGCTCGCGACCTTCAACGTCAACGGCATCAAGACGCGCCTGCCGCAGCTGCTGGCATGGCTGGAGAAAGACGCGCCCGACGTGGTCTGCCTGCAGGAACTCAAGGCGCTGGATGGGGTGTTTCCGCACCAGGCGCTGCGTGAGACGGGCTACGAGGCCCTGTGGAAAGGCCAGCGTTCGTGGAACGGCGTGGCCATCCTTGCCAAGGGCCAGGCACCGGTGGAAATACGCCGCGAACTGCCCGGCGACCCGGCCGACGACCAGAGCCGCTACCTGGAGGCCGCGGTGGACGGCATGGTCGTGGCCTGCCTTTACCTGCCCAATGGCAACCCGCAGCCCGGACCGAAATTTGATTACAAGCTGGCCTGGTTCAGCCGTCTGCATGCGCACGCCAAGGCGCTTTACGCTTCGGGCCATCCGGTGGCGCTGATGGGCGACTTCAATGTGATTCCGACGGACCTGGATGTGTACAACCCCAAGTCATGGCAGCGCGACGCGCTGATGCAGCCCGAAAGCCGCGCGGCTTACGAAAAACTGCTGGCGCAGGGCTGGGTGGACAGCCTGCGCGCGCTGCACCCGGGCGAGCGCCTCTACACCTTCTGGGATTATTTCCGCCAGCACTGGCAGCGTAACGCGGGGCTGCGCATAGACCATATCCTGCTGAACGCCGAACTCGCGCCGCGCCTGAAGGCGGCCGGCGTGGACCGCTGGGTTCGCGGGCAGGAGCACGCCAGCGACCATGCGCCCGTGTGGGTGGAACTGGGGGCGGCTAAAAAGAAGGCCGCGCCGAAAAAGCGCGCCAAGCCTTAACGGCTTTTTTTGATCGCCTGCGCGGCCTGGGTGACCAGTTCCGGGCCTTTGTAAATGAGCCCGGTGTAGATCTGCACCACGTCGGCGCCGGCCTTGATCTTGGAGACGGCGTCGGCGCCGCTCAAAATGCCACCCACACCGATGATGGGAAAGCCCTTGCCGAGCGCGGCGCGCAGCTGGCTGATGACGCGGTTGCTGGCTTCGAGCACGGGCGCGCCGCTCAGGCCGCCGGCTTCTTCCGCATGGCGCATGCCCTTGACGGCCTCACGGTTGAGCGTGGTGTTGGTGGCGACCACGCCGTCCATGGCGTGGCTCTTGAGCGTGGCCGCGATCACCGCGACCTGGGCCTCGTCGAGGTCGGGCGCGATTTTCACGAAGATGGGCACACGTTTGCCGTGCTGTTTGGCGAGTGTTTCGCGGCGCTCGGCGATGCGGCCCAGCAGGGCGTCCAGCGCCTCGTCGCTTTGCAGCGCGCGCAGGTTTTTGGTGTTGGGGCTGGAGATGTTGACGGTGACGTAGTCGGCATGCGGGTAGACGCCGTCCAGGCAGGCCAGGTAGTCGTCGACCGCGTTCTCGATCGGCGTGGCGGCGTTTTTGCCGATGTTCAGGCCCAGCAGCAGGCCGCCCTGCGCGCCGGGCTTGCGCACGCTGGAGCGCTGGACGTTGGCCAAAAAGGCGTCCAGGCCTTCGTTGTTAAAGCCCAGGCGGTTGATCAGCGCGTTGGCCTCGGGCAGGCGGAACATGCGCGGCTTGGGGTTGCCGGGCTGGCCCTTGGGGGTGACGGTGCCGACCTCGACAAAACCGAAACCCATGGCGGCCAGGCCGTCGATGCAGCGCGCGTTTTTGTCCAGCCCGGCGGCCAGGCCGACGCGGTTCGGAAATTTCAGCCCGGCCAGTTCGATCGGGTCGCTGACGCGGCTGGACAGGTAGGCCAGGGCCAGCGGCGTGCCCTGGGTGCGCGCCAGCGAGGCCATGGTCAGCTCGTGGGCGGTTTCGGGGTCCAGCCCAAATAAAAAGGGGCGGGCCAGGGCGTAGGGGAGCAGGGACATTGGATAATTCGGGGCTAGTGGCTGTGAATGGCCCGGTGCGCCCGGGCAAGAGCCCCGATTGTCGCAAAACCCGTTTCACCCTCCCGATTCCATCCCTCCCAACACTCCCATGACCCAAGACGAACTCAAAACCCTGGTCGGCCAGGCGGCCCTGCACTACGTGGAAGAAGGCAGCATTGTCGGCGTCGGCACCGGCTCCACGGTCAACAAATTCATCGACGCGCTGGCCACCATGAAGGACCGCATCGCGGGCGCGGTGTCCAGCTCGGTCGCCTCCACCGAGCGCCTGCAGGCGCTGGGCATCAAGGTCTTTGACGCGACCGAGGTCGATGAACTGGGCGTCTACATCGACGGCGCCGATGAAATCGACCACGCAGGCTATATGGTCAAGGGCGGCGGCGCGGCGCTCACACGCGAAAAAATCGTGGCGGCGCAGTCGCGCAAGTTTGTCTGCATCGCCGACGAGTCCAAGCTGGTGGCAGCCCTGGGCAGCTTCCCGTTGCCGGTCGAGGTGATTCCCATGGCCGCCAAACGCATCGCGCGGCAGTTCGCGGCGCTGGGCGGCACGGCGACGCTGCGCCTGAAGGACGGCAAGCCGCTGGTGACCGACAACGGCCAGCACATCCTGGACGTGACAGGCCTGAAGATCACCGACCCGCTGGCCTTTGAATCCGAGGTCAGCCAGTGGCCGGGCGTGGTGACAGTGGGGGTGTTCGCCTTCCAGAAAGCCCATGTGTGCCTGCTGGGCACGCCCGGCGGCGTCAAGACGCTGGTGTTCTGAACTTCCGGCTCCGCCCGGAAAGCAAAACGCCGGGTGGGAACCCGGCGTTTTGCATTGGAGGAACGGAACTGCTTAAAACTTGATGCCGGCCGGGTTGTCGGCTGCCGGCGGCGGCGGGGCGACCGGCGCGGCTGCGGGTGCCGCGGCGGTGCGGGCTGGGCCGCTACCCGTGGCCGATGGCGCGATGACGGCCACCAGGGGCGTGGCAGCCGGCGGGCGGTAGCTGGCCGGCAGCACCGAGGCGGGAGGATAGCCGGCGGCGTTCAGGAACTGGGTCCACTCCACGTCGGAAAAGCCCTTGAGCTGCTGGCTGCCTATGGTGGCGAAGGGCAGCGAGGTGTCGCCGCTGAGCCGCTGCAGCGCCTTGAAATCCTCGCTGGTGATGACCGTGCGCTCGGAAAACGGAATGCCGCGGTTGGTCAGCATGGACTTGGCGGTGGCGCAGGGGCCGCAGTCGTTGCCGGAATACAGGGTCACCGGGTATTTGCTGGCGATTTGCCGCAGTTCGAAAGGAAGGCCGGTGGGCGCCGCGCCGCCGGCGCCCGCGCCGGGGGTGGCCGCGCTGACCTTGGCGCCGGCGGCCGCGGGCGGCGGCTGGTCGGAGAAGGTCACCTTGCCGTCGGGCCCGACGATGCGGTAGACCTGCTGGGCTTGCGCCAGGGTCGAAAAAAGACCGCCCGCGGCGATTGCCAGGGCCAGCAAAGCATGGGGCGCGAGGGATTTCACGGCATTGGTGTTCATGGGTGTTCCAGTCGTCTCAGGTACGGGGTGGCGGAAAGAGCAAGCTCAAATCAAAAGGCAAGCTTAACGCAGGCCCTGGAAGTCTCACAACGTTTTAGGTGTTTTGACGGTGTCAGGCCATACCCTGATGACGCAGCAAAGCATCAATCGAGGGTTCGCGGCCCCGGAAGGCCTTGAAAGACTCCATGGCCGGCCGGCTCCCGCCCGCCTCCAGGATGGCTTGGCGGTATTTCCGGCCGGTTTCCACCGTGACCGTGGTCTTGCCGCCATCGTCGCCCGACGGCGAGGGCGCGGCTGTAGCCGCTTCCTCGAAGGCGGCGTAGGCGTCGGCCGACAGGACTTCCGCCCATTTGTAGCTGTAATACCCGGCGGCGTAACCACCCGAAAATATGTGGCTGAAAGTATGCGCGGTGCGGCTGTAGGGCGGCGAGGGGATCACGGCGACTTCGCGGCGCACCTCGTTCAGCAGGCCCATGAGGTCGTCGGCCGGCTTGTGCGAGGTGTGCAGCAGCATGTCGAACAGCGAGAACTCGACCTGGCGCAGCGTCTGCATGCCGCTCTGGAAGTTCTTGGCCGCCAGCATCTTGTCGAACAGCGCGCGCGGCAGCGGCGCGCCGGTCTCGACATGCGCCGTCATGTGCTTGAGCACGTCCCATTCCCAGCAGAAGTTCTCCATGAACTGGCTGGGCAGCTCGACCGCGTCCCACTCGACACCGCTGATGCCGGAGACGTCGCGCTCGTTGACCTGGGTCAGCATGTGGTGCAGGCCGTGGCCGAATTCGTGGAACAGCGTGGTCACGTCGTCATGTGTGAGCAGTGCGGGCTTGCCGCCCACGCCCTCGGCGAAGTTGCAGACCAGGTGGGCGACCGGGGTTTGCAGCCGGCCGGTGTCGGGGCGCAGCCAGCGCGCGCGCACGTCGTCCATCCAGGCGCCGCCGCGTTTGCCGGTGCGGGCCGGCTGGTCGAGGTAGAACTGGCCGACGAGTTCGCCATTGCGTTCAATGCGGTAGAACTCCACGCCGGGCTTCCACACCGGGGCCGAATCCTTGCGGATGGCGACTTCAAACAGGGTCTCGACGATCTTGAAGAGGCCCGCCAGCACCTTGGGCGCGGTGAAGTACTGCTTGACCTCCTGTTCGCTGAAGGCGTAGCGCGCTTCCTTGAGTTTTTCACCGACGTAGGCATAGTCCCAGGGCTGGAGTTCGGCCATGCCGAGCTGGCCGGCGGCGAAGGCGCGCAGGTCGGCCACGTCTTTTTCGGCGTAGGGGCGGGCGCGGCGCGCCAGGTCGCGCAAAAAAGTGATCACTTCGTCGGGCGACTGGGCCATCTTGGCGACTACCGACACCTCACCGAAATTGCGGTAGCCCAGCAGCTGGGCTTCTTCCAGGCGCAGCGCGAGGATCTCTTTCATGATGGCGCTGTTGTCGAACTTGCTGAACTCGGGCGCGGCCTGGTCGCTGGCGCGTGTGGTGTAGGCCCTGTACAGGGTCTCGCGCAGCTTGCCGCTGGCGGCGAACTGCATGACGGGCAGGTAGCTCGGCATCTTCAGGCTCAGGCGGTAGCCGGCCTTGCCTTCAGCCTCGGCCTGGGCGCGCGCCGTCTGCAGCACGTCGGCCGGGATGCCGGCGATTTCGGCTTCGGTGGCGTAGTAGGCGAAGGCGTCGGTCGCGTCCAGCGCGTTTTCGCTGAACTTCTGGCTCAGCTCGGCCTGGCGTTCCTGGATTTGCGCGAATCGCTCGCGGTCAGCGCCCTGCAGTTCGGCGCCCGAGAGCACAAAGTTGCGGATCGCATTCTTGTGGGCCTGGCGCTGCTCGGCGTTCAGGCTGGCGACGTCGATGGCCTTGTACTTGGCGTAGAGGCGCTCGTCGGCGCCCAGCCGGGTCCAGAACTCGGTCACGCGCGGCAGGGCGGCGTTGTAGGCGGCGCGCAGCTCGGGCGAGTCGGCCACGCTGTTGAGGTGGCTCACGGCGCCCCAGGCGCGGCCCAGGTTCTCGGTGGCGACGTCCAGCACGCGGGCGATGCCGGTCCAGGTGGCCGGGAAATCCGGGGCGGTGACGGTTTCCAGGGCCGTATCCGCCTTGGCCATCAGGTCGTCGACGGCGGGGCCCACATGTTCGGGCTGGATACGGTCAAACAGGGGGAGGTCGGAAAAGTCGAGAAGGGGATTGGTCATGGCGTGTAGCTGTGGGCGGAAGCCTCAAATCTAAAGGCGGTTCCGTGCGGCCGGCAAGAAGAATGTCGCTATCGGGGTGATTGGCCCGGGGCCGTCGGCCGGCAGCCCGCAGTGGGTCTCAGCCCTGGGCGCTTTTCTTGACGCTTTTGAGCTGGGGTTTTTTGGCCCGCTTGACGGTGCCGCCCGGCGTGAGGCGCTGGTTGCCCAGCACGCGCAGGGTTTTGACCTCTGGCCGCTGGCCGTGGCGCGAGCTGTTCTTCAGCACCTTGACGTCGCGCGGGCCGGGCATGCGGTCTTCGTTGACCTTTTTTTCCTTGGGCGGCATGGGGCGCCAAAGCACCAGCAGCTTGCCGATGTGCTGGATGGGCGCGGCATTGAGTTCGTCGGCCAGGGTCTGGAAGATCTCCTCGCGGCCGGCGCGGTCGTCCGACAGCACCCGCACCTTGATGAGCCCGTGGGCCTTGAGCGCCGCGTCGGTTTCCTTCTTGACGGCGGGTGTCAGCCCGTCGGAACCTATCATCACGACTGCATTCAGGTGGTGGGCATCGGCGCGGTGGTCCTTGCGCTGGGCGGGGGTAAGTTGTATTTGAGCCATGGCCCAATTATCGGGTGAGTCCGGGAGAGGACAATAGGCCCCATGAAAGTAAATGCCAAGACCGGTTTCAAGCCCGGCGTCCAGACCGATGCCAAGGCCGCCGCCAAGGCGGCCGGCAAAACCGCCGTGAAGGCCGGCGGCAAGGGAAAAGTCAACAAGGCCTGGCTGCACGAGCACATCAACGATCCCTATGTGAAGCTCGCCCAGAAAGAGGGCTACCGGGCCCGCGCCGCTTACAAATTGAAGGAAATCGACGAAACCTTTGGCTTGGTCAAGCCGGGCGACTGCGTGGTCGACCTGGGCAGCACGCCCGGCGCCTGGAGCCAGTACGTGCGGCGCAAGCTGTCTCCCGCGGGCGCGGCGGCGGGCACGCTCAACGGCCGCATCATCGGGCTGGACCTGCTGCCCATGGAGCCGATTGAGGGCGTGACCTTTATCCAGGGCGATTTCCGCGAGGCCGAGGTGCTGCAGCAGCTGGAGGACACCCTGGCCGGCCCCGACGGCCAGGTCCAGGTGGACCTGGTGATTTCGGACATGGCGCCCAATCTCTCGGGCATCGAGTCGGCCGACGCGGCCCGTATCGCCCATTTGATAGAACTGGCCGTGGAATTCGCCCAAAACCGCATGAAACCGGACGGCACGCTGGTGGTCAAGCTGTTCCACGGCAGCGGCTACGACCAGCTGGTCAAGCTGTTCCGCGATACCTTCAAGGTCGTCAAGCCGCTCAAGCCCAAGGCTTCGCGACCGGGCTCATCGGAAACCTTTCTGATAGGCCGGGGGCTGAAAAAGCGTGCCTAAAGCCACGGACTTTCCCTTAATCCCGCTTTAAACCAGGGGCCGGGACCGGGTTAAGCTGTTTTGGCCCTTGAAAGGCCTAAAATCAGGCGCATGTGACTTTTGTTCTTACACCGGAGTAGTCCTTGAACAATCAGTGGTTTTCCAAAATTGCAATCTGGCTGGTGATCGCCATGGTGCTGTTCACCGTATTCAAGCAATTTGATACACGTGGCGGCGCCGGTTCCAACTACCTGGGTTACTCCGAGTTCCTGGAAGAAGTGCGCGGCAAGCGCATCAAGCAGGCGACCATCGCCGAAGGCCAGGGCGGCACCGAGATCTCGGCCACCACCGTGGACGACCGCAAGGTCCGCACCACAGCCACCTACCTGGACCGCGGCCTGGTCGGCGACCTGATCGCCAACGACGTCAAGTTCGACGTCAAGCCCCGCGAAGAAACCTCCCTCCTCACCTCGCTGCTGATCAGCTGGGGCCCGATGCTGCTGCTGATAGGCGTGTGGATCTACTTCATGCGGCAGATGCAGGGCGGCGGCAAGGGCGGGGCCTTCAGCTTCGGCAAGTCCAAGGCGCGCATGCTGGACGAGTCCACCAACCCGGTCACCTTCGCCGACGTCGCGGGTTGCGACGAGGCCAAGGAAGAAGTCAAGGAAGTCGTCGATTTCCTCAAAGATCCGCAGAAATTCCAGAAGCTGGGCGGCCGCATTCCGCGTGGCCTGTTGCTGGTCGGCCCCCCGGGCACCGGCAAGACCCTGCTGGCCAAGGGCATCGCCGGCGAGGCCAAAGTGCCTTTCTTCTCGATTTCCGGCTCCGACTTCGTTGAAATGTTCGTCGGCGTGGGCGCGGCCCGCGTGCGCGACATGTTCGAGAACGCCAAGAAAAACGCCCCCTGCATCATCTTCATCGATGAAATCGACGCGGTCGGCCGCCAGCGCGGCGCCGGCCTGGGCGGCGGTAACGACGAACGCGAGCAGACCTTGAACCAGATGCTGGTCGAGATGGACGGCTTTGAAACCAATGTCGGCGTGATCGTGGTGGCCGCCACCAACCGCCCGGACATTCTGGACGCCGCCTTGCTGCGTCCCGGCCGCTTCGACCGCCAGGTCTATGTGACGCTGCCCGACATCCGCGGCCGCGAGCAGATCCTCAATGTGCACATGCGCAAGGTGCCGCTCGGCCAGGACGTGAACGCCAGCGTGATCGCACGCGGCACGCCCGGCATGTCCGGCGCCGACCTCGCCAACCTCTGCAACGAAGCCGCCCTGATGGCCGCGCGCCGCAACGCGCGCACCGTCGAGATGCAGGACTTCGAAAAAGCCAAGGACAAGATCCTCATGGGCCCAGAACGCAAGAGCATGGTCATGCCCGAGGAAGAGCGCCGCAACACGGCCTACCACGAGTCCGGCCACGCGCTGCTCGGCAAGATGCTGCCCAAGTGCGACCCGGTCCACAAGGTCACCATCATCCCGCGCGGCCGCGCGCTGGGTGTGACCATGAGCCTGCCCGCGCAGGACCGTTACAGCTACGACCGCGAGTACATGCTGAGCCAGATCAGCATGCTGTTCGGCGGCCGCATCGCCGAGGAAGTCTTCATGAACCAGATGACGACCGGCGCCAGCAACGACTTTGAGCGCGCCACCGCGCTGGCCCGCGACATGGTCACGCGTTACGGCATGACCGAGGCCCTGGGCCCCATGGTTTACGCCGAGAACGAAGGCGAGGTCTTCCTGGGCCGCTCGGTCACCAAGACCAACAACATGAGCGAGTCGACCCTGCAAAAAGTCGACGGCGAAGTGCGCCGCATCATCGACCAGCAATACGCCCTGGCGCGCAGGCTGATCGAGGAGAACCAGGACAAGATGCACGCCATGGCCAAGGCCTTGCTCGAATGGGAAACCATAGACGGCGACCAGCTTGACGACATCATGGCCGGCAAGGAGCCGCGCCCGCCCAAGGACTGGACGCCGCGCAACTCTTCCGTCGGCGGTGGCGGCGGCCCCTCGGGCGGCACGCCGGCCGTCAGCGCCGACCCGGCACCCACGGTGGCCTGAAGCCGGGTGATGAACACAATGTGACTGCCGGGCAGTCACTACAACCGGGGCCAGTCCCCGGTTTTTTATTTCCGAGGACAAACCATGATCTGGCAAACCTCCCGCTTCCAAATCGACCTCGCCAGGCCCCGCGTCATGGGCATCGTCAACGTCACGCCCGATTCTTTTTCGGACGGCGGCAAGTATTTCAGTGACGGCAGCGGCTTTGCCGGCGTGTTCGCCCATTGCGAAAAACTGCTCAAGGACGGCGCCGACATGCTGGACATAGGCGGCGAGTCCACGCGCCCCGGTGCGCCGCCGGTGCCGCTGGAGGAAGAGCTCGCGCGCGTGCTGCCCGTGGTGCGCCATGCGGCCACGCTGGGCGTGCCGCTGTCCGTGGACACCTACAAGCCCGAGGTCATGCAGGCCGTGCTGGACCTGGGCGCCGACGTCATCAACGACATCTGGGCCCTGCGCAAACCCGGCGCGATGGAAGCCGTCGCCAAACACCCGAATTGCGGCGTCTGCCTCATGCACATGCACCGTGAGCCGCAGACCATGCAGGTCGCGCCCATGGAGGGCGACGTGGTGCCGCAGGTGCGCGACTTCCTCGAAGCCGCCGCGGCCGGCCTGCTGGCCGCCGGCGTCGCCAGGTCGCGCATCGTGCTTGACGTGGGCATAGGCTTTGGCAAGACCGTGGCGCAGAACTTCGCGCTGCTGGCGCGCCAGCGGGAGTTTCTCGCCGCCGGCTACCCGCTGCTGGCCGCCTGGTCGCGCAAGTCGTCCCTGGCCGCCGTCACCAGCACCTCGCTGGCCGCCGTGGCCCAGCTCGACGTGGCCGACCGCATGGTGCCCAGCGTCGCGGCGGCCCTGCTGGCCGTGGACCGCGGTGCGCGCATTGTGCGTGTGCATGACGTCAAGGAAACGGTACAAGCTCTTAAGGTGTGGTCGGCCGCGCGTTGAGGTTTTGGCTGACAGCCGGGCAGGGCGGCGCGCCCTAAAATAGCCCCACATTTGCAGAACAACAAGCTCCACAGGGACAAAACCCCATGACCAGAAAATACTTCGGCACCGACGGCATTCGCGGCACGGTGGGCCAGCCGCCCATCACCCCCGACTTTGTGCTGCGCCTGGCCCATGCCGTGGGCCGCGTGCTGCGCAAGACCGAATCCCGCCCCACGGTGCTGATAGGCAAGGACACGCGCATCTCGGGCTACATGCTCGAAAGCGCGCTCGAATCGGGCTTTAACTCCGCCGGCGTCGACGTCGTGCTGCTGGGCCCCCTGCCCACGCCGGGCGTGGCCTACCTCACGCGGGCGCAGCGCGCCAGCCTGGGCGTGGTCATCAGCGCCAGCCACAACGCCTACCCCGACAACGGCATCAAGTTCTTCAGCGCCCAGGGCACCAAGCTCGACGACGCCTGGGAGCTCGCCGTCGAAGCCGCCCTTGAAGAGCCGCCCGTCTGGGCCGACTCGGCCACCTTGGGCAAGGCACGCCGCCTGGACGACGCGGCCGGCCGCTACACCGAATTCTGCAAAAGCACGTTTGCCAACGACCTCACGCTCAAGGGCCTGAAGATCGTCGTCGACGGCGCCCACGGTGCGGCCTACCATATCGCGCCCATGGTGTTCCATGAACTGGGGGCCGAGGTCATCGCCATAGGTTGCGCACCCGACGGCCTGAACATCAACCACGAAGTCGGCGCCACGCATCCCGAGGCGCTGATCAAGGCCGTCAAGGCCAACAAGGCCCACTACGGCATCGCGCTGGACGGCGACGCCGACCGCCTGCAGATGGTGGACGCCGACGGCCGCCTCTTCAACGGCGACGAAGTGCTTTTCCTCATGGTCAACGAACGCCTGGCGCGCGGCGAAAAAGTGCCGGGCACCGTCGGCACGCTGATGACCAATATGGCCGTGGAGGTCGCGCTCAAGAAGAAGGGCGTGGAGTTCGTGCGCGCCAAGGTCGGCGACCGCTACGTGCTCGAAGAACTCGACAAGCGCGGCTGGCTGCTGGGCGGCGAGGGATCCGGCCATCTGCTGGCGCTCGACAAGCACACCACCGGCGACGGCCTGATCAGCGCGCTGCAGGTGCTGCAGGCCTGCGTGCGCAGCGGCAAGACCATTGCCCAGCTGCTCAGCGAGGTCGTGCTGTTTCCGCAGACCTTGATCAACGTGCGCCTCAAGCCCGGCCAGGACTGGAAAAGCAGCAAACCCCTGGCCGACATGAGCAAAACCGTGGAAGCCGAACTCGGCGACACCGGTCGCCTGCTGATACGCGCCAGCGGCACCGAGCCGCTGCTGCGCGTGATGGTCGAGGCCCGCGACGCGGCCCAGGCCAAACGCTGCGCCGAGCGTGTGGCGGACACGGTGCGGTCCTGAGCGTGGCTCAGCGATTGAAGATCTAAACCGCCTGCATCAGGCGGGCCCGCTCGTCCGGCGTAAGCACCTTGGGCGAGACCCGTGGCGCCCCCGTCTCCGGGTCAAAAAAGGGCGTCTTCCTGTAGCTGCCATCCAGCCTGGCGCGCACCAGCCTGCCCATGAACTGGAGGATGGCCATCGTGGTGCTGAACGCCATGGCCTTGGGCGTGCCCTTGGCGCTTTTCATGCCGACCCGCATGCGCACCGGGCCGAAAGCGCTGTCCAGGCTGGTCGATGGATCTTGCAGGCAGTTATGCAACAGCCCGACATGCGAAACCTTGAAGTCGCGCGAGGTGTTGCCGATGGGCGTGTTGCAGCAGCTCGCATACCAGCGCAGCATGCCTTTGTCGCTGAGCGACATGCAGGTCAGTTTCTCCACGCCTTGGGTGAAGCTGACGTATTGGGGCAGCGTGGCGACCACATCCGACCCGCCCATCTCATCGAGGATCTCGTCGGCCTTGCCCAGGAAGTGGGCGTAAGCCTGGCAGTCCTTGCAATAGCAGACGCCGCGGCACACCGATTCGGTGTGGCTGACATGGCCTTGGAGGGTGCCGCATTGGCAGCGCAGGGGGTGGGTCATGGGGAAACTCGCTGGTTTTGCTCTACGTTAAACAATATGGTCCTCGTCCGAACAGAAGGCATATCTTTTACTCAAAACCGTCCGTCAATCGTATTCGCATCCCGGTGGTCGCGGGGCCGCGAGGGTATGTTGGGTAGCGGCGCCCGGCAAGATGCGTGCGCAGCCCGGCGCCATCGACTTCACCAGTATGAACTCGGGTGCCGGGCATGTGTCGGGATTCCCGTGAACCACCTTGCCTTTCTTGAAGCGACAAGCGAGAGCCTCAGCATCTGTCTCATAGGTGGACCAAACCCGTACCGCATCGCCGTTGACCACTTCGGTCAGGGAAAGCACGATCCATTTCTCGCCTTCAGGGGCGAACAGCGCCTGGCATCCGCTGTAGCGTGTGTCGATGTCCTTGGCGCGCGGATAGACGCGCAGGGTGACGCCATGGGTCATTTCTTCACCTGCGGCGGCCGGCGGCGACGCCAGGCCGCAGTTTTTGCCCACGGGCTTTTCGATGTCCGCTGCCCGGGCAGGCAGCATGCAAAGCGGCAAGCACATGAGCAAACAGGCGACGCGCAAAATGGTGGTTGCGCTTGAAAGCCGGACGAAACCCCTCGGCATTTGTTCCTGGGTACGGTGCTTATCCAAGCTGGGCATAGACCAGTACTTCGTCACGATAAACCTTTGCGTCGTGATAGGGGTAAATATGGTTTCCGCAATGTTCGGTGAAGACCGCAATCGCCTTTTTCGCTTCACTGACAATAAAAATTGCGTACTTGAACTGCGCAAAAGATCCGTCCATCAACTCAATCCGAAGCACCCCGATAGGAAACTCCAGCCAAGGGCGAACCTGCGAAAATACATCGTCGATGCTTCGCTCAAAGTAGGAGGCAAGCTCAGAAGCCCATTCACGTTCGAGTTGTTGGGCCAAGGCAGGTATTGGATACATGGGGGTTCAGGGCCGGACTGGGCGGAATGCTTGTAAGCCGACGCCGGGTATGAACTCAAACATTCTCAGCCTGCGACGGATAAATGTGCTGGCAAAACCGCCATTCATGCACGGGCTGGTCGTCTATATACGCTGTAGGTTTCGGCAGGTAGCCGTCAAAACAATCGCTGATTCCAAGTTCAATGGCCGTGGCCTTGCAGTACTCGGCGCCTCCGGAACTCCAGAGAAACAAGGTTGCGCCTTCGGATTTAAGCCGCCTGACCTGGGCTATCACGGCGGGCATGGGGATGCGTTTGGCGCCCACGGACCTGACCATGGTGTCGTCGACATCTACAAAAATGATTTGTGAGGTCATGGCTGTTGAATCCGCGCTTTATTGCGGAGCATATGCAACACCAGCAGCCACAGCGCCACCGGAAGCAAAAGCGCGGCGGCCGCAACCTCCGAAAGAATCGTGACATTGGCCAGCAAAGGATGTAGTTCAAGGGGCGCCACCGCATAGTGACCCAGGCCATCAAAGCCGAGGGCCGCATACACGGCTATCAGCAACAGTCCCGTGGCCATGAATCTCTTGCGCATCAACAGCAGGCCGGTTGCCCCCACGGAGGTAATGGCCGCCCACACTGCATAGACCTGCGCGCGGGTGAGCCAGGCCGGCAGGTTTGGGTATTCGCAGATGAACTCTGCGTTGTGGCTGAAGTGGCCGAGGCTGGTGAGGAAGTAGGCTGCCGTCAGCGCCAGCAGCACTTTGGGAAGCTGTGCCGTCCGCATCCCCGTTACCACCCTCAAGCCAGCGTATACGCCGTCTTCACCGTCGTGAAAAACTCCTGCGCATACCTGCCCTGCTCGCGCGGGCCGTAGCTGGAGCCTTTGCGGCCACCGAAGGGCACGTGGTAGTCAACCCCCGCTGTGGGCAGGTTGACCATGACCATGCCGGCCTGGCTGTGGCGCTTGAAGTGGGTGGCGTATTTGAGGCTGGTGGTGGCGATGCCGGCCGACAGGCCGAAGGGCGTGTCGTTGGCGGTGGTGAGCGCCGCTTCGTAGTCCTTGACGCGGATGATGCTGGCGACCGGGCCGAAGATTTCCTCGCGGTTGATGCGCATGCCGGCCGTGCTTTCGCTGAAGAGGGCCGGCTGCATGTAATAACCTTCCGCGCCGCTGCCGGTGTGGCAGGGGATGCGCGCGCCGCCAAAGGCCAGGGTCGCGCCCTCGGCCTTGCCGATCTCGATGTAACTCAAGTCCTGCTCCAGCTGCGCTTGCGAGGACACCGGGCCCACGTCGGTGCCGGCCGTGAGGGCGTCGCCGACCTTGATGCGGGCCATGCGTTCCTGCAGGGCTTTGACAAAAGCCGGGTAGATGCCCTCGGTCACGATCAGGCGGCTGGAGGCCGTGCAGCGCTGGCCGGTGGAGTAGAAGGCGCTCTGCGCGCTGAGCTCAACCGCCTGCGCGAGGTCGGCGTCGTCGAGGATGACCTGCGGGTTCTTGCCGCCCATTTCGAGTTGCACTTTTTTGAGGTTTTTCGCGCAGGCCTCGGCGATGCGGCTGCCCACGCCGACCGAGCCGGTGAAGCTGATGGCGTTGACGCCGGGGTGGTTGACCAGCGCATCGCCGATCACGCGGCCCGGGCCCATGACCAGGTTGAACACGCCGGCCGGGATGCCGGAGCGCGAGATGATCTCGGCCAGCGCCCAGGCGCTGCCGGGCACCAGGTCGGCGGGTTTCAAGACCACGCAGTTGCCGAAGGCCAGCGCGGGCGCGATTTTCCAGGCCGGGATGGCGATGGGGAAGTTCCAGGGCGTGATCAGGCCGACCACGCCCACGGGCTCGCGCGTGATCTCCACGCCTATGCCGGGGCGCACCGAGGGAATGGTTTCGCCCGACAGGCGCAGACATTCACCGGCGAAGAACTTGAAGATATGGCCGGCGCGCGTGGCCTCGCCTATGCCTTCGGGCTTGGTCTTGCCTTCTTCGCGCGAGAGCAGGGTGCCCAGCTCTTCGCGGCGTGCGAGGATTTCGGTACCTATCTTGTCCAGCGCGTCCGAGCGTGCCTGTATGCCCGAGGTCGACCAGGCCGGGAACGCCGCCTGCGCGGCCTGCACGGCGGCGTCCAGGCCGGCCGCATCGGCCTGCGTGTATTCGCCGATCACGTCGGCCAGGTTGCTGGGATTGAGGTTGGGGCTGTAGCTATTGCCGGCCAGCCATTGGCCGGCAATGAGGTTGTTGTGTTTCGTGGTCATGGGTGTGGTTCCAGGGGCTGGGCTTGATTGGGGAGAGGGGTCACAAGGGCAGTGTCACATCAATCGCATAAAAACGCAGGGCGTTGGCGCACATCATCGCATGCTGCTGGTGGTGTGGCAGGTGGGCCAGCATGCCGGCCACACTGTCCACCAGGTCAGGGTAGTTTATGCGCAGGCCGGCCACCGGGAAGTTGCTGGCGAACATGCAGCGCTGCCATCCGAAAATTGCAATCGTTTCATACACAATGCGCGCATTGTCCTGCCGCTCCCAGGGCCGGTCGCGCAGGCCGAATTCCGAGAGCTTGACGTGCACATTCTCCTGCCGGGCCAGCGTCTCCATCCAGCCGCGCCAGCGCTTGAGGCCTTCTTCGCTGCGGTCCCAGGCCAAGCCGTGGTGATTGAGGACCATGGGCACCTTGGGAAACAGGGCTGCCACCTCGGCCGCCTCGGGCAAATGCCAGGCCGGCACGCGCAGGTCCCAGCGCAGGCCGTATTTCTCCAGCAGCGAGAAGCCGCGCAGCCAGGCGGGGTCCTGCATGGTGCCGGCCTGGCCTTTGACGCTGTGCGCCGGTGAGGCCGAGGTCACCGGTTTGCTGCGTATGCCGCGCACCAGCGGAAAGCACGATTGCGCGAGCAGGTGCTCCTCGCTGTCCGGCCGGTCAAACCAGGCATGGGCGACCACGGCATTCGGAAAGCCGTGCGCCGCATGCACCTCGTGCAGCCAGGCGGTTTCGGCGAGCTGTTCATCGCGGCTGCGCTCGGCCTCCACGTGTACGGTGGCCACGACCTCGCAAGGCCCCGCGGCGGCGCGGTAGTCGGTCGCGAGAAAGTCCCGGCAGATGGCGCGGTAGTCGCCCAGGAAAAAGGCCTCGGGGTCATAGCCTTCCTGCAGCCAGGGGTAGTGCCCGCGCGACAGGTCCCACAGGTGGTGGTGGGCATCGACGATGGCCAGCGCCGGCGTCATGGCCTCAATGCCGCCAGACGTAAGACGAATCGGGTTCGCGCAGGGTGTTGATCCGCTGCCCGAACTCAAAGCTGTCGAGATCCAGGCGGCGCACCGTGTCGTCCTGGAAGGAGATGTAAACGGCGCGCTCCACCGGGTGGAAGGACAGGGCCAGCGGGTTGCCGGGCAGGGGGAGGCAGCGCTGCTCCTGCAGGTCGGTGCCGAAGACCGAGAGCGAATGCTCGCCCGAGTTGGTGGTCAGCAGCAGCTCATCGCCCTGGGCACCCTTGAAGCGGTAAACGCGGTTGGGGTCGCGCCGCGTCTTGCCCCGGGCCACCACCTTCATGCTGCCCGTGTCGATGGCGACGATGCTGTCATCGCCGCGGTTGGCCACATACAGCAGCGATTCGTCGGCCGACAGCACATTGCCCTCGGGCACCGGGCCGGGCACCATCGCCACCGGCATGAACGTCGGGTCGTTGGGTTTGATCTTGGTCACGGTGTTGGACAGCAGGTTGAGCGCATAAGCCGTCTGCGCGTCCCGGCTCAGCGCGAACAAATGCGTCTTGTAGCCGCCCGAGGGCACGGCCAGGTCCGGCACAAACACCGTCCCCGGGTTCGAGAAGCGCAGCAACACGTTGTGCGCCTCCGACATCACAAACAGCCGCCCCTGGCCGTCCACCGTCAGGCCGTGCGGCCGGTAGTAGGGCCACAGGTTCAGCGTGGCCACGTGTTTTTGCTGCGCGAGGTCGATCACAAACACCGAGTGCCCGCCCATGTCGCCCAGGTGGCTGGCCGTCTCTATGCCGTAGTGGCCCACATAGGCCAGGCCGCGTGCCGCGTCCACCGTGAATTCATGCGGAAAATTCGGCAGCACGATGTGCTTTTGCGCCAGGCCCGTGGCCAGGTCGTAGAAGCTGAAGGTATGGGCGCATTTTTGCACCAGCAAGAGTGTTTCCCGAAGCGGCATGGATGTCCTGAAAATGGGGAGCCAGAAAGGAAACGAAGCCTGCGCCGGCAGGCGGCTGAAGCGCCTATTTGCCCCAGCGCAGCACCAGCGGGTCCAGCCGGCGCGCGGTGGCCAGCAAGCCCTTGCGCACCTCGGGATGCATGGCGGGGAAGGGGTGGCGCGGCGCTTCGCAGGCGATCACGCCGCCTTCCTTCATCAGCGCCTTGGCCGTCAGGATGCCGCCCTGGCGGTTCTCGTAATTGATCAGCGGCAGCCAGCGCGCGTACTCGGCCGCGGCCTCTTCTCGCCGGCCGGCCGCCCAGGCGTCCATGATCCTGCGTATGCCGTCCGGGTAGCCGCCGCCCGTCATCGCGCCGGTCGCGCCGGCCTCCAGGTCGGGCAGCAGGGTGATGGCTTCCTCGCCGTCCCAGGGGCCTTCAATTGCGTCGCCACCCAGGCGCAGCAGCTCGCGCAGCTTGGAGGCTGCGCCGGGCGTTTCGATCTTGAAGTAGGCAACGTTGCGAATCTCCTTCGCCATGCGCGCCAGGAAAGGGGCCGACAGCGCGGTACCGCTCACGGGCGCGTCCTGGATCATGATGGGGATGTCGATGGCGGCCGACAGCGTGGCGAAGAACTCGTAGATTTTTTCTTCCGTCACACGAATGGTGGCGCCATGGTAGGGCGGCATCACCATGACCATGGCCGCGCCCAGGTCCTGCGCGCGGCGGCTGCGTTCGGCGCAGACCTTGGTGCCGAAGTGGGTGGTGGTCACAATCACCGGCACGCGGCCCGCCACATGTTGGAGGATGGCCGCGGTCAGCACCTCGCGCTCCTCGTCCGACAGCACAAACTGTTCGGAGAAGTTGGCGAGTATGCACAGGCCCGTGGAGCCGGCATCGATCATGAAATCGACGCAGCGCTTCTGGCTTTCCAGATCGAGTTCGCCCGCGTCGGTGAAGGTGGTGGGCACCACCGGAAACACGCCCTGGTACCTGGCTGTCATGGTGTTCACTGAATGTTCACTCGACGATGTTGAAGTCTTTGAGGAACTCGGTCTTCATGGTCAGGCCCAGGCCGGGCTTGTGGTCGTCGAGCTGCAGGAAGCCGTTCTCGGCCACGGGCTCGCCATCGAAGATGTAATAGAACAACTCGTTGCCGACTTCCACGTCGAACATCGGAAAGTATTCGCTCATGGGCGAGGCCAGGGTGCTCATGGTCAGGTGGTAGTTGTGCATCTGGCCGGCATGCGGCACCACCGGCACGCTGTAGGCCTCGCACAGCGCGTTGATCTTGTGCGCGGCCGTGATGCCGCCCACGCGGTTGGTGTCGTACTGCACGACGGACACGGCTTTTTTGTCCAGCAACTGCTTGAAGCCGTAGAGGCTGAACTCATGCTCGCCGCCCGAAATCGGGATGCTGGTGAGCTGGTTCAGTTCGGCATAGCCGTCGATGTCGTCGGCGATCACGGGCTCCTCGACCCAGCGCGGCTGGAACTTTTCGAGCTTGGGCAGCATGCGCTTGGCGTATTCGAGGTTCCAGCCCATGTAGCACTCGAGCATCAGGTCGTTGTCATAGCCGATCACTTCGCGCAACGCCTCGACGGCTTTCAGGTTTTCCGCCACGCCCCTGGTGCCGTGCGCCGGGCCGTAGCCGAAGCGCGACTTGAACATGGTGAAGCCCTGGTCCAGGTAGGTCTGCGCCTCGTCCTGCATGGCCTTGATGTCGGTGCGGTAGAGCTTGGAGTAATAGCAGGGAATCTTTTCCTTGGTGCGTCCGCCCAGCAGCTTGAACACCGGCTTGCCCGCCGACTTGCCCAGGATGTCCCAGATGGCGATATCCACCGCCGAGATCGCGGCCATGGCCACGCCTTTGCGGCCCCAGGCATGGGTGCCGCGGTACATGCGCTGCCACAGGTATTCATAGTCCCAGGGATCCTGCCCCAGCACCAGCGGCGTGAGGTACTGGTCGATGATGGCCTTGGCGATGTGCGGCGCCAGCGCGACGTTGCCCAGTCCGACGATGCCGTTGTCGGTTTCGATCTCGACCACTGTCCAGGAATGGAAGCGGAAGGTGCTCATGGTCTCGGTGTTGGAGTAGACCAGGTCCATGGCGTTGGAGCAGAAGTTGCCCTGGGGTGGAACGGTCTTGCCTTTCCATTCGAAGACGCGGGCACGTACGGATTTGATTTTCATAGTGGTTCTCTAACGTTGAAATAAAGAATAAGAAGAGGTTCGGGCGGCTGCTTGCAAACGCGCAGCACCCATGCGCTGGGCAATCTTGAAAGCATTGAGCGTGGCATTCACGTCGGCCACACCCCGGCCCGCAATGTCGTAGGCCGTGCCATGGGCCGGCGTGGTGATGGGCACCGGCAGGCCGCCTTGCACCGTCACGCCCTTGCTGAAACCCATGAGCTTGATCGCGATCTGGCCCTGGTCGTGGTACATGGTGACGATGGCCTGGTAGAGGCCGTCGCGCGCTTTCAAAAAGATGGTGTCGGCCGGGAAGGGACCGTCCACCGGAACGCCGGCCGCGCGCAACTCGGCCACGGCCGGTTCGATGATGTCGATCTCTTCGCGCCCGCAGACACCGCCGTCGCCGCCATGCGGGTTAAAGGCCGCCACCGCGACCTTGGGATTGGCGTTGCCGCTGGCCTGCAGCGACGCATAAATCAGCTTTGCCGCGTCGACGATGCGCTGTTGGCTCAGCATGGCCGCCGCGTCTTTGAGCGGAATGTGGGACGAGACGCGCGAGGTCCACAAATCGCCCAGGGTGTTGAACTCGCAGAAGTAGCCGGTCACGCCCAGGTATTCGGCGAAGTGGTGCAGCTCGTCTTCATGCTTCAGGCCGCCCAGCTTCATGGCCTGCTTGTTCAGCGGGGCGAAGCAGATGGCATCGACCTCACCGCGCTTTGCGCCGTCCATGCAAAGGTTGAGCACCTGCAGCACGGCCGCGCCGCAGGCGGCCTGCGCCTGGCCGCGCTGGACCTGTGCCGCTTGAATCGTGTCTGTGGCCAGGAAAGCCGGCAGGCGCGTGTCGGCGCGGCCGCGCAGCTCGGCCAGACTGGTGACGGCTTGTGTCGCCACAGCCTGTTTGGCCGTGGCCTGGCCCTGTTGCCAGAGCCATTCGTCACCCACCAGCACGATGTTGGCGCCTGCGGTGATGCCGGGCTGGGCCAGCAGCCGGGCAACCAGCTCCGGGCCTATGCCGGCCGCGTCGCCCAGTGTGAGGGCAATCACGGGTGTGGAGGCGGGCAGCGTTTGCTTGGTGCTCATGCGTTGATCCAATCAGTCGAGTTTGATGTTTTTCCGGGCGATCAGCTCACCATAACGCTTGTTTTCATCGGCGTGGAACTGCGCGAACTGGGCCTGCGTCATGGACGTGAGGTCCGCGCCTATGGCGCCCAGCCGGGTTTGCGTTTCGGGCATGGCCAGCACTTTGGTGACCTCGGCATAGACGCGCTCCTGCACGGCCTTGGGTGTGGACGCCGGCATGTAGATGCCGTACCAGGCGCTCATCTCCACACCCTTGAGGCCGGCTTCGGCCATGGTAGGCACATTGGGCAGCTGCGGGTTGCGTTTGGCGCTGGCCACGGCCAGGGGCTTGATGCGGCCGTTCTTGATCTGGCCGATGACCGAGGGCATGGTGTCAAAACTCAGCTGCACCTGGCCGGCCACCAGGTCTATCAGCGCCGGGCCGCTGCCGCGGTAGGGAATGTGGGTGATGAAGACGCCGGCCTGGTCCTTGAAGAGTTCGGCCGCGATGTGCTGGGTGCTGCCCGAGCCGCTGGTCGCGTAGTTGAGCTGGCCGGGCTTGCTCTTGGCCAGCTTGACCAGCGACTGGACGGAGTCGACCGGCAGCGCGTTGTTGACCACCAGCACATTGGGCACCGCGCCCACGAACACCACGGGCACCAGGTCCTTGTTGTTGTCGTAGCCCAGCTTGAGCAGATGCGGCGCGATCGCATGCGCGGTCGAGACACCCATCAGCAGGGTATGGCCGTCGGTGGACTTGGCCGTGAGGTCGGCCGCCAGGGTGTTGGAGGCGCCGGGGCGGTTTTCCACCACCACGGGCTGCTTGAGCAGCGGGCCCAGCCGGTCGGCCACGGCGCGGGCCATGGCGTCGGTGCCGCCGCCCGGGGCCGAGCCCACCAGGATGCGCACCGGCTTGGTCGGCCAGTCCTGTGCCAGCGCGGGGGCGGCGGCGACTAAGGTGAAGGCGGCCGCCAGCAGGGCGGGTAGGCGTTTGAGGGATTTCAGTTGGGGCATTGTCTTTGTCTCCGGGTCATTGTTGTGGGGGAAAGCTGGAACGAATGCCCTGATGGTAGGGATGGCGACACTTAACGTAAATTGAAAATCCCTGATTATTTGATAACCTAGGGTGATCAATTGAAGCTAACGCCTGAAAGGGACCGCCATGCCCGCCTCATCCCATGCATCCCGCACCTCCTCCATCCCCCAACTGCTGAATCGCCTGCGCATGCGCCAGGTCGCGCTGATCCTGGCCGTAGGCGAACACGGCACGCTGCGCAAGGCCTCGGCCGAGCTCGGCATGACGCAGCCGGCCGCCACCAAGATGATCCAGGAGCTGGAGTCCGCGCTGGGCCAGCGCCTGTTCGAGCGTGTGGGCCGCGGGCAAAAACTCACGCCCGCCGGCGCCAGCGTGCTGCGCTACTTCCGCGGCATGCGCGGCTCGGTCGAATCGATGACGCGCGAACTCGCCGAGCTCGAGCTGGGCGGCACCGGCCGCGTCTCGGTCGGCAGCATCATGGCGCCTTCACCTAATCTGCTCACCCAGGCCATCATCGCGCTCAAGAGGGCCTACCCGCTGCTGTCGGTCGACGTCACCATGGACACCAGCGACCGATTGTTCGAACTGCTGCGCGAGGGGGTGCTCGACGTCGCCATAGGCCGCATACGCGACGAGCACCGCGCCGATTACAGCTTCACGCCGCTCGAGAACGAAGCCCTGGCCCTGGTGGTGGGCGTGAAGCACCCGCTGGCCAAAAAGAAAACCGTCAAGTTCGCCAGCCTGCTGGACTACCCCTGGATTTTGCAGCCCACTGGCAGCCCCATGCGCGAGGTGCTGGAGCAGGAGTTCCGCATGCTGCAGGCGCCTTCACCCAAGGGCCTGATAGAAACGGCCTCCATCCTGACCACCACCAACCTGATCGCCGAGACCGAGATGGTCGGCGTCATGCCGCAGTCGATTGCCGACACCTATGCGCGCCACGGCCTGCTGGTGATACTGCCCTGCTTTATCCGCCACAAGATGGAAGCCTTCGGCAGCATCACGCGCAAGGACAGGCCGCTGAGCGAGGCGGCGCGGTTTTTCTTGTCGGCGCTGCATCAGGGCAAACTGCCGCTGCGCGATGGGAAAACGCACTAGCGCCAAAACACGGCCTGCCACCGTGAATGCGCGCTCTATGACCTGGATCAAGTCTTTGCGGCGTGCCCTGGCTTACGCTGGGGCATTGCAATGCTGGAAGCACACATATGCCGAATCTCCAATGGTCTGAAGCCCTCGTGCTCGGACTGCCTCAGATGGATGACACGCACCGGGAGTTTGTCGAACTGCTGGCGCAGGCGGAAAACGCGCCGGACGATGCGCTGGCCGGCCACTGGCGCGCGCTGGTGGAGCACACCGACGAGCACTTCAGCCGCGAAGACCGCTGGATGCTGGACACGCGGTTTTCCTCTTCCAATTGCCATACCGTGCAACACAAGGTGGTGCTGCAGGTCATGCGGGAAGGCCTGATGATGGCGCAGGCCGGTGACTTCAGGCCCGTGCGCCATATGGCCAGGGAACTGGCCCTGTGGTTTCCGCAGCATGCGCAAACCATGGATGCCGCTCTGGCCCTGCACCTGCGCGGCATCGGCTATGACCCGGTGACGGGGGTGGTGGGCATGCCCGAGGCTTTGCCCAAGGACGCCATTCAGGGTTGCGGCGGCCTTGGCTGCTCCGATAGCCCGGCGCTTGAGCCCGCTGCATAGCGCGGCTTGCGCTACCGGGGCCTTGGTGTGCCGCAGCCTCCCGCGCTTGCGCGGGCATGGAAGGCCACAAATTCCATAAAAAATATCCGCGCGCGGACATTCGCGTGGAAGGCCTGCCGTGAATTCGCATATGGTGCGGTGAACTCACAGGAGCAGCCATGCGCAATTTCATTTCCGGCAGCAAGTTCAACGACAGCCTCACTGGCAGCACCGGCGAGGACTGGTTTTATGGAAGCCCGGGTAACGACACCCTGGATGGCGGGGGCGGCATAGACACCGTGGACTACAGAACCCTGCTGGACAACTCCTGGCCGGGTTACACGCTGATGTCGGGCATAGAGGCCAACCTGGTCGCCGGCAGGGTCACAAAATTCTTCGCCTCCTACGCCACCGGTTCCACGAAATTTTTCACTTTCACCGATGTGCTGCGTAACATCGAGAACCTCGTGGGCACGGGATTGAGCGACTTGCTCACCGGCAGCACCGGCAACAACATGCTGGATGGCGGGGCCGGAGACGACACGCTGTTCGCCGGCGCGGGCAACGACAACCTGCTGGGCCAGTTGGGGAACGACGTGCTCAACGGGGAGGGCGGCGACGACAGGCTGGACGGCGGCGCCGACAACGACACGCTATCGGGCCAAGACGGGAACGACACGCTGGACGGGGGAGACGGGAATGACCAGCTGTCCGGCGGTCCAAGCATTGACGTGCTCAAGGGCGGCAAGGGTAATGACATTTACCTCTTTAAGCGCGGCGATGCCACCGATACCATCGTGGAAAACGATGCCACACAGGGCAACACCGATGTGCTGCAGTTCGCAGGCGATGTCAAGGCCAATCAGTTGTGGTTCAGCAGGGTGGACCAGGCGCAAAAGGTGAGCGCCACGGGCAATGATCTGCGGATTGGCATCATAGGCACCGGAGACAAAGTCATCGTGCAGGACTGGTATTTAAGCAGTGCCTGTCACGTGGAGCAGATCAAGTCTGGTGATGGCAAGTTGCTGCTGGACAAGGATGTGCAGACCCTGGTGCAGGCCATGGCCTCCTTCGCGCCGCCACCCATGGGCACGACGAAATTTGAGGGCCTGTCGAAAGAGATGCAGACGGCGTTGACGCCTGCGCTGGCCGCCTGGAAATAAAGGCTAACCCTCAGAGTGCCGCGCTTCGCGAAGCCCTGTTGGCAGCCCGCCGCGCGATGATCAAGCGCGGTGGGCTTTTTAATTTTGCCGCCTGCCGGTCGCCGGTCATCGTCACTCAAGTGCTCAGCCCGTCAGCGCTTGCGGACACCAGGATCTGCGTCCTTCATCGCCAGGCCGGCCTTCGACCGGTTTCATGGCGCTTATCGGCTTATGCAAACAAGCACGCTTGGGCGGCAAGCGCAGCCATCATTCCGAAAACCCTGCAAAGATTGGCCGCCTCCGGATAATCGTCGCGAGCTTTTGCGAAAAATTCAAATACCTTGGCCCTACTTGGATAGCGATTCTTATCGAAATCTTAAGTCAAATTTAACGGTGCACTTTTTATCCAAACCGAGGAAGACACTATGGCTACAAAAGCTACAAAAGCTACAAAATCCATCTATAACGACGCGCAGGTTATCGCTTCGCTGGTTCCCGGCCCAAAGTGGACCGGCAGCAGCATTACCTACAATTTCCGTGTTGAGGATGGGCCCGCTTACTCAAGTTTAAAAAATGGCGTCCTCCAGGAGGCCGCGACCGACTACTGGATGCAAACTTATAGCAGTCTGATCGCCAAGCCGATTGTCCGTGTGGACGACGCTGAGAATGCGAACATCTTGCTGGAAAACGACAGCAGCATATCTGGCTTCGCTTATACCTCCTCGTACCCCAACCCTTCGGGAGTTAGCGCGCATTTTCCGTTTTTGTATCCCTCCTCGGGCGGGGAGGACTTCATGGCCTTTGGGCATGAAATCGGACACGCGCTGGGCCTGAGCCACCCAGGCTCCTACAACGGAGGCTCAGCCACATACGAAGCGGATGCGAAGTACATGCAGGATAGCCGTCAATACAACGACATCGTGTGGGGCGGTATTGGCAACGACACCATCTGGGGCGGTATTGGCAATGACACCTTGTACGGTAATGACGACAATGACACGCTGTTCGGTGATGCGGGCAACGACACCCTGGACGGGGGGAGCGGCAACAACAAGTTATACGGGAATGAGGACAGCGACATCCTGTACTCTGGGGCGGGCAGCAACAGGCTGGACGGTGGAGCCGGGGTGGATACCGTGGATTACAGCCGTGCTGGCCTAGCCCGCATCAATGCCAACCTGCTGATCGGCAAGGTGGAGAAGTTCCTTGTGGCCGGCGGCAACGCCATAGCAGACACGGTAGTGGGCATCGAAAACGTGCTGGGTACGGCGGGGGACGACACCATCACCGGTGATGCCAATGCCAATGGCCTGTCCGGCATGGGTGGTAGAGACACGCTGGACGGCGGGGCTGGTAACGACATGCTGGATGGCGGGGAAGGTGATGACACCCTGTCCGGCGGCTCAAACAATGACGTGCTCAAGGGCGGCAAGGGCAACGACACTTACCTCTTCAAGCGTGGCGATGCCATCGATACCATCGTGGAAAACGATGCCACACAAGGCAACACCGACGTGCTGAAGTTCGCAGATGTCAAGTCCACTCAGCTGTGGTTCAGCAGGGTGAACAAGGCGGGCAAGGCGGACAAGGCAGGTTCCAGCCTGCAAATCAGCATCCTGGGCAGCACCACCGCCGACAAAGTCACCGTGCAGGACTGGTATCTGGGCAATGCTTATCACGTGGAGCAGATCAAATCCAGCGACGGCAAGACCTTGCTGGACATGAAGACGGGTAAGGGGGCGAACACGGATTTGGAGCTGCTGGTGCAGGCCATGGCCTCTTTCACGCCACCGTCCGCGAGTCAGACGAGTTTGACGCTCGCGCAGCAAACGAAGCTGGTGGCTGTACTGGCCGGCACCAGCTCCAACTGGCTGTCGTCGTAGACCGTTTCAAGCCGGTTCAAGGCCGCACGTTTAGCGCAGCCCTGTCATGAGCCCGCCGCGTGATCAAGCGCGGCGGGCTTTTTTATTTCGCCGCCTGCCAGCCCCCGCCCAGCGACTGGATCAGTGCCACGGCCGTGGTCTGCCGGTCGGCCATGGCTTGCACCAGGGCGCGGCGCGCGCTCAGGGCCGTGGCCTGGGCGGTGATGACTTCGGTGTAGCCGACCTGGCCGCTGCGGTAGCGATTGAGGACTTGCTGCTCAACCTGGTCGGCCGCCTCTGAAGCCTGGCGGCGCAGCTCTTGTTGCGTGGCCAGCACGCGGGTGGCGGAGAGCTGGTCTTCCACGTCCTGGAAGGCCACCAGCACGGTCTGGCGGTAGCGGGCCACGGCCTGCTCGTGCGCGGCGCGCGCGCCGTCCACGCGTGCGCCTGTGGCGCCGGCGTCAAAAATCAGCTGCGCGGCGGACAGGCCCAAAGACCAGACGCTGCTCGAGGCCTTGAACAAATCGGCCACACGGCTGGCGCCCGTGCCGGCCGAAGCGCTCAGCGACAGGCTGGGGAAGTAGGCGCTTTTGGCGATGCCGATCTGTTCATTCGCCGATGCCACGCGGCGCTCGGCCGCGGCGATGTCGGGCCGGCGCTGCAGCAGGGCCGAAGGCACACCGATAGGCACCTCGGGCACCAGCGGGTTCCAGGCGGCGGTCGGCAGGCTGAAATTGGCGGGCGCCTCGCCGACCAGCACGGCGATTGCATGTTCGAGCTGGGCACGTGTGCGCTGCAAGCCGGCGTTGTCGGCTTGCGCATTGGCAAGCTGGGTTTGCGCCTGCAGCAGGTCGGTTTTGGGGGCGATGCCGGCGTTGTAGCGGTTCTGCGTGATCTCAAGCGCACGCTGGTAGCCGGCCAGCGTGGTTTCCAGCAAAGCCTTTTGCGCATCGGTCTGGCGCAGGGAAAAATAATTGGCGGCAAGCTCACCCTGGGCCGAGAGCTTGGCCGAGGCCAGATCGGCGGCGCTGGCCTGCTCGCCGGCCGTGGCGCTGTCCACCGCGCGGCCCAGCCGACCCCAGACGTCGGGCTCCCAGCTGCCGCCTATGCTGAGCTGGTAGTTGTTGCCGACGCGGCCGGTGCTGCCCGTCGTGACGTTGCCGCTGGAACGCGAACGCGTGGCTCCGGCGTCCAGCGTGACCGAGGGAAACAGCGAGGCGCGCTGCTCGCGCACCAGCGCGCGCGCCTGGGCATAGGCGGCCACGGCCAGCGCGACGTTCTGGTTGGAGACATCGACGCGCGACTGCAGCTGGTCCAGCACCGGGTCCTGGAAGAGGCTCCACCAGGGGCCGCGCTCCAGCGCGTCGGCCGGCGCGGCCGGCACCCAGCCTTCGGCTTCCTTGAAATTTGTGACTTCGGCGGTGGCGGGCCGCTTGTAGTCGGGGCCGACGGCGCAGCCTGTGGCGAGCATGGTCAGCAAGGCCACGGCGATGAGCCGGCGTTCAAGGCGAGGGGGATGGGAGAGGTTCTTCATGGTATGTCCATCATTGCGCTTGCGGCGCCGCGTCGGTTTCGCCGGGATGGCGGCTGAGCTGGCGCTCAAGAGGGCTGCGGCGGCGCAGCTTGTCCATCAGCACGTAGACCACGGGCGTCGTCAGCAGCGTGAGCAGCTGGCTGGCGATCAGCCCGCCGATGATGGCGATGCCCAGCGGCCGGCGCAGCTCGGCCCCTTCGCCGAAGCCGATCGCCAGCGGCAGCGCGCCCAGGATGGCGGCCAGCGTGGTCATCAGGATGGGGCGAAAACGCAGCAAACAGGCTTCACGCACCGCTTCAAGCGCCGAAATGCCGCGCGCGCGCTCGGCCTCCAGCGCGAAGTCGATGATCAGGATGGCGTTTTTCTTGACGATGCCAATCAGCAGGAAGATGCCTATCAGCGCGATGATGGAAAAGTCCAGCTTGAACATCAGCAGCGCGAGCACCGCGCCCACGCCGGCTGAGGGCAGGGTGGAGAGCACGGTGATGGGGTGGATCAGGCTTTCATACAGGATGCCCAGCACGATGTAGATCACCACCAGCGCGGCCAGGATCAGCAGCGGCTGCTGGCCCTGCGATTGCTGGGCGCTGAGCGCCGTGCCGGAAAAACTGCCGCGCACATTGGTGGGCAGGCGTATGTCGGCCTCTGACTGGCGCACCGCCGCCTCGGCATCGCTCAGCGTGAAGCCCTCGGCCAGGTTGTAGGAGATGGTGGTCGAAAGCTCGCCGTCCTCGTGGCTGATGGAGGCGGCCGTCGGGTTCTCGCTGAAACGCGCAATCGCCGACAGCGGCACCATGGTGCTGGGCGCGGTGCTCAGCACATTGCCGCTGGAGGCGTCGCGCAGGCCCGGGTTGGCGCTGATGGTGGGGGTGCTGCTGGTGGTGGTGCTGCCGCTTGTGGTGGCTGAGGTGCCGGATGTGCCCGTGGTTCCGCTCGTGCCTGAAGTGGAATTGGTGGACACCGCCGTAGTGCCGGTACTCGGGGTGTTGCCCGTGCCGCCCCCGGCATTTTTGGCCGGTACATAAATGTCTTTCAGCGACTCGGGGCTGCGCGTGTAGCGTGGCGCGACCTCCATGATGACGTGGTACTGGTTGAGCTCGGCGTAAATCGTGGCGACCTGGCGCTGGCCGAAGCCGTCGTAGAGCGCGTTGTCCACGTCGCGCGAACTGATGCCCAGGCGCGCGGCGCTGTCCTTGTCGACGGTGACCATGGTTTCCACGCCGTTTTCCTGCTGGTCGGTGTCCACGTCGGTCAGCGCTTCCTGGGTCTTCATGCGCTCGGCCAGGCGCGTGGCCCACTGGCTCAGGTCGGCCGCGTTGTCGCTCTTGAGGGTGTACTGGTAGGTTGAATTGGTCTGGCGACCGCCGCCGCGCAGGTCCTGCACGGTGTTGAGGAAGAGGCTCACGCCCGTCACCTGCGCCAGTTGCGGGCGCAGCCGCGTGATCACGGCCTGGCCGCCTTCCTTGCGCTGGCCGACCGGCTTGAGGTTGATGAACATGAAGCCGCCGCCGGCGCGCGAACCGCCGGTAAAGCCCACCACGGTGTCCACCGCCGGGTCGGCGCGGATGATGTCGACCAACTGCCTGAGCTTGCCCTGCAGCGCCTGGAAGGAGATGCTGCGGTCGGCGCGCAGGCCGCCGTTGATCTGGCCGGTGTCCTGCTGCGGGAAAAAGCCCTTGGGCGCTTTCACATAAAGGTAGACGTTCAGGCCCACCACGGCCGCCAGGATCAGCATCACCAGCAGTTTGCTGTGCAGCGCCCAGTCCAGGCTGGTTTCATAGCTGCGGTGCACACGCTTGAAGGCGCTTTCAAACCAGCGGGCGATGCGGCCGGGCGGTTTGCTGTGCGCATCGGGCTTGAGCAGCCAGGCGCACATCATGGGGGTGGTGGTCAGGGAGATCAGCAGCGAGATCAGCACGGCGGCCGACAGCGTGACGGCGAACTCCCGGAACAGCCGGCCTATCTGCCCGCCCATGAAGAGCAGGGGGATGAACACCGCCACCAGCGACAGGCTGATGGACAGCACGGTGAAACCGACTTCGCGCGCACCCAGCAACGCGGCCTTGAAGCGGTCCATGCCGGCCTCGATGTGGCGGCTGGTGTTCTCCAGCACCACGATGGCGTCGTCGACCACAAAGCCGGTGGCCACCGTGAGCGCCATCAGGCTGAGGTTGTTGAGCGAAAAACCCATCAGGTACATCACGCCGAAGGTGCCCAGCAGCGAGGCCACGGTGGCTACCGCCGGGATGATGGTGGCGCGCGCGCTGCGCAAAAAGGCGCTGACGACCAGCACCACCAGCACGATGGAGATGATCAGCGTGAGCTCGATTTCATGCAGCGAGGAGCGTATCGAGTTGGTGCTGTCGGAGGCGACCTGCAGGCGCACGTCCTGCGGCAGCTGGGCCTGCAGCTCGGGCAGCAGGTCGCGCACGCCGTTGACGGTTTCGATCACGTTGGCGGCCGGCTGGCGCGTGACCAGCACGATCACGGCCGGTTCGCCGTTGAACAGGCCCAGGGTGTTGGTGTTCTCCACGCCGTCCTGCACCTCGGCCACGTCGCGCAGGCGTATCGCCGCGTTGTTGCGCCAGGCCACGACCAGGTCCTGGTAGTCGGCGGCGCGGCGCCCGCCGCTGGCGGTGCTGGCGCCGGTGTAGATCTGGAAGCGCTGGCCGTTGCCCTCGATGGCACCGCGCGGCCGGTTGGCGTTGGAGGCCTGCAGCGCCGCGCGCACGTCTTCGGCGGCCACGCCGTAGCGGTTCAGCGCGAAGGGGTTGAGCTCCACCCGCACCGCGGGCAGCGAACCGCCGCCGAGCTCAACGTCGCCCACGCCCGGCACCTGGGCGATTTTTTGCTGGATGAGGTTGGAGACCTCGTCGTAAATCTGGCCCGGCGAACGCGTCTTGGAGGTCAGCGCCAGGATGATGACGGGCGCCGAGGCCGGGTTGGCCTTGCGGTAGGTCGGGTTGCTGCGCAGGCTGGCCGGCAGGTCGGCCCGCGAGGCATTGATGGCGGCCTGCACTTCACGCGCGGCCGAGTCGATCTTGCGGTTGAGGTCGAACTGCAGGCTGATGCGCGTCGAGCCGCTGCCGCTCGAAGAGGTCATTTCATTAACGCCCGCGATGATGCCCAGCCGCCGCTCCAGCGGCGTTGCCACGCTGCTGGCCATGGTCGAAGGGCTGGCGCCCGGCAGTGTGGCGCTGACCGAGATGACTGGAAAGTCGACCTGCGGAAGCGGTGAGACCGGCAGCACGAAGAAGGCGCCTATGCCGGCGAGGGCCAGGCCTATGGTTAGCAGGACTGTTGCTACTGGTCTTCGGACGAAGGGTTCGGAGAGGTTCATGGGGTGGTTCCTCCCCCGACCTTGCCGGTTCTTGCTCCGGCGGGGCGCCTATTGCATGGGCTTGCTGGCCGGGTCTCGCCCCGGCGGGCGAGGCACTTTTCTTTGCTTCGCCAAAGAAAAGTACCCAAAAGAAA
>NZ_AKIV01000139.1 GCF_000282655.1 Polaromonas sp. CF318
CCCGCCGCGGCCGGCGGCGGCTGGCTCTGGCCCGCGGATGCGCCCCTGGCCGGCCAGCTGCGCGCCCAGCTGCCGCGCATAGGCGTGTGGTCGGTGCTGGCGCCCCCGGGCTGGCGGCTGCGCGGCTCGCTGGGTGCCGACGTCGCCATCAGCGGCACACGCGCCGCGCCGCAACTGGCCGGCGACCTGCTGGCCGACGACCTGGCGCTGCGCTCGGTGGTCGACGGCATTGAGTTCGGCAACGGCCGGCTGCGCGCCAAACTCGACGGCACCCGCATGCGCATCAACGAGTTCACGCTGCAAGGCGCGGGCGACAAGGGCACGGGCGGCATCCTCACGGCGCAAGGCGAAGCCGGCTGGGTCGACGGCAAACCGCAGGTGCAGCTCAGCGCGAAGATCGAACGCCTGCGCGCCAGCATACGCACAGACCGGCAGATCACCGTCTCCGGCGACATACAGGCCGGCCTCAAGGGCACGCAAAGCGAGCTCACCGGCAAGCTGCTGGTCGACCAGGCCCGCATCATCCTGCCCGACGAAGGCACGCCCCAGCTCGGCGACGACGTGGTGGTGCGCAGCACACGCGGCACGGCGGCCGGCCAGAAGGCGCCCGCGCAGACCAGCGCCGACACCACCGACCGCGACGCAAGACCCGTCAAGCTGGCCGTGGAACTCGATCTGGGACGCGACTTCCGCATCCAGGGCAAGGGCATAGACACCCGCGTGCGTGGCACCCTGGCCCTGAGCGGCGACACCCTGCGCGAGCCCCGGCTTAACGGCACCATCAACACCGCGGGCGGCCAGTACCGCGCCTACGGCCAGCGCCTGGACGTGGAACAAGGCATGCTGCGCTTCACCGGCGCCATCGACAACCCCACGCTCGACATCCTGGCGATACGCCCCAACCTCACGCAGCGCGTGGGCGTTCAGATCACCGGCACCGCCCTGCTGCCGCGCGTGCGCCTGTATGCCCAGCCCGAGCTGCCCGACGCCGAAAAACTCTCCTGGCTGGTGGTGGGGCGCTCCTCCGCCTCGGGCGGCGCCGAAGCCGCCATGCTGCAGCAGGCCGCGCTGGCCCTGCTGGGCAGCAAAGGCGGAGGCGGCATGTCGGGCGGCCTGGCCGCCTCGCTGGGCCTCGATGAGCTGTCTTACCGCGGCGCCTCCAGCAACACCGACGGCAGCACCACCGAAAGCGCCCTCACCCTGGGCAAGCGCTTTTCGCGCAATTTTTACGCGGCTTACGAGCGCACCATCTCGGGCGCACTGGGCACGCTCTATGTGTTCTACGACCTGTCGCAACGCTTCACGGTGCGCGCCCAGGCCGGCCAGCAAAGCGCGGTGGATTTGATCTTCACCGTGCCGTATGACTGATAAGGACTGGGGCCGATTCCGGCCGCGCAAAAAGGGCCCCCGCCACCGAATACAATCACGGCTTCTCCCCGAGAAGTGCCGCCATAGTTCAATGGATAGAACGAGTGCCTCCTAAGCGCTAGATACAGGTTCGATTCCTGTTGGTGGTACCAAGGCCTTGCATCAGGTCGATGCTTTTAAAACGTCCTAGCCCCGTCCGCCAGCAGGTCCCGCGCTACCCGCGTTGCCCGGACAGCCGGGGCTACCCCAGATTGCGATCACGCCGCTCTTTCCTTGCAAAGCTGATGGGCGTTGTGATGCTCCGCAACTGCCGGCCGTACCGTTGGTCACAGGGCTGGTACCAGGATTGGCCTTGAACATCACCACCACTTTGGCGGTTGCGCCACCCGGCCCAGCCGCACCTGCAGCGCCTCCTGCTCCACCATTGGCCGCTCCGCATCTCTTGTTCAGGACGTTTTTTCTGGGGCCACCACCCTGCTGACCCTTACCCCCGTTGCCTCCATCCCCGCCAGGCCCACCATCGGTCCTTATCCACAGTGAGCCTTCATTGTCGATGGAGTCAATGTCGTGGATGTTCAGGCTCACGCCTTGCTTGCCAGGAGTTCCGCCAGCGCCAGCCGCGCCAGCCGCACCCACCGCGCAATAGCTGGCCTGCCTGGGAGGCGGGGCGCCGTCCGCTGCCCGCCCAGGCTTCGCTTGAGGCGCCGAGAGGTCAATGGTGGCGTTTTCTTCGATCCTGATTGTCTTCACGCTCCAATCAATCGCCGTCACGCCTTCACCAGCTTTCAGGGTCACGTTTTTTGGCAAGTAGAGCGTGTCGATAATCAAGCCTGACGCTTGATCCATTGGGATGACGTAGACCAATTGGCCTGCCGCCAAAGGAGGAAACTGTCCAACCGGCACCTGGGCTGTCGCGTCAAACACAAGTCCGACAATGAAAGTGATTTGCACAATCACCTTAATGAGAAATCGCATGGAGTTTCCTTTTTTTTGTGAAGAATGAGGCTGCATAGCAAACAGATGACTTCTGTTGCAACGCAGCTTGTGGACTACCTGATCGAACCTGAAGGCAGCCACCTTTACGATGCCACCGACCGCTCATTTATTTTTCCCCTGCTCTTCACGAACAGAGTTGTCGACGCAGTTAATGCGAGCAATAAATTGCGGTGTCAGCGTGGTGGCAGGATCGTTGATCCGCGATTTGACGATCGCCAATGCTTCAATGATTTTTTGAATCGAGCCTTCCGAAAGATCGGTAGTAAACGGCATGGACAGTGTGGTGTCCTTGGCATCCATCCCAATCACGTCAACCGAGATCGATCCGGATGTTCGTCCCGCTTTCGCGCTCGCGGCCAGGGCAAACAAGCTCCCTCCAATCGAGGCTTCCGTGGTGACCACATCAATCACCAGACGCATCCCGGCACCAATGCGTCCGTAGGCGATGATTTTTTTGCTGCTGTCGACAATATCCTCCGAGCGGTATTTCATGAAGTCGATGGCGATGTGCTCCCTGTGGCTGCTGGCACCAAATATGCCTGCAACACCCCCCGACTGATTGCCTTTCAACAGGCCAATTTGGGTTGAGATGTTTGGCAGGAGCTTGTTGATTTTTTCCGGAGTGTCGGGCCAACCCTTCAGCGTGCTGACGACCTCTCCGTCTTTGATGGAAAACTCGGTGTAATTTGCCGCTGCGAACGTCGGTAGCGGGATGTATTCGAGATTTCCATTGCACAGGAATGGAGACCCGGCGGCGCCCAGTCTTTCGGGCAGGACAACGGACTGGGTTGTTGCGCTGCCCGCTATGGCGTTTGCAATGACACGGGCTTGTTGTGCGACGCCCGTCTGAGCCATTGCAGGCCCCCCCAGCGCTGCAGTGACAAGAAGCATTGGAAATAAAAAAGCCTTCATGTGAGTTCCTCCTTTGTTTTAATCATTTGTGCCGGGAAACACATGACCATGCGTCGTCTTCGTGCTCCCTGGCTTGACGGTACACCTTGTTCGCAGGGCATGCCTCCTTCAATTAAAGGAGATACCGGAGATAAAACCTGTTGGCCCCTGAGCAGCGCTTCCTGGGGTTCTGACGGCGGCCCGAGCTCATCGCCAGGCCGGCCAACGCAGCAAGCACTCGCGTAATATGGAAAGGGCAAACCTCCCTGGCCCCCCAAAAGAACCGCCATGAACCCACTGTCCCAACCCGGCGTACTGGCCACACTGCTCGCGGCAACGCTGTTCGGCGCGGGCACCCCGCTGGCCAAGCTCTTGCTGGCGCAGGCCAGTCCCTGGCTGCTGGCGGCTTTGCTTTACCTGGGTTCGGGCATCGGGCTGTTTCTGCTGCGGCGGCTGCGCCGCTCACCGCCTGTACATATGCCTCGCGGGGAGTGGAAGTGGCTGGCCGGTGCCGTGGTCGCGGGCGGCATGCTGGGCCCGGTCTTGCTGATGCTGGGGCTTTCAGGCATGCCGGCGTCGGGCGCTTCCCTGTTGCTGAACGCGGAAGGAGTGCTGACGTCCTTGATTGCCTGGTTTGTTTTCCGTGAAAACTTTGACCGCCGCATTGCGCTGGGCATGCTGGCCATTGTGGCGGGCGGTGTGATTCTTTCCTGGCCCGGTGAGGCGCGGTTCGGCGAATTCTGGCCCGCGCTGGCCGTGGTCGGCGCCTGCCTGGCCTGGGGTGTGGACAACAACCTGACCCGCAAGGTGTCCTTGTCCGATGCTTCGTTCATCGCCATGGTCAAGGGCCTGGTGGCCGGGGCCACCAACCTGGTGCTGGCGCTGTCGCTGGGCGCCGCGTGGCCCGCGCTACCCGTGGTGCTGGCGGCAGCGCTGCTGGGTTTTGCGAGCTATGGCGCCAGCCTGGCGCTGTTTGTCCTGGGCTTGCGCCACCTCGGGACGGCGCGCACAGGCGCGTATTTTTCGATTGCGCCGTTTGTGGGCGCGGCCCTGGCGATTGCCGTCCTCGGCGAGCCCGTCACGCTGTCCTTGCTGATCGCGGCGACGCTGATGGCCTGGGGCGTCTGGCTGCACCTGACCGAAAGCCACCAGCATTCACACACCCACGAGCCGCTGGAGCACAGCCATGAACATGCGCACGGCCTGGGTGACGAGCACCACGACCATGCGCACGACACGCCGGTGGCGCCCGGCACGCGCCACACGCATGCGCACAGGCACCTGCCCATCTCCCACAGCCATGCGCACTTCCCCGATGCCCATCACCGGCATTCGCATTAAGGGTTTTGAATTGGAAATCCGGTCCGGATGCCAACAACTGTCTTCAGGTTTCAGCGCACAGCCTCCATTGCCTGATCACCGCCACAGCACCGGGGATTCGGCGACGGCTTTGTGAGCCTGTTGCTGCCGGCCTATTTGCTCAAGCCTGGGACGGCGTCATTCCAGGAAATGGACGTGCCCACGCGCAGTTCCTATGCAAACAAAGCCCATAAGCCCCACGCGGCGCAGATCCAGACGGCGACCACAAATGCAGCGCCCCACAAGCTGCGCGGCCTGGCACCTTCATCGGCCAGCCATGCGTCGCCTTGCCGCCGGCAATCGGCGATGACCTCCGCGGGCGTCACGGATATGGCCAGCCAGACCAGGCCCGGCAGCAAGAGCAGGTCGTCGAGGTAGCCCAGCACCGGGATGAAGTCCGGGATGAGGTCGATGGGGCTCAGTGCGTAAGCCACGACAAACATGCCAAGCGCCTTGGCATACCAGGGCGTCCGGGGATGTTTGCAGGCAAACCAGAGCGTGACCCCGTCACGCTTGAGCTTGCGGGCCCAGCCTCGCAAGGATTCCACAAATCTCACACGCACTCTCCCCAAAAAAGCCTGGCCGATGCGGCCATACCGGGGAGAAAACTTGCCTGGCTCCTTGGCGATCCATGGCAAGGCCTGTCCCGAGGCCGAGACCATAGTATGCAGGGTGGGCGATGGCCGGGGCGCCATCATGCCAAGGCACCTTTCCTGCGCAGCACGCGGCCCGCATCCAGGCTGGCGCTGAGGCCATCGCGGCAGGCGAGGCGGCCATTGACAAACACAGCATCGATTCCCGAACTGACTTCGGTGGGGTACTCGTAGCTGGCGTTGGCGGTGACGCGGTGTTCATCAAAGATGACAATGTCCGCGTGATTGCCGGGCGCCAGGATTCCCCGGCCGGCGAGGCCGAAGCGCCTTGCGCTGAGGCCCGTCATTTTGTGGATGGCGGCTTCAAGCGAAAACAGCTTTCTCTCGCGCACGTAGTGCCCCAGCACGCGGGGAAAAGTCCCCCACAAGCGGGGATGCGGGCGCACGTCGTGCGCCAGGCCGTCCGAGCCGACCATGGCCATTGGATGGCTGAGGATGCGGCCGACGTCGTCCTCGCTCATCGCGAAGTAGATGGCCCCGGCCGGTTGCAATGCCCGCGCCACTTCTTCTTCGGTCTGGTTTCTTTCGCGCGCAAGGTCTTTCAGGGAGCGGCCCGCAACACCGGGCTCGGGCTGGGACCAGGTCACCAGCACATCGCTTGACTGTTTCACACGGGACGGCAGCAGCATGGTGGACGACGCGTTGTAGGGATAGCAGTCAAAGCAGACCGCTTGCCCCAGCGCCGCCTGCTCCAGCATCGCCAGGGTCTGCACGGAGCGGCCGTGGTTGGCCGTGCCCACCAGCTTGTGGTGGGAAATAACGGTGTCCACGCCCAGTTCCCGGCCTATGTGCAGGGCCTCGCGCAAGGCCTCGTCGATGGCGTCGCCTTCGTCGCGGATGTGCATGGTTACGATGCCGCCGGCTGCCTTGAGCTGCGCGCCCACGGCGACCACCTCTTCCGCCGTGGCCGCTTTCGCGGGCGGATAGTACAGCCCGGTCGACAGGCCGATGGCGCCCGCGGCCAGCGCCGAGGCCAGTTCCGCCGCCATGCCCGCCGACTCGGCCGGGGTGGCGGGCCTTCCAAGATCGGCCATGTACTTGACCCGCAGCGTGGAATGGCCCACGAGGCAGGCGACGTTGACGGCCAGCGGGGACCGGTCCAGCGCCTCCAGGTAGGCGGCAAAACTCGGGTAGATCCAGCCGTCCGTTCCCAAAATATCCAGCGGTGGCGGTGGGTGGCGGGTCTCCAGGGGGGCCAGGCTGACGCCGCAGTTGCCCGACACCACCGTCGTCACGCCCTGCGACAACTTGGGGTGAGCGCCCGTTGTGGGCGAGAGCAGCAAACGGTCATCGTGGGTGTGCACGTCGATAAACCCCGGTGCGACAATCCGTCCGTGCGCACCGACCCGTTCGCTCGCCTGCGCGGCCGACAGGTCGCCGATGGCGAGAATTTTTCCCTGGGACACGCCGAGGTCGGCACGCACGCGGGCGGCACCCGTCCCGTCAATCAGTTCGCCGCCTTCAATGATGCAATCGAACATACGCGTTCAATCCACCTGGACGCCGGCGCGCTTGACGACCTCCGTCCACATCCGCGTCTCCCGCAGGGCGCGATCAAACAGGCGGTCGGGCGAACCTATGGTGGTCTCGAAGGAAATGGCGGCGTAGCGCTCATTGACCGCGGCGCTGCCCAGCACCTTGTTGATCTCCCCGTTGAGCCGCATCACGACGTCGCGCGGCGTGCCGGCCGGCGCGACAATGCCGCCCCAGGCCGTCGTTTCATAACCCTTGACGAACTCCCCGATGGCCGGCACCTCGGGAAACAGCGGGCTGCGCGCCCGGCCGGAAACGCCCAGCGCCTTGATGCGGCCGTTCTTGATGTGCGGCGCGATGGACGACAGGTTGTCGAACATCAGGTCGACCTGGCCGCCCATCAGGTCCTGGATGGCCTGCGGGCTGCCGCGGTAAGGCACGTGGGTCATGAAGGTGCCGGTCATGCTCTTGAACAGTTCACCGCCGAGGTGGCCGGTGGTGCCGTTGCCGGGAGACGCCATGCTGAGTTTGCCGGGCCTGGACCTGGCCAGCGCGATCAACTCGGCCACGTTCTTCACGCCCAGGTCGTTCCTGACGACGAGCGCGTTTTGAACATACCCGAGCAGCGCCACGGGAACCAGCTGTTTTTCCGGGTCGTAGGGCAGCTTGGAGAAAAGCGATTTGTTGATCGCCAGCGTGCCCACATTGCCGTATCCCAGCGTGTACCCGTCCGGCGCCGCGCGCACGATTTCCTGCATGCCGATGTTGCCGCTTGCACCGGGCTTGTTGTCGATGACAAAAGGCTGTCCCAGGGCCTTCATCAGCTCGCTGGTCAGGATGCGGCAGATGTTGTCGGGGGAGCCGCCAGCGGCGGATGGAACGATGAGGCGGATGGGCCGGTCGGGCCAGGCGGCGCGCGCCAGCAGGGGTGATGAGGCCATCGCCGCCGCCCCCAGTTTGAGGAACGTTCGCCGCGTTGTCTGGTAGTTGGTCATGGAGGTCACCTTGAGGTTCAGCAATGAGGAAACTGAATGATGCGTGGACAAACCTTTAGCTACAAACGACAATTTCTGCGTCTTCCATGCTTTTTTCTCATGCACCATGATGCTGCGCACCCCCTCCACCATGTCTCTGGTATGCCTTGAAGCCAGCGCGCGCCTGCGGTCTTTCACCGCGGCCGCACAAGAGCTGCACCTGACGCAAGGCGCGGTCAGCCGCCAGATCATGGCGCTTGAAAGCCGCCTTGACCTCAAGCTGTTCGTGCGGCGCCGGGATGCGCTTGTCCTCACGGAGGCCGGCCGTTACTACCTGGACGAGGTCGGCCCCCTTCTCCAGCGCCTGGAGCGCGCGACGGCCAATGTGATGGCGCTCAAGGGGCGCGGAGGTTCGCTGGCGGTGTCGGTCGGTGCGTCGCTGGGCAGCTATTGGTTGATTCCGCGCCTGCCGGACTTCACGCGCGCGCACAGCGAGATCACCCTGAATTTCGCCACTCGCGTGGGGTCGGTTGATTTCAAGAGCATGCCGGTGGATGCTTCACTCGAATTCGGCGACGGAAAGCGTGCCGGCCTGCACAACGACTTTGTCCTGCCCCTGGCGATGGCGCCTTACGCCGCACCGGCATGGATTGCCAAAAACGGAAAATCGCTGACGTCCCGCACACCGATGTCCGCGCTGGTGCACCACACCACCGTGCTGGATGCATGGCGCAAATGGTTCGACCATGCCGGCATCCAGATCGGCACCGGCCAGGAGGGGCCGCGCTACGAGTTGATGTCCATGGCCCTGAATGCCGCGATCGCAGGGCTGGGCGCGGTGCTGCTGCCCGATTTCATGGCCAGCGATGCGCTGGCGAGCGGCCGTTTGCGCCGGCTGTCGAAGAAGCAATGGGTCTCCCCCCGGGGCTACTATCTGGTGTACCCCGAGGAGTCAGCCAGGCTGGAGGCCCTCACAGTGTTCCGCGCATGGCTGCTCGCGCAGGCAAGGGCGGGCAGCAGCCATATTGAGCTGTAGCGCAGGAATGATCCTGCCGGCGTACCAGGAGGCTGCCCCCTGGGCTCGCCGCCCCACCCTCAATACGCCGCCAGCACGTTCAAGAACCAGCCACGGCTGCGGTAAGACAGGTCGGTCAGGTCGTCCGAGTACTTGGTGAAGTTGTAGCCCACACCCACTTTGACGCCCTTGCCGAGATGCCGGTAAACACCCAGCAGCGCGCCGGCTTTGGCGTCTTGCGCTTCGGTGGCGCGCAGGTTGCGCAGCTCCAGGAGCGCGTCCCACTCCTTGACCAGGTGCAGGTCGGCGCGCAGGATCAAGAGGTCGGCGCGGCTGGAGAACCATTCGCCGCCGGCCACCGGTGATTTGAGCTCGCCGATGCGGAAGGCGTACTTGGCGCCGACGGAGAGCCAGGGCTTCACATCGTAAATCGTGTCGACCGAGAAGACCTGGCTGCGCTGCGCGTAGTCGGCCGCCTGGCCCGAAGGCGTGAGCTGGCCGGCGGTGGGCACGTTGTTCAAATTGGTGTACTTGAACAAGGTGTTCCAGCGGTCGCTGTCGACGGGGCGGTAGGCGCTGCCGAGCACAAACTCGTGGTAGTTGCCGTCAACGAAAGCGCCCTGGCTGTTGCTGGAGCGCGAGACGTTGAGCTTGCCCAGCAAGCGCCATGCGGGGTCGACCTGCAGGCCGACGGTGTTGCGCATCAGCCAGGTGGTGCGTTCGCCGGAGATATTGCCTTTGTCGTGGCGCCATTCGATGTTGCCGCCGTACTTGAGGCCGTCTTTCTTGTAGCCGACCGAGCCGCCCAGTGCGCGGCGCTTGAGGTCGCCGGCCAGCGGGTCGGACACCGTGCCGAACTCGACCTTGGCGCCGAAGTTCCAGCGGTCGTTGGGCGACCAGTCGGTGCCGAAGGCCTGGGTCAGGCTTTGCGGGCCCGCGCCGTTGACCGAGCGGCCTTCGCCGAAGACGCGCAACTGGTCGGAGACGCGTGTACTGGCACCCGAGACCAGCGTGCCCTGACGGCCGCGCCAGGCGACGTCGGGGCTTTCGGTTTCCACGGTGTAGGCGAGGTAGGCATTGCTGCGGTCCGAAATGCGGTAGTCGGCGCCCAGCTTGCCGCCCACACCCATGCTGCCGCTGGAGGCTTCGCCGCTGAGCTTGACGCGTTCGCTGACTTGCAGCGCACCGCCCAGGCCGACACGGTTGTTGGGATCGCGCGTGTCGTCGCGCTCCAGCGTGCCCTGCACATAGCCATAGGCTTCCCAGTTTTCTTTCTCGCCGGGCTTGCCGCCTTCGCGGTCGGGTCGGTAGTCGGCGCGCAGCTGCGCATCGGTGCGCGAGCCGGTTTGCGAGAGCAAGGCGCTGGCATTCGGCGTGACCTTGGAGCGGTCGTCGGCGCGCACGCCGGCCGCGACTTCCCATTCGCTGCTCAGCGCCTGCCGCACGGCGAGCTCGGCGTTCTGGCTGTCCTGCAAATCGCCCTCGCGCCGGTCGGCCTTGAGCAGGATGCGCGTGCCCGGCATTACCTCCACGTCGGCGGAAGCACCGGCCTGCTTGACGGCCTCGCCGCCTATGCCGATCTGGCCGGGGGCGGAGTAGCCGCGGTCGCGGTTCTGCGCATAGGCGGTGACCTTGCCCTTCATGCTGTCGGTCACTTCGGCCAGGTCGACCGAAGCTTCGAGACGCTCGGCGCCGGCCGACTGGATGGCGCCGCTGCTCAGGGTGTTGAAGCCGAAGCCGCCGTCAATCGAGGTCTGTGCGCCGTTGCCCGGGCCTTTGGAGCGGGCCGCCTCGAACTTGAGCCAGGTGCCGGGCTTGTAGCGCAGTGTGCCGTCCATGCCTTTGAGCGTCTGGCTGGAGCCGGTTTCGCCCTGGTGGTAGGTGCTGGCGCCCAGCTGGAAGTGGTCGTTGATCCACTGGCTGGCGCGCAGGCCGGTCGAGAGGTTGCTGATGGCGGTGACGCCGGGCGCAAATTCGTACGTCGTGACCAGGTAGGTGGGCTGGCCGCCGACCGCCGAGGTCATGATCAGGCCGGCGCCGCCGCCGCTGGCGGACAGCGGCGACTGCAGCAGGATGCGGCCCTGCAGGTAGTTGATCTCGTAGTCCTGCGTGGGCGCGAGCTCGCGGCGCTCTATCACCATGCCGGAATCCTTGTCGCGCACTTCGATCCAGACGCGCTCCGAGCCCTGGGTGATGTCCAGGTGACGCAGGTAATAGATGGAGCCGCCGGTGCCGCGGAACTCCTCGCGCGAGGCCAAGGTGCCGGGGTCGGCCGCGAAGGCGTCGATCTGCGTCTGTTTCTCGCCGTAGGCCGTGGCCTCTTCGGAGCGGTAGCGCAGCTGCGCGCCGTACAGGCCGCGCGAATACTGCATGAGCTCGGTGCCGCTCCAGGAGGTCTGGAAGTTGCCCCACATGACGTGCGAATCGCCTTTTTGCAGCTTGACAAAAAATTTGCCCTGCGTGGGCGCGTCGTCCACCGTGGTGCTGTCGTCGCCGTAGACCGGGTAATACAGGTTGGGGTCTATGCTGCGCAGCAAATACTTGGGGTCCTTGCTCGAGAAGTTCGAGAACAGGTCCTCGATGGGGCCTTCGCGCGTGTCGGCCGAGGCCGTCAGCAGCCACTCGCCCTTGATCTTGCCCTTGAGGTAAAACGCGGCGCGGCCGTCGACGTAGACCTTGTCTTCGTAGTGGCTCAGGTCGCCGGTCACCAGCTTGGCGGGGCCGGAGACATTGTTCTTGCCGACCGTCAAATCGCCGAGCGCCAGGTAAAACCAGTCGTCGGACGCGATGTTGAGGTTGCGGCGGAAGGTGCTGGCGCGGCCGTCGGCCTCCTTGAGCGTCACTTCCACCGACTGCGGGCCCGCCGGCATGATCTGCTTCATCGCGAACTTGCCCTGCGCGTCTATGGGCAGCTCCAGGCCCAGGGCTTCTATGCGCTGGCCGGGTTTGAGCTTGCTGCCGTTGACGGTGATCGTGCCGCCGCTGACCGGGATGTTGCGCAAGGCCAGGCTGTTCTCACCGTAACCCGTGAGGCGCTCGCGTTCGAGCTTGTCCTGGTCTTCGTTGGCCGGCATGGCGCGCGCGAGCAGGTTCAGCTGCTTGAGGCTGGTCTCGTCAAAGCGGCCCTGTGCGTCATAGACACGCAGCAGGTAAAACACCTGGTCGCCCGCGGTGTTGGCGGGTACGTTCCAGCGGCTGGCGCCCGACCATCCGATCGGCAGGATCTCGAACGGTTGCTCCTGGGTTTTCTGGCCGGGGCGGAACAGCCGCAGCTCGGCCTTTTTGATCCAGGGGATGTAGTTGGACCAGGCGCGGAATTCCACGGCTTCGCCCTTGACCGCCGTGCCCGGTGTGGCCCAGGCGTTCATCAGCGGTACGGCGGCCAGGCTGTCGTAGCGCACCTGGATGTCGGCTCGCTCGAGCGCGACGTCGGCGCAGCGCTGGCCGTCGGCCTCGTTGGGGATCTCGGCCGTGTTGATGGGCTCGCCGTCTATGGTGATGCGGAAGGGAACGTTGGACTGGCCGACGGCCTGCGGTGTGCAGGGAGCCAGCGGAGCGGGCATGGCCACAGGCGCCGCTGCCGGCACCGCGGGCTGGAACCACACACGCAGCTCCACGCGGCGGTTGCGGCTCATGCCTTCGGGGGTCGCGTTCGAGGCCAGCGGTTTGTTCTCGCCCTCGCCCTGTATCGAATAGCTGATGGAGGGATTGTTCAGCAGCTGCTTCAAGTAGGCGGCCACGGCCAGCGCGCGCGCTTCGGACAAGCCCTGGTTGTCCTTGAAGATGCGTTTGGTATCCGGGGCCAGGCGCTGGTTGTCGGTGTGGCCAACCACGGCAATGCGCATGCCGGCCGAAGCCGCTCCCTTGCTGCGGATTTCGGTAGCCAGCGATTCAATCGCGGCTTTGGCGGACGGTGTCAGTTCGGCCTTGCCCGAGACAAACAGGCTCAGGCCGCCGGCTTCTTCGAGTGCCTTGTCGACAGAGGCCGGCGCCTTGGGCGTCTGGGCCGCGCGGGCCTTCATGCCGGCCGCTTCCTCGCGTGTCACGCCCGAGGGCATGGGGTAAGCGATGGCGGGCTGCACTTCCGCGGGCGGCGGCACGCTGAACAGGTCTATGCGGCCGTTGTCGATTCGTTTGCCGCTGACTTCGGTCGCGGCCCAGGTCGATGCGCCCGCGCAGAGCAGGCCGGCGGCGACGGCTATCGCATGTGTACGGAACTTCATTTCGCCGTCTCCAGCTCGGTTTCAATCATCAGGGGGTGCAGCGGCGCGCTTTCGGCGTCATCGCTGTCTTTGTTCCCCTTGCTCCTCTTTCGCCTGGCCTCCCACAAGGCCTGTATTCGCTCGCTGATGGCGGCCACGCGTTTTTCGGCGAGGCCGGCCGCCTCGCCGCCGCGGCGGTAGGCGATGCGCAGCACGGAAGGCCGCGCGGCGAGTTGCTCGGGAAGTTTTTCCAGGGTGGCGAGGTAGGCGGGCTGCAGCTCGGTGCCGTCGCCCTTGCCGGTGAAGGCCGCGCCCGACAGTTCAAGGCGGACCACGCGGTGCACGGTGGCGCCGAAGTTGAGCTTGACCATCTTGCCGCGCGTCACGCGCACGTCACGCGGGTTCTCGGTGGTCAGGCGGTAACCGGAAGGCAGGGTGCGCTCATCCACTTTCATCACGAAGTTGGAGCCGCGGTCGGCGTTGGGAATCGCCGCGCAGGCGACGTGGAAACGCCCGTCGTGGTCGCTGGTGACCAGCAGGCCGCGCGCCGTGGCGATGCGCACGTTGGCGATGCCGGGCTCGTCCTGATCCTGGTAACCGTTGGCGTTCTTGTCGTCGAAGACCTTGCCGATGATGTCGGAGCAGTCGAAGGTCGGGTCCGGCACCACGCGCACGGCGGCCGTGGCGGTGTTGGAGACCTGCGCATTGACCAGGGCGTTACGGGCCGCGACCTGGTTGATGTAAGTGCCTTCGGACACGCCGGTACCGACCACCAGCAGCATGCGCCAGGTCTTGCGTTCACCGCCGGCGAACGACAGGTTGGGCCAGGTCAGGTTGCGGCCGCTGATGGTGGGCTCCAGCGCCACGCCGTTGAGCGAGGCCGAGCCGGTGCGGTAACGGAAGCCCGCGGGAATCAGGTCCACCACGCTGATGTTGCCGAGCACGGCATTGAGCGTGTTGGTGGCGGTGATGGTGTAGGGCACCAGGTCGCCGCGCACCACGTTGACCAGCGGCGTGCTCTTGGTCATCACGATGGCGCCGCCCAGAATCGGATCCAGCGGGATGTGGTTGTTCAGCACGTTGGCCGAGCCGGGAATCGCGGCAAAGGTAAACGTGAAGAAATACTGCGTGGTGGCCGCGCCGCCCGCCAGGGCCAGCGTGTTGTTGGGGCAGGCCGCGGGGTTGTGCAGCGGCACGCCGGTGCCGGGCGCGAAGTTGCTGTTCTGCACCAGCGCAGGGTCCGGGCTGGGCGGTGCCAGGCCGACACCCAGGGTGGCCGTGCAGGCCGGGATCATGGCCGAGGGGCCCGGCAGGTAACCGGCCGGCGAGGTCACGGTGAGCGTATACAGCGTGCCGCCCACGGGTGCGCCACCCAGCAGCAGGAACTGGTAGGCGCCGTCCGCGCCCGTGGTCTGCGTGAGGCTGCCGCCAATCACGTCGGCCGCCGTGAGGCCGGGTGCGGACAGGGTCACGACGGCGCCGGGCACGGGTTGCCGCGTGACGGCATCGTAGACCACACCGCTGGGGTCCAGCGGCAGGCTTTGCGCCAGCGTGGTGGTGCCGGCGGCCAGGGTCAGGCCCTGCAGCGTACCGTCGGTGTTGTTGGCGCCGGCGGGATTCGAGTTCACATTGACCGTGCCGTTGGTGTACGGCAGGCCGATTTCATTCGGGACCGGGCGGCCGTAGATGCGCCCGCTGGTCGGTTCGCGGAAACGGATCTGGTAGCCAGAGCCGGGCGCCACGCTCGGGAAGGCGTAGGCGCCGCTGGCGTCGGAGGTGGTGGTGCCGACGACCACGCCGCCCAGCGTCAGTTCCACGATCCAGCCGGGCACCAGCGGCTCGCCGGGGTCCTTGATGCGGTCGTGGTTGAGGTCGCGCCACACCGTGCCGCGCACCGCGGCCACGTCGGAAATCACCGTGGGGTCGGTGGCGGTGTTGTTGCCCGTAAAGCCGGCAGGCTCATTGCCGCCGGAGACCACGGCCGTGTTCACCAGCACCTGGCCGGCCAGGCCCGCGGCCACCGCCACGCGCACCGTGAAGACGGGCGCCGTGCCACCCGCGGCGATCACGCTGTTGGTGGTGCAGGTGACCGTGGTGACGGCGCTGCTGCAGGACCAGGTGGCGCCGCCGGCGACGGCGGCCACCGTCATGCCCGCGGGCAGGGTGTCGACCACCGTGATGGTGCCGGTGGTCGCGACTGTGCCCACGTTGGAGACGGTGATGGTGTAGAAGCCCGTGCTGGAGCCCTGCGCAAAGCTGATCGGCGAATGGGTCTTGGCGATCGCGAGGTCAGGCGCGGCGCCGGGGATCTCGGCGAAATTGTTGTCGGCCGACACGGCGTTCGCCGTTGCCAGCGGAATTGCCGAGATGGACGAGACCGGGTTGGCCGGCAGGGTCGCGACGCCGCCGGTGCTGCCCGCGATGGTCTGGCCGTTGGTCGTGCCGGTCGCTTGCGGCAGCGGCTGCGTGACGGTGTAGTTGCCTTGCGCCAGGCCGGTGAAGCTGTAGCGCCCGTCGGCCGTCGTGGTGGTGGTCCTGGAGACGGCCAGGCCGTTGATGTCGGTGCCGGTCAGGTTGATGGTCTGACCGCCTATGCCGTGGTCGCTGCCGTTGACCGCGCCGTTGTTGTCGTAGTCCAGGAAGACGCGGCCGGAAATCGTTCCGCCGTTGGCCACTTCGGCGAAGTTGTTGCCGCTGGAGGTGGTGTTGGGCGGCAGCACGATGCTGCTGATGCGGCTGGGCGTGACGGCAGGCAGGGTGGCCGTACCGGGCGTGCCGCCGTTGGGCACGGCACCGGCGGTGGTGATGCCGTTGGAGGTGCCTGTGGGCTGTGTGGGTTCCACCACGGTATAGGAGCCGGGCAACAGGTTGCCGAAGCTGTAGCCGCCGGTGGCGTCGGTCACCGTGGTGGCCAGCAAGGCATTTGTGCCGGGGTCGCGCAGCTCAATGGTCACGCCGGCCAGCGGGTCGTCCGCGCCGTCCTGCACACCGTTGTTGTTGAGGTCCTTGAAGACCTTGCCGCTGATGGTCGAAGGCACGACTTCCGCGAAGTTGTTGTCGGCCGAACCCGAGATCTCGCCGCCCGCGCCGTTGCCGTTGAGCGTGATGTTGGTGACCTGGCTGCTGGTCGTGGTCGGGTTGGAGGCGGCGCCGGCCGTGCCGGTGCTGCCGTTGATGCCGCTGATGGCGCCGGCCGTGGTGATGCCGTTGGTGGTGCCCGTGGGCTGGGTGGGCTGGCACACCGAGTAGCTGCCCGCGGCCAGGGAGGAGAACAGGTAGTTGCCGAGCGCGTCGGTGGTGCCGGTGCTCAGCAGCGCGCCGCTGCAGTTGGCACCGCTGCGCAGTTCAATGTTCACACCGGCGATGGGCGTGTCGGTGCCGTTCTGGAAAGTGCCGTTGGGTGTGGGGTTGTTGTCCTTGAAGACCTTGCCCGAGATATAGCCCAGGGTGCTGATGGTCAGCGTCGCGTTGGCGGGCGCCTGGTTGTTGCCCAGGTTGGTCTGCAGCGCGCCGGCCGGGATGTTGTTGGTGTGCACGCCGGCGGTGAGGCCGGTCACGTTCACGTCAATCGTGCAACCGCCCGCGGGAATGGTGCCGCCGCTGTTCAGGCGCACGCTCGTCGCGTTGGCCGCAGCCACCACGGTACCGCCGCAGGTGGTCGCCATGGCGGGTGTGGCGGTCAGCTGGATCTGGCCGGGCGCGGTGGGCAGCACGTCGTCAAAGTTCGCGCTCAGCGTCATCGCGCTGCTGTTGCTATTGCCAAGGACGATGCTCAGGCGCGAGACACCACCCGGCGGGATCACGGCCGGCGTGAACTGCTTGCCGACGGTGGGCGGGGTGGAGACGATCAGTTGCGCGCTGGTGGGCTCCTCGTTGCTCACGCCTTCATTGGTGGTGATGCTGGCGGTGGGAACCGTGTTGGTGTAGACGCCCGAGATGTTGCTCAGCACATTGACCGTAACGGTGCAGGAGCCGGCGGCCGCGAGCGTCGCGCCGGTCAGGCGCACGCTGGTCGCCGAGGCGGCTGCAACGACGGTGCCGCCGGCGCAGGTGGTGGCCGCCGCCGGCGTGGGCGCGACCACCAGGCCCGAAGGCAAGGCATCGTTCAGCACCAGGCCGGTCAGGGCCGTGTTGTTCGGGTTGTCAAAACGCAGGGTCAGCACGGCCGGCGCACCGGGCGCCTTGCTGTCGGCGCCGGTGGTGAAGCCGACCGGGTTGCCCGCGTCCAGGGTGCGGGCGCTGAAGGCCTTGTGCACGACGACCGGCGACTTGGCGCGCAGCGTGTCGCTGGTGGGCTGCGTGTTCGACAGCGGGTTGCCGCCGGCGCTGGCGGTCAGCGCGTTGGCGGGAATGGTGTTGACGTAATCGCCCTGGGCTGCGACCAGCACGTCGATTTCAGCCTGGCAGCTCGCCGGCGTGTTGCCGGCAGCGGCGGGGATGGTGCCGCCGGACACCTGCACGCTGTTGGCGGTCGAGGACACGGTCGCGCCCTGGCAGGTCGTCGTCGGGTTGGCGCCGCTGGGCACGGTCACGCCGGCCGGCAGGGTGTCGGTCACAGCCAGCGCGCTGACGGGCTGCGACAGCGGGTTGTAGAACGTGATGCGCAGGCGCGAACGCTCGCCGGGCTTGACCACGTTGGGCGTGAACTGCTTGACCAGGCCGATGTTGGTGCTAATCGCCAGGCTGGTGGTCGCCGGGTTGTTGTTGCTGAGATTCTGGTCGGTCAGGACGGCGCCGGCCGGAATGGTGTTGGTGTTGCCGCCCGTCACAGTGGAAGTCACGTTGACGCTGAGCTGGCAGCTGGCGTTGGCCGCGAGCGCGGCGCCGGCCAGGCTGACCTGGCGCGTGTTCGCCACCGCGGTCACCACGCCGCCTGGGCAGGTTGTGCTGGGCGCGGGGTTGGGCGTGAGCACCCAGCCGTTGTTGGTGCCGCCTGCCGTGCCGCCCACGGTGAAGTAGTCGGTGAAGCGCAGGTTGGTGACAGCCTGCGTGCCATTGGCGATATTGATGGTCAGGCGGCTGACCTCGCCCGGGAAGGTCAGCGAGCTGATGGAGGTGGCCTTGCTGATCGCGATGCCGGTGGGCGGGGTGAACAGCAAGGTGGCGCTGACCGGGGCGACGTTGCGCACACCGCCGTCAGCCAGGATGGAATCGGGCGGGAGGGTGTTGACCCAGTTGGCCGCGCCGGTGGCGACCACGTCGAACAGCAGGGCGCAATTGCCGCTGCCCGCAATGCTGGCGCCCGTGAGGGTAATGCTGCTGGCACCGGCGGCGCCGGTGATGGAGGTCGCTCCCGCGCAGGTGGTCTGCCCGTTGGGCGGGCTGGCCAGCACCATGCCCGCCGGCAGCGGGTCGGTCACGCTGACATTCGTCAGGGCCAGTGCGCTGGTATTGAGCAGTTGCACCGTGACGGTGGACTTGCCGCCCGAGGACACGCTGGCCGGGTTGAAGCTCTTGGTGGCGCCCAGCGCCGAGGTGTAGGTCAGCGTCGCCGTGTTGGTGGTCACGGGGGTGAGCGTTTGGGTCGTGCCGTTGCCGAAGGTCTGCGTGCCGCCCACGGTGGCCGTGTTCGGGTAGACGCCGGCCGGGCCGACCACGTCGACCTGCAGCACGCAACTGCCGTCGGCGCCCAGGCCGTTGCCGGCGCGCGCGGGCACGGTGCCGCCGTTCAGGCCCACGGATGTAGCGCCGGCGACCGCGGTGATGACCGGGCTGCCGCAGGTGCTGGCCGCGTTCGCCGGGTTGGCGATACGCAGTTGCCCGCCGCCGCTGTTGGCCAGCTGCAGCGTGTCGGAAATCGACACGTTGGTCAGCGGGTTCGCCGACTTGTTCGTCAGCGTGATGGTCATGCGGACGATGGTGCCTTCGGCAAAGGTGCTGACGCCGGGAGACGATTGCGCAAAGGCCTTGCTGGCTGCCATCACGGCGGCGTTGGTCGTCACGCCGGTCGAGTTGGAAGCGCCGCCGTTGCAGGTCGCGCCGGCGTTGTAGCAGACGCCGCCCGCCGCAATGGTGTTGGCCGAGGAAGCGACCGCCGTGCTGGAGGCCATGGCCCACATCGTGATGACGCAGGCGCCGGGCACGCTGGGGCTGGCGCGGGCCGGCAGGGTGTCGACCGTGAACACCGCCGTGCTGCTGCCGACGGCGCTTGCGGAATTGACGTTGCCGCAGGCCGCGGTCACGGTCGGCGTGTAGTTGATGCCGCCGATGGTGCCGGTCAGAAAGGTCTGGCCGTTGGTGAAGTTGTCGGTCACCGTGAAGTTGTTGATCGCGCCGGCGCCGTAGTTCTGCACCGTGACCTGGTACTGGATGGGGTTGCCGGGTGCGACCGGGCTGGCGGGCAGCGCCGACTTGAGCACGCGCAGGTCGTCGGCCACCAGGATGGTGGCCGAGGCGCTCTGGCTTTTGATGGCCGCGTTGCCGACATCGACCGCGCCTTGCGGGATGTTGTTGGTGTAGGTCACCGGCACGCCCGAGGCCTGCACAAAACCGTCGTAGTTGACGGTGACCGTGCAGCTGCCGTTGGCGGGAATGGTGCCGCCGGTGAGCCTCACGCCCTTGTTGCTGTTGATGGCGGCGGCCGCGCCGCCGGCGCAGCTGGTGGATGCCGAGGTGACGTTCAGGCCGGTCGCCGGGTTCACGCCGCCCAGGCCGTCGATGGGGCTGTCGTCGAAGGTCGTGACGGTAAGCGGCGTGTTGCCGCTGTTGGTCAGCGTGATGGTCAGGCTGCCGGAGGAGCCGCTGGACAGCGAGCTGCCGGAGAAGGCCTTGGCCACGCTGAGCGGCGACCTGACGGTGACGTTGGCCTGCGCGTTGGCCTGCGCGGGAATGCCCAGCGAATTGCTGAAGTCGCTGCTGCGGTTGATCAGGTTGCTCTGGGCGTTGGTGGTGTACTGGCCGTTGGTCTGCGACGCTTCCACCGCGACCACAAAGCTGCAGCTGCCGTTGGCGGGAATGTCACCCGTGCCGGTCACGCTGGTGGCGCCGGCCACCGGGGCCGGGTTGAAGGCGGGCGCGGGCCCGCTGGTGCAGCTGGCGCTGGCGCCGGGCACGGCCGCGACGCTGATGATGGCGCTGCCGCCCAGCTGCGGGAAGTTGTCGGTGATGCTGAAGCCTTCGATGGCCACCGGGTTCGGGTTGGTCAGCGTGATGGTGAGCGAGGTGGTCGCGCCGCCCAGCACCAGGGTGGCGCTACCGAAGGCCTTGGAGATTTGCGGCTGCTGCAGCGCCCGGATGTTGAAGGTCTGCGAGACGTCGCCGCTGTTGCTGCCGGCGCTGCTGGTCACCGCGCCGTTGAGGATCTGGTAGGCGTAGGAGGTCGCGTTGCCGGTGGAGCTGCCGGCGGTGACCGGGATGTCGATCACGCACTGGCCGTCGATGCCGCCGGCGGCGGCCGGAATGCTGCCGCCCGTCAGGTCCAGCGCCTGCGACCCAAGCGCTGCCGTGAACGCACCGCCGCAACCGTTGGTGACCGCGCCGGCCACTTTCAGGCCGTTGGGCAACACGCCCGGCAGGCTGTTGCTGAAGGCCACGTTGGTCGCAGCCACCGGGTCGCTGTTCGACAGCGCGATGCGCAAAGTCGCCATTTCACCCGGATAAATACCCTGTGCCGGGATGATGGCCGTCACCGAGGCGGTCAGGGCAAAAGCGGCCGCCGGCATGAGCCCCAGACCGAGCAGAACGGACGCCGCGCGGACCCGGAAAACCGGGTTCGGCAGCTTGCATACAAGTTTCGCGCAGCGTCGGAAATGTTCGAGCATAGTTGTGACAAGAGGTAAAAGGTACTAGCGCGGCGGATGATAGGTTGGCTGTTGGAAACAAAGGGTAAATCCTTGTTTACACTTACTAATTACCAACACTCGGGGTGGGCAGGCAGTCGTCAGACCACTAAACTTGGTTCGCCAAAGACACCAAAATCTGTAACCGTAAGTAACAAAGTCCGTTAGACCCGGTCCCCTGAACCCGTATGCCCCACACTTCCGCCCCCCGAATTGCCTACCTGGAGGACGAGCCCGAAACCGCTGAAGCCGTGTGTGGATGGATCAAGGAAGCCGGCCTGGCGGTGGAGCTGTTCAACCGCGGCGCCGACTGCGCGCGGGCTGTGGAGAGGGGGCAGTACGCGGCCTGCCTGCTGGACTGGCTGGTGCCGGACATGTCGGGGCCCGAAGTGCTGGCGCGGCTGCGGCTGCAGCTCAAGGAGGCCTGTCCGCCGGTGATTTTTCTGACGGCGCGCGACAGCGAGGACGACGTGGTGCAGATGCTGTCGGCCGGTGCGGTCGACTACCTGGTCAAACCGGTGTCCCGGCCCATTCTTTTGGCGCGGCTCAATGTGGTGCTGCACCGCTCAGGCCTCAAGCAGGAAACCCGGCGCAACGCCTGGGGGCAGCTCGAGGTGGATTTCGCCACCCGGCAATTTTTTGTGGAAGGCCGGCGTGTGGAGCTGACCGAGCTGGAAACCGATTTCGCGCTCTACCTGCTGCAAAACGTGGGGCGGTTGCTGACGCGCGCCCACCTGCTGTCGACGGTCTGGGGGCATAACACCGACGTGGAGTCGCGCAAGGTGGACGTGCAGGCCAGCGCCCTGCGCAGAAAACTCAAGCTGTCTCCCGAATCGGGCTGGCGCCTGGTCTCGGTCTATGGCCAGGGCTACCGGCTTGAGTGGCTGCATGACTGAGCACTCACATCTTTCCTGCAAATCCGGCCTGGGCCGGCAGCCCGCCAGGCCGGGCACTTCCGGAAAATTCCCCATGCACAAACACATCGCCGCGGGGTTGCTTTCACTGGGCATGGCCACGCTTGCGCCGGCCCAGACCTCGCCCGCCGCCGGCCTGCCCGACAAGGCGTCCGGCGTGCCGGCCTGGCTTTACAGCGTGCGCCCCGGGGACACGCTGATCAGCCTGGGCCAGCGCCACCTCGTGGACCCGCAGCGCTGGGACGTGGTGCAAAAGCTCAACCGGATTGCCGACCCGCACCGTATCCCGCCGGGCACGGTGCTGCGCATCCCGGCCTCCATGCTGCGCAGCAGCCCCGGCCAGGCCACGCTGAAAACCGTGCACGGCAGCGTGCGCTGGCGCGAGGCCGAAGGGAACTGGAAAACCGCCGCCACAGGCCAGGCGCTGCCCGTGGGCGCCGAGCTGCAGACCGAGGCCCTGGCCAGCGCCACGCTGGAGCTGGCCAACGGCACGCAGCTGCGCGTGCACCCGGGCTCCACGCTGGTGCTGGACACCCTGAGCCTCTATGCCAACGGCCTGATGGCCGACACGCGGGTGCGCCTGCTGCAGGGCCAGACGGAAATCACCGACAACCCGGGGCGGCGCACGCAGCAAAACCTGCGCGTGCTGACGCCCAGCGCCCAGGCCGTGGTGCGCGGCACGGTGTTCCGTGTCGGGGTGGAAGCCGGCCAGACGCGCGAAGAAACCCTGGAAGGCTCGGTCGGCGTGGATGCCACCGGAAAAACCGTGGTCGTGGGGCCGGGCTTCGGCACGCTGGCGCGCGCCGGCGAGGCGCCCATGCCGCCGCGCGCCCTGCCCGCCGCGCCCAATGTGTCGGCCCTGCCGGCCCGCCTGGAGCAATTGCCGCTGCGCTTTTCACTGCCGCCCACGCGCGGCGAACAGGGCGGCGTACTGTGGGGCCAGGTGTCGCAGGACAGCAGCTTTGACGCCATCCTGGCGGAAAGGACCTCGCAGTCCGGCGTGCTGAGTTTTGCCGACCTGCCCAACGGCCGCTACATCCTGCGCGTGCGCGCCCTGGACGCGCTGGGCCTGCAGGGCCTGGATGCGCGCCATACCTTCACCGTGGCGGCGCGCCCCTTCGCGCCCGCGCTGCAGGCGCCGGGCCGATCGGCCACGGTGCGCTCGCCGCGCCCCACCCTGCGCTGGACCCGTGCCGTCGATGCGGCGCGCTACCGCGTGCAGGCCTCCACGTCGGAGAACTTCGCGCAAGTGCTGCTGGACCAGCCGGTGGCGCAGACCGAGTGGCTGCCCGCGGACGACCTGCCCGAGGGCAAGCTGCACTGGCGCGTGGCCAGCATCACAGCCCAGGGCGAGCAGGGGCCGTGGTCCGCCGCGGCGCCCTTCACGTACAAGCCCGCGCCCGGCCAGCCCGACCTGGGCCAGGCCGCGCTGCGCTACGAGGCCGACGCGCTGCTGCTGGAGTTGCCCGCGCCGCCGCAGGACCATCACTACCGGGTCTCGGTGTCGGCCACGGCCGGCATGGCGCCCGAGGACCAGCAACAGGATTCCTCCGACGGCAAGGTCCGCCTGCCCCGTCCCTCGGGCGGTGCGCATTACCTCGGCGTGCGCCTGGTCGACAACCAGGACGGCACCGCGGGCCCGCCCATGCTGCAGAAGATAGACGTGCCCTCGCGCCATCCCTACATGTGGATGCTGGGCCTGCCCCTGCTGCTGCTCTAGGCCGCCATGCAAGACAAGCGCCCGCCCCGCAGCGCGCACAGCCTGCGTGAATTCCTGGGCATGGGCCTGCTGCTGGCCGCGCTGGCCGTGGGCGTGAGCGCCAGCGGCTGGCTCGCGCGCCTGGACTATTTTCTGTTCGACCTGTCGCAGCGCCTGGGCGCGCAGCCCGCGCCGACCGGCGTGGTCATGGTGGCCATCGACCAGGCCAGCCTGCAGGAACTGGGCCGCTGGCCCTGGCCGCGCCGCGTGCACGCCGACTTGCTGCAGCAGATATGCCGGGCCTCGCCCAAAGCCGTGGCGGTGGACATCGCCTTCAACGAAATCGGCGACGACCCCGCCGGCAACCAGGCTCTCGCCAAGGCCCTGCGCGCCTGCGGCAATGTGTCGCTGCCCGTCGTGATGGAAAGCGCCCGCCAGGGCGGCCAGTTGCTGGAGTCGCCGCCCATTCCGCTGCTGGCGCGCTCGGCGGCCGGCCTGGGGCGCGTGAGCGTGCGCCTGGACGAGGACGGCGTGGCGCGCGGCGTCGACCTCTGGGAAGGCGTGGGCACCGCAAGCTGGCCCTTGCTGGCGCAGACCGCGCTGCAGATCGGCGGCTGGCAGCCCCCGGACGGCGCGGCCCAGCCGCAGCCCGGGGACACGGCCCGGCTTGTCAGCGACGAGGCTCCCACGCTGGTGCGGCGCGAACCCCGGCTGCTGCGCTTTGCCGGGCCGCCCGGCACCATCCCCAGCGTCTCGGCGGCCGAACTCATGCGCCCCGGCGCGCCCGCCCAGGCGCTGCGCGGCAAGATTGTTTTTGTGGGCGCCACGGCGGCCGGCATGGGCGACATCCTGTCCACGCCGGTCACCACCCACGGCGCCGCCATGCCGGGCGTGGAAGTGCTGGCCAACGTGCTGCTGAACCTGCGCGACGAGCGCTTTATCGTGCCGCTGGGCAGGGCCTGGACGCTGGCGCTGGGCGCCGTGCTGGCGCTGGTGCCGCTGCTGTGGGGGACGCGCTTCATGCCGCTGCCGGGCCTGCTGGCCAACGCCGCCTGGCTGGCCGTGCTCGCCGGGCTGGCCCTGGCCCTGCCCCTGGTTTCCGGCGTCTGGTTCGCGCCCTCGGGCGCCCTGGTCGCCGCGATCGCGGCCTACCCCTTGTGGAGCTGGCGCCGCCTTGAAGTCGCCAGACGCTACCTGGACTGGCAGCTCCAGCAACTGACGGGCGCGCCTGCGGGCAGCCCGTTTTACCGGCTCAGGTTCGAGCAGCGCATCGACTACGTGAAACAGGCGCAGCAGCGCTTTCACGACCTGCACAAGGAACGCGAGGAGACTTTGGCCTTCCTGTCGCACGACATCCGCGTGCCCCTGGCCGCGGCTGTGCAGCAGCTGGGCGGCGGAACGCTGGACGAGACGAACCAGCACCGGTTGTTCCAGCAGCTGCGCCGCGCGCACAAGCTCGCGCAGTCGTTTTTATCGCTGGCCCGCGTGCAAAGCCTGGAACAGAAAGACCTGCGCGAGATCGACCTCGGCAGCGTCGCGCACCAGGCCACCGATGCGGTCTATGAAGCGGCCCAGGGCAAATCCGTGCGCCTGGCGCGGCACATCCCCGACGAGCCGGTGTGGATACGCGGCGACTTCCACCTGCTGGAGCGCGCGCTGGACAACCTGCTGCACAACGCCCTGCGCTTCTCCCCGGCGGGCGGCACCGTCACCTTGACGCTGACCCTGCAGGGCGGAAAAGCCGAACTGTCGGTGGCCGACCAGGGGCCCGGCGTCAGCGCGGAAATGCTGCCCCATCTGTTCGAACGCTTCAGCACGCAGAAAGCCACGCAGCGGCCCGCCCACGGCACCGGCCTGGGCCTGTACTTTGTGCACAACGTGGCGGAACGCCACGGCGGCCAGGCGGGTTATGAGGCGCTGGTGCCTAACGGCGCGCGCTTGTGGATACGGCTTCCGCTGTTGTAGCGGTTTGCGGGCTTTCCGGGCTCAGGCCCGCCGCCCCAGCCGCACCGTGGTGACGCCCGGCCGCAGTTGCCGCAGCGAGGGCATGACCAGCACGCAGTCGTCATAAGGCGTGACAAGATTGCGGCCCGCATCGGTGGCGATCACCGTGCCGGCCTTGGCGATGACTTCGCCGCCGGTGTAGCTGCCGCTGAAACGAAAATCCATGGACGCGGCGACCACGCGGTCCGTCACGACCACGGGCGCGGGCGGCTCCCGGTCGGGCAGCAGCCAGCCCATGGGCACCTCGCTGCGCGCCAGCGCGCCGGCCTGAACCAGAAAGCGCATCAGCGTGTCGCGCGCGGCGCTCACGGCGCGCGGATCCCAGTGCTGGCCGGCTTCGAGCAGCAGCGCGATGCGCCCGCCCTGCGCATCCGAGAATTCTCCGTAGTCGCGCATGCGTACGCCGTCGGCATGGCCGCCGTCGACAACCACCTGTGACGCGGTGCGCAAGCCCTGGGCAAAGGCGATGTTGCGCGCCAGGGTGCCGGTGACCAGCAGGGGCGTGCAAGGCTCGTGCATGGAATGCAGATCCAGCAAGTGCGTGGCACGGTCCACAAAGGGCCTGAGCTGGCGTGCGCGGTCCAGCTCGGCGCTGCGGCGCGAACCGTCCAGCACGTCGGAGGCCCAGACGCGGTTGAAGTCTTCATCGATGAAACGTGAAGCATCGGGCCGCGCGGCCTCGAAGCGTTCAAACGCGGCGACATTGCAGAACGCCAGCGTGACCCGGCCGCGCGCCGGCCGCCAGCCGGCGGCCAGCAGCTCGGCCAGCGCAATGGCGCCCGAATATTCATTGCCGTGCACCAGGGCCGTCACCAGGATCTCGGGGCCGGGCGCCGCGCCGCTTCGCTCATGCACATGGTCGACACCGGTGTTCGAAGCCGACCAGCGCGCCAGGTTCGGCGCCAGGGTATGGACTGGATGATGACCGGGCATTTCAATACTTCCAGAAAATCTTCTGCAGCTCCCGGGTGTCCCTTGTTTTCGTCAAGGCCAGGGCCATCAGGATCCGGGCCTTCTGGGGATTCTGGTCGTCGACAACGAGCCAGTCGTTGGCGTCATCCTTCACCGAGTTGTTTCGGATGACCACGCCGCTGCCGGTGCGGGTCGCCCGAACCACAAACACCCCTTTGCCGCGAATCTCGTTAAGCGGTCCGACCATGTATTCGGGAACACTTCCCCCACCGACACCCGCATGAATGATTCCCTTGGCTCCGGACGCAACGAGTGCGTCGTATGCCGCACGGTTCATGCTCTGGTAGCCATACGCAATGTCCACCTGCGGCAGGGTCTGAATCTTGTCAATGTCGAATTCACTCTGCACGGTATGCAGGCGAATCGGTGCGCGATAAAACCTGGCCTGGCCTTCGATGACAAGACCGAGCGGTCCGTAGGGAGACTTGAAGGTGTCGACACGGGTGGCATTGGTTTTGGTGACATCGCGAGCGCTGTGGATCTCGTCATTCATGACCACCAAGGTTCCCTTCCCTGCCGCCTCTTTACTTGCGGCAACCGCCACTGCGTTGTAAAGGTTAAGCGGCCCATCGGCACTCAGCGCCGTGCCGGGCCGCATGGATCCGAGCATCACGACCGGCTTGGTGCTTTTGACGGTGAGATTGAGAAAGTAGGAGGTCTCTTCCAGGGTATCGGTGCCGTGGGTAATCACGATGCCGTCGACCTCGTCTGACTTGAGGAGTTCAGTCACCCTGCGGGCAAGCTGGAGAACACGGTCGTTGGTGACGTTGTGCGAGCCGACCTGGAAAATCTGCTCCCCCTTGACGTTGGCAACGGCCTGGATCTCCGGCACTGCGGCCATGATCTTGTCGACTGCGACCACAGCCGCCTGATAGACGCCAATGTTGGCGCTCGATGCGCCGGCGCCGGCAATCGTGCCGCCGGTGGCGATAAGCACCACATTGGGTTTCCTCGCTTCCTGGGCCAGCGCCGAAACCGAAAAGGCAAGCGGCAACAGCAGGCCGCAGGCGAGCCTGCGCAGCAGGGATATAAGAGATATAGACATGGGACTTCCTTCCTCGTAGGACTGAAAAGATGATTAAGCGCGCAACAGATGCGCATCAGGGCGGGGCCGGATTTTCCCGGCACCGGTCCCGCTCATGAACTGGTACCGGTCGCCACCGCCTTGTTGACCACCGCGCGCACGCGCTGGGTTTCGGCACGCACAAAGGCCGTGAGCGCCTGGGGCGTGCCGCCTTCATTGGAGATGCCGGCCTTCTGCAGTTTTTGCCAGACGGCTTCCTCGCGCAGGATCTCGTTGAGTTCGCGGTTGAGCCGCGTGACCATGGGCGCGGGCAGCTTGGCGGGGCCGAAGAGGCCGAACCAGACGTTCATGTCATAGCCCTTGAGTTTGGGGTTCTCGGCCAGCGCGGGAATTTGCGGCGCGGCGCGCGAGCGCGTGGGCGTGGTGACGCCCAGCGGAACCATCTTGCCGGACTCGATATGCGGCAGCGCGGAAGACAGCACCGAGACGCTGAACTCGATGTTGCCGCCCAGCAGGTCCTGCAACTGCTGGCCCGCACCGCGGTAGGGCACATGGCGAAAACTGGTGCCGGCCAGCAGGTTGATGAGTTCGCCCGACACGTGCAGCGGCGTGCCTATGCCCGAGGACGCAAAACTCAGCTGGTTGCGTTCGCGTTTGGACTTGGCGATGGCTTCTTCCATGGTCTTGACGCCGGTCTGGGTATTGGTCACAAACACCATCGGCGTGATGCCTATCAGCCCCACCGGCGCCAGGTCGGTTTCGCCGTTGTACTTGATGGCGGCGTTGTAAAGCCTGGCAATGGACACCTCGCTGCCCGAGCCCAGCAGCAGCGTGTAGCCGTCCGGGTTGGCGCTCACGACTTTCTGCGCGCCTATGGTGCCGCCGGCGCCACCCACGTTCTCGATGACGACGGGCGTGCCCAGGCGCTTGGACAGCGGCTCGGCGATGATGCGCGCGACCAGGTCCACGCTGCCGCCGGCGGGGTAGCCCACCACCAGCGAAATCGGCTTGGCCGTGGGCCAGGCCTGGGCCTGGGCGGTGGAAAGCGCTGAAAAGGCGAGCAGCGCCAGCAAAGCTGTCGCGGCCCCGCGCAGGGCGCGGGCCAGGGGAAATTGAAGGACGGGGGAATGTGTGGGCATGACGGTCTCCTTGTGGGTGGAGGCAGTCTAGGAACCGGCGCCCGGCAAGCGCATGCGCATCACGCATGGGCGCATGCGTATGTGTGTTCAGGCGCTTGAGGCCGTCCAGATTTTTTGCACCCGCTCATTGCGCGGGCTGCGGTTGCGGTAAAGCCGTATCTCGAAGCGCACGGCAATCCCCTGCGGGTCGGCCGCCACCAGCCGGCCGCAGCGCAGGTCCTCGCCCACCAGGCCGCGCGGCAGCCAGGCCAGGCCCACGCCCTGCAGGGCCTGCTCATGCAGGGATTCGGCGAAGTCGGACTCGGTCACCGTGTGCAGGAAAAGCTCGCGCGCGTCGCGGCTCAGGCCGTCCTGCAGGATCTGGCTCAGCGCCAGCGTGGGCGCATAGCCGAGCACGCGCGCCGGCTCGCGCGCGCTGCCGGGCAGGGCATGCAGCGCCCGGCCGTCGGGGCGCGGCGCGCTCACGGCCACGAGTTCGTCGGTGCCCAGGGTCTGCCCCTCGAAGGCCTGGCCGTCCAGCAGCATGGGCAGGCGCGGGTGCGTGAAGGACAGCAGGAAGTCGGCCGCGCCCTGCTCCAGCGCGGTGGCGCCTTCGTGGATGGAGCCCGTGAGTATGCGCAGGCGGAACTCCCCGGCGCCGCGCTTGACGCGCGCCAGCCAGGCGGGCACGGCGGTGCGCGACAAGGTGCGGCCGGTGGCCAGCGTGACCCAGTCCAGGCCGCCCTGCGCGTGCTGTATACGGGCGCGCACATCATTGAGGCCCATCACGGCGCGGCGCGCCACGGGCAGCAGCTCTTCCCCGGCGGCGGTGAGCGCCAGCGGCACGACGGCACGGTTGACCAGGTCGGCGCCGGCCCAGAGCTCCAGCGCGCGCACGCGGCGCGAGAACTGCGGCTGCGTCACATGGCGCAACTCGGCCGCGCGCGAAAAGCTGCGCTCGCGTGCCAGGGCAATGAAGTCTTCCAGCCATTTGTGGTCCACGGCAGCACCTTGTTGGGGAGATGGGGCGATGGTATCGCCTGCCGGGACACCCCTGCGATAGATTGGCCGTAGCCTGGTCGAATTCGCGTTCTATACGGCCAATTGATACGGCTAGGCGGGGGCCGGCTCAGCCCGCCCACAACGCCCGCATGGCGCGCGCAAAGGCTTGCGCGCGCTCGGGCGAAGGCGCGGCGATGCGTTCGCCCGCCACAAACACCTCGCCAAATGCCGCGCCCGGGCTGGAAAACACCAGCGCATCCAACAGGTGGCCGGCCGGCACGCCCAGCAGCGCGGGGGATTCCAGGTCCAGCGTGACAAAGTCGGCGCGCTGGCCGGGCGCCAGGCCGGCTTGCCTCTGGCCGGTGGCCGGAAAGCCACCCGCCAGTGCGGCTTCAAACAGGCCGGCGGCACTGCTTTCGCTGCCCAGGACGCGCGCGGCGATGTTGCGCTGGCGCAGCGTGAAACGCTGGGAATATTCAAGCAGGCGCAGCTCTTCGGGCCAGTTGCGCGTGACGTGGCTGTCGGAGCCTATGGACCACTTGCCGCCCGCAGCCGCATAGGCTGGCAGGTCGAACACACCGTCGCCCAGGTTGGCCTCGGTCGCGGGGCAGATCACGATGGCCGCACCTGCGCCCTGCACGCCTTGCAGTTCGGCCGGCGTGGCATGGGTGGCATGCACCAGGTTCCAGCGGGCGTCGACCTCGGCGTTATTCAGCAACCATTCAATCGGGCGCTGGCCGGTGTGGGCGATGCAGTCCTCGACCTCCTGAGTCTGCTCGGCGATGTGAATGTGGACCGGCAGGCCGGCCTGCTTGGCCGCGGCCGCGAGTTCCTTCAAGGCCGCCGGCCCGGCGGCGCGTAGTGAGTGCACAGCCACGCCAACATTGATGCGTGCATCGCCTTGTGTTTGCCGCCGCACTTGCTCGACCACGCGCACCACGCTCTCGGGCGTGGACGAAAAGCGGCGCTGGTCCTCGCGCAGGCCCGCGGCCTTGAAGCCGGAACGCATGTACAGCGTGGGCAGCAGGGTCAGGCCTATGCCGGCGCGCCGCGCCGCGCGCACCAGGGCCAGCGACATCTCGGCCGGGTCGGCATAGGCCGCGCCGCTCACGTCGTTGTGCAGGTAGTGGAAGTCGCAAACCTCGGTGTAGCCGCCGGCCAGCAGTTCGGCATACAGCTGGCTCGCGATCGCCTCGAGCTGCTCGGGCGTGATGCGGTTGGCCGCGCTGTACATACGGTCGCGCCAGCTCCAGAAATCGTCGGAGGCATGGGCGCCCGCGCTTCGGCGCTCGGTCAGCCCCGCCATGGCGCGCTGGAAGGCATGGCTGTGCGCGTTGACCAGGCCGGGCAGCACCGGGCCGGGCAGCCGCGTCGCGCCTTGCTGTTGCTGAGCGGTGGTGCCGGGCTGCACGCTGTGCCAGCTGCCGTTGGCAGCTACCTCAAGCAGGACGTCTTGAGCCCATGCGCCCTGCACCCAGGCCTGGGGTGCGAAAAATGTCTTCATGCCGCTGCTCATGGCGCGTCAGGCGTAAAGATGGTTCGCGGCCTGCAGCACGCCGGCCACCATGTTTTTGAGCAGGGGCTGCACATGCCAGGCCAGGGCCTCGTCATAGGCGTAGGGCGGCACTTCCTGCATGTAAAGGCTTTGGCACATCTCCAGCTGCACGGCATGCACGTCCTCGGCGGGCCGGCCGTAGTGGCGCGTGATGTAGCCGCCCTTGAAACGTCCGTTAACGGCAAGGCTGATATGGGGTGCGGCATCGCAGGCCTGCACCACCGCGGCGGCGATGGCCTCATGCGCACTCGCGCCGCCGGCCGTGCCGATGTTGAGGTCGGGCAGCTTGCCCTCGAACAGCCAGGGAATGTGCGAACGTATGCTGTGCGCGTCCCACAGCAGGGCGAAGCCGTGCTTCGCCTTCAGCCGCGCGAGTTCGGCGGCCAGGGCTGAATGGTAGGGCTGCCAGCAGGCCTCGCGCCGCCGCGCGCGCTCTTCGGGTCCGGGCTCACGGCCGGCCTTGTACAAAGGTTCGCCGCTGAAAAAGCGCGTGGGGCACAGTTCGGTGTTGGACGCCCCGGGGTACATGGGCGCATCGTCGGGCGGGCGGTTCAAATCGATCACATAACGCGAGTAGCGCGGCCGCAGGACGCTGGCGCCCAGCAGAGGCAAGAAGTTGTAGAGCCGGTGCAGGTGCCAGTCGGTGTCTTCGACCTGCAGCGCTTGGGCGGTATAGCCGTCCTGCAGGTCAGCGGGGATTTCCGTGCCTATGTGCGGCATGCTGACCAGCAGCGGCACAGTGCCGCGCTGAAGGCTGAAAACTTCGCTGTCGTCGCTGAAGTCACTCATGGGATTCCCTGAAAAAGTGGGGCGCGAAAGCCCGGAAGATGTCGGCGCGATCAGTTGCGGGACAACACGGCCTGGAGGAAGTCACGCGTGCGGGCCTGCGTGGGCTTGGTAAAAATGATATCGGGCGGCCCGGCTTCGATCAAGGCGCCGCCGTCCATCACCACCACCACGTCGGCGACCTCGCGCGCGAAATCCATTTCATGGGTCACGACCATCATGGTCATGCCCTCGCTGGCCAGCAGCTTCATGACCTGCAGCACCTCGCCGACCAGCTCGGGGTCCAGCGCGGAGGTGGGCTCGTCAAACAGCATCAGCTGGGGCTGCATGGCCAGCGCGCGGGCAATGGCCACCCGCTGCTTCTGGCCGCCCGAAAGGCTGGCCGGCATGGCGTGGGCCTTTTGCACCAACCCCACCTTATCGAGCAGGGCCAGGGCCTCGGCTTCGGTTTGCTGCCTGGACAAGCCGCGCACCTTGCGCGGGCCGACGGTGATGTTGTCGATGACCGACAGGTGCGGAAACAGGTTGAAGGACTGGAACACCATGCCGACGTCTTCGCGCAAATGGTTCAGCGCCTGGTCGTCCAGCATGCGGCCGGCGTCGGCCAATACGCGCCCGCAGATCTCGACGTGGCCGCTGTCGGGTGTCTCCAGCCCGTTGCAGCAGCGCAAAAACGTGCTCTTGCCGGAGCCGCTGGGGCCTATGACCACCACCACCTGCGAGGGCTGGACATCAAAATCAATGCCGTGCAGCACCACATGTTCGCCGAAGGACTTGCGCAGTCCCCGGATGTTGACGATGGGCTTGTTGATGCCTGGGGTTGGCGTATTCATTGCACCATGCCCCCCGCACGAAGCCGCTGCTCGATGCGGCGCAGTGCCAGCGTCGTCAAGCCGGTCAACACAAAATACATGACGGCAATCACGAGATAGACCTCCAGTGAACGGTAGGAAACGCTGATGATTTTCTGCCCCTCATGCATCAGCTCATGAATGGTCAGCAGCGACACCAGCGCGGAGTTCTTGATCAGCGCAATGAACTCATTGCCCAGCGGCGGGATCATGCGCACCAGCGCCTGCGGCAGGATGATGTTGCGCATGGCCGTGCCGTAGGACATGCCGATGGACCGCGCGGCCTCCATCTGGCCCTTGTCGATGGACTGGATGGCGCCGCGCACGATCTCCGACACATAGGCGCCGGAATAAATGCCCAGGCCGATCACGCCGCACACAAACGCCGGCAGCATGATGCCGAACTGCGGCAAACCGAAAAACAGGATGAAGAGCTGCACCAGCAGCGGCGTGCCGCGTATGGCCGCCACATAGCTGGTGCACAGCGCGTAGACCACGCGCCGGGCCGGATTGAGGCGCCCTATCCCCACCAGTAAACCCATGATGCAGCCGAGCACCAGGGCCACCGCGGTGATTTCCACGGTCACCAGCGCACCCGAAAGAAGGTTGCTCCAACCCGCGAAAGCCGGGGAGAAATCGAGTTCCATCCGATGCGCTCCCGGTCTTATTTAGCGGCTGCAGTGGTCGTATTGCTGAACCACTTCTTCACGATCTGGGCATAGGTGCCGTCGGCCTTGAGCTTGGCCAGGGCGCCGTTGACGGCCTTGGTCAGCTCGGGCGTGTCCTTGCGCAGCGCCATACCGTACTCTTCGGTGGTGAGCTGCTGCTCCAGCACGCGCTGGCCGCCGCGGGTGCGCACGTACTGGAAGGCGGCCGGCTTGCCGGTCACGGCCGCGTCGGCGCGGCCTATGTCAACCAGGTTGAACATTTCCTGGTTCTTCTCGACTTCCACCAGTTGCACCTGCGGGTAGTTGGACGCCAGGTAGCTGACCGACTTGGTGCCCACCTGCACGGTCACCTTCTTGCCGTTCAGGTCGGCCAGCGTCTTGATGGCGGTATTGCCCTCTTTCACCATGGCCACCAGGCCGCCCGCATAGTAGGCGTCGGTGAAGTCCACGACCTTTTTGCGCTCGTCGGTGATGTAGATGGCCGACACCGCCATGTCGAAGCGCTTGGACACCAACCCGGGAATCAGGCCCTTGAAATCGATATCGACCCATTCGACGCGTTTGTTCAAGGTCTTGGCGACGGCTTCCACCAGCTCGATGTCAAAGCCCGTGCGTTTGCCGCCTTCGACGAACTCCATGGGCGGGAAGGTGGCGTCGGTCCCGACGCGAAGCACGTCTTGCGCGTGCACGCTGAAAGTAGCCAGGCCAAGGACGGCAAGGCAGGAAGCAAGGAATTGGCGGCGGAAGTTCATGGGGTTTTCTCCAGGGGTTAAATCAATTCGACGGTTCAAGGACTCGGCGGCCGGACTGTCAGCTGCTCAAGCTTCGGGAAATGCGGGCGGCGGTCACCACCGCCATCTGGATCAGGGGCGGGTGTTTGCCCTCGATGCGCACGCTGGGCGCCATCAGGGTCAGGGCGCCGACGGCTTGTTGCCCCATGGCGAGAAGCGGCGCGCTCACGCCCCAGACACCGGCGTCCACCTCGCCGTCACTGACGGCAAAACCGGCCTTGCGGATCCCGGCCAGTTCGGCCAGCAATTCAGGGCTTTGGCGATCAGGGCCGAGCGCGGCGCTCAATGCCGCGGCCGGCATGTGGGCCATCAGGCATTTCGCCGAAGCGCCTTTTTCCAGGGGCACACTGCGGCCTTTTTCAAAAGAGCAGCGCAGGGATTGGCGGCTCTCGACCATGTCGATGCAAATGGCCTGGCCGTTGACCGCGACGACCAGGCCGACACTTTCCTGTGACTGCTGTGCCAGCATCAGCATCTCCTGGCGCGCCTGCTGCGCCAGGTGCGAGGCCAGGTCGTAACCCAGGGCCAGTTGCAGGCTCAGGGGGCCGGGCGCATAACGGCCGTCTGTTTCAAGCACAAAGCCCCAGCGCTTGAGCGAATTGAGCTGGCGGTAAAGCGTGCTTTGGCTCAAGCCCGTCCTGCCCAGCAGTTCCACCGCCGTCAGGGGGCGTCCCTGCTGTGCCAATGTGGCCAGCACCACCAGCGCACGGTCGACGGCGGAAACAGCGGGGGCATCGGGCAACATCGCGTCAGTATCCGGTTCTTGCCTGCACGCGCAAAGCACTATTTCTCATTGGCTGGGAATGGTTGTTTCTTTTTTGGCGTCCGGCGGGCACGCGCCGTGCCGCGGTCGCCAGCTCAGACGCGGCAGCTCAGGAGCCCGCGCAGGCCTGCCCACACGCCGGCGCGGTGCACCGGCGAGCTGCAACATTCATACCAAACGGCCTTTAAAGACGGTCTGCAGGCGCGGGTTCGCGCCCAGGGCATAACTGAGCTCGGCCGGCCGCTGCACACCCCACAGCACAAAGTCGGCCCGCATGCCGGCCGCCAGCTGGCCCCGGTCGCGCAGGCCCAAGGCCGCCGCCGCATGGCGCGTGACACCGGCCAGCGCCTCTTCGGGCGTGAGGCGAAACAACGTGCAAGCCATGTTGAGCATCAGCAGCAAGGAGGTGCAGGGCGAGCTGCCCGGGTTGCAGTCGGTGGAGATCGCGATCGGCACGCGCTGCTCGCGCAGCAGGGCCACGGGCGGCAATTTGGTCTCACGCAAAAAGTAAAACGCGCCGGGCAGCAACACTGCCACCGTCCCGGCCGCCGCCATGGCCCGCGCGCCTTCGGGCGAGAGCCATTCAAGGTGGTCGCAGCTGAGCGCGCCGTAACGCGCGGCCAGTTGCGCGCCGCCGCTGTCGCTGAGCTGTTCGGCATGCAGCTTGACCGGAATGTTCAGGGCCTTGGCCGCGGTGAAAACGCGCTCGGTCTGCGCGGTGCTGAAGGCGATGCGTTCGCAAAAGGCATCGACCGCATCGACCAGGCCTTCGGCGTGCAGCAGCGGCAGCATCTCCAGCACGGCAGCGACATAGGCATCGGTGCGGCCGGCGAATTCGGCGGGCACGGCATGCGCGCCCAGGAAGGTGGTGCGTATGTCGACCGCATGGGCCTGCCCCAGCGCGTGCGCGACCGTGAGCGTCTTGCGCTCATGCTCGAGCGCCAGGCCGTAGCCGGACTTGATCTCCAGCGTGGTCACGCCTTCGGCCAGCAGTTGTTGGAGCCTGGGCGCGCTTTGCGCCTGCAACTGCTGCGCGCTGGCGGCGCGCGTGGCCTTGACGGTGGAGGCGATGCCGCCGCCGGCGCGGGCGATCTCTTCATAACTCACCCCGTTGAGGCGCAATTCAAATTCATAGGCGCGGTCGCCGCCGTAGACCAGGTGAGTGTGGCAATCGATCAAACCCGGCGTGATGAGCGCCCCGCCCGCGTCATGTTGCGTGGTGCAGCGCGCCAGCAAATCGGCCGGCAGGTCGGCGCGCGGGCCTGTCCAGGCGATGGACTCGCCCTCTACCACCAGCGCGGCGTCTTCGATCAATCCATAGGGCTGGGATGCCCCGGCCTGCAGCGTAGCGGCATTGCAGTGTGTCCAGAGTTGCAGGCTCATGCGGGAATCTCCATCCAGAGGGCTTGCTGCGCGGCGACGCGCACCGCGGCACTGCCCGCCACCGTGCGCCAGGCCAGGCTGGCGGGAGCCAGTTGCAGCGTTTCTTCATCGAACAGCACGGTGGCGGCGGACTGGTGCGCATAGACGGCGACGGTGGTGCCGGCATGCAGGGTTTCCGAAAACTTTCCCTGGACGCGCAGCATGCGTGAAGGCTTGGGACCCCTGCGCACCATAAGGTTGAAATCGCGTGTCTTGCCGTCTATCAATTCACAGCCCGTGGCGGCACCGCCGTCAAAGAACAGCGGGGCGTCAGCGGCGGTCATGCGATGCGGTATACCCGCCACGTCGAGCTGCACGCCGGCGCCTTCGAGCACCGCGAACCAGCGCTCTATGCCTTCGAATTTCGAGAAAGGGCCGCTTGTGTCCACGTCGGCCACCGACATGCGCCAGGCCCAGTCGCCGGCGTCGGGCCACATGGCGAGTTCGCGCGTGACGCCGCCGCCGTTGCGCCAGGGCGTGGCGGGGATGTCGGCCAGCTGCACGATGTTCCAGCCGTGACGGCTCAGGGACGTCATGCCTGAAACTTCCCGGCAAAGCTGTAGCGCGAACCCGGGTAGACCAGGCGCGCCACACTGGCGATGTTGGCGCCGCTCACGGTGCGCCGCATCATGGCCAGGCAGGCCTCCGCGGGCTTGATGTCCAGGTGCTTGGCTTCCAGCGCAGACGGCAGGCAGGCCTCGATGGAATAGCTGGCTTCGGTAAGCGGTGCCTGCTCCAGCAGATGGTGCGTGGGCGTGGTCTGGGTGAAGTCGGTCTTTAAATAGTCAGGCGCCGCCGCCGGATTGACATAGCGGTCTTCATACTGGATGGGCACGCCGTTCTCGAGATGAATCAGTATGGTGTGGAACACCCGACCGCCCGGCCGCAGGCCCAGGGTACGCGCCAGGTCGGCACTGGCTTTTTCGGATTCGGCCAGCAGCACGCGCGAGGTGTGCACATGGCCGCGCTCCACCACTTCCTCGTGGATGTCACGAATGGTAAGCGTGGAGGAAATGCGGTGCAGCTCCGCGACAAAAGTGCCGGAGCCCTGGATGCGCGTGACCAGGCCCTCGCCCATAAGCTCGCGCAGCGCGCGGTTTACCGTCATGCGGCTCACGCCGAACTGTTCCATCAGCACGGCTTCACTGGGCACCGGGTCACCGGGCTTCCAGGTGCCGGCGCTGATGCGTTTTTTGATAAATGCCTTGACTTGGCCGTAGGCGGGCAGGGGTGTGGTGGCCATGGTTCAGTGCAATGTTCGCGGATGTAAGAAAAAAACATTGTCACGCAAAAAGCCGCCGGACAGGCCTTGCGCGCACAAACCGTAGCTTACGCCAGTTGACACAAGTTGTATAGACAACTACGATTTATGCCAATCGCCTATCCCGCCATTTTTTGAACACGTCCGAAGTTTTCTGTTTTTATTTCCGGAGCAGCCCCATGTCCGACCTTTCCCAAACCCCGTTTCTCGACAGCAAGGCCCGCCCCGTGCGGGCGCCCCGCGGCAGCACGCTGAGCTGCGCCAACTGGCAGATCGAGGCGGCCTACCGCATGATCCAGAACAACCTGGACCCGGAAGTCGCCGAAAACCCCGATGAGCTGGTGGTTTACGGCGGCATCGGCAAGGCGGCGCGCAACTGGCCGGCCTTTGACGCCATCCTCGACTCCCTGCGCAAGCTCAAGGCCGACGAAACCCTGCTGGTGCAGTCGGGCAAGCCGGTGGGCGTGTTCCGCACCCACCCGGGCGCGCCGCGCGTGCTCATCGCCAACTCCAACCTGGTGCCCAAGTGGGCGACCTGGGAACATTTCAACGAGCTGGACCGCGCCGGCCTGATGATGTACGGCCAGATGACGGCCGGCAGCTGGATCTACATAGGCACCCAGGGCATCGTGCAGGGCACCTATGAAACCTTTGTGGAAGCCGGCCGCCAGCATTACAACGGCGAGCTCGCGGGCCGCTGGGTGCTGACCGCCGGCCTGGGCGGCATGGGCGGCGCGCAGCCGCTGGCCGCCACCTTTGCCGGCGCCTGCTCGCTCAACATCGAATGCCAGCAGTCCAGCATAGACTTCCGCCTGCGCACCCGCTACGTCGACAAGCAGGCCAAGGATCTTGACGAGGCGCTGGAGATGATCAAGCACCACACCGCGCGCAAGGAGGCGGTGTCCATCGCCCTGTGCGGCAATGCGGCCGAGATCGTGCCCGAACTGGCCAAACGCGCCAAGGCCGGCGGCATGCGCCCGGACATCGTGACCGACCAGACCTCGGCCCACGACCTCATCAACGGCTACCTGCCGGCCGGCTGGACGGTCGCGCAATGGAAGGCCGCGCAAAAAGACCCGGCGCAGCACGCCGCGCTGACAAAAGCGGCCGGCGAATCCTGCGTGGTCCACGTCAAGGCCATGCTGGCCTTCCACGAGATGGGCATCCCCACGGTCGACTACGGCAACAACCTGCGCCAGGTCGCCAAGGACTTCGGCGTGGACAAGGCCTTCGACTACCCCGGCTTTGTGCCGGCCTACATACGCCCGCTGTTCTGCCGCGGCGTGGGCCCCTTCCGCTGGGTGGCGCTTTCAGGCGACCCGGAAGACATCAAAAAGACCGACGCGAAGATGAAAGAGCTCTTCCCGGGCAACAAACACCTGCACCGCTGGCTGGACATGGCCGAGGAGCGCATCGCCTTCCAGGGCCTGCCGGCGCGCATCTGCTGGATAGGCCTGGGCGAGCGCCACATCGCGGGCCTGGCCTTTAACGAGATGGTCAAAAGCGGTGAGCTCAAGGGCCCCATCGTGATCGGCCGCGACCACCTGGACAGCGGCTCCGTCGCCTCGCCCAACCGCGAGACCGAAGCCATGAAGGACGGCAGCGATGCGGTGAGCGACTGGCCGCTGCTCAACGCCCTGCTCAACACCGCCAGCGGCGCGACCTGGGTCAGCCTGCACCATGGCGGCGGCGTCGGCATGGGCTACTCGCAGCATTCGGGTGTGGTCATCGTCTGCGACGGCACGGCCGAGGCCTCTGAAAAACTGGGTCGCGTGCTGTTCAACGACCCGGCCACCGGCGTGATGCGCCATGCCGATGCGGGCTACGACATTGCCAAACAGAGCGCCAAAGACAACGGGCTGAACCTGCCCATGATAGGAAGCTGAACAGATATGTCCGACAGCAGCGCCGAGATCCATCTCACCTACCTGAACCATCCCGACGTCCAGGCCCTGGCCCTGACCGATGCCGAGATCATTGCCGCCGTCGAGCAGGCCCTGCACGCGCAGGGCAACAAGCAGACGACCATAGAGCCGCGCATGCACCTGGTGCCGGAAAAAGACTACCCCGGCCACTTCAATGTGCTGCGCGGCTACATACGCCCGCTGGGCCTGGCCGGCGTGAAGGTGGTGGGCGATTTTTACAAGAACTACGAACAGGGCCTGCCTTCGGAACTGGCCGTGCTCAACCTGTTCGACCCCAAGAACGGCTCGCCGATCGCCATCATCGACGCCTCCGACATCACCGACATGCGCACCGGCGCCATCACCGCGCTGGGCGCCAAGCACCTGGCGCGCAAGAACTCGAAAATCCTGGGCCACATAGGCGCGCGCGGCACCTCCTACTGGAACGTGCGCCTGCTCGATTCGATTTACAACTTCGACGAGATTCGCGTGCATTCGCGCCGGCCGGAAAGCCGCAATGCCTTTGCCGCCAGACTCGAAAAAGACCTGGGCAAAAAAATCACGGTGACCGAGGACTGGGAGTCCTGCGTGCGCGGCGCCGACATCGTGGTCGAGGCCTCGCGCCTGGAAAAACCCACGCCCATGCTCAAGACCGAGTGGATCAAAAAAGGCGCGTGCGTGATTCCCTACGGCACCATGAGCGCGGTCGAACTCTCGCTGACCGACATCATGGACAAGATGGTGATGGACGACTGGGGCCAGGCCAAGGCCGGGCCGCTGGGCGCGCTGCGCGCCCATGTGGACGCCGGCAAGCTGTCGGAGGCCACGCTGCACGCCGAACTCGGCCAGATCGTCGCGGGCCTCAAGCCCGGGCGTGAAAGCGATGAGGAAACCAACCTGTTCTGGCACCGGGGCCTCTCGCTGTCGGACATCGCGCTGGGCGCCTTCATGCTGGAAAAAGCCAAGCGCATGGGCCTGGGGCAAAAGCTGCGCTTTCGCTGAAGGCCGGCATGGTGCACGCCGTGAATCCCCCGCAAGCCCCACAGGCCACGCAAACACAGATCGCCAACGCCCGCATGTACTCGGCCACGCCGGCGGTCAAGGCCGACTGGAAGGCCTTGCTGGCCTGGGTGCTGGCGCGTGCCGGGCTGCCGTGGGAGCTGGTCGACTACGACGCGCCAGCGCCGCTCTCGGTGTTGTGGGCGCGCAATGACCTGGGCCTGGCCATGATGTGCGGCCTGCCGTTTGCGCAGCGCGGCGAGCGGCCCACGCTGGTGGCCGCGCCGGTTCCCTCGCCGGCGCGCTATGGCGGCAAGCCGGTGTACTTCACCGACATCGTGGTGCGCGCCGATGCGCCCTACCGCACGCTCGAAGACACTTTCGGCGGCGTGATCGGCTACACCCTGGCCGATTCCATGTCGGGCGGCGTGGCACTGCGCCATCACCTGGCGCCTTATCACCAGGCAAACGGTTCGCGCCTGTACCGCAAGGCCGTGGGCGAACTCATCAATGCGCGCGGCGTGATCACGGCGCTGGCCGAAGGCCGCATAGACGCCGGCCCGCTGGACAGCTATTACCACGACCTGCTAAAGGCGCACGACCCGGATTTTGCGGCGCAGGTGCGCACCATTGCCAGCACGGCGGCGCTGCCGATTCCACCGCTGGTGGCCACCGCAGCCCTGCCCGAAGAGACGCTGGCCAAAGTGCGCGCGGCGCTGCGGGCCACGGCCAAGGCGACGGAACTGGCACCGCTGATGCAGCGCCTGCTGCTCGCGGGTTTTGCTTTCCCCGATCCCGCGGACTACCTGCCGCTGGCGGCCATGGACGGCGGGCCCGCGCCCGCACTGGACGACATCTGATGAAACCGCTGTTCACGCGATCTGCATTTCTGGCCTTGCTGCTTGCCGCCGTCTCCTTCGGCGCCACCGCGCAGACCTATCCCTCCAAACCACTGCACGTCATCGCGCCCTTCCCGCCCGGCGGTCCCGTCGACGTGCTGGGCCGTGTGCTGGCGCAAGGCCTGTCGGAAGCCATGGGCCAGCCGGCAGTCGTTGACAACAAAGTCGGCGCGGCCGGCAACATCGGCATCGACCAGGCGGCCAAGGCCGCGCCCGATGGCTACACCCTGGCCATAGTCCCTCTGGGCAATATCGCGGTCAACCCGGCGCTCTACCCCAACCTGCCCTACAAGGCTTCCGACCTCGCGCCCGTCACCATGCTGGCCACGGTGGAGAACGTGCTGGTGGTGAACGCGGCCGTGCCGGCGCGCTCCGTCAAGGAACTGCTCGCGCTGGCCGCACAAAAGCCCGACAGCGTGAGTTTTGCCTCGCCGGGCGCCGGCAGCCAGGCGCACCTGGCCGGAGAGTTGCTGGCCTTGAACAGCAGCGTGCAGTTGCTGCACGTTCCCTACAAAGGCATAGGCCCGGCGCTCAATGATTTGCTGGGTGGACAGGTCACGATAATGTTCGCGCAGATGTCGTCGGTGCTGCCCCACATCAAGAGCGGCAAGCTGCGCGCGCTGGGCGTGGCGAGCTTGAAGCGTTCGCCCGTGATGCCCGAGACAGCGACGATTGCCGAACAGGGCCTGCCGCGCTTTGAGGCCGTGTCCTGGTACGCGCTCATGGTGCCGGCCGGCACGCCGCGCGCCGTCATCGACAAGCTCAACCTGGAGACCGGCAAGCTTTTCGCGCGCCCCGAGCTCAGGGAAAAGCTGACCGCGCTGGGCATGGATGCCGCGACCGGCAAGCCCGCCGACCTGGCCGCCGCCATCCAGGCCGACACCCTGCGCTGGACCGAGGTGATACGGCAGAAAAACATAAAGCCCGAGTAAACGCCGCCCCCTCTTTTTTTCTTTTTACGTTGGCAACACCATGACCCTCACCATCCAACCCGGCCGGCTGACCCTGGCGCAGCTGCGCGACATTCACACCACTGCGCAAACGCTGGCGATAGACCCCTCCGCCACGGCCGGCATTCGCGCCAGCGCCGCGCTGGTGCAAAAGGCCGCGCAGGGCGGGGATGCCGTCTACGGCGTCAACACCGGCTTCGGCAAGCTGGCCAACCAGCGCATCGCGCAGGTCGACCTTGAAACCCTGCAGTTGAACCTGCTGCGCTCGCATGCCGTGGGCGTGGGCGAGCCCATGCCCGAGCGTGTGGTGCGCCTGGTGCTGCTGCTCAAGGCCGCGAGCCTGGCGCGCGGCTACTCGGGCGTGCGCGAAATCGTCATCGACATGCTGATGGCGCTTTACAACAAGGGCCTGACACCCGTGATTCCCTGCCAGGGCTCGGTGGGCGCCTCAGGCGACCTCGCGCCGCTGGCCCATCTGTGCCTGCCGCTGATCGGCGAAGGCGAGGTGTTTTACCAGGGCAAGCGCATGGCCGCGGCAGACGCGCTGAAACAGGCGTCGCTCACGCCGGTCAAGCTGTCGGCCAAGGAAGGCCTGGCGCTGATCAACGGCACGCAGGTGTCGACCGCGCTGGCGCTGGACGCGCTGCTGGCCACCGACCGGCTGTTTGAAGCCGCCGTGATCTCGGGCGCCGTCACGCTGGACGCCGCGCGCGGCAGCGACGGCCCGTTTGACCCGCGCATCCACGCGGTGCGCGGCCAGCCGGGGCAGATCGCCTGCGCCGCCGCCTACCGCGCCATCATGGTGGGCAGCGAGATACGCCGCTCGCACCTCGAAGGCGACGACCGCGTGCAGGACCCCTATTGCCTGCGCTGCCAGCCGCAGGTCATGGGTGCCTGCCTGGACCAGATGCGCTACGCCACCGAGGTGCTGATGCGCGAAGCCAATGCCGTGACCGACAACCCGCTGGTGTTTGCCGAGGACGAGACCCTTTTGTCCGGTGGCAACTTCCATGCGGAACCGGTTGCCTTGGCCTGCGATGCACTGGCCGTGGCGATTGCCGAGATCGGCGCCATCACCGAGCGCCGCATCGCCATGCTGGTCGACACCGCGGCATCGCGCCTGCCGGCCTTTCTCACGCCCGAGCCCGGCCTGAATTCCGGCTTCATGATCGTGCACGTCACCGCTGCCGCGCTGGCCTCGGAAAACAAGTCGCTGGCGCACCCGGCCAGCGTGGACAGCCTGCCCACCTCGGCCAACCAGGAAGACCATGTGAGCATGGCCACTTTCGCGGCGCGCCGGCTGCAGCCCATGCTGCGCAATACCGAATACATCGTCGCCATAGAACTGCTGACCGCAGCGCAGGGCATTGAGTTTTTGCGCCCGCTCAAAAGCTCGGCAGTGCTCGAGGGCGTGCTGCAACTGGTGCGCCAGGTCTCGCCGGCCATGATGCATGACCGCAGCCTGGCGCCTGACATCGAAAGCGTGCACCAATTGGTGGCGGGCGGGCGCATAGGCTTGGCCGGAGAAGCGCAAATCACCGAGTTAACCGCCTTGCGGCTGGCATGAAGCCTGCATACATTAGAACCTGTTTACGGCCTAAACGGGGCCGCGCAAGCCCCTTCTCGGGATGGGATGCAAGGCGCGGTGCGACGCCCATAG
>NZ_AKIV01000140.1 GCF_000282655.1 Polaromonas sp. CF318
GCTACACGCAGTGAGCCTGGACAGGGGTGAGCCTATTCAGGGCATGAAAAAGCTGCGCGGATGGCTGCGCCAGCGCGCCCAGATGGCGGCGCGAATGCGGGCGCGGTCCACATTGCTCACGTTGTGTGCCTGCAGGGCCAGGCGAAACGCGAGGTAAAAGCTCACGCCGAGGTTCAGCGCGCCTATCAGCGGAATGGCCGCGACGCACCACCAGATGGCGGGGTGCTTGAAGGCTTCCAGACCCAGCGAGGCGCCGGCCGCGGCCAGTTGGCCGGTGGACAGCGTGACGTGGCGCGCCTGGAGTTCCGCGCCGAAGAAGCCGGTGAAGGCCGGGATCAGCCCCAGCATGAAACCCAGCGCGATGTTGGAGGCGAAGCCCGAGATGTTGTCGCGCATGAAGCTTGACCAGCGGGCCGCGCGCTCGTTGCCCAGCACGGCGGTGATGCGCGGGTTGTGGCGCATGGCCGAGTCCAGGCGGTGCAGCACGAACCAGTTTTCAGTCCAGCCCGCGATCATGCTGGCCGCGAACAGGATGCCGCCGGTAAAACCCGCCCACATCAGCGTGGGGCCCAGCAAGGTCAGCGTGCCCAGCACATGCTCGGCCTCGGTGGGACTGATCATGGGCCGGCCCAGCAGCAAGAGCACCAGCGTGTTGACCAGCAGCACCGCGGGCACCACCATGAACACGTTGCCGAAGACCGCCGCCACCTGCGAGCGCACCAGGTGCGTGACCTCGTCGACAAAGGCCTCTATGGTGCTGGCGGCATCGGCCGAGCCGAGGTCCTTGAGCTTGGCCGCCATGGCCGGCGCCGTCATGGCCGGCTGCTTGGTGGCCAGCGTGAAATGCAGCAGCTGGATCAGGATGAAGCTGGCGGCATACATGAGGCCGGACCAGAATCCGCTCCAGAAGGCCGAAAGGCCCACCGCGACGATCATGAACTTGAGCAGCGTGGTGAGGGCCGTAACGGCGCCGCCGCCCATGGCCTTGCCCAGCATTTCACGGTATTCGCCGCGCGTGCGGGTGATGTAAGTCTCGCCGGTCTCGGCGCTGCGCTCGGCCACCTTGGCCGACAGCAGCGTGGAGTTGGCGCTGATCAGCGCGCTGATGCTTTTGCCCTCTTGCGCGGTGATGACGCGGCGCCCCAGCAGCTTGACGGCCGCCATGGCCGGCTTGGGCGAGACCAGGCTGTCGAGCAGCTCGCGCACGCGCAGCATGCGCTCGCGCAACTGGCGCAGGCGAAACACCATGCCGACCGAAATGCCGTTGTCCTCCAGGTGCGTGTAGATGCTGTTGACGGCCTGGCGGCAGGCGTCCAGCCGCTCTCGGTACTGCGCGATCGCGGCCTGCAGCTGCGCCTCGTCCCGTTCGGGCTTGAAGAAGGCGTTGCGCAGCCCGTCGATGTCGGCCGGCAGCGCATGAAAGGCGCGCGCGTGCGGCGTGGCGCGGTTCATGCGCAGGCGCAGCTCGGGCGCGAAGCCGGTGGCGCGGATCTGCGCCGTGCAGTAGGCCAGCGCGTCCATCAGGCTGTAGTGCCAATGCAGCGTGTCCATGTCGGGGCTGGCCGACAGCAGCAGGCTCAGCCGGGCGATCTGCGGTTCATCGAGCGCGCCCATCCACTGCGCGTCGAAGCGGGTGGGCGCCACCAGGGGAAACAGCTCGGAGGCGTCGACGGTCTCGGGCGTACCGGGCAGCCATTTGCGGCGCAGGCGCTCGGCCAGTTCACTGACGAAGGCCGTGCGCGGCGCGAAGCCGAAATCGGCCAGCAAGGTGGTGATGTCGACCGTCTGGATCAGCGTCTGCCACCAGGCCTGCAGGCGCGCGCGCAGCTCGGGCTGCATCTCGACCGCATCGATGAAGGCCTGCACCCGTGCCACTGCGGCCGGGACGGAAGTCTCATCGCCGCGTATCCATTCGAAGAGCTTGATCAGCCACACATGGCGCTGGGCCAGGCCGGCGTCCGGATCCAGCGCCTTGAGCAGGGATGCCAGGTCTTTCATCGGGCGGTCAGGACCGGGGGATCAATGCAGGACGCGGCCGGGCGGGACGCTGCCATTGCCGTTGTGCGCTTCCAGCACGAACATGGGAATAGGCGCCTCGAAGCGTTCGCCGTCCTCGGCGACGCAAAAATAGCTGCCGTGCATGGTGCCGCTGGGCGTGCGCAGGCGCGACCCGCTGGTGTACTGGAAGGATTCGCCCGGCTTGAGCAGCGGCTGGTGGCCCACCACGCCCAGGCCCTTGACCTCCTCGTTGTGCCCGTTGGCGTCGCTGATGACCCAGTGGCGCGAGATCAGCTGGGCCGTCACTTCGCCGGTGTTGGTGACCGTGACGGTATAGGAAAACCCGTAGACATGGTCTTCCGGCGCCGATTGTTCGGGCAGGTATTGAGGGACGACTTCGCAGGAAAATTGGTATTTGGGCATGGCTGGAACTGTTGGCGACCATGTTAACCGCCTGCTCCGGCTGTTGGCCGGGCGAAACAGCAAGGCCCGCGGCAGGCGGCGGGCCCGGCTTGCTGCGACAATCCTGCCATGCCTAAAAACCAGCCGCCCACCTACCGGATCGCTCCTTCCATCCTTTCCGCCGATTTCGCCCGCCTGGGCGAGGAGATCAAGGCCGTCATCGCCGCCGGGGCCGACTGGATCCACTTCGACGTGATGGACAACCACTATGTGCCCAACCTGACTTTCGGCCCCATGATTTGCCAGGCGCTCAAGCCGCATGCCAAAAAGGCCGACGGCACCCCGGTGCCGGTGGACGTGCACCTGATGGTGCAGCCCGTCGACGCGCTGGCCGCGGCTTTTGCCGACGCCGGCGCCGACCTGATCAGTTTCCACCCCGAGGCCTCCGGCCATGTGCACCGCAGCGTGCAGGCCATCAAGGCCAAGGGTTGCAAGGCCGGGCTGGTGTTCAACCCGGCCACGCCGCTGGACGTGCTGGACTGGGTGATCGAGGACATCGACCTGATCCTGATCATGAGCGTCAACCCCGGCTTCGGCGGGCAAAGCTTCATCGATTCGGCGCTGCGCAAGATCGAACAGGCGCGCAAGCGCATCGAGGCCTCGGGCAAGGACATCCGCCTCGAAGTCGATGGTGGCATCAAGGCCGACAACATCGCGCGCGTGGCCGCTGCCGGCGCCGACACCTTTGTGGCCGGAAGCGCCATTTTTGGGAAACCCGATTACAAGGCGGTCATTGACGCCATGCGGGCGGAACTGGTGAAATAAGCCGGCGCGCGACAACGCGCATCCGCGCGCGCCAATCCCGGTAACCGGCCAGGCCGGACGCCGGCCCCCCGTTATTCATGGAGGAGCCGCATGACTGAAGCCGTAAGCGAGCAAGACGGGCCGCGTCCCGCGCGCCGCGCCCGCGTCCTGGTGGTGGACGACACGGCGGACGTCCGGTTTTTCCTGGTCGCCCTGCTGCGGGACGACTATGAGGTGGAGGCCGCCGAGTCGGGCGAAGAGGGCCTGCAGGTGGCGCTGTCCGAGCGGCGCCCCGAAATCATCCTGCTGGACGTGATGATGCCCGGCATGGACGGCTACGAGGTCATGCGGCGGCTGGCGCGCGACTCGCGCACGGTCGACATTCCCGTCATCTTCCTCACGGCGCTGAGCAGCGTGGAAGAAGAACAGTTCGGGCTGGACCTGGGCGCCACCGACTACATCACCAAGCCGATCAGCCCGCCCGTGCTGCTGGCGCGCGTGAGGCTGCACCTGGAGCGCAGCGCCAATGCCAAGCGCCTGAAGACTCTGTCCGAGCAGCTGTCGCGCTACCTGGCGCCGCAGGTCTACCAGTCGCTTTTTGACGGATCTCGCCAGGCCGAAATCCAGACCCAGCGCAAACGGCTCACGGTGTTTTTCTCGGACATCAAGAACTTCACCGCCTCCACGGCGCAGTGGCAGCCCGAGGAAGTTACGTTTTTGCTCAACAGTTACTTCGAGGAGATGTCGCAGATCGCCGCCGAGTACGGTGCCACCCTGGACAAGTTCATCGGCGACGCCATCGTCATCTTCTTCGGCGATCCCCACACCCTGGGCCCGCGCCAGGACGCGGTGCAGTGCGTCAAGATGGCCGTGGCCATGCAGCAGCGCATGGCCGAACTGCGCCAGCGCTGGAAGGCCATGGGCATCCCCAAGGCTTTTGAGATACGCATAGGCATCAACTCGGGCTTTTGCGACGTCGGTAACTTCGGCAGCAACCTGCGCATGGACTACACCATCATCGGCCGGGAGGTGAACCTCGCCGCCCGGCTGGAGCAGGCCGCCGAGCCCGGCGGCATCCTGATTTCCAGGGACACCCACGATCTGGTGCAGGGCGACATCGAGGTCGAGGAACGCGAGCCGGTGATTGCCAAGGGGTTCTCCGAGCCCATCACGGTTTACGCGGTCCGCAAGACTCCGGCTCCGTCGGCCGCGGCGGGGGTGATCCAGTGCGACCGGCCCGGCCTGCGCCTGGAACTGGACCCGGGCCGCCTGACACCCGCGCAGCGCGCTGACGCCGCCGCCGAGCTGCGCAGGGCGCTGGACAGCCTGGAGCCCGCGCCGCAGGCCGGCGCGAGCGCTGCGGCGCCGGCATCGGTACCGGCACCAGGGGCCGATGCCGGCACACAGGCCTCCCGCCTTGCCGCAGTGCAGGCGGCGGATATGGCGGGTGCCGGCGATGAGACGCTGCCGGACAGCATTGCCGGGATCAACCTGACGGTGGGATTGAGCCGGGCGATGAACATGAAAGGCTTTTACATTTCGATGCTGCGCCGCTTCATGGACGGCCGCGCTGACACGCCGGTACGCATACGCGAGGCGCTGGCGGCCGGCGACCTGAAGGCGGCGGAATTGCTGAGCCATTCGTTGCGCGGCGTCTCGGCGCAGATAGGCGCCACGCAACTGCCGCAGGACGCTGAGGCATTGGAGCAGGCGCTGCGCGACAGCGCGCCGCGCGAGGGCATCGACGAGCTGCTGCTGCGCATGGAGGATTCGCTGGGTGAACTGATGGAAGCCTTGCGTTCGGCCTTGCCGCCGCCCGATCCCGTGAAATCGCCGTGAGCACCCAGGCCGGGCGGCTTGGTGTATCTTCTTACTGCGGGCGTGTGCCATTTGGGCCGGCCCTGGACCCTTAGAATCGTCAGGCAAGGCGCCCAGGCGCATGTCATGCCCCTTACCCACAGAGAGGAGCTACACCGTGCAGTACAACGACATCTACGCAGTTACGCCCAAAGGCCAGCAAGAGCTGCGCAGCGCCGCCACCACGATTTCCCCGCCCGAGGTGGAGCTGCTGGTGCGCCTCGACGGCATCCTGTCCATGGCCCAGATACGCCAGAGCGTGGGAGAAGCCGTCGGCGCGACGCTGGACAACACCCTGAAACTGCTGCTCGCCAAGGGGTTGGTGACGCAGGTCCCGCCGGACCCCTTCGCCGCTTCGCTGCAGTTCCAGTTGAGCCCGACAGCGCTCACGGAGGCGGGGGCCGAAGCCGACCTCTGCGCGGCCACGCTCAAGAAGTCCAACTACTACGTCCGCATTGCCCGCAAGCGCGGCTCGCCGCGCCAGCGCGCGCCGGGCGAACGCCAGTCGGCCATCATCGTGGACGACGATGAGCATATGGCCAAGTTCCTGAACCACTACCTGACCTTCGAGGGTTTCGACGTGCGGGTGGCGGGCTCGCGCGCCGAAGTGGTGGCCGAGTTCCGCAAGGCGCCGATTCCCGACCTGGTGCTGCTGGACGTCATGCTGCCCGATGCCGACGGTTTTGACATCCTGCTGCGCATCCGCTCGCACCCCCAGCTCAAGGACATTCCCGTGATCATGCTCACGGCGAAGGCAACGCGCGAGGCGGTGCTCAAGGGACTGGCCAGCGGCGCCGACGGCTACATCACCAAGCCCGTGGAGACCGAGTCGCTGATCCAGGCGGTCCGCACCGTGCTGGGCTCGCAGTAGCGCGAGCATGGCGAGATGAGCCGCTTTTCTGGTCAACCAGGCCTGCCGGCTCAAATGCCATGAGGCTGCCTTTTCGCGCCACCATCAACGTCGCATTGGGCGCCGGGATGGTTCTGATCATCCTGAGCATCGCGGCTTCCTATTTCACGATCAATTCGCTGATCAGCGGCACGCAAAGCGAAACCGAGGCCCGCGAAACGGTACTGCTGCTGGAGCAGGTCGTCTCGGAGTTCCAGACGGCGGAGTCCTCGCAGCGGCGCTATCTGCTAACCAACATTGCCGGCGACCTCGCCGGCTACCAGCGGGCCCGCTCGCTGAGCCAGCAGGCGCTGCAGCGCGTGCACGCGCAGGCCGGCACGCGCCAGGACTGGCGCGCCCTGGGCGAGGCCATGACGCGCCGCTTCGAACTCATGGAGATGGCCATCGCCGCCCGGCAGCAAACCGGGCTGGACGCGGCGGCCGCCATCGTCGGCAACGAGCCCAACCGCCGGCTTCATGACGAGATAGAGGCGCTGGTGGCCCGCATCAAGGAGGCCGAAACCCAGGCCCTGGAGCATTCGAAGGAGGAAACGCGCCAGACCGCGCAGACCGTCAAGCAATTGATCCTGCTGGGCGGATTGCTGTGCCTGAGCGTGTTCGGCTGGGCCATCCAGATGATTGTCAGGGCGCAGGCCAAGCGCCGCCGTATCGAGGCCAGGCTTTCCGACAGCGAGGCCATGAGCCGGGCCGTGACTGAGAGCATGGCCGAAGGGCTGGTGACGGCCACCCAGGAGGGCATCATCGTCAACGCCAACAGCGCCGCCCGCCATCTCTTCGGCTACCGGCTCGACGATCTGGTGGGCCGGGAAGTGACCATGCTGCTGCCCACGCGCTACCGCATGGGCTTTCAGGCCTTCTTCGCGAGCCTGGGCGGACGCCAGCGCGGCTTTCGCGAATGGGACGTCAAGGTCCTGGGCCTGCGCCACGACGGTACCGAGTTCCCGGTGAACGCCTCCTTCGGCGACGTCAATGTCGGCGGCCGCCGGCTGTTCACCGCGATCATCCATGACATCACCGAAAGCAACCGCATCAGCGACGCCCTGCGCAGCAGCGAAGCCCAGCTGCGCGAACTGACCGACGCAGTTCCGGCCTTGATCGCCTACGTCGACAGGGAGGAGCGCTTCCAGTTCCACAACCGGGCCTATGAAGAGGCCTTCGGCCTCCCGTCCGAACAGATACAGAACCGGACCCTGTTCGAGGTCCTGGGGCCGCAGCTGTACGAGCAGGTCAAGGGCCATGTGCAGGAGGCGCTGGCGGGTTATTCGGTCCGCTACGAGTGCGTGCAGGTGACGCCCGGCGGCGAGCGGCGCGAGTACGTCATGAGCCATTTCCCGCGCTACGGCGAGGGGGACGAGCAGGGCACGGTCATCGGCTTTTCCTCGCTGGGCAACGACGTGACCGAGCTCAAGCGCATAGACCGCATGAAGAGCGAGTTCGTCTCCACCGTCAGCCATGAGTTGCGCACACCGCTGACCTCAATACGCGGCTCGCTCGGGCTGGTCTGGGGCGGTGTGACGGGCGAGTTGCCGGCGCAGGCCAAAAACCTGGTGGGCATCGCCAAGAGCAACTGCGAGCGGCTGATCCGGCTCATCAACGACATCCTCGACAGCGAAAAAATCGAATCCGGCAAGATGAGTTTTGAGCTGCGCCCCATGGAATTGGAGCCCCTGCTGGAGCAGGCGCTGGCCGCCAATGAAGGCTTTGCGGAGCAGCACGGCGTGACGCTGGCGCTGGGCAGGATGGAGGCGCCGGTGCAGGTCTGCGTCGACAGCGACCGGCTGATCCAGGTGGTGACCAACTTGTTGTCCAATGCCATCAAGTTCTCGCCGCCGGGAGGTGCCGTGCAGGTGTCGCTGCGCACGGACGCGGGGCGCGCGCGCGTGGAGATCACCGACAGCGGCCCCGGCATTCCGGATGAGTTCCGCCAGCGCATCTTCCAGAAGTTTTCGCAGGCCGACTCATCCGACACGCGGCAAAAAGGCGGAACCGGCCTGGGGCTGAGCATCTCCAAGGCGATCATCGAGCGCATGGACGGAAGCATAGGCTTCACCACGGAAAACCGGGTGGGCACGACCTTCTTCTTCGAGCTGCCCGTGTGGCGGGAAGCGCCGCCGGTCACGGCGCCCATGGGGCTTGACGGCGTGGCGCGCCCGCGCGTGCTGGTGTACGAAGACGATCCCGACGTGGCACAGCTCATCGGCATGATGCTGGACAACGGCGGCTATGCCGCGGACATGGCGCACACCACCGAGCAGGCGCGCGACTACCTCAAGATGGAGTCCTACGCGGCGATGACGGTGGACGTCAGGCAACCCTACGAGAGCGGGTTCTCGCTGATACGCGAGTTGCGGGCGAACAAGCGCACCGCGCGCCTGCCCGTGCTGGTGTTGTCGGTCACCGCCGCGGAGGCGCGGCAGCAGGCCGGCAGCCAGACGCTGGGGATTTCGGGCTGGCTGGAAAAACCCCTCGACGAGCAGCGCCTGCTGGGCAGCCTGGACCGCGCGATTCAGGCCAGGCGCCGCGCCGCTTCCTGAGCGCCGCTCAGGGGTAGAGCATTTCCTTGTTGATGCTGATGCAGCCGCCCGGCATGCGGATCAGGTACACGTGGTGGGTGGGGGAATACGGCAGCACACTGATGTTGCGGCCTATCACGTTGAGCGGCTGCGCATAGCGGAAGTCTTGCAGGGCAACGTCCTGGCAGGACTTGTTCCAGGTGCTGACGGTGTCATAGCCGACATCGCAGCCGCCCATCAGGCCGGGACTGAAAAACGCACTGACAAAGGTGGTGCCCGCGGGGCCGGTTTTTTCAATCGAGGCCGAGAAGGCCGAGGCGGCGGGCGCCACGCGGTTGGCCATCAGCATCACGGCATAGCCGCCCTCCGGCCCGGTCAGCACCGGTCCCAGCGTGCGCAGGGCCTTGGAGCAGCTGGTGATCCCGGCGCCTGTCGCCAGCCGTTCAAAGGTGTTGGCGCCGGGCGGCACCGCGGCGAGCGGTGCCGGCGCCGGCTGGGTCATCGTGGGCCCCGGCATCGCCGCGGCAAACAATGCGGCACAGGCGGCGGCCAGCCGCCGCAGCGCCCGGTTACGGCATCGGTCTTGAGAAAAAGCATTCATGGCATTCCCGGAAGGTCGGTGGCGGCAGTTGAAACAGTGCAAGCCTAGCGTAGCGCAGAAAGCCGGGTGCCAGGGAGCGGGTTCTGGCATGATCGCCGCTCCGCCTGCCACCTCTCACCGGCTGTTTTGCATGAATCCTGCTGTTCTGACGCTCACCCATTTCGACGCCGCCATGGTGGACCTGGACGGCACGCTGGTGGATACCCTGGGAGATTTCGTGGCCGCCGTGAACGCCATGCTGGCCGAGCTGCGCAAGCCGGGCCAGGCGTCGCAAGCGCTGGATGCGACGACCGTGGGCCGCATGGTCGGCAAGGGTTCCGAGAATCTGGTGAAGGCGGTGCTGGCGCATGCCGGGGCGGAGATGCCGGACCGCTACACGGAGGCCCTGTCCTGCTACCAGCGGCATTACGCTGCCATCAACGGCGTGCATTCGACGGTGTATCCCGGAGGGCTGGAAGGCTTGCGCGCCCTGCAGCAAGCCGGGCTCAAACTGGCCTGCCTGACCAACAAGCCGCTGGCCATGGCGCATCAGCTGCTTCGGCTCAAGGGCCTGGACGGTTTTTTCAGCGAGGTCTTTGGCGGCGACTCCTTCGCGCGCAAAAAGCCCGACCCTCTGCCCCTGCTAAAGACCTGTGAGGCGCTGGGCACCGCACCCGCGCGCACCCTGATGATCGGCGACTCCAGCAACGACGCGCGGGCCGCGCGGGCGGCGGGCTGCCCGGTGCTGCTGGTGACCTATGGCTACAACCACGGCGAGCCGGTGCGCGAGGTCGATGCCGACGGCTTTGTCGACTCGCTGTCCGAACTGCGTTTCCAAAAATAAAAATGGGGCGGCAAAAAACGGCAACGGGGCTTGCGCCCCGTTGATCGTTTGAAAGCCGCGGGCCTTATTTACCCAGCAGCGCGTCCTTGAGTTTCCAGTCGGCGGGCTGCGGGCCCAGCCAGATGCGCACCAGGGCGTTAAAGAACTCGGCCTCCTTGAAGGGTTCGCCTTGCGGTTTGCCTTTGACGGAGATCACGGTGCCGGTGCCGGGGATCCAGTCGATGGTGAAGCCTTCGCCGGCCGCCAGCTTCTTCTGGTCGGCAAAAAGCTGGCCCATCCTGATCAGGCCGGGGATCAGCTTGGACATTTCCGCTTTGGGCGCGTTTTCGGTGAAGGCGGTGGTAAAGCTCTTGCCGAGTTCGTTGGAGTCAATCTCGCGCAGCAGGGTGATGCTGATGCGCTTGGGACCGGCCATGGCGTAGACCTCTTCGGGGGTGGAGGCCTTTTTGGGCAGGTACATGCCGGCCACGTAGACTTTGAATACGGCCTTGTAGCGAATGCCTGCCCCATTGAGCTGCAGCTTGGTGCCGTGAAGCTCCACCGGGTCGTCGAGTTTGACGCCAGCTACTTCCATGGGAGCGGCAAGAATGCCGAATGAGAGCAGCAGGCCGGTCAGGCCCGCGATGCATCGCGCTGTCAAAGTCATGGGCTGTCTCCAAAGAATGGTTGAAATAGAACGAGCGTTCTTTTTTATTTCACCATTCTCGAGTTCCGGGGCTGCCTCTCGCAAGAGGGTTTGCGAGATAAGCATTAGTACTAGTTTGTCCCGACCATGCTTGCCTGGCGCGGGCCGGTCCCGGTCTTTGCTACACTTTGCCCTACATGTTCATTCATCGCATCATTCAAACAGGTTGTGGCGACCGGGGAGCCTGGCCCTGGCGTACCTGTCATTTCTCGCACGCCTGAGGCGCATGCGGGCCGGCGCGTTACCACGCTGCCATCGGCCCGCGCAACTGCCGCAGGTTCTGCGGCACCCCCTTTTCCATCGATGCCCTCCCAAGGGAGGCATCCCGGCCCCGGTCTTCGGGGCGTTTTGAATGACCGGCGGCGGCGCCTCTTTGCGCTTTGCCTCCCAGCGAAGGATTTACCGTGATCACTGAACTCGAATTTAAAAGCCTGGCCGGCCAGGGCTACAACCGCATTCCCTTGATGGCGGAGGCGTTTGCCGACCTTGAGACGCCGCTGTCCCTGTACCTCAAGCTCGCGCATTCCAAGGATGGCGGCAAATTCAGCTTCCTGCTGGAGTCCGTTGTCGGGGGCGAACGCTTCGGCCGCTACAGCTTTATCGGCCTGCCGGCCCGCACACTGGTGCGCGCCTCGGGCTTTGGCGCCGACCGGGTCACCGAGGTGGTGACGGACGGCCGCGTCGTGGAAACATCGGCGGCCAACCCGTTGGACTTTATCGCCGACTACCAAAAGCGCTTCAAGGTCGCGCTGCGGCCGGGCCTGCCGCGGTTTTGCGGCGGCCTGGCCGGTTATTTCGGCTACGACGCGGTTCGCCACATCGAGAAAAAACTCGAAGCCAGCTGTCCGCCCGACACCCTGGGCTGTCCCGACATCCTGCTGTTGCAGTGCGAAGAGCTGGCGGTGATCGACAACCTCTCGGGCAAGCTCTACCTGATCGTCTATGCCGACCCGGCCCAGCCCGAAGCGTATGCCAACGCCAAGAAGCGGCTGCGCGAACTCAGGGAAAAACTCAAGTACTCGGTCAGTGCCCCAGTGGTCAAGCCCTCGCAAAGCTACCCGGCCGAGCGCGACTTCGCCAAGGCCGACTACATCGCCGCCGTGGAAAAAGCCAAACGCCTGATCGAGGCCGGCGACTTCATGCAGGTGCAGGTGGGCCAGCGCATCAAAAAGCGCTACACCGAGTCGCCGCTGAGCCTGTACCGCGCGCTGCGTTCGCTCAACCCCTCGCCCTACATGTATTACTACCACTTCGGCGACTTCCACGTGGTGGGGGCTTCGCCCGAGATCCTGGTGCGGCAGGAACAAGTCAGCGAGGGGCAAAAAATCACCATCAGGCCCCTGGCCGGCACCCGCCCGCGCGCTTCCTCCCCCGAGGCCGACAAGGCCGTCGAACACGAACTGGTCAACGACCCGAAGGAGCGCGCCGAGCACGTCATGCTGATTGACCTGGCGCGCAACGACATAGGCCGTATCGCCAAGACCGGCACGGTGAAGGTCACCGAAGCCTTCGCAGTGGAGCGCTACAGCCATGTGATGCACATCGTGAGCAATGTCGAGGGCGTGCTGCTGGATGGCATGACCAGCATGGATGTGCTCAAGGCCACTTTCCCGGCCGGCACGCTGACCGGCGCGCCCAAGGTCCACGCCATGGAGATCATCGACCAGCTCGAGCCCACCAAGCGCGGCCTCTACGGCGGCGCCTGCGGCTATCTCAGCTATGCCGGCGACATGGACGTGGCGATTGCCATACGCACAGGCATCATCAAGGACCAGACGCTGTATGTGCAGGCGGCGGCCGGCGTGGTGGCCGATTCGGTCCCCGAACTCGAATGGAAAGAAACCGAAGCCAAGGCGCGCGCGCTGCTGCGGGCCTCCGAACTCGTCGAGGAGGGCCTGGAATGAGCAAGACCGTCCGACCGCCTGTTGAGCACTGCCAGACCATGGCCGACGTGCGCCGCAACATCGACGCGCTTGACGACCGCATCGTGGCGCTGGTCGCCGAACGCAGCGCTTACGTCGCGCAGGCCGCGCGCATCAAGCAAAGCGCCGATCAGATCGTCGACAACGCACGCATCGAGTTCATCGTGGACCGCGTGCGCGCCCAGGCCCGCGCGGCCGGCGCCCCCGAGGCCGTCCTGGAAGCGGCCTACCGCGCCATGATCGCCGCATCCATTGACTTTGAGCGGGGCGAGTTCCAACGCCTGCGCCAGGAGGCCTGAACATGAAGCGCAGCAAACTCTTGATGATCGACAACTACGACAGCTTTACCTACAACATCGTCCAGTACTTCGGTGAACTGGGCGCGGAGGTCGAGGTGTTTCGCAATGACGAAATCAGCGTGGCGGAGATCGCCGCCCGCGCGCCCGACCTGCTGGTGGTCTCGCCCGGGCCGTGCTCGCCGGCCGAGGCCGGCATCTCGGTCGCGGCGATCCGGCATTTCGCCGGCAAGCTGCCCATCCTGGGCGTCTGCCTGGGCCACCAGAGCATAGGCGCGGCCTTTGGCGGAAACATCATCCGCGCGCAGCAGCTCATGCACGGCAAGACCAGCGTGATCACCACCACGCAGGAGGGCGTGTTCGCCAACTTGCCCGAGCAGTTCGTCGTCAACCGCTACCACTCGCTGGCGATTGAAAAATCGTCCTGCCCCAAGGCCCTGGCCGTCACGGCCTGGACGGACGACGGCGAGATCATGGGCGTGCGCCACAAGGAGTTGCCCATCCAGGGCGTGCAGTTCCATCCTGAATCGATACTGACCGAGCACGGCCACGCCATGCTGAAAAACTTCCTGGAGCAAAGCGCATGAGCCAAGCCTTTGTGGACCTGCGCAGCGACACCGTGACCCGGCCGACCGCCGCCATGCGCGAGGCCATGCTGGCCGCGCCGCTGGGCGACGACGTGTTCGGCGACGATCCCGCCGTCAATGCGCTGCAGGAAAAAATCGCCGGCCTGCTGGGCTTTGAGGCCGCGCTGTTTGTGCCCACCGGCACGCAGAGCAACCTCTGCGCCATCCTGAGCCACTGCCAGCGCGGCGACGAATACATCGTCGGCCAGATGGCGCATTGCTACCGCTGGGAAGGCGGTGGCGCGGCGGTGTTCGGCAGCGTGCAGCCGCAGCCGCTGAACCACCACAGCGACGGGACCCTGGCCCTGTCCGAGATAGAGGCGTCCATCAAGCCCGACGACGCGCATTTCGCGCGCACCCGGTTGCTGGCGCTGGAAAACACGCTGGGCGGCAAGCTGCTGCCTTTCGACTATGTGCAGCAGGCCACCGCGTTGGCAAAGAAACACGGCTTGAATCGTCACCTCGACGGTGCCCGGCTGTTCAACGCCGCCGTCGCGCAGGCCGCGCAGACGGGAAGCAACGCTCTGGCCGAGGCCAAACGCATCGCGGGATGCTTTGACAGCGTCTCTGTCTGCTTCAGCAAGGGCCTGGGCGCGCCTGTCGGTTCGGCGCTGTGCGGTTCGCGCGAGTTCATCGCGCGGGCGCACCGCATCCGCAAGATGGCGGGCGGCGGCATGCGCCAGGCCGGCATGCTGGCGGCGGCGGCTTCGCATGCGTTGGACCACCACGTGGGGCGCCTCGCCCAGGACCACGCACTGGCCAGGCAACTGGCCGACGGCCTGGCCGGCATCGAGGGCCTGCAGGTCGAGGCGCCGCAGACCAACATTGTGTTTGTCGACCTGACGGGCGCGGCGCGCGAGCAGTCCGCAGCCCTGCTCAAGCACCTGGCCGGCAGGGACATACAGGCCACGGGTTTGTACCGCCTGCGTTTTGTCACCCACCTGGATGTGGATGCCGACGGCGTGGACCGCGCGGTGGCCGCCATCCGGGAATTCTTCCAACGCTAAGGAGCCGCCATGCCTGATTTTCAACACCTGTTGCTGTTTATCGCGGCCGGCTGGCTGCTCAACCTGACGCCGGGCCCCGATGTGCTTTACATCGTGACCCATTCGCTGCGCGCGGGGGCGCGCGCCGGCATCGTGGCCGGCCTGGGTATCACGGCGGGCTGCTTTGTCCACATCTTCGCGGCGGCCGTGGGTGTGGGCGCTTTGCTGGCCACTTCGGCCACCGCGTTTACCGTGCTCAAGTGGATAGGTGCGGCCTACCTGTTGTGGATAGGCGCGAGGATCCTGCTGTCCAGGGCGCCCCAGGCCAGCACCGACCTTGCCGCCGTCGCCGCCGCCGAAGCGCCCAAACCCCTCAAGACGATTTTTATGGGCGGCTTCTGGACCAATGTGCTCAATCCCAAGGTGGCGATTTTTTTCCTGGCCTTTGTGCCGCAATTCATCGCGCCGGGCACGGAGAACAAGGCGCTGGCCTTTGTGCTGCTGGGCGTGCTGTTCAACCTGAACGCCATCCCGGTCAATTCGGGCTGGGCCCTGGCGGCCGCCTGGATGGCCAGGCGCGACGCGGTGCAACGCGGCATGCATTGGCTGGACCGCGCGGCCGGCGCCATGTTCATTGCGTTTGGCCTCAAGCTCGCCTTTACCGATAATCCGGCGAACTGAGTCCTCCTTCCAGCCCAGAACAAGAAAAGCGAGACGCACCATGCCCCATACCCACAAGATCACCCCGCAGGAAGCGCTGCAGCGCACCATTGAGCATCGCGAGATCTTCCACGACGAGATGCTGCACATCATGCGGCTCATCATGAGCGGCGAGATGTCGCCCGTGATGATGGCCGCGTTGATCACCGGCTTGCGCGTCAAGAAAGAAACCATAGGCGAGATCACCGCCGCCGCGCAGGTGATGCGCGAGTTCTCCACCAAGGTCCACGTGGCCGACAAGACCCACCTGGTCGACATCGTCGGTACCGGCGGCGACGGCTCGCACACCTTCAATATTTCCACCTGCTCCATGTTTGTGGCCGCGGCGGCAGGCGCCAAGGTCAGCAAGCACGGTGGGCGCAGCGTCAGCAGCAAATCGGGCAGCGCCGACGTGATCGAATCGCTGGGCATCCACATCGGCCTTTCGCCCGAAGCCATCGCCAAATGCATAGAGCAGGTCGGCGTGGGCTTTATGTTCGCGCCCAACCACCATCCGGCGATGAAAAATGTCGCCCCTATCCGCAAGGAACTGGGCGTGCGCACCATCTTCAACATCCTGGGCCCGCTGACCAACCCGGCCGGCGCGCCCAACATCCTCATGGGCGTGTTCCATTCCGACCTGGTGGGTATCCAGGTGCGCGCCCTGCAGCGCCTGGGTGCCGAGCATGCGGTAGTGGTCTACGGCAAGGACGGCATGGATGAGGTCAGCCTGGGCGCGGCTACCGTGGTCGGCGAGCTCAAGAACGGCGAGATCACCGAATATGAAATCCACCCCGAGGACTTCGACATGCCCATGGCCAGCAACCGCGCGCTGCGCGTGGAAACGCCCGAGCAGTCCAAGGCCATGCTGCTGGGCGTGCTCGACAACCAGCCCGGCGCGGCGCGCGACATCGTGGTCCTCAATGCCGGCGCGGCACTGTACGCCGCCAACGTGGCCGACTCCATCAAGGCCGGTATCGTGCTGGCGCGCGCGGCGCTGGAGTCCGGCGCGGCGAGGGCCAAGCTCGATCAGCTGGCGAGCCACAGCCAGAAGCTCGCCTGAAAGACTGCCGCCTGGCTGGCCCGACGCCTGTCATGGCGCCTCTATCTATTCCCGCGCAGCGACCCGCGCGTCGGTTGCAGCGAAATGCAGGCCGACCGTGCTGCCTGGTTCGGCCACGCTCAGCAGCGCGTCACTGAACACCAGCAGTTCACCCAGCGGCGTGAGCACCACGCTTTCGATCCGGCTGCCCAGGTAAGCCTGCCGCAGGATTTTCCCTGTCAGTGTGCTTCCCTCGAGTTCGCCGATGCGGATGCGGTGCGGCCGTATGGCCAGCGCCACGGCTCCATCCGGCATGCCGGGCGGCGGGACCACCCGCACATCCACCTGGTCCGCGCGGAAAAAATGCTGGCCCTGCATCGTGACCAGCTCGCCATGGATCAGGTTGGCGTCGCCGATGAAGTCGGCCACAAAACTCGACACGGGCGCCTCGTACAACTCTCGCGGCGTGCCCATGGCCTCAATCCGCCCTTTTTGCATGACCACGATGCGGTCCGACACCGCCAGTGCTTCTTCCTGGTCGTGCGTGACATAAACGACGGTGAGCTTGAGGTTTTGCTGAAGGTCGCGGATGTCCTGGCGCACCTTGCGGCGCAGCTTGGCATCCAGGTTCGACAAGGGCTCGTCAAACATCAGCACGGCCGGCTCCAGCACCAGGGAGCGCGCCACTGCCACGCGCTGCTGCTGACCGCCGGACAGCTCTGACGAGAGGCGGTCGGCGTAGTCGGCAATCCCCAGCAGATCCATTTTGGCTTTTGCCAGGGCCACGGCCTGCGGTTTCTTCATGCCCGAGGCGAGCAGGCCGTAGCAAACGTTCTCCAGCGCGCTCATGTGCGGAAATAGCGCATAGGACTGGAAAACCAGGCTGACATCGCGCTGGTTGGCTGACCTGCCGGTCACGTCCTGGCCGTCAATGCGAATCATCCCCTCTGAAGGAAGCTCCAGCCCGGCAATCAGACGCAGCAGCGTTGTTTTGCCGCAGCCGGAAGGCCCCAGCAAGGTCACCAGTTCTGCCTTGCCGATGGTGAGGTCAAGCGGATGCAGTGCAACCACCCTGCCGAAACGCTTGACGACGCCTTGAAACTCTACAGCGGCGGGAGACGGGGTCATGGCATGGCCTGTTTGAAAATGGGTGGGACGAAAGCAGGTGCGAATAGGGCGGGGACTCAGGCGGTGGATACAGCGCGCCGCCCCAGCTCCGCATTGCCGATGAAACGCTGAATCAGCAGGACGCACGCCAGCATGATCACGATAAGCACCGACGAATAGGCAATGGCGAGCGCGTACTCGCCGACTTCAACGCGTCCCGCGATATAGACCGTCGAAAGGTTGTGCTGGGCCGTTGCCAGGAAGATCACCGCGCTGACGGCCGTGATGGCGTGCGTAAAACTGAACACGAGGCTGGCAATGATGGCGGGGCGCAGCAGCGGAAGGATCACCCGCGCGAACGTGCGAGAGGTGCTGGCGCGCAGCGTGGCGGAGGCTTCATCCAGCGAACGGTCGAGTTGCGACAGGGCAGATACCGTGGCCCGAACGCCCACCGGCATGTTGCGAAACACCAGGCACAACACGATGATGGCGAAGGTGCCGGTGAACTCAAGAGGCGGTACGTTGAAGGCGACGATGTAGGCCACCCCGATCACGGTACCGGGCACCGCGAAGTTCACCATGGTCAGAAACTCGAAGGCGCGCCGCCCCTTGAATGCGTGGCGGCTCACGACATAGCCTCCCAGCAAGCCCAGCGCGGTGGTCAGGGGCGCCGCAACGGCTGCAACGCCAAGCGTGGTGAACAGGCTGTTCCATGCCGAACCCGAAAACACCAGCCCGCCCGCGCCCCAGCTCAGTCCAAAGCCGGTCTCGAAGTGTTGCAGCGAGGGCGTCAGGTCAAACCTGCCGATGTCCTTGACCACGCCGCCGATCAGGATGATGCCGTACGACAGCACCGTGAGTGCCGCCCAGGGCAGGACCAGCGCCAGCGCGCCCCACTTGACGCCGGTTGGCAATGTAGCAGGCAGGCCGCTGTCGCCTTTTCCACTGACGGATGTGTAGGAAGCTTTGCCGATCCAGCGCTGCTGCAGCGCAAAGACGCCGACCGTCAACAGCAGCAGCGTGACGGCAAGGATGGCCGCACGCGAAGCATCGTGCTGCGCGCCGGCAATGGCGAAGAAAATTTTCGTCGACAGCACTTCGAAATTTCCCGAAAGCACCAGCGGATTGGCAAAGTCCGCCAGGCTTTCCACAAAGCCAAGCAGGAAGGCGTTGGCAATGGCAGGGCGCACCAGGGGCCAGGTCACGGTGCGAAACACATGCCATGGCGATCCCCGCAGTACCTGGCCGGCCTCTTCCAGCGTCGGGCTCACCAGGCGCAGCGCACCGCTGATCAGCAAGAAGGCCAAAGGCGTGAAGCACACCACCTGTGCCAGCAGCACGCCGGGCAGGCCGTAGATCCAGCGCGAGCGGGCAATGCCGAACCAGTCGCTCATCAGCTGGGTCACGATGCCGGTGCGGCCGAACAGGATGATGATGGCCAGGCCGATGACAAAAGGCGGTGTGACGACCGGCAGGATGGACAGCACGCGCAGGCTGCCGCGCAAGCGCCGGCCACCCCGCTCGGCCAACAGCGCCAGCGCAAAACCGAAAAGCGTGCTCCCGACGCCCGCGAGGGTGGCCAGAGCGATGGAGTTGATGGCCACACCGCACCGGACGCTGCCGGTAATGCAGCCCGCACCCCAGATGTCCGCGCTGAAAAACCGGGCCGCGGCGGTCTGGATCAGCCAGTTGCCCCGCTCGTCCACAAAAGCCGCAAGCAGCATGCGCCCGATCGGGTAGATGACAAAGATGGCCAGTAGCAGCGACAGGATGCAAACAACGCCGGAAATGGCGGCATCGCTCTTGAAAGCGCCGGCGCGTGTTGCCAGCACGCTGGCGACGGCTGCCAGCGCACACCCGCCGGCCACATAGGCCGAGCTTTGGGTCCATGGCATCAGCAACACGCCTGCTGCAATGGCCAGCCCTGCCAGCAGCCAGCTCAGCGGATCAGCCTGCGTGCGCAGGGGAGCTGCCGTCACTGCAGTGGGCGGGGTCAAGGTGTGATGCGATTCGTCGGTGGACAAATGGGGCGGCAGGATGTTTCGAGCCTACTTGGGCAATGCGCCGATGTCCTTGTCCCATTTGCCCAGCAGGCGTGAGCGCTCAGCGGAAGCGCCGTACTTGGCGAAGTTGTAGTCGATCAGCTTGACGTCGGCCAGCTTGGGCGCCTGCGGCGGCAATACGGCTTTTTTATTGGAAGGATTTTGGTACGAATGCGCTACCGTGGCTATGTCCTGTGCTTCCACCGTCAGTGCCCAGTCGTACCATTTTTTGGCGTTGGCCAAATTTTTGGCCCCCTTGATGATGCTCATGCTGCCCACTTCGTAACCCGTGCCTTCGCAGGGCGCAACCACCTTCAGGGGCGCACCAGCCACGGCATGTGTGACGGCATCGTGCAGAAAGGTGATGCCGATGATGCTTTCGCCGGTAGCTGCCGCACGGGCCGGCGCGGCACCCGACTTGGTGTACTGGTTGATATTGCGATGCAGGGCCTTCAGGTAGTCGAACGCCCTGTCTTCCCCCATCATCTGCACGAGGGTGGCTAGCAGCGTGTAGGAAGTGCCCGACGAGTTGGGATTGGCGACCTGGATTTCGCCTTTGAACTCCGGCTTGATCAGGTCGGCCCAGCACTTCGGTTCGGGTAATTTACGCTTGGCCAGCTCGGCGGTATTGAAGCTGAACCCCAGGGCGCCCGCATAAACGCCGACCGTGCGGTACTTGGAGGCCTCGGCCTGCCGCACCGCCCAAGGGTGCAGATCGGCGAGCCTCGGTGATTTGTAGGGCTCGGTCAAACCCTCCTCGGCGGCTTGCAGATGCGGGTCGCCCGTGCCGCCCCACCAGATATCACCGCGCGGGTTGGCCGCCTCGGCTTTGATCTGGGCGTAGGTTTCGCCCGAGCTCTTGCGTGTCATCGACACCTTGATGCCCGTGGCTTTTTCGAAAGCGGTCACCATCGGCCGGCACCATTCTTCCTGGACGTTGCAGTAAACCACCAGCTCTTCCGCCGCACGAGCCGAGGGCGCAGTTGCGCACGCCACGGCCGCCAGAATCAATCCCGGGAAAAGTGACCTGAATGTGAACGGTTTCATCGGGTGTCTCCTTCTTTCTTGTATGTCATCAATAGCGCCAGGGTGCAGCGGTGAAACCACCTTATCAGCCGTCAGCGCAGCGGTATACCCGTTAAAACGCTTAGTTCGGTGGCCAGCCTGGCGTTGGTGGCCAGCACGGCATTGCCCTTGCTCAAACCTTCCTCAGCCCAGAAGTCGTTGACCCGGCCGCCGGCTTCGCGAACCAGCAGCAGGCCGGCCGCAACGTCCCATGAATTGATGTGGGCCTCGGCGTAGGCTTCGCACCGCCCGGCCGCCACGTAGGCCAGCCCCAGCGCGCCGGAGCCCGCGCGGCGCACCGAGCAGCCCGCATGCATGCACTGGCTGACCAGCGCCAGGTAGGGGTCTGGCGACAGGCGCGAAGACCAGCCGATTTCGACCGTGGCGGCGGACAGCTCGGACTGCTCGCTCACGTGGAGCCGAACGCCGTTGCACCAGGCGCCGTGACCCTTTTGTGCGATGAAGAGTTCATCGTGCATGGGTTCGTAAATGGCGCCGGCTTCAAGTTCGCCGTTGACCATCAAGCCCAGCGAGATGCAGAAATGCGGGATCGCCCGGGCGAAGTTCGCCGTTCCATCCACCGGATCGACAATCCAGAGGCGGGCAGCGCCGGTTTCTCCTCCTGCTTCCTCACCCAGCACGGCGTCGCCCGGAAAACGCCGTTCAATCTCCCCGCGCACAAAAAGCTCCACCGCGCCGTCCGTGGCGGTCAGGTAGTCCTGCCGTCCTTTGAGCGAGTAGGCGGGTTTGTCTGGCGCGTTGAAAGCCTCGCGCATCATGGCGCCGGCCGAGCGGACAATTTCTTCAATGGCATCTGTGAGTGCGGTCATGGGAAGGGCTTAGGGATATCCGATGGAGATAAGGCCTTGCGCGTGGGCCCGTTCGGGCATGGCGGGCAAAGCGGTTGAAAGGAAATATTAGCCCCGGCGCATGTACGGCTGTAGCGGGTTTGCGCTAACGCGCCTTAAAACCATGCCGTGCGGTCCGCCCTGCCGCATCTGCCAAAATCGGGGCATGCCCGATATCCTGAACGAAATCATTGCCGTCAAACGCCAAGAAATTGCCGACGCCATACGCCGAAAGCCCTTGGCTGTCATGCGTGAAGACGCCGAGTCACGTGTGCTGACGCGCGACTTTGTGGGCGCGCTGCGCGCCAAGATCGCGGCGGGCCAGCCCGCGGTGATTGCCGAAATCAAAAAGGCCAGCCCGTCCAAAGGCGTGCTGCGTGCCGACTTCATCCCAGCCGACATCGCGCAAAGCTATGCCGAGGGCGATGGCGAGATCAGCGCGGCCTGCCTCTCGGTGCTGACCGACAAGCAGTTTTTTCAGGGCAGCATTGATTACCTGAAGCAGGCGCGGGCCTCCTGCAGCCTGCCGGTGCTGCGCAAGGACTTCATGGTGGACCCTTACCAGGTGTACGAGGCGCGCGTCATGGGTGCCGACTGCATCCTGCTGATCGCCGCCTGCCTGGATGACGCGCAGATGAAGTCGCTGGAGGCGCTGGCCATGTCGCTGGACATGGCGGTGCTGGTCGAGGTGCACGACAAGGCGGAACTCGAGCGCGCGCTCAAGCTCAAAACGCCGCTGATCGGCATCAACAACCGTAACCTCAAGACCTTCGAGGTTTCGCTGGACACCACGCTGGGCATGCTGGGCCAGGTGCCGGCGGACCGCCTGTTGGTCACCGAGTCCGGCATCGCCACGCCGGCCGACGTGAAGCGCATGCGGGACGCCGGCGTCAACGCCTTCCTGGTCGGCGAGGCCTTTATGCGCGCCGAAGAGCCGGGCCTGGCGCTGGCACAGCTGTTTGGCAGCCAGTAAATCAGGAGACGGTGCAGATGAACCCTCCGGACCAGCTGCTGAGCGCCGACCCCGCGGACTGGCCGGTGGCGCCTGGCTGGCGCCCCACCACCGAAGCCTTTTTTGACGGTGCTACTGGGCGCAGGCTGCTGGATTTCCTGCAAGGCCGGCTCGCGCAAAGGGCCGTGATTTTTCCGCCGCAGCCGTTGCGCGCGCTGGAACTCACGCCGCCCGAAGAGGTGCGTGTGGTCATCTTGGGCCAGGATCCCTATCACGGCCGGGGCCAGGCCGAGGGGCTGGCGTTTTCCGTCGCGCCCGGTGTGGCCTTGCCGCCTTCGCTGCGCAACATCTTCAAGGAATTGCAGCGCGACCTGGGCACGCCGCCGCCCAAATTCCCGGTGCCCGGCGGCAGCCTCGTGAAATGGGCCACGCACGGCGTGCTGCTGCTCAACACCTGCCTCACGGTGGAAGAAAGCCAGCCGGCCAGCCATTCAGGCAAAGGCTGGGAAGTGCTGACCGACACGCTGATCCGCCAGGTCGCCGACGGCGACCACCCGGTGGTTTTTATGCTGTGGGGCTCCCATGCCCAGAGCAAGCGGGCCTTGATTGACGCCAAGCGCCACAAGGTGTTGGTGGCCAACCACCCTTCGCCGCTGTCGGCCCTGCGCCCGCCTTTGCCTTTTATCGGTTGTGGCCATTTCTCGCAGGCGCGGGAATGGCGTGACGCGCACCCGAAACCCTAGGCGGCGTGTGGGTGTGAAATGGTTGCTGCGGCGCGGAACATTTAAAACCCACTAGATAGATAAGCTGCGGCCGGGGCCTCACAAAACCCAGCGAAGCGGTCCTGGCTAGGCGCGCCGCCGCAGACAGTGCACCAGCACGGCAAGGCGG
>NZ_AKIV01000141.1 GCF_000282655.1 Polaromonas sp. CF318
CGGCCCTGCGGCTGGCGCAGCCGTTGCGCGTGCTGTGGGGTGAACACGGCGCGGTGGGCCAATGCTTCAAGGTGCTCGATCTCTGGCGCGAGCGCGCGCAGGACGTGTCGGGCCTGGCCCTGCCTTGCGGCCACTACATCGCGGAAGAAGCGCCGGCACTGCTGCTGGCCGAAGCGCTGAAATTTTTCAAATCCTGAACCAGTAAACCCAAGACCTCCCGAAAACCCAAAGGAACACCATGAGCAAGCAAACCGGAAAAAAGAGAATCGCCGTCATCGCAGGCGACGGCATCGGCAAGGAAGTCATGCCCGAGGGCGTGCGCGTGATGGAGGCTGCGGCCGTCAAGTACGGCATTGACCTGCAGTTCGACCATTTCGATTTTTCGAGCTGGGACTACTTCGAGAAGCACGGCAAGATGCTTCCCGACAACTGGAAAGACCAGATCGGCGGGCACGACGCGATCTACTTCGGCGCGGTGGGCTGGCCCGAGAAGATCGCCGACCATGTCTCCCTGTGGGGCTCGCTGCTGCTGTTTCGGCGCGAGTTCGACCAGTACATCAACCTCAGGCCGGCGCGCCTGATGCCCGGCATCATCGCGCCCGTGGTGCGGCGCGACGGCAGCCCGCGCCAGCCCGGCGAAATCGACTTTTACATCGTTCGCGAAAACACCGAGGGTGAATATTCGAGCATAGGCGGAAAGGCCTTTCCCGGAACCGACCGCGAGTTCGTGCTGCAGGAATCGGTGTTCACCCGAATCGGCGTCGACCGGGTGCTGAAATTCGCGTTCGAGCTGGCGCAATCGCGGCCCAAGAAGCACCTGACGAGTGCAACAAAATCCAACGGCATCTCGATTTCCATGCCTTACTGGGACGAGCGTGTGGCCGAGATGGCAAAAAGCTATCCGGCCATCCGACTGGATAAATTCCATATCGACATCCTGACCGCGCATTTTGTGCAACGCCCGGATTTCTTCGACGTGGTGGTGGCCAGCAACCTGTTCGGCGACATTCTGAGCGATCTGGGACCGGCGTGCACCGGCACCATTGGCATCGCGCCGAGCGCCAATCTCAACCCCGAACGAAAATTCCCCTCGCTGTTCGAACCGGTGCACGGCTCGGCCCCCGACATCGCGGGGCGCAACATCGCCAATCCCATAGGGCAGATTTGGTGCGGTGCAATGATGCTGGAGTTCCTCGGGCACAAGGAAGCGCACGACGGCATACTCGCCGCGATCGAAAAAGTATTGAGCCCCGAAAGTGGTGCGCCGCGCACGCCCGACCTGGGCGGAAAGGCCGGAACGGCCGATGTCGGCAAAGCTGTCGCACAGGCGCTGGCCGGGTCGTAAATTTGTCGGAAAGCCCTGTTTTGTCAAGCATGAAAATTACACACCATGCTTACGATTAAGTCGTGAAAGGGCTGAAAAAACGTCTAGAATCCGCCTCCGCACGTTGTAAAAACTTGCTGCTGTATTGACAGGTTAGAAGTCCATGGCTCTAATTGGAAGCAGCAGAAAACCTGCACAAGCCGCTCCCGCTGACGCTACACCACAGTGTCCCGGGAGATATTTTTTAGAGACAACCAGATTAACTTTTTATCAACGAGGGGCTCCTTGTGAACAAGACCGAACTGATCGAGCACATTGCCAAACATGCTGACATTTCCAAAGCTGCCGCCACGCGCGCGCTGGAATCCACGATTGGCGCTGTGAAAACAACCCTGAAAAAAGGAGGCTCCGTGTCTCTGGTGGGTTTTGGCACTTTCGCGGTGGGCAAACGCGCTGCGCGCACCGGCCGTAATCCACGGACCGGCGATGCGATTAAAATCAAGGCAGCCAAGGTTCCAAAGTTCCGTCCGGGCAAAGCGCTCAAGGATGCTTTGAACTGACAAGAACGTTTGACGTGGGGTGCTTAGCTCAGTTGGTAGAGCAGCGCCCTTACACGGCGTAGGTCGGCGGTTCGAGCCCGTCAGCACCCACCACCCACGAGGAAAAAGGCGAACGAGGTTCGCCTTTTTTGTTGGTGGGCCCCGGTTGTCCGTTAGCAGTCGTACAGGAAATTCGAGATGTTTGATTTCGTTCGCAAGCACACCAAAATCGTCATGGTGCTGCTGTTTTTGCTGATTCTTCCGTCCTTTGTGTTGTTGGGCCTTGATGGCTATAACAAATCCCAGGACCAGAGTGCGAAGGTCGCCAGGGTGGACGGCAGGGACATCACGCAGTCGGATTGGGACCGCGCGCACCAGCGCGAAATGGACCAGCTCCGCAATTCCATGCCCAACCTGGACCCCAAGCTGCTGGACTCGCCCGAGGCGCGCTACGCCACCCTGGAGCGGCTGGTGCGTGAGCGCGTTGTGGCCACGGCGGCCGAGAAGTTCAAGCTCACCACGAGCAACGAGCGCCTGGCGCGCGAGTTGCAGCAAAGCCCTGAAATCGCCTCCTTGCGCCGGCCGGACGGCAGCCTCGACATGGAGCGTTATCGCCAGTTGCTGGCGGCCCAGGGCATGAGCCCCGAGATGTTCGAAGCCAATGTGCGAACCGACCTGTCGAACCGCCAGGTGCTGGCGGGTGTGGGCGCCAGCGGTTTTGCTTCCAATTCGGCCGCCGACATTTCGCTGAACGCCTACTTCGAAAAGCGTGAAATCCAGCTGGCCCGCTTCAATGCCGCCGACTTCATCGCCAAGCTGAATCCCACGGACGCCGAGCTCGAGCAGTATTACAAGGCCAACGAAAAACTCTTCCAGGCGCCCGAGCAGGCCAGCATTGAATATGTGTTGCTGGACATGGACGGTGTGGGCAAGAGCATCGCCGTCAACCCGGCCGACCTGAAAACCTATTACGAGCAGAATCTTCCGCGCTTCGAGGGCGAGCGGCGGGCCAGCCATATCCTGATCGCGTCTCCCAAGTCCGCCCCGGCGGTCGACCGTGAAAAAGCCAAGGCGAAAGCGCAGGAACTGCTGGCCCTGGTCAAGAAGTCCCCCGACACCTTCGCCGACGTGGCACGCAAGAATTCACAAGACCCCGGCTCGGCGGCCAAGGGGGGCGACCTGGATTTCTTCGGGCGCAACTCCATGGTGAAGCCTTTTGAGGATGCCGTCTTCTCCATGAAAAAAGGCGAGATCAGCGACGTCGTCGAGTCCGAATTTGGTTACCACATCATCAAGCTGACGGACGTCAAGCAACGCAGCTTTGAAGAACTGCGCCCGGAACTTGAGGCCGCCATGAAAAAGCAGGAAGCTCAGAAGAAGTTCGCTGAATCTGCCGATGTCTTTACCAACGCGGTATACGAGCAGGCTGAAAGCCTCAAGCCGGCGGCAGACAAGCTGAAGCTGGAAATCAAGTCGGCGGCCAATGTGACGCGTCAGCCCCAGGTCGGCGCGACCGGCGCGTTGGCAAACGCCAAATTCCTGAACGCCTTGTTTGCCCCGGACTCGATCGAGAAAAAACGCAACACCGAAGCCATTGAAGTGGGACCCAGCCAGCTGGCCTCGGGCCGCATCGTGCAATACACCCCCGCGCACACCCGCCCCTTGGCCGAAGTCAAAGACACCGTGCGCCAGCGCTGGCTGGCCCAACGCGCCGCGGAAGAGGCTCGCAAGGAAGGCGTGGCCAAGCTGGCCGCCTGGAAAGCCGCTCCCGTGTCGGCAACGGGCCTGGCCGCGCCGGTCGTGGTGTCCCGTGAACAGACGCAGAAGCTGCCTGTCCCGGTGATCGATGCCGCGCTGCGCGCCGACATCGCCGCCTTGCCGGCTTTTGCGGGCGTCGACCTGGGAAGCCAGGGCTACGCCATCGTCAAGGTCGAGAAGGTGGTTCCCCGCGACGCACCGGTCGAAGCCGCCGCCAAACAGCAGCGCGACCAGTATGCGCAATGGTGGACGTCAGCGGAAAGCCTGGCGTATTACAACAGCCTGAAAGACCGGTTCAAGGCGGAAATCCTCGTTCCAAAGCCTGTCCCGGCCAAGGCGAACGCGGAAGAAGTTGTGACCCAATAAAGAAGTGGCGGCTTTGCCGCTATAATGCAGGGCTCCGGTGGCTGTAGCTCAGTTGGTAGAGTCCAGGATTGTGATTCCTGTTGTCGTGGGTTCGAGCCCCATCAGCCACCCCAGTATCTGAAATCCCGCGTACCGTTTGGTGCGCGGGATTTTTTCCTTGGGCTTGCCGCCGTCACAATTCGAAACGCCCACGCTGCCAATGTGCGGCAAGATACAGACGCTGGCAGCTGTTTCAGACTGTGTGTCCGCCACTTCAGCCCCTCTCCCACCCGGTTTTCTCACAAATTTCGGGGAACCGTCTTTCGCGACAGGAACGCCTTGTTTCAGACATTTGGTCATTTCGCCTCGGCCAGACATTTCTTGATCCGCTTGCCGGCCGTTTTTCTTGCTGCGGTGCTGGTGGGGGTGGCCGGCGCGCATGCGGCCGACACCTGGTTGACCATCACCGGTGATCCCGCCAATTCCGCGAGCTACTACATCCAAGTCAACGTGGCCGCCATCGAGGTCAAGGACGATCTGCGGCTCCTCCCGGTGCGCATCAACCGCGCGACGCAATGGGCTCCCGCCGGCGAGGCCCTTCAGTTCCGCTCGGTGGCGACCGAGGTGCAGATCGACTGCACCCAGCAAATCGCCCGTTACGTGAAGGCGGCTTTTTATGCCCAGCCGGACTTTCGCGGGGAGCCTTTCAGGATCACCACCTATGCCGGGGACGATATACGCCCGATGATCTTCAAGGACAGTGACGACGATCCCAATGCGCGCATCGTCAAGGCTGCCTGCAGCGTCGGGAACGTGACCAACAACTAGCCACGGATTCGGCTCTGCGGGACCGCCGCACTCTGGGAAAACTCAGTTGACCATCACCAGCTTGCCCTTGACACCGCGCGAGCCCATGTGGGCATAGGCGGCCTTGAGCTCGGCCATGGGCATGGTGCGGTCTATCACCGGCTTGATCTTGCCCTGCGCGTACCAGCCCGCCAGTTCAGCCATCATGGCGGCATTGGCCTTGGGCTCGCGTTTGGCAAAGTCGCCCCAGAACACCCCCACGATGGAGGCGCCCTTGAGCAGTGTCAGGTTCAGCGGCAGGGCGGGGATGGGGCCCGAGGCGAAGCCGACGACCAAATACCGGCCGCGCCAGGCGATGGAGCGGAAGGCCGGCTCGGCAAAATCGCCGCCTACGGGGTCGTAGATCACATCCGGCCCCTTGCCTTCGGTCAAGGCCTTGATTTCGTCGCGCAGGTTCTTGCTGCTGTAGTTGATGGTGGCATCCGCGCCTATGGAGGTGCAGAGCGCGCATTTCTCGTCGGTGGAGGCGGCCGCGATCACGCGCGCGCCGGCGGCCTTGGCGATCTGGATGGCGGCGGTGCCCACGCCGCCCGCGGCGCCCAGCACCAGCACGGTTTCTCCCGCCTTGAGCTGCGCGCGGTCCATCAGGGCATGCCAGGAGGTGGCGTAAATCATGATGAACGCGGCGGCGTCCACATAAGAAAAGCCCGGGGGTAGCGGCATGCACAGGGCTGCCGGCGCGATGGTGTGCGTACCGAACCCGCCTGTGCCCGAGAGGCACGCGACGTTTTGCCCCACCTGGAGGTGCTTGACGCCTTCCCCCACGGCCTGGACGACGCCCGCGTACTCGGAGCCCGGCACAAAGGGCAGGGGGGGCTTCATCTGGTATTTGTTCTGCACGATCAACAGGTCGGGGAAGTTCAGGCTGGCCGCCTTGATTTCAATCAGGACTTCGCCGGCCTTGGGTTGCGGCGTGGGAAGCTCTTTCCAGGTCAGGGCGTCTACGCCGGTGGGGTTTTCACAAAGCCAGGCTTGCATGAGATGTCTCCGATGAGGTGAGGGTCTGAAGGCGGCGACATGCTTGAAGAAGCGGAAAACGGGGAGGGCGGCGCCTTGACTGCATCATAGGCAAAGCAGGGACGCTCGCCAGTCCCAAAGAGGTCCGGGCTGTCACGGCCGTGACCGTAAAATCACCCCATGAAAATTCTCATCTGCAACGACGACGGTTACCAGGCTTCCGGCATCATCGCCCTCTACGAAGCGCTTAAAACCGTTGCGGATGTCGAGGTCGTGGCACCCGAGCAGAACAACAGCGCCAAATCCAACGCGCTGACCCTGCACTCGCCGATGTATGTACAGACGGCGGCCAACGGTTTTCGCTACATCAACGGCACGCCGGCCGACTGCGTCCACATCGCGCTGACCGGCCTGCTGGGCTACCGGCCCGACCTGGTGGTGTCCGGCATCAACAATGGCGCCAACATGGGCGACGACACGATTTACTCCGGCACGGTGGGCGCGGCCATGGAGGGTTATTTATTCGGCATCCCGTCCGTCGCCTTTTCGCAGACTGAAAAAGGCTGGGCCCACATCGATGTCGCGGCCAGGCGCGCGGCCGAGCTGGTGCGGCAGCTGATTCCGTCGCTGGAGAATGTGGCCGAGGGCACGGAGCCCACGGTGCCGCCGTGGCTGCTCAACGTGAATATTCCCAACCTGCCCGACGATGAGATCCGCGGCATGAAAGTCTGCCGCCTGGGGCGCCGCCATGCGGCCGAGCGCGTCATCATGCAGACCAGCCCGCGCGGCGAAACCATGTACTGGATAGGCGGTGCGGGACCCGCGAAGGAGGCCGGTGAGGGCACCGACTTCTACGCGACCAGCCAGAAGTTTGTCTCCATCACGCCGCTGCAGGTGGACCTGACCGACCATGAGCGCCTGCCTTACTGGGCCCAGACCGCCGCCCGGTTGAGCGAGACGCGCTGAAGGCCTGACGCATGAAATCCAGCCTCAAGCCGCCTTTTAATCCCGCGGCAGCCAAGCCTGCCTCCAAGGCGCCGGAAGGCGCGCCGCGCCCGTCCTTTCCGGTGCGCCTCAAAGCTGATGCCGGTGTTCCATCGGCAACCCGATTGGGCGCGGCCGGTGCCCGTCCCTCGGTGCCTGCGGGCTCCAACGCGGCGAAGAAGGCTGGGCCCAGCGTCTCACCCGCGCGGCCAGGCGGTGTCGGCTTGGACTCGCAGGCTGTGCGCGCGCGTATGGTGGCCAAGCTCGCGGCGCAGGGCGTCATCGACGCGCAGGTACTGGCCGCCATGGGCCTGGTGGAGCGCCACCGTTTTGTCGACTCCGCGCTGGTCAACCAGGCCTACGAAGACACCAGCCTGCCCATAGGCCTGGGCCAGACCATCTCCAAGCCCAATGTGGTGGCCCGTATGCTTGAGTTGCTGCGCCACGGGGCGGTGGGTGGCGCGGGAAAACTGGGCAGGGTGCTGGAGATCGGCACCGGCTGCGGCTACCAGGCCGCGGTGCTCAGCCACCTGGCCACGGAGGTCTACAGTATTGAGCGGCTGCGCGGCCTGCATGACAAAGCCAGGGAGAACCTGCGGACTTTACGCCTGCCCAATCTGCACCTGCTGTTTGGGGATGGCATGATGGGCTATGCCAAAGGCGCACCTTATGCGGCCATCATCGCGGCGGCGGGCGGTGAAGCCATCCCCGCGGCCTGGATAGACCAGCTGGCCGTGGGCGGTCGCCTGGTGGCGCCCATGCAAACCGCCGGTGGCGCGCAAGCGCTGGTGGTGCTGGACAAAACCCCCCAGGGCGTGCGGCAGACCCTGCTGGAAGCCGTTCACTTTGTGCCTTTAAAATCGGGGACAAGCTAAGGCCGGGCGCCCATAGAGGCGTAGACCGGCATCATGAAGAAATAAGTCCGATAAACCAGACGCGCCCTTCGGGCCTTGTGGCTCAGGCAAGTCAGCCAAGATTGAAGACGAAAGAAACAATGAATCAAACCGTACGGTCGAACAGGGTAGCTACTCTGCCTGCCACCCGCTCCATGCCCGGCAGGATGGGCCTGTCCTGCATGCTTGCAGCCGTGCTGCTCGTGGCAGGTTGCGCTTCGCGTTCCCCCACCAACGCGCCGGTGGAAGACCGTGGAACCTTCGGGGCACGTCCCGTGCCCGGCGCTGTGGACGCCGGTAGCGTCAAACAGTTACCCGGTTTTGAGAACGCCGGCAAACCCGGCTACTACACGGTCAAGCCCGGCGACACCATGATCCGCATCGGCCTGGAGAACGGTCAGAACTGGCGCGACATCGTGCGCTGGAACAACCTTGAAAACCCCAACATCATTGAAGTGGGGCAGGTGCTGCGCGTCGTGCCGCCGAACAATGAGAACCCCTTGGTCGTAACCCGCCCGGTGTCACCCGGTTCGGCCCCTGCGTCCAGCACGGCACCGGCGCAGGCCACCAGCGCCGCCAAACCCGCATCGGCGCCCGCCGGTACCAGTGCCAGCCCGGCACCGGCCGCGACGGGTGGTGATGAAGACATTGCCTGGATCTGGCCGGCGCAGGGCCCCATGGTGGCGGGCTTTGACGAAGCCAAAAACAAGGGCCTCGATATTTCCGGCAAGGCCGGCGATGCGGTCGTGGCCTCCGCCGACGGGCGTGTCGTGTACGCGGGCGCCGGCTTGCGCGGCTACGGCAACCTGGTGATCCTCAAGCACAACAACACCTTCCTCACGGCCTATGCGCACAACCAGACGCTGCTGGTGAAGGAAGACCAGAACGTCAAGAAGGGCCAGAAGATCGCCGAGATGGGCAACAGCGACGCGGATCGCGTGAAACTGCATTTTGAGATCCGCCGCCAGGGCAAACCGGTGGATCCGGCCAAATACCTGCCTGCCAAGTAAGCGCACCGCGCAGGCAAAAGGAGCCCGGCGTTCGCCCGGCTCCTTTTTCTTTACCCACCGTTTGGGTTTCTCAGCGAGGATCCACGATCTCGTCGTAGCCGCGGCCCCTGAACTCCAGCAGGTCCAGCCCGTGGCCGAAAGGGTCGGCCAGCCCGGCGATGCGCCCCCAGGCGCGATCGGCCACCGGCATCTCCAGCACCGCGCCGTAGCGCTGCAGCCGTGTTACGGCGGCCTCAATGTCTTCCACCACAAAATCCAGGTGAACCGGCGTCCAGTGCCGCTGGTAATTGCGCACGCTTTCGCTGCTGCTGACAGGCTTGGTGCCCGGCGCGTTGAAGAGCAGGTCTATGGGACTGCCGGCGCCCAGGATTTCCACAAAATCGGTCTTGAAGCGGCGGCCGACCCGCAGCCCCAGCCCTTGGGTGTAGAACGCGACGGCGCGCTCCATGTCGTCAACGTCGATGCAGATGCGAACTTCCATGCTTCATTCCTTTGGCTGCTCCGGAAAATGGTAGCGCAGCCTGAGACAATCGGTGCATGACAGAAGAAAGCCCCATCACCAAGCCCGCCGTAGCCGCGGACTATCCGCCTGACCTGCTGGAGGTCGAGTCGCTCGACATTGAGGCCCAGGGCATTGCCCACCGGGCCGACGGCAAGGTGGTGTTCATCGAGGGCGCATTGCCTTTTGAGCAGGTGACGGCCAACGTCTACCGCAAGAAGAACAGCTTTGAAAAAGCCGTGGTGATGGCTATCCACCGCGAATCATCCCAGCGCGTGCGCCCGGCCTGTCCGCATTTCGGCATGCACACCGGCGCCTGCGGCGGCTGCAAGATGCAGCACCTGCACGCGGGCGCGCAGGTGGCCGTGAAGCAGCGTGTGCTGGAAGACAACCTCCGGCACATCGGCAAGCTCAGGGCGGACAACCTGCTGCGCCCGATTGAAGGGCCGACCTGGGGCTACCGCTACCGCGCGCGGCTGTCGGTGCGCTATGTGCGCAAAAAAGGAACGGTGCTGGTGGGTTTCCATGAGCGCAAAAGCAGCTACGTGGCCGACATGGGCGAATGCCATGTGCTGCCCCGCCATGTCAGCGACATGCTGGTGCCGCTGCGGGAGCTGATCGGCGGCATGGACGCGAAAGAAACCCTGCCGCAGATCGAGCTGGCATGCGGCGACGACGTGACGGCCATGGTGCTGCGCCATATGGAACCGCTCAGCGCAGGCGACCTGGCGCGCTTGCGCGCCTTTGCCGCGGCCCACCCGGGCCTGCAGTGGTGGCTGCAGCCCGGTGGGCTGGAGACGGTGAAACTGCTTGACGATGCCGCGCAGGAACTGAGCTACGGCCTGCCCGAATTCGGCATCACCATGCCTTTCAAGCCGACCGATTTCACCCAGGTCAATCCGCAGATCAACCAGGTGCTGGTGTCGCGCGCCCTGCGCCTGCTGGCCGTACGGCCGGATGAGCGGGTGATCGACTGGTTTTGCGGCCTGGGCAATTTCACGCTGCCGCTGGCCACGCGCGCCCGGGAGGTGCTGGGGATCGAGGGCAGCGAAGTACTGGTGGCCCGGTCCCGTGAAAACTTCGAAAGAAACCGGGCGGCATCACCCGTCCGCCGCGCATTGGCCCCGACCCGGTTTGTGGCGCGCAACCTGTTTGAAATGACCCCGGCGATGCTGGTCAAGGACGGCGCGGCCGACAAATGGCTGGTGGACCCACCGCGCGAAGGGGCGTTCGAGTTGTTCAAGTCCCTGGCGGCCCTGCAGCAGCAGATCGCGAGCGGCGTTCCCTGCGACGACGGCGAGCACCAGCAAAGCCTGGCCCTGGACGGCTGGACACCGCCCAGGCGCATCGTCTACGTGAGCTGCAACCCGGCCACCCTGGCGCGCGATGCGGGCGTGCTGGTGGAAGGCGGCGCCTGGCGCTGCACGGCGGCCGGTGTGGTCAACATGTTCCCGCACACGGCGCATGTGGAGTCCATTGCCGTATTTGAGCGGGCATAAAAAAAGGAGCCCGAGGGCTCCTTTTTTGCGTGTGGCGCAAGTTCAGTCTCTTTCGCCGCCGAAGATCCCCAGCAGGGCCAGCAGGCTCTGGAAGATATTGAACAGGTCCAGGTAAATGGCCAGGGTGGCGCTGATGTAGTTGGTTTCGCCGCCGTCGATCACCTGTTTCAGGTCATACAGCAGGTAGGCGCTGAACACCGCGATGGCCAGTGTGCTGATCACCGCCATCATCATGGTGGAGCCGACAAACACGTTGATGATCGCTGCCACCATGATGACCAGGGCGCCGGCAAAAAGCCATTTGCTCATGCCGCTCAGGTCGCGTTTGATGACGGTGGCCAGGCTGGCCATCACGAACATCACGCCCGCCGTGCCGGCAAAAGCCGTCATCACCAGCGAGGAACCATTGCTGAAGCCCAGCACCATGGCAATCAGGCGAGAGAGCATCAGGCCCATGAAGAAGGTAAAGCCCAGCAGCACGGGCACGCCGGCGGCCGAGTTCTTGGTCTTCTCGATGGCAAAGATAAAGCCGAATGCACCGCCCAGGAACACGATCAGGCCCAATCCGCCTGTCAGCGAACGGGTGATGCCGGTCGCCACGCCCAGCCAGGCGCCCAGCACAGTGGGCAACAGGCTCAGGGCCAGCAACCAGTAGGTGTTGCGCAGGACCTTGTTGCGCTGCTCGACGCTTGTGGCAACGCCATAGTCGAGAGTTTGAACATTGTCAGTCATGAGAGTCGTCTCCAGGGCGCCAGCAAATGCGGGCAAGATTATTTTAGGGTGCATTGCCGTTTTTCCAGCCTGCACTCCCTACTTTTTGTAAGGGTTCTATAAGCTAATTTGGCGGCAATGGGCCCGAAGGACGGCCTCGAATTTGCGTATGCTCGGTATCTTTGCCATCAACGGAAAATCCTGAAGACCATGAAATCAAAAGCAGTGCTTGAATTCGCAGACGTTAAAACCATCGCCTCGGCCGCCGAGGCGGAAGCCCTCAAGAACAACTGGGCCGTGACCATCGCCATCGTTGACGACGGCGGCCACCTGCTGCACCTGCAGCGCCTGGACGGCGCACCGCCGATTTCCTCGCACCTTGCGCCCGCCAAAGCCAATACCGCCGCCATGGGCCGCCGTGACAGCAAGATCTACGAAGACGTCATCAACGGCGGGCGCATGTCTTTCCTGTCGGCACCCTACCTTCATGGCATGCTGGAAGGCGGCGTGCCCATCATGAAAGACGGCCAATGCATCGGTGCTGTGGGCGTGAGCGGTGTGAAGTCCAGCGAAGACGCGCAGATCGCGCGTGCTGGCATGGCCGCCATCGGCCTTTAAGAACCAGAACCGCTTGCCGGCGGGCATGAAAAAAGCCGACCACCAGGTCGGCTTTTTTGTTGGCGTGAGCAGAAGCATCAGGAAAAAAAGCCTGGCTAAACAACTCCAGGGAGTCTATGGCTGGCTAAAAACGACCTTGGGAGCTTGGTAGCCCCGGATCGCCCCACGATGAAACTCTTGATGAAAAAAACTGTGCTGAAACTCGTGTACGGACCTTATTTGGTCAAAATCAGTTTGCCTAGGCGCGTGGCTTGCAGCCGGTAGGTGGCGCCGTTGTGGTTGATTTCCACGGCCTTTTGTCCGCGCAGGATTTCCGTGCTGCTGACCGTGGCCGCAGGACTGCCCTGGCCGCCCGAAGCGGTCTCTGTGCGCACGGGGGCTCGGGCAGGAAGGCTTAAGGTGTTGGAGGGGGGCAGTGCGATGCTCATGGTTTAAACCTGTTTGGGTTTCGTGAAGTTAATGATAACCATTCTCATTTGAAAGTCAAGCGAGTTTGGGCTCCGAAGTGTTTTCTTTTTGTGTCAAAGGAAAAGGCCCGCCGCGCGGTTCAGGGCGGCAGGCCTTGATCAGTTCTTGGGTTCGGTGATAAAGCCGATCTTGCGCAGGCCGGCCTGTTGCGCGGCTGCCATTGCCTGCGCTACACGTTCATAGCGAACCGACTTGTCGCCGCGGATGTGCAACTCGGGTTGCGGGTTCTGGGCCGCCGCGGCCTTGAGCTGGGTGCCCAGCTGTTCGTCGGTGATTTTGGTTTCGTTGAGGAAATAGCTGCCTTCAGCGTCCACGCTCAGGCGAACCGTTTCCGGCTTGATGTTCTGCGCTTCGTTGGAAGCGCGCGGCAGGTCGATGTTGACGGAGTGTTTCATCACGGGGACCGTGATGATGAAGATGATGAGCAGCACCAGCATGATGTCCACCATGGGCGTCATGTTGATCTCATTCATCACGTCATCGCTGTCGTCTTGGGTTCCAAAGGCCATGGTGCTTCTCGATCACTGAATAGGAGGCCCCACGCTCTCGGGTCGCGGGGCCATATGGATAGGGATGTTCAGGCCTTTTTCATGGCCACGACGTTGGCCTGGCCGCCGGCGCTGACGCGGGCACCGGTCACGAAGTAGGCATGCAGGTCGTGCGCGAAGCGGTTGAGCTTTTGCAGCACGCCTTTGTTGCCGCGCACCAGCGCGTTGTAGCCCAGCACGGCGGGAATGGCCACCGCCAGGCCCAGGGCCGTCATGATCAGCGATTCGCCGATGGGGCCGGCCACCTTGTCGATGGTTGCCTGGCCGGCCGCGCCTATGGACAGCAGCGCATGGTAGATACCCCACACGGTGCCGAACAAGCCGACGAAAGGCGCGGTCGAGCCGACGGAGGCCAGGATGGCCAGGCCGGACTGCAGCTTGCCGGTGAATTCGTCAATCGTGTTGCGCAGCGTGCGCGTGACCCAGTCGCTCACGTCCAGGGCGTCATGCAGGTGCGCCTTGGTGTTGCGGTGGTGCAGGGTGGCTTCGCGGCCTTCCAGGGCCAACTGGCGAAAGGGGTTGGTCGGGTCGCCGCCGAGCTTGGTGAGGCCGGCCGCGAAGTCCTCGCTATGCCAGAAGTCTTCGGCCGCGCGGGCGATCTTTTTGTACTTGATGAGGTCCAGTGACTTGATGATGATGACCATCCAAGAGGCCAGCGACATCACCAGCAGCAGCACCGCCACTGATTTGGTGACGATATCGCCCTGGCTCCAGACGTTGGCAAGGCCGAATTGGGAATTCATGAATCAATACTCCAAGGTTCAAAAAGATTTCGCTCAGTCTTTTAATGTCCAGTTGATGGGGACATTGAAGGGCATGGCTTCGGGAACGCCGTTTCGTTTGCCGGGCACATAGCGCCAGCTCATGACGGCGTCGTAGGCCGCTTTGTCGAGGCGGGGATAACCGCTCGAAGTGATGAGTTCGGCGCGCTGGGCCTTTCCGTCCACGCCTATCCATACCTTATGGGTCACCTTGCCCTGCTCACCCATGCGCCGGCTCAAAGTAGGGTAAACCGGCGTCGGGTTTTGCAGGTAATCGGCATCGCTGGAGGGCAACTGCACAACGGGAGGCCCCGGCGGCGCTGCGGGTGCCACAGCCACAGGCGCGGGCGGCAGCGGCGGCGTGACCACGCCCGTCGGGGCATTCGGAGAGGGCGCCGGATCGGGAATGGCCAGCGGTTGGGGCGCCGGCTGCACGGGTGCTTTTGCGACGGGCTTTTTCTGCACAGCCGGTGTGGGCGGCGTGGGGGGCACAGGCTCCACCTTGGGCGCGGGCGGGCTGATGAATTGCGTCAGGATTTCAGCGGGCACCACGATTTCCGCGGCGCGCATCAGCAGGCCGCTTTGCAGTGCCCAGATGAAGCCGATGTGCAGGCCGACCACCACCAGGGCGATCACGGCATTCCGGCTCAGGGGCTGGCGCGGCGCGGGCGGACGCGGGGCGGTGGAGAAAGTGGCGGTCATCGGGAAATTGGTGGGTAGGCGAAGGGCCGCGAGCGTATCGCGGTCCGGTTCTATCGATGTCTGAGCAGAATCAGCGGCGGAAGATCCACCACGTGGACGCTACCACCAGGACCAGGCTGGCGGGAAGTGCCGCAATCAGGCTTGGGGTGAGTGTTGCAAGATGTTCCATGGGCTGCCTTCCTGTGTATGGGTGGCAAGCTTGATGTTGGCGGTCGGGCAGCTGTTGCTGCACTGCGCCACCACGTCACGGGCGCAGCCTTCGCATTGGCCGCACTGGGTGGCCACGCCGAGTTCGAACTGGATTTCGTCAAAGCCCAGGCCCGCGCGGGCGTGGCGGACGATTTCGCGGTCGGAGATACGGCGGCAGACGCAAACAATCATGGAGGGGCCTGGCAGGGGATTGATTCAATCGGTGGATCGATTATAAATGCGAATCTGTCGCATTTGCAATCTTGAGGGCCTTATTTCGATGTCGGGCCGCTGTCGGCGCGCTTCCTACCATCAACGGCCCAGCCTGAAAATCCAATTCATCAAAGCCTGGAAAGCCTTGAATGCTATGAATTTTGTAGTGTTCTGAGTGAAACGCGCAGCTGCGTTCTCCGGCCCCAAAAGACCCCCGGCGGGAGGGGTGATGCCCGCCGAGACCTTTAGACCTCAGCCCACATGCGCAGCAGGTTGTGATAGCAGCCGGTCAGCCGCACCACCTCCGGGCTCTCGGCGGCGCCCTGGGCCGCGCGTTCCAGGTCTTTCTGGCGCAGTGAGGTGATGGCCATGTCCATTTCGTACAGAAGCCGGCGCTGGGCGTCGGAGCGAACCATGCTTTCGATCCAGAAAAAGCAGGCCAGCCGTTCGCCGCGCGTGACCGGCTCCACGCGGTGCACGGAGGTGCCCGGGTACATGACCAGGTCGCCGGCGTCGAACTTGATGCGCTGCTCGCCGTAGGTGTCCTGCACCACCAACTCGCCGCCGTCATAGCTGGCCGGGTCGCTCAGGAACAGCGTGCAGGAAATGTCTGTGCGCACATGTCGCGCGCTGGCCGCATGCGTGCGCACGGCATTGTCGATGTGGTTGCCGAAGTTGTTGGTGTCGCCGCCGTAGCGGTTGAACAGCGGCGGGTAGACCGATTTGGGCAGCGCCCCGGTGACGAACATGGGGTTGCGGGCCAGTGCCACCGACACGATATGGCGCGCCTGCTGGGCGGCCGGCAATTCTTCGGGCAGTTGCAGGTTGTTCTTGACGGTACCGCTCTGGCTGCCGGCGGTGATGCGGCCGTCGGCCCAGTCGGCACCCAGGATCAGCTCGCGGACCTGTGCGAGTTCGCCGGGCTGGAGGGCTTGATGAATGCGAAGCAGCATGGAGGAATCTCCGGAAAGATCGCTGAAATGAAAAAAGGCACCCGGAGTATCCCCCAGGTGCCCAAGACCTTGAAAAAATTCTTCTTCGAATCAGAACTTGCTGGTCAGCGTCACGCGCACGCTGCGCGCGTCGCCGGGCGCGGCGAAACCGCGGTACAGCGTGTTGTAGTAGACCTTGTCGAACAGGTTGTCGATGTTCAGCTTGACGGTGTTGCCTTCGCTGATGCGATATTCCACCAGCGCGTCGGCCTTGACATAGCCCGGCGCGCGGTTGGTGGTGGTGACGCTGTTGGCCGGCTTGTTGGTGCTGACGGCTGTGAAGCCGCCGCCGATGCGCCACTTGTCGCCGATGCGGTAGGTGGTGAACAGTGTGGCTTGGCGGCTCGGGCTCAGGCCTGGGTTCTCGCCGACTTCGGCAAGGCCGGCGGCATTGGAGCCGGACTTGTCGATCTTCGCCTTGAGAAAACCGATACCCGCGAACACATCCCACTGCGGCGTAATACGCCCGGCGATCTCGAATTCGAGTGCGTCGGTGTGGCGCTTGCCGGACAGCAGGTAGGAGTTGTTGGCGGTGTCGATGTCCGTGTTGCGCTCGTTGTATTTCTCGGTGCGTGCCAGCGCCGTACGGAAAGACAGGTCACCGCCGTAGAGTTCCCACTTGGCGCCGATCTCCATGTTGCGGCTGCTCTCGGGCGGGGTGTTGGCCGATTGAGGATCGAACTGGTAGAGGTCGCCCGAGGTATTGAAAGAGGTGCCGTAGGCGGCGTAATAACTCACTTCCTCCGAGGGTTGGAACATCACGCCAAGACGCTTGCTTAGCAGTGTGTCTGACCGGCTCAGAGGGGTGTTGTTGGGTGCCGTATTTCCGGAGCGATCAAAGTCACCGCGGAAATTGTCGATTCGAAGTCCGCCCACCAGTTTCCAGTAAGGCGTGAGGTCAATGGTGTCCTGTCCGTAAAGCCCCAGCGTGGTGGCTTTGAACTGCGTTGCAACGCGCTCCGTGAGATTGCCACTGATACCGGTGCTGATCGGGTTGCCAACCGTAGTAGAAGGTTTTGGCGCGAGCGCAGCGGTAATGAACGGGTAAGTGGACCGGCTGGAGTTTTCAACTGCATATTCGGCACCGACGAGGATGCTGTTTTTGCGCCCAAACCAGTTGGTGCTTGTGAGGTAGTCCGTCTGCAGGAAGGTGTGATGCTCCTTGCCTGATTTGGAGTTATTGCCGCGATTGACTACCGTATTGGGGTTCAGATTGAAGATCGTCGTGCCTGCAGCGAAGCTGGACTGCGTGGCCCACATGGCGCGTGAATAATAGCCGTCGCGCAGTGTGGTTTTCAGGCTGCTGCCATCCGCCCAGCGGTGCGTGTGAGACAGCGTCAGCGCATCGGCCTTGTCATTCTGGAAGTCGGTATTCAGGCCGTACCAGTATTGGTTGGTCGGCGAAGGAGCGGGGCGGCTGTTGAGCCACGCAAAGCCCCAGTCGGGTTTGTCGTTGTAGTGCAGGTGGTAGTAGCTGATCTCGAATTCGTTCGCCGTGCCGATGCCGAAGCGGTAGTCCATCGCCAGGCCGCGGCGGTGGGTGGAGGCGCTGGCGTTATCGCCGCGGCCGTCGCCGTCGGTGGCCATGGCGTTGATACGGAAGGCCGCGTCGTCGCCGACCTTGAAGTTGAAGTCGCCCTGGTAGCGCTGGTAGCCCTTGGTGCCGACGGTGGCGTTCACCTCGTGTTCGGTGATCAGGCGTGCCTGCTTGCTGACCTGGTTGATCACGCCGCCGGTGGAGCCGCGGCCGAACAGCATGGAGGCCGCGCCGCGTAGCACTTCGATGCGCTCGGTGTTGAAGTTGTCGCGGTTGTACTGCGCGATGTCGCGCATGCCGTCCAGGTAAATGTCGCCCGCCGCGCTGAAGCCGCGCAGGCGGATGTTGTCGCCGACGCGGCCGCCTTCGCCGGCTTCAAACGTGATGCCGATGACATTTTCCAGGGCGCTCTTGAAGCTGTCCTTGCCCTGGTCGTGCATGAGCTTTTCATTGACGACCGTCAGCGATTGGGGAATATCCTTGGCAGCCACAGGCATCTTGCCGACGCTGGTGATGCCGCTCTGGTAGGTTTGGTTCTCGCGGTCGCGCGTGCCTGTGACCGTAACGGGTGCCAGGGTTTTGCCCTCGGCCTGCGCGGAAGTCGCGGTGCTTGCGGCGGCGGGCGCCGGCGCGGCGCTTTGCGCCCATCCGGACACCGAGACCGCCAGCATCAGCGCGCCCAGCGGCAGCAGGGCTTTATCGGAAGATGGGGCAGAAACCGCTGGCGCGGCGAGAGGGGCAAAGCTGTTGGTACCGGCGTTGCGGTTTTTTTTATTGCGCGCAGTTTTTGCGGCGCGAGCGGACGGGTGTGCCAAGATGGCCTCCAAGCAGGGTCCGGCCTGTGGCAGGCGGACCGGGTTCAGGAAAAAGCTTGGCTGGCTCGAAATCACCGAGAAGGGACGCGAGTTGGCTGGCTCGAAAAGTTCGTTCGAAGTTTATCCCAAATGATAATGATTCGTAATATCTTGTTTCTAAACGATGAAGAACGGCGTGCCGCAAGGCTTGTTTTGTGGCAAAAATGCCAAACAGAGAGCCCAAAACCCACTTCAAGGCGGGGCCGCGCAGGAATGAGATAGGCGGCAAAAGCTGCCGAAACGACAACGGGGCCCATGGGCCCCGTATTTCGTTGAGCTGCACCGAAGGTGCGAGGTTGCCGCAAGGGCTTAGCTGATTTCACCCATCTGGCTTTGCAGGTAGTTCTGCACGCCGACCTTGGCGACCAGCTCGATCTGGGTTTCCAGGAAGTCGATGTGCTCTTCGGTGTCGTCCAGGATTTCCTGCAGCAGGTCGCGCGAGACGTAGTCGCGCACGCTTTCGCAGTGGGCGATGCCGTCCTTGATCGTCGCCTGCGCGCCGGTTTCGGCTTTCAGGTCGCAGTTCAGGGCTTCCAGCACGTCCTCGCCGATCATCAGCTTGCCCAGGTCCTGCAGGTTGGGCAGGCCGTCGAGCATGAAGATGCGGTCCATCAGCTTGTCGGCGTGTTTCATTTCGCCGATGGATTCCTCGTATTCCTTCTTGGCCAGCTTGTCCAGGCCCCAGTGCTTGTACATGCGGTAGTGCAGAAAGTACTGGTTGATGGCCGTCAGTTCATTCTTGAGCTGCGCCTGCAGATGAGCGATGACTTTTGCGTCGCCTTTCATGGGAATTCCTTATCGTTGTAGTGCGGATCGCCCATTGTCACTGGCCGCAGCCCGCAACTCAAGCATTCCCCCTGCTGGCGCGGTCTGCTTGCGTTTGATTGTGAGAACCGTTCGTATTGCTGCGGGGCCGGCGCTCAGCGCTCAGCGAAGGCGCGCTCCACCACGAAGTGGCCGGCGTGCTGCATATTGCCTTCTTCCAGGCCCTGGGCTTCCAGCATGGCCTTGATGTCACGCAGCATGTCGGGGCTGCCGCACAGCATCAGGCGGTCACTGTCCGCCGAGATCGCCGGCAAGCCAAGATCGCTGTAGATCTTGCCCGACTGCATGAGCTCGGTGATGCGACCCTCGTTGCGAAAGCGCTCACGTGTCACGGTTGGGTAGTACATCAGCCGCCCGCGCACGAGTTCGCCCAGGAATTCATGCTCATGCAACTCGTGTTCGATCAGCCCGCGGTAGGCCAGCTCGGCGCTGGTGCGGCAGCCGTGCACCAGCACCACGCGCTCAAAGCGCTCATAGGTGTCGGGGTCCTTGATCAGCGAGAGGAAGGGCGCCAGGCCGGTGCCGGTCGCCAGCAGCCACAGCGTCTTGCCGGGCAGCAGGTTTTGCAGCAGCAGCGTGCCGGTGGGCTTGCGGCCCACCAGGATGTCGTCGCCGGGTTTCAGGTGCTGCAGCCGCGAGGTCAGCGGGCCGTTGGCCACCTTGATGCTGAAAAATTCCAGCTGGTCCTCATGGTTGGCGCTGGCCACGCTGTAGGCGCGCATCAATGGCTTGCCGTCGACAGGCAGGCCGATCATGGTGAATTGGCCGTTGACGAAACGAAAGCCGGGATCCCGCGTGGCGGTGAAGCTGAAGAGCGTATCGGTCCAGTGGTGGACGGAAATAATGCGTTCGGTGTTAAAGGCGCTCATGAGAAAAAGAAAGAAGGAAAGAACGAAAAGTAGTTTGGGCAATGCAAGAGGGCAGAAGGCCCGCCGCGCACTCCTTCAGTTCAGCCTTCAGATCGTGCGTGAGCAGCGCCGTATTTTATCGCCTGCGCGAAACCGTCGTTCGCGATCACCGCGACGCCATGCCGGCGCCAAGGTCTGGCTGCTGCTCAGCGCCCGGACGATTGGCGTGGCACCCATGCGCACCAAGCCATCACAGCCACCGGCAGGCCCAGGCTCAACCAGGCCCACCAGTCGCCCCAGCCGTCGGAGACCAGCGCACTCAGCAAGCCGCTGGTGCTGAGCAGGCCCAGCACCAGCGGCCAGCGCCAAAGGCGCCAGAAAGAGTTTGCTGCCGCGCTCATGCGGCACCGCCCGGCGCTTTGTGGGCGAGTGCGCGCGGATCCGGCGCATGTGCGGTCGTGGCCGGCTTCGCCGCCACAGCCGGGTTGCGGCGCTTGAGCCATAAATAGAGGCCGCTGCCCAGCACGATGATGGTCGCGATATCCAGCAGCGCCCAGAGGATTTGCATGGGCATCCCGCCGTAGTCGCCGAAGTGCAGCGGCTGCGATACCAACAGTGCCGTGAGGTACCAGGGCAACGGCGGGCTGGCGGTGAGCGCGTTGGTGCCCGCATCCACCAGCACCGGCTTGAGCAGGCGTGAATTAAAGGGCTCGTTGCCGCGCAGGAACACCGTGTAATGGTGCGGACTGGAAAACGTCGTGCCCGGAAAGGCGATGAAAGCCATCTTCATGTCGGGAGCGAGCGCGGTGGCCGACGATGCTGCTTGCTGCACCGAGGCCAGGCGAGCCGGCGGCGTTTGCCCCTGGTAGGGGGCCAGCAGCGCGCTGAGCTGGTCGTACTGCCAGTATTTGATCACCAGGTCGGCCCAGGTGTTGATCATCCCGGTGGCACCCACGGTGAAGGCCCACACCAGCGTCACGATGCCCAGCAGGTTGTGCAGGTCCAGCCATCTGGCACGCGGCCGGCTTTGCCGCACGGCCCCGAAGTCCAGCTTGCGCATGAAGGGCGCGTACAGTACCACGCCCGACACAATCGCCACCAGCAGCAAGAGGCCCATAAAACCGAGGAAGAGTTTGCCGGCCAGCCCGGCGAACAGGTCCACGTGCAGCTTGAACATGATGTACATGAAGCCTTCGTCGAACTTGGGCTGGGCCAGCACTGCCGCGGTGCGCGCGTCGACGGCCACGGTCTTGTTGCCGACCTCTGAGGTCGGCGTGTCGCCCAGCGTGACGTACCAGAAGCGGTCGTCGTCGATCTCGTGCGAAGCGAACATGGGCACCTTGCCCGGATGCAGCGCCTGCGCGACCTGCATCACCTTGTCGAGGCTGGCGCGCGGCGTGTCCTTTGGCAGGTCGGGCGCCTCCACTTCGGTGCCCAGCAGGTGGCCGATCTCATGGTGAAAGATCAGGGGCAGCCCGGTCAGGCACAACAGCAGCATGAAGACCGTGCAGACCAGGCTGCTCCATTTGTGGATCCAGGTCCAGGTTTTGACCTTGCGGCTGTTCATCACGATGCTCCTTTGTGCCTAGAAACGGTAGGTGGCGCTGGCCACCAGGTTGCGCCGCGCGCCGTACCAGCAGTCACCGCGCGCCAGGCAGGTGCTGAAATAGGTCTTGTCGGTCGCGTTGTTGATGTTGACGGCGTAGCGCCACTGCCCGGTGTCATAGGCGAACATCAGGTCCAGCAAGGCGACGCTGGGGATGCGCGGGCCGTTGCCGCCGCCCTGCTGGTCGTTGAAGGCGCCCATCCAGCGCACGCCGGCGCCGGCCGAGAAACCGTTCACGCCGGCGATGGCGAACCGGTATTTGGCCCAGGCGCTGGCCTGGTGCTTGGGCAGGCCTTCGAGCTGTTTGTCCAGTTCGGTGTAGTTGTAATGCGCGACCAGTTCCAGGTTCGGTGTAACGGGGCCTTTGACCTCGAGCTCCAGCCCCTTGGTGCGGGTAGCGCCGACTTGCGTATAGGTGTCGGGCAGCGGCGAGGCAATCTGGTTTTTCTCGCGCAGGTCATAGAGCGCGGCGCTGAAGGCCAGCGCTCGGCCCGCCGGCTCGTATTTCAGGCCCAGTTCCCATTGCTCGCCGCGCAGCGGCTTGAATACCTGTCCCTTGATGGCGGCCTGTGGCGTGAACGATTCGCTGTAACTCACATAAGGCGACCAGCCCGAGGGGAGGGCGTACATCAGGCCCAGGCGCTTGGTCGTGGCCTTGCTTTCTTCCTCGGGGCTGCCGTCGGCGCCTGCGACGGCCTTGTCATGGCGCAGTCCCGCGGTAACGATCCAGTGGTCCCACTTCATCTGGTCTTGCACATACAGGCCGGTCTGGCGCTGGGTGGTGCGCGGCAGCGCGCTGCGTTCCGGAATCAGCAGGTTGCCGTAGACCGGTGCATAGGCGTCTATGTCGCTGACCGTGGCGCCCGACCAGACGTTCTCGCGGTGGCGCGCGAAGTCCGCGCCGAACAGCAATGTGTGCTGCAGGGCACCGGTGCTGAAATGGCCTTCGGCGTGGTTGTCCAGCGCCGTAATGCGGTTGCGTGTCAGCGAACTGTCGTTGATGCGGCCCAGCCGCCGTTTGGCCACCGGATCCGATCCCCAACTGCCCGGTGACGTGAAGAAATCACCATAGTGGTAACGGTTGTCGTTCTCGTTGCTTGAAATGCGGAAGTTCTGGCGTACCGTCCAGCCGTCGTTGAACTTGTGTTCGAACAGCCAGCCGACAGTCTTGCGCTCGGAGTTGTAGTAGTCGCCGGGCTCACCGATAAAACGGCTGGTAGGCAGGCGGCCGTTGGGGTTGGGCAGCAGCGTGCCTTCCCATGGGAAAAATTGCGAGGTCGAGCCGCTTTTGTCTTTCTGCCACAGCGCTTGCAAGGTCAGCGAGGTGGCGGCGCTGGGCCGCCAGGTCAGCGAGGGTGCGACCAGGCTGCGGTCGTCCGGCACGAAGTCCACCTGCGTGCCGGACGAGCGCTTGAGCGCGACCAACCGGTACAGCCACTCACCGTCCTGCGTGAGTGGGCCGGTCAGGTCTACCTGGAGTTGCTTGCGGCCATAGCTGCCGTACTGCACGCCGATCTCGCGCTGGGTCTCGGCCTGCGGCCTCTTGCTCACCATATTGATCACGCCGGCGGCCGTGCCCGCGCCGAACAGCATGCCCGAGGGACCGCGCAGCACTTCCAGCCGCTCCAGCGTGTAGGGATCGGCGCGAGTGCGGCTGGTGTAGTAACCGTAGGCCTCGCGCAGGCCGTCGAGGTAGTTGTCGGGATTGCTGCCGCGCACCCGGACCGAGTCGGTACGCGAGTCCAGACCATAGGCATCGGAACGCACACCAGCGGCGTAACCCAGCGCGTCCTGCAGGTTGGTGGCGCCCTGGTCGCTGATCTGCTCGCTGGTGACGACGGTGACGGCTTGCGGTGTTTCGGACAGCAGCGTGTCGGTTTTGGTGGCGGTGGAGGCTCTTTTGGCGCGATAGCCGATCACCGGGCCGGTGGCGGTTTCTTTTTCGGGCTCGGCGCTCACCTGCACCTCACGCAGGGTGGTTTCGGCAGGGGCCTGGGCATAGGCGCCCTGGAGCGCGGCGGCCAGGGACAGAATGGTAAACGGGGCCAGGCGCCGTGCGGCGCGCGGCGAATGCAAGCTGGGCAAGTCAAAACTCCAGGGGAGGATCGCCAGGAAACTGGCGTGCGCACGACGGCCCGATGCGCCACGGCGGGTGGCGGAATTCAGGAGCCGCGTGGGCAGGTTGTTGGCTTGCTGCGCCTGGCAGCGCGAGAGGCTGCTGGGGTGTCTGGCTAGCGAGAGAAGGGGCAGCGAACTATATCACCGATGAGAGTAATTCTCATCTGAAAGACGGTAGAGCCCGTGCGGTTTTTGCTGGCCTTTCCCCTTTCCTCTTCCGGCGTGCAAAAAAAAGCCGCCCGGACGGGGGCGGCTTTGCATTCAGCGTTTCACCGGCTTATTGCGCGGCGATGGGGCTGCGGATCAGGTAGTCGAAGGCGCTGAGGGCGGCCTTCGCGCCTTCGCCGGCCGCGATGATGATCTGCTTGAAGGGCACCGTCGTCACGTCGCCGGCCGCGAACACGCCGGGCACCGAGGTCTGGCCCTTGGCATCGACGATGATCTCGCCGTGTTTCGACAGCTCGACCGTTCCCTTCAGCCAGTCGGTGTTGGGCACCAGGCCGATCTGGATAAACACGCCTTCGAGGGCCACGGTTTTCAGCTCGCCGCCGGCGCGGTCCTTGTAGACCAGGCCGTTGACCTTTTGGTCGCCGGTGATTTCGGTGGTCTGCGCGTTGGTGATCACCGTGACGTTCGCCAGGCTGTTCAGCTTGCGCTGCAGCACGGCATCGGCGCGCAGCGCGGTGTCGAACTCGATCAGCGTCACATGGCCGACGATGCCCGCCAGGTCGATGGCCGCCTCGACGCCCGAGTTGCCGCCGCCTATGACCGCCACGCGCTTGCCCTTGAACAGCGGGCCGTCGCAGTGCGGGCAGTAGGCCACGCCTTTGTTCTTGAACTCGTGCTCGCCGGGCACGTTGATGTTGCGCCAGCGCGCGCCGGTTGAAATCACGATGGACTTGCTCTTGAGCGAAGCGCCGTTTTCAAGTTGGACTTCGATCAGGTTTTTGTCCGGCCCGCTGTTCGGGATTAAGGCCTTGGCGCGCTGCAGGTTCATGATGTCCACGTCGTAGTTGCGCACGTGCTCTTCCAGCGCGTGGGCGAATTTGGGCCCTTCGGTTTCCTTGATGGAAATGAAGTTCTCGATGCCCATGGTGTCCAGCACCTGGCCGCCGAAGCGCTCCGAGGCCACGCCGGTGCGTATGCCCTTGCGCGCGGCATACACTGCCGCGGCGGCGCCGGCCGGGCCGCCGCCGACGATCAGCACGTCGAAGGCATCCTTGCCGTCTATCTTTTTGGCTTCGCGTTCGACGCCGCTGGTGTCTATCTTGGCGAGGATTTCCTCCAGGCTCATGCGGCCCTGGCCGAATTCGGTGCCGTTGAGGAACACCGTGGGAACCGCCATGATCTGGCGTTCCTTGACTTCGTCCTGGAACATGCCGCCTTCAATCATGGTGGCGCGGATGCGCGGGTTCTGCACCGCCATCAGGTTCAGCGCCTGGACCACGTCGGGGCAGTTGTGGCAGGTTAGCGAGACGTAAATCTCGAACTCGAAATCGCCGTCGAGCGCGCGGATCTGTTCCAGCACGGCCTGCTCGACTTTGGGTGGGTAGCCGCCGACCTGCAGCAAGGCAAGGATCAGCGAGGTGAATTCATGGCCCATGGGCAGGCCGGCGAAACGCGGGCCGTGGTTTTCGCTGGGGCGGTTGATCGAAAACGAAGGCTTGCGGTGATTGTCGTCGCGGCTCTCCGTCAGCTTGACCAGCGGCGAGGCTTCGGCGACGTCCTTGAGCAGCGACAGCACTTCGCCGGAGGCTTCGCTGTCGTCGAGCGAGGCAACGATTTCGATCGGTTGCGTGGCGCGTTCGAGGTAGCTTTTCAGTTGGGCTTTGGTGGCGTCGTCGAGCATGGGGGACTCACTTTCAATGGCAAAACGGGATCAAAAGGGAACAAAAAAGCCCGGGACGGCACACATGTGCCGGGCCCCCGGGCCTTGTCAGGAGGGCAGCAGGGCGCTTAGATCTTGCCGACCAGGTCGATGGACGGGGCGATGGTCTTGGCGCCTTCGTTCCACTTCGCGGGGCAAACCTGGCCGGGGTGGGCTGCCGTGTATTGGGCGGCCTTGAGCTTGCGCAGGGTTTCCTTGACGTCGCGTGCAATCTCGTTGGAGTGCACTTCGGCGGTCTTGATGACGCCTTCGGGGTTGATCACGAAGGTGCCGCGCAGTGCCAGGCCTTCTTCGGGAATGAACACGTCAAAGGCTTTGGTCAGCGTGTGGGTCGGGTCGCCCACCAGCGGGAACTTGGCCTTGCCGACGGCAGGAGATGTTTCGTGCCAGACCTTGTGCGAGAAATGGGTGTCGGTGGTCACGATGTAGACCTCTGCACCGGCCTTTTGGAATTCGGCGTAGTTGTCGGCGGCATCTTCGACTTCCGTGGGGCAGTTGAAAGTGAATGCGGCCGGCATGAAGATCAGGACCGACCATTTGCCCTTCAGCGATTCGTCTGAAACGTCGATGAACTTGCCATTGAGGAAGGCTTGGGTTTTGAAGGGCTGGACTTGGGTATTGATCAGGGACATCTAGATGGATTCCTATAGGTGATGAAAAAAGGCTAAAACTTGCCGGCGAATCGATAGTATATGGCTTTTAATGTTGTATTAACGATTGATATTTACTATTGATTGAATAGGCGTTACTGCCTCGCGTGTGGCCATTCATCCTCGCGGCCCTCTATGACCTGATGGTGACTGAGGGGCTGGGCGCAGAGTGGGAGACGCGCCAGGACGGATGTTTCCCCTGATTTATTTTGCATCCAAATGTTGCGAATGAGAATAATTCGCATATACTTCGGTCTCTCCAGAGCCAGCCACAAGTGACCGGGAGCCCACGGGCCCACCTCGTTGCCGCAGCAAGCCCTCCAAACCTCTTACTTTGGGCTTGCATGACTTCCATCCATCCTTCTTCCCGTTTCGCGCTGCGCGAAATCTCCCTGTTGACCGCCCTGGCCTGTGGCGCCGGCTTTGCCGCCGCGCAGACACAGGCAGTGCCCGCCGCGGTGCAAGTCGCCGCCCTGAAAGAAATCGTCGTCAGCGGCTCGCGCGGCGAGCAGTCGGTCGACGACATTCCGCAAACCATCGACGTGATCGATGCCGACGACATCGAGCAGGGGCAGATCAGGGACATCCGCGATGCGGCCAAAAACATTCCCAACGTCTCCGTGCGCCGTGCACCCGCGCGTTTCGGCCTGGCGCAAGGCGATACCGGCCGCGAGGGCAATGCCGGCTTCAATATCCGCGGCCTCGACGGAAATCGCGTGCTGATGATGGTGGACGGCATACGCATTCCACGCAGCTATGCCTTCAGCCCCAATTCTTTCGGGCGCGACAGCGTGTCCATAGACCTCATCAAGCGCATCGAAATCGTCAAGGGCCCGGCCTCCGCGCTGTATGGCTCCGACGGCATTGCCGGCCTGGTCAATTTCATCACCTACGAGCCGGACGACTACCTGCGGGACGGCAAGTCGCTGGGCGGCCGCGCGTCCATCAGCTACAGCGGCGACAACAACGAGACCGCCGTCAGCGGCACGATTGCCGGCCGCGCCAACGAAGTGCTGGCCTGGCAACTGAATGTGGCCACCAGTAGCGGCAAGGAACTGGAAAACCGCGGCGACAACAGCGGCACCGGCTTCACCCGCACGGCACCCAACCCGCAAAGCGACAAGACCAATTCCCTGCTCGGCAAAGTCGTGCTGACGCCGACCGCCTCGCAAAAACACGTGATCACCTTCGAGCACGTCGACAAGAAGAGCGACTACAACCTGCTGACCGCGCGCTCGGCCACTGTGCTGGACTCTTACTCGACCGGCAAGATGGACCGCGACCGGTTGACCTGGGACGCCAAATACAAGGTGGACGCCACGCTGGCTGACAACATCCAGACGGTGCTCAGCTACCAGCATGCAAAGTCCAACGACTTCACCTATGAGCGGCGCACGGCGCTGCCACAGGTACGCACGCGCGACACTACCTACAGCGAACGCACGCTGCAAGCCGGCATCCAGGCCGACAAGACCATCCGCACGGGCCCCAACTCGGCGCAGAAGATCACCTACGGCCTGGACCACACCAGCGCAAAAATCGAAAACCTGCAGACCGGCCTGGTGCCGCCCGCCGGTGAAACCTTCCCGCTCAAACGATTCCCCGACACCACGGAAACCGCCACCGCCGTCTACATGCAGGATGAATTCATTCAGGGGGACTGGAGCGTGACGCCGGGCGTGCGCGCCGACAGCTTCAAGATCGACGCGGCTCAGGCCGGCTTCCCGGTGCCCGCGGTGTCCATGTCGGGCTCGGCCGTATCACCCAAGGTCGGTGTCATTTACCGCGCCACGCCGCAGTGGAGCTTCTTCGGCAACTACGCCAGCGGTTTCCGCGCTCCCAATGCGGGGCAGGTGAACGGCTTCTTCCAGAACCTGACCGGCGGCTACCGCACCGTGCCCAATCCCAACCTCAAGCCCGAAAAGAGCCGCAACGTCGAATTCGGCGTTCGCGCGCGGCTGGAGCAGCTGAGTTTCGACACGGCCGTGTTTTATGGCCGCTTCAAAGACCTGATCCAGGACGGCGCCATCGTCAGCGGCGCCTTCGGCAACCCCGCCAACCCCGCCGTGATCCAGTCGATCAACATCGACAACGCCACCATTAGCGGTTTTGAGATCAAGGGCGACATGAACTGGGGCAAGTTCGGCGAAGGCAAGCTCAGCACGCCGTTCTCCTATGGCTACACCAAGGGCACCGTGAAAAACACCGGCAAGCCTCTGGACACCATAGACCCGGCCAAACTCAGCGTCGGCCTGAAGTACGAGACTGCGACCTGGGATGTGCGCCTGGACGCAAGTCACCATTCGGCCAAGAAGTTCGACGACATCAGCGCGCAGACCATTGCCGCCTCGCCGCCCGCGGTGCCGGTGGCGACCACGCAGTTCGCCGTGCCGTCCGCGACCACGCTGGACCTGACCGGCCAGTGGCGTTTCAGCAAAACCCTGCGCCTGAATGTCGGCCTGATCAACCTGACGAACAAGAAGTACTGGAACTGGTCGGATGTCCGCGGCGTGGCGGCCAACTCTTCCTTCCGCGACGCCTACAGCCAGCCGGGCCGTTATTTCAACGTCTCGCTGGTCGCCGATTTCTGATGCCGTGCTGAATCTTTGACAAGCAGAAAGGAAAGCGCATGAACCAGTTTCCCGACCACGGTGCCAGCGATGGCGACAGCGGTGCGGCCGACGCGCAGGGCCTGCCTCCGGCGCAAGCCCTGCTGGCCGGGACGCTGGCGCTGATGACCGGCCATGCCCAGGCCTGCTGCGAAGGGCAGCGTGCCTTGCTGGCCCAAAAAATCATCGCCAACCTCTTCATGCTGTCGCGCCACGCCGGCGCGCCGCCGGATTTCAGGGCCATTGCCGCCAACCTGCATCCCTTGTGGGTGCGGGTGCTGCAACCGGGCGCTGACCAGCCACCGCAGGTGCTTTTGCCTACAGACAATTTTGACCCCCACCGCGTGCTTTGGCACACAACCCCGGAGACCCTTCAATGAGCGCAGTCCTTCAAACCCAGACGCGGCCCGATGCCGCAAGCCAGGCAGATGCCGACATTGCATCCCCGAACCCTGCCGCCCTGCGCGAGCGCTTCGCCGCCGCGCGCAGCAGCGGCAAGCGTGCCAAAGATGCCGCCGAGAGCCTGGGCATCACCGAAGGCCAGGCCGTCGCGGCCCACGTCGGCACGCACGAGCATGCCCTCAAGGCCACACCACTCAAAGGCCCCTGGGTCGAGATCCTGCAGGCGCTGGAACTGTGCGGCCCGGTCATGGCGCTCACGCGCAATGAAGCCACCGTGCATGAGAAAACCGGTGTCTACCGCAATATCAGCGCGCAGGGCCAGATGGGCCTGGCCCTCGGTGAGGACATCGACCTGCGCATCTTCTTCAGCCGCTGGCATGCGGGTTTTTACGTCTTCGAGCCGGCCAACGACCCCAAGAACCCGGCTTCGGAAAGCCTGCAGTTTTTTGACGCGCACGGTGTGGCCGTGCACAAGATATTTGCGCGGCCCGAGACCGACCGCGAAGCCTTCAGGGACGTGGCCAACCAGTTCAGCGACGCAGACAAGGTTTGCGCCTTCACGCCCGCCAGCCCCAAGGCCGTGCCCAAACTCGACGCGGATATCGACGCAGCCGCGCTGGCCCAGGGCTGGAGCGAGATGAAGGACACGCACGAATTTTTCGGCCTGATCGGCAAAGCCGGCGCGGAGCGCCAGCAGGCTTTTCGCCTGGTCGAAGGCCGCTTCACCCAAAAAGCCGACCTGGGCATTGTGCGCAAGCTGCTCGACGAAGCCTCCATGGACGGCACGCCCATCATGGTGTTTGTCGGCAGCCCAGGCTGCATCCAGATCCACACCGGGCCGGTCAAACGCATCGAGCCCATGGTCACGCCCACCGCGCAGTGGATCAATGTGCTCGATGCGGGCTTTAACCTGCACCTGCGCGAGGACCTGGTCAAGAGCGCCTGGATTGTCGAGAAGCCCACGACCGAGGGACTGGTCACCTCGGTGGAAGTCTTCGACGGCGCGGGCGAATTGATGGCGATGTTCTTCGGCGCGCGCAAACCCGGCGTTCCCGAACTGCAGGCCTGGCGCGACATCGTGGCGCGGCTGCCCAGGCTCAAGGAAGTCGCATGAGCGGTGGCACAAACGGTTTCGGCGCGATGGAGATCAAGGCCTTTGTGCCTGCGAAAGACTTCGCGCTGTCCAAGCGGTTTTATGAAGAGCTGGGATTTGAGAGCCCCTGGTCGGACGACACCCTGGCCTATATGCGCCTGGGTGGCACGGCCTTTTTCCTGCAAAACTTTTATGTGGCCGAGCACGCCGGCAATTTCATGATGCACCTGATCGTGCAGGACGTCGAAAGCTGGTGGGCGCGGCTGCAGCAATCGGACATTGTCGGCCGCTACGGCGTGCGCACCGTGCCGCCGCAAGACCAGCCCTGGCGCCAGCGCGATTTCGTGCTCACCGACCCGTCGGGCGTGCTCTGGCGCATCGCGCAGAACATCGCATGAAGACCTCTTTGAGCAAAACTTTTCCCCACAAGGCTTCCCATGACAGCAGCCCTTCCTCCAATCCGCCGACGCGACGCCTTGCGGTATTTTTCACTGCCGGTGGTTTCCGCCGCCTCCGGCGTTTGCGGCCTGTCTGCGACTGCTGCGCAGGCCCAGGCGCCGGCGAAGATGCCGCGCATCGTCTCGGTGAGCGGCGCGACCACGGAAATCGTCTACGCGCTGGGCGCTGAAAAGCAACTCGTCGGCACCGACACCACCAGCCTTTACCCGGCCGCGGCCTTGCAGACGCCCAAGGTCGGCTATATGCGCCAGCTGTCGGCCGAAGGCCTGCTCTCGCTCAAACCCGATGCGGTCATCGGTACCACCGAAGCCGGCCCGCATGTGGTGATGGACCAGATCCGCAACGCCGGCGTCAAGGTGGAACTGGTGGAAGCCGACCACAGCTGGGCCGAAGTGCAGCGCAAGGTTGCCGCGGTAGGGCGGGCTACGGCCCGCGTGGCCCAGGCCACCGCGCTGCAGGCCAAACTCGATGCCCAGTGGGCCGAGGTAGTGGCCGCCGTCGCCCGCAAAGGCGGCCGCAAACCCCGTGCCATCTTTATCCTTTCGCACTCAGGCTCGCCGCAGGTGGCCGGCGAGAAAACCGCCGCGCATGCGATGCTGAACTATGCGGGCCTGGACAACGCCCTGATTACCGCCGGCGGCGCCAGCAATTTCGCCGGCTACCGCGCGATGACACCCGAGGCGGTGGTCGCCGCCGCGCCCGACGTGATCGTCACCACCACGCAAGGCATCGAGGCCGTCGGCGGACTCGAAAAATTCTGGCAGCGCCCAGGCCTGGAACTCACACCCGCCTATAAGCGCCGCGCGCTGGTGGCGCTGGACGCGCTCTACCTGATCGGCTTTGGCCCGCGCCTGCCGCAGGCCGTAGCCGATCTGCACCAGGCCGGCCTGAAGGCCGCCGCATGAGTGACCGCACCATGAAAGCCGCCATGACCGAAGTCCTCTGCGCGCGCGCACCGGCCGTGCTGCGCTGCGCCGATTTGCGCCAGGCGCTGGCGTTTTACCGCGACTGCTGGGGTTTTGCCGTGCGGCACAGCGTGCCTGGCGTTATCGCCGTGCCAAGAACCTGTTCACGGCCTAAACGGGGCCGCGCAAGCCCCTTCTCGGGATGGGATGCAAGGCGCGGTGCG
>NZ_AKIV01000142.1 GCF_000282655.1 Polaromonas sp. CF318
GGCGGCTGCGTCGGCCGCCACGTCTTGCCGGCCGTAGCAGATGCCGGGATCTATCAGGGGTTTTGCGTGGCGGGCCAGCCAGAGCTTCATGGTTTGGAAACCGCCCTGGTCGCGCTCATAGGCTGATGGCGAGGCCGAAGTAGAAAGCGATCTCGCAGACCTGCTGGGCCGCGCCCAGGCAGTCTCCGGTAAAGCCCTGCAGGCGGCGTTTGAACATCCGCCCCATCCACAGCAGGGCCAGGAGGGCAAAGCTGCAGGCGACGATGAGGTTCAGGGCGTCCAGCGCCAGGGCGGCCAGGGCCAGCGCCACAAAACACCAGGCAAAGCCGATCAGCAAGGCGCCCGGCGCAATCTGGTCGGCCAGCGGTTTGGACTTGGAGGCGGCCGCGTCGCCCACATGCGGCAGCAGGTAAATCAGCAGCAGCGGCAGGCCGCGCGAAACGACGTGGCCCGTCCACAGCGCGGCGCAGATGTACCAGCCGGCAAAGGGCGCTTCCTCCCAGCCGGTGGGCGCGCCTTCGACCGAGCCGAGTATGGACAGCAGGGACACCTTGGCGAGCACGGCCAGCACCAGCGCCATGGCACCGAAAGCGCCCACGCGCGAGTCTTTCATGATCTGCAGCGCGTGCTCCCTGTCGTGGCCGCCGCCCAGGCCGTCGGCCGTGTCGGCCAGGCCGTCTTCATGAAAGCCCCCGGTCAGCAGCACGGTGGCGGCGGTGGACAGCACGGCGGCCACCAGCGGCGTGAAGGTGGTGTCGGGCAGCAGGGCCTGCACCAGGGCATACACAGCCGCGGCCACGATGCCGGCCAGGATGCCTATGCCCGGAAAGTGCCCCGCGCTGGCGCGCAGCATCTCGGGGCTGTAGCCCACCCATTCGGCCAGCCGCCCGGTGATGGGGATGCGGGTGAAGAACTGCACGGCGAGCAAATACTCGCGCACGAACTGGGCAATGGCGGTCATACGGCGCCCATGGCGGTTTACGCGCCTTCCTTGCCGCTCACGCCGGCGGACTCAAAACTGGCCATCTCGCCCAGGAAATTGGCCGCCGACTGCAGCAGCGGCCAGGCCAGCAGCGCGCCCGTGCCTTCGCCCAGGCGCAGGCCCAGGTCCAGCAGCGGGCTGGCTTTCAGGTGGGCCAGCAGCAGGCGGTGGCCGTGTTCGTCCCCGCGGTGGCCAAACACCATGTAATCCTGCGCGGCGGGCGCCAGCGACCGGGCCACCAGCGCGGCAGCGCCGGCGATAAAGCCGTCGACCAGCACCACGCGGCGCTCGCTCGCGGCCTTCAGCATGGCGCCGGCCATCATGGCGATTTCAAAGCCGCCCAGCGCGGCCAGCGCGGCAAGAGGATCGGTGGCGTTGGCGTGGCAAGCCAGGGCATCCGCCAGCACCCGGCGCTTCTGGGCGAGCTGGGCATCGTCAAGCCCGGTACCGCGGCCTGTGGCGTCATCAATGCCGACGCCCGCCAGGCGCGCGAACAGCAGGGCGGCGGCCGAGGTGTTGGCAATGCCCATCTCACCGAAGGCGACGACATTGCCGGGCAGCTGGCTCACGATGTCCATGCCGGCCTGCAAGGCGGCGCGTGCCTGTGCGGCCGTCATGGCGGCTTCGCGGCGGCTGTTGCGCGTGCCGTGCGCGATCTTGCGCGGTAGCAGCTGCGGGTGCGGCGCAAGCTCGGCCGCCACGCCGGCGTCGACCACCCGCAGGGCAAAGCCGTGCTGGCGCGCGAAGACATTGATGGCGGCGCCGCCGGCCAGCATATTGCCAACCATCTGCACGGTGACGGCCTGCGGGTAGGCCGAAACGCCTTCGGCGGCGATGCCGTGGTCGGCCGCGAACACCACCATCTGGGGCTCGCGCAGCGTGATGATGTCGCTCTGCTGGATCAGCCCCAGCTGCAGCGCCAGGTCTTCAAGCCGGCCCAGCGCGCCCAACGGCTTGGTTTTGTGGTCGATCTTGTGCCGCAGCCTGGCCTCGAACGAGGCATCGGCGGTGGGCTCAATCGCGGGCAGGCGCAGGATTGGAAAGTCGGGTGCGTTCATCGGTGATCAGCTTGAGGCAGGCGGGGCAGTAGCAGGATGGCGCGCTGCCTTCGGGTGATGGGGCGCGTTCGCCGGGAACTGGCATGACATGGGGCAGCTTGACGCACCAGCATTCGGCATCGCCCGCCACCATGCCGCAGCGCAGGCCGGCGCCGCAGCGCGGGCACACCGAGGTGTAGGCCGATGCGGGCCTTGCCGAGGGTGTGCCTTGCTGGTTCATGGCGGGGTTCTAGCTTTGCAGGAAGAGCCGGTAAACCGGGTTGGCGGTTTCTTCGACGTGGGGGTAGCCCAGGGTGTCGAGGAATTCCTTGAAGGCTTTGTTGTCGGCCTTGGGCACCTGCAGGCCCACCAGGATGCGGCCGTAGTCGGCGCCCTGGTTGCGGTAGTGGAAGAGGCTGATGTTCCAGCCCGGCCGCATGCTGGAGAGAAACTTCATCAGGGCGCCGGGGCGCTCGGGAAAAATGAAGCGCAGCAGGCGTTCGTCCTTGGAGAGGGCGCTGTGCCCGCCCACCATGTGGCGTATGTGCTCCTTGGCGAGATCGTCGTGCGTGAGGTCCAGGGTCTTGAAGCCGTGGCGCGAGAAATTGGCGGCGATCTTGCTGCTCTCGCCCTTGGCCGAAGTGGTCAGGCCCACGAAAACATGGGCTTTGGCGTCGTCGCTGATGCGGTAGTTGAACTCGGTCACGCTGCGCGGCCCGCCGGGCAGCTCGCCTATGACTTCGCAAAAGCGCCGGAAGCTGCCGCGCTCTTCGGGAATCGTCACGGCGAACAGGGCTTCGCGCTCTTCGCCGACCTCGGCGCGCTCGGCGACAAAACGCAGGCGGTCGAAGTTCATGTTGGCGCCGCACAAAATCACCGCGTAGGTCTCGCCCTTGGTCTTGTGGGTGGCCACGTACTGCTTGACCGCGGCCACGGCCATCGCGCCCGAGGGCTCGACGATGCTGCGCGTGTCGACAAACACGTCCTTGATGGCGGCGCAGACCGCGTCGGTGTCGACGGTGATGAATTCATCGACCAGCTCGCGGCTGATGCGGAAGGTTTCCTCGCCCACCAGCTTGACGGCCGTGCCGTCGGCGAACAGGCCGACGTCGCTCAGGGTGACGCGTTTTTTGGCATCGACGGACTGCAGCATGGCGTCGGAGTCGTTGGTCTGCACGCCTATGACCTTGATCTCGGGCCGCACGGCCTTGATGTAGTTGGCTACGCCGGAGATCAGCCCGCCGCCGCCTATGGCCACGAACACGGCGTCCAGCCGGCTGGAGCCCAGGCTTTGCAGCTGCATGAGGATTTCCATGGCGATCGTGCCCTGGCCGGCGATGACGTCGGGGTCGTCGAAGGGATGCACAAAGGTCAAACCGTGTTTTTTCTCCAGCACCACGGCGTGGCCGTAGGCGTCCGAATAGCTGTCGCCGTGCAGCACGACCTCGCCGCCCCAGGCCCTGACCGCGTCGACCTTGAGCTGCGGCGTGGTGGTGGGCATGACGATCACAGAGCGCGTGCCGAGTTTTTGCGCGCTGAGGGCCACGCCCTGCGCGTGGTTGCCGGCCGAGGCGCAGATCACGCCTTTCTTGAGCTGTGCCGGGCTTAAATGGGCCATCTTGTTGTAGGCGCCGCGCAACTTGAAGCTGAACACCGGTTGCTGGTCTTCGCGCTTGAGCAGCACGGTGTTTTTCAGTCGCAGGCCCAGGTTCCTGGCGGGCTCAAGATTGGACTCCACGGCTACATCGTAGACACGCGCCGTGAGAATTTTTTTCAGGTAGTCGGCGGGGCTGAGCGGCTTGCCGGGCTTGGCCGACGGGGCGGTTTTAGGGCGGGATGAGGCGGGTTTGGTCGGGGTGGGCATGTTTTTCTCTCAGCCTGACATCATAGTGGGGCGAGAAAAAACGCCGCAAGAAGCCGGCAGCAAAGCCGTGCCGGCAAGAAAAAAGGCCCAGACCTTGCGGTCTGGGCCTGTAAATCCACCCTTAGAGGAGGTGGAGGAGACAACCAGTGCACAAAATACCTTGGGATGCCGGGGGCATCGGTATTGGTGCGATGATTTCAGTATAGCGGAGCAATGTTGCGCTGCACAATCTCTTGTGGCACAAACTCCACATTTTTCACGGTTTCAGTTATAAATTTTATGCATAAGGAGCGGAGTTTATGGAATGCACGGTGAGCTGGACGGGCAACAGCACAATCACAGGGTCACGCTCCAACATGAGCTTTCTCGCCGAAACCGGTAGCGGCCATACGCTGGTGATGGACGGCGCACCCGACGCGGACAAGCCTGAGAACGGCGGCGCCAACCTGGCGCCCCGGCCCATGGAGACCGTGCTGGCGGGCACCGGCGGCTGCACGGCCTATGACGTGGTGCTGATCCTCAAGCGCGGCCGCCAGGACGTGCGCGGCTGCTCGGTCAAGCTCAGTGCCGAAAGGGCGGCCGTGGACCCCAAGGTGTTCACCAAGATCCACATGCACTTCGTGGTGACGGGCAAGGGCCTTGCCGCCAGCGCCGTGGAACGCGCCGTGGCCATGAGCCACGACAAATACTGCTCGGCCACCATCATGCTGGCGAAAACCGCGGACATCACCACCAGCTTCGAGGTGCTGGAGGTCTAAGCAACCCGGGCACTTGCGTCAGATGTAGTGCGCCGTCGTGGTCATGACGCGCGCCGCCGAGCGCATCAGCGCCTTGACCGGCTCGGGCAGCTGCAGGGCGCCGGCCTGTTCGGCCTCGCGCGCATGCAGGGCCTCATCGTCCTTCATCTGCGCCACGATGGCGCGGGACTCATGGTCGCCTTGCGGCAGGCGTTCCAGGTGGCCGGCGAGGTGGGCTTCGACCTGGCGTTCGGTCTCGACGACAAAACCCAGGCTCAGGCGGTCGCCCAGCCGGCTGGCCACCAGCCCGAGGCCGAAGGCGCCGGCATACCAGAGGGGATTGAGCAGCGAAGGGCGGGCACCCAGCTCGTCCAGCCGGGCCTTGGTCCAGGCCAGGTGGTCGCCTTCCTCGCGGCTGGCCTGCAGAAAGTGCTCGCGCAGCGCCGGGTCGCGGGTGCCCAGCGCCTGCGCCGCATACAGGGCCTGTGCGCAGACCTCCCCCACGTGGTTGACCCGCATCAGCGCGCCTGACAAGGCCTTGTCCTGCAGTGCCAGCTCGGTTTTTTCACCGGGCACGGTGGGACAGGCGCGGCTGGCGCGGGGGGCGGCGAAAAGGGTGCGCAATGCGCCGTCGGCGGCATTGAGCGCTGTGTCGAGTGCGGTGGTCATGGTGCCATGTTAGCGCCAGGTCCCGGCCATGGGAACGCCCATGAAAAAAGCCCCCGTGAGGAGGCTTTTTGCGTAACCGGCCCGGTTTGAATTCGGGCGGGGTTCCGGTTTAGAACGTGTGGCGGATGCCCAGGGCGATGTTGGTGGAGCCAACGCCGGCCGACGAGGTCACGCCGCCGAGGAAACCGTTGCCGCCGGGTGCGACCTGGCCCTGGCCCTTGTTGTTGAAGCGGGTCAGCACGGCATTCAGGTTGGTGCGCTTGGACAGCGCGTAGGTGTAAGTGAAACCGTAGGAATCGGTATCGGCATTCACCGTGCGCTTGTCATCCAGGCGGTTGAAGGCCACCACCCAGGTGTGTGGGCCGGTGGTGAGGCGGTAGCCGATGTGCATCAGGCGGGCGTCCTGGCGGAAGGCGGCGTTGTAGGCGCTTTGGAACGCTGCGCCGACGGCCGCGCTACCCGTGGAGGTGGTGACCGAAGAAGCGATCGAGGAGATGCCGGTTGGGTTGTCGTCCTTGATGGTGGCGTACTGGCCGTACAGGGTACCGGGGCCGACGTCGACCGTGGCGCCGATCAGGTCGTTGGTCAGGGATTTCTGGCCCAACTCATTGTTCTTGCCATTGTGGCCGTAGCCCACCGAGAAGCCGTTGCCCTTGTAGGTGGCCATGCCACCCCAGAACCTGCCTGCGGAATTGCTGCCCGCGACTTCGCCTGCGCCGTACATCAGCAAGGCCGTGACGCCGCCGGTCTGGATGGCGTACTGCAGGGTGTTGCTCAGGCGGATGTCGAATGCGGCGGGCAGGCTGGCAACCTGGCCGGCGGCCAGGCTGGACTGGGTCTGCGAGGCGTCAAATTGCGCGGCTACCAGGTAGCCGGGCGTGTACTGGCGGCCCATCGTGAAGGCGCCGACGGGAGTTACCAGGCCGACATAGGCCTGGCGGTCAAACAGGTTGCCGGCCAGGTTCACGCCGAATGCGCCGGTCGCGAGCGTGGTGTTCACGCTGGTGATGATGGCGTCGCGGGTTGCGACAGGAAGAGGCAGGCCTGCGACACCGGCGGCCACCGAGGTGGCGACGCGGTCCGGCATCTGGGTGCCGGAGTTCGGGCGGTTCGTCACGGAACCGGTGTCCAGTTCCAGGCGGTTTTCGAGGGTGAAGATGGCCTTGTAGCCGCCGCCGATGTCTTCCGAGCCGCGGAGGCCGAAACGCGAACCTTCCATGATGCCGCTGGCGATCGTGCTCACGGAGCCTTGGCGCAGGCCGCTGACGTGGTTATAGCCTGCGTCAAGAATGCCGTAGACGGTCACGGTGCTTTGCGCCATGGCGGCCGAGGTGGACAAAAGTCCCATGATCGCAGTTGCAACGAGGGTCAGTTTTTTCATGGAGTCTCCAGGAGTTTGTAATTGATAAAAAAGCGGTGAATGGCGGGAAAATTTTGACGCCCGTCCTTACCCTGCAGGCCGTCTTTGTGAAGGAAAGATTAATGGCGATGGGGTGAACCGTAAAGAGTGCCACTACGGGGGGTATCACTTTCGCGACAGGGGAAAACCCGAGGTTTTTGCCGGCCCGGCAAAGCCCGAAAAAATGCGGGATAAGCCCATCTTTTCCGGTGCATTCCCTCTGTGGTGGGGGCTTCCGCGTCCGGCCGGGGGTGGGTCCTGCGCCCTTTCGGCGGATGCCTGGACGCGGCTTAGGGCGGGGGCTCTATTTTGGCCAGCCCGTGGTAAGTGAGCCACATTCGCGCGAATCACCACGGCCGTTTGGCAAGGATTGCTTGCCGCGTTGCCCTCACCCTTCGGAATTGGCATGGGAAACCGCGAAGCCGGATGCAGGCCCCGGGTGCGTTTTCACCAAAACGATGCATCCTGCGGAAAAGGCGCCATTTTGGTGTGTTCGCGCGGCATAAAAAGGCATAGCTGGCCAAAGTGATGCCCTGCTGTAAGACGCGATACCCGATGTGTCGCGAGACACCAACAATCGGGCGTGAAAGTTGCTAATAGAGCGACAAGGGCTTTGTGTGATTTGTGACAGATCGATTTAAATCGACCTGGGGTAGTCAGAAAGCCCTTTAAATGTTCGCAATTTTTATGTGTTCATGTGTTCCCCACCTTTTTGGAGATTTTTAATGATGAAGAAAAGCCTAGTCGCCCTGGCAGTGCTGGCCGTTTCCGGCGTGGCATCCGCCCAGTCCACCGTGACCATCTATGGTCTGGTGGACGCCTGGATCGGTACCGTGAAGGACAACAACATCAGCCAGTCCGGCGTGAACGTTCCCCATCCTTTCTCCGGCAGCGGCGGTGGTCTGCAGACCAGCCGTTTCGGCCTGAAGGGCTCTGAAGACCTCGGTGGCGGCCTGAAAGCCAACTTCCTGCTGGAAGCCGGCTTTGACCCCAGCACCGGCGCCGCCAACAACTACACCAACCCCTACACCGGCGCGACCTCCACCGCGGTCTTCGGCCGTCAGGCATGGGTTGGCGTTTCCGGCGGCTTCGGTGAACTGAAGCTCGGCAAGATGTGGACCCCTTACGACATGGTCAAGGGTTCTGGCGCTGCCGGCTTTGACTCGCTGCTGTTTGCGCCTTCCACCAGCGTGTGGGCCAGCAACAACTACTCGGACCGTCCCGGCAATTCGATCTACTACGAAACCCCGAATTTCAGCGGCTTCTCCGCCGCAGGTATGTACAGCTTCGGTGAGAACAAGACCGCCGCTGTCGGTGCCGGCAAGATCATCAGCATGAACGTTGCTTACGCAAACGGCCCCATCGGCGCTTCGCTGGCTTACCAGAGCGAAAAAGCCACTGCCGCCGCTACCGCGGTCAAGTACACGCAGTTGAACGGCTCCTATGACTTCGGCGTGGTCAAGCTGCTCGGCGCATACGGCAACGTGAAGAACGGCGTCAGCCCCGTGACCGCCCTGGCTACGGACAAGACCAAGGAATACCAGATCGGCCTGGACTTCCCTGTTTCCAGCACCTTCACGCTGTCCGGCGGTTATGCCCGTTCCAAGAGCACCCGTCTGGCTGGCGCTCCCGACCTGAAGCGCACCGGCTACGGTGTGGCGGGCCTGTATGCACTGTCCAAGCGTTCGAACCTGTACGCTGGCGTGCAGACCGGCAAGGAAACCAACCCCGGCGTGGCTGATCGCAAGACCACCACCTACGGCGTTGGCATCCGCCACACGTTCTGATCCAGGCCTGGCCTGAGTCTTAACTTCAACCCCGCCCTGGCGCGGGGTTGCTTGGAAAGCCGCTTCCTTGAAGCGGCTTTTTTTGTTGGTTTGGCCAAAAACAGCCAAAAACCGGGTTTTGGCGGGCCGGAATCCCCGGTTTGCGCGGGCGTTGTTTCTTTTCCACTGTCAGCCCTTTGTTTGTGGTTTGAGCACAACGGCTTGGCTGTTTTTTTGGGCATTCCTTTGCGAATTGAAGCCCAGTCTGGTGCAATAGAGCCAACTTCCCGAAAGGGGGTTGGCCCGGGTCTCTGGTGGAGCCATGAAGACGCAAGTCCGAAATGGTCCCCGTGCCGGAGCCCTATGTTTAACCTTGGAGAAACTCTCAATGAAAAAGACCCTTATCGCTTTGGCCGCACTCGGCGCGATGGCTGGTGCAGCACAAGCTCAGTCGACCGTGACCATCTATGGTTTGCTCGACGCCAACATCGGCAGCTACAAGACCAACCAGGTCAGCGGCGCCGCAATCTCCGGCCTGAGCCAGGCCAAAATTGACGCTGGCGGCCTGAACGGTTCGCGTTGGGGCATTCGCTTCAGCGAAGACATCGGCGGCGGCATGGCTGTCATCGGTAACCTCGAAAGCGGTTTCAACCTTGACACCGGCGCTTCCGCTCAAGGCGGCCTGCTGTTTGGCCGTCGCGCCAACGTTGGTATCTCCAGCGGCTTCGGTACCGTGACCATCGGTCGCAACTCCAGCTCCTACGATGACGTGTCTGGTGACCACGCCATGATGGGCGCTACCCTGTTCGATCCTTCCAACACCAACAACGGCTTCAGCACCGCTCAAGCTGGCGCTATCGGTACCCTGGCTGGCAATGCTGTTCTGCTGAACCACAACGGCAACGGCTCTGGCGCTCACGTGACCTGGGTTGGTTTCAACACCCGCTTCAACAACAGCATCAAGTACGTTTCGCCTAACTTCGGCGGCTTCACCGGCTCGTTCATGTACGCCTTCGGCGAAGACAAGACCGCAGCTGTCAGCGCAAGCAACACGGTTTCTGCCAACCTGAAGTACGCAAACGGTCCTCTGGTTGTGTCCGGCGGCTACCAGTCCGAAGGCGCAGCTCGCACCGCTACGACCAAGCCTGCTCTGACCAACACGCTGCTGAACGTTTCTTATGACTTCGGCGTTGCCAAAGTCGGCTTCGGTGCTAACCGCGCCAAGTTCAAGGACGTCACGACCACGTTCAGCCCGACCGGCGTTGCAGTTGCTGCTCACGAACTGGCAGCACAAAAAGAGTACAGCCTGAGCGTTGCAGTGCCTCTGGGCGCAACGACCCTGAGCGCTGGCTATGCACGTTCCAAGGGTGACGATCTGGGTTCCAGCACCGGCTGGGGCGTCCAGGCTCTGTATTCTTTGAGCAAGCGCACCACCCTGTACACGGGTGCCGTCAGCACGAAGAACTACTCGAACGTAGCTGCCAACACCATGGTGATCGCTCCTACCAGCAACATCACCCGTACCACCACGTACGCAGCTGGCATTCGCCACACGTTCTAATTTGAAGCTGGCTTGACGCCAGTTTCTTATGAGAATCCAAAAGCCGCTTCGGGGAAACCCGAGGCGGCTTTTTTTATGGAAAGAGCTGTGCGGGTTTTTGAAACTTTTCCGCGCGCGCCGCGTTGAGTTATCTGGTTCTTTGTTCTTCCACATGCATCAAGGCCGCAAGCCTGGCAGCCTCCCTGAATGCCCGCCATTTTTTTCATGACCACATCGCCGCCTTTTCTCTCCTTGAGCGCGCTGCGCACCCTTGTGGTCATCAGCTGCCTGTCTTTGTTGACCGCCTGCGCGGGAATAGAAACCAGCGCACCCGCAGCCAGCCAGGACGTGCAGTGGACTTCGGCGTCGCCCTTGAATTCCCATGCAAGCCCTCTTGCAAACCCCGAGACGGTGAAGTGGCAGCACTGCGCCTTCCCGGGTAAAAAATCCACGCGCTACCGGGCCGTGCGCCTGGACGGACGCGATGCCGTTCTCGGTGAGTCCGACAGCGCCGCCAGCATGCTGCGGCAACACCTACGGGTCGAGCCTTCGGAACTGGGCAAGTTGGGTTTTTCCTGGAAGGTGCCCATGATGATTTCCGGCGCCGACATGACGCAGCGCGATGGGGACGACTCCCCGGTGCGTGTGGTGCTCGCTTTCGAAGGCGACCGCTCGAAGTTCTCCGCCAAAAACGCCATGCTCTCGGAGTTGGCGCTGGCGCTCACGGGTGAGCCGCTACCCTACGCGACCCTCATGTATGTGTGGGGCACGCACAGCACGCCCGAAAGCGTGCTCATCAACACCCGCACCGACCGCATCCGCAAGCTGGTGCTTGAGTCCGGCCCCGCGCGGCTGGGTCGCTGGCTCGACTACGAGCGCGACATCCGCGCCGATTATGAAAAAGCGTTCGGCGAAGCACCGGGCGCGCTGGTCGGCATTGCCATCATGACGGACAGCGACAACACGCGGCAAAAAGCCTCGGCATGGTACGGCCCTGTCAGCTTGATCAACAAGCCCTTGAATGCCGCAGTCGTCCCCGGCATAACCGCCGCATCGGCCAGGGTTTCACAAAGCCCTGTGTTTGCACCGCCATCCCTTCAAGACTAGTATTCAAACTGCTGAACTCGGAACCTCACTGACATGCGCGCTCCGGCCACCCTTCCAAGCCTTCCAGCTGCCTCCCCCTTCCCACCCACCGCGGCAGACAGTCCCGACAACGCCGACAGTCCCGACCGGCCGCCCCAACTGCGCGCCAGCGGCCGCGCCTTCGCACAGATCGTGCAGTACCACCCCGAACTGACGGCCTTCCGGCGCGACCTCCACGCCCATCCCGAACTGGGCTTCGAAGAGGTCTACACCTCCAGCCGCGTCGTGCATGCGCTCAAGCTGTGCGGGGTTGACGAGGTGCACACCGGCATCGGCAAGACCGGCGTGGTGGCTGTCATCAAGGGCCAGCAACCCGCCAAGGCCGGTGCAAGGCCCATGGTGGGTCTGCGCGCCGACATGGACGCGCTGCCCATGACCGAGCACAACGAATTCGGCTGGAAGTCTTCCAAGACCGGCCTGATGCACGGCTGCGGCCACGACGGCCACACCACCATGCTGGTGGGCGCCGCCCGTTACCTGGCCGAGACGCGCAATTTCGCCGGCGACGCCGTGCTGGTGTTCCAGCCCGCGGAAGAGGGGCGCGGCGGGGCCGACGCGATGATCAAGGACGGCCTGTTCGAGCGCTTTCCGGTGCAGGCGATCTACGCCATGCACAACTGGCCCGCGATGCGGCCCGGCACCATAGGCATCAATCCCGGTCCCATGATGGCCGCGGCGGACCGTATCACCATCGAGGTCACCGGCAAGGGCGGCCACGGCGCGCACGCCTACCTGACGGTGGATCCGGTGCTGGTGGCCGCTCACATCATTACCGCGGTGCAAAGCATTGTGTCGCGCAACGTCAAGGCCATGGACAACGCCGTGATCAGCATTTGCGCCGTCCAGGCCGGCGATCTGGGCGCCATGAGCGTGGTGCCCGAAACGGCCTTGCTGGTGGGCACCGTGCGCACCTTCAAACCCGAGGTGCAGGACCAGGTCGAGCGCCGCCTCAAGGAGTTATGCGCGGCCGTGGCCCAGGGCTTCGGCGCCACCGCCACGGTGAAGTACGAACGCATCTACCCGGCCACCATCAATTCACCGGCCGAATACGCGCTGGCCACCGCCGTGGCGGACCAGCTTGTCGGTGCCGAAAATGTGGTGAGCAATCTTGAACCCAGCATGGGCTCGGAAGATTTTTCCTTCATGCTGCGCGTCAAGCCGGGCGCCTACCTGCGCCTGGGCCAGGGCGAGCAACTGCCCGACGGCAAGGGCGGCACCACGGGCGGCGTGGGCAGCCGCTTTCTGCACAACAGCTGCTACGACTTCAACGACAGCGTGCTGCCGCTGGGCTCGGCGCTGTTCGCCGGCATCGTGGAGCGTTCGCTGCCGCTGGCCTGATCGCGCGGCGCCGGCGCTGTCGCCTCAGGCGTAGCGCTTGTTGCGCAGGTTGTTCTTCATTTCCTTGAGCAGCGGCTGCAGCTTGCTGCCGATGCGCAGCGCCACGCAGGTCGCCAGGATGTCGACAATCATCAGGTGCATGAGGCGCGACACCATGGGACTGTAGCGGTCGTAACCCTCGGGGTGGTCGGCCGCCAGGTGGATGTTGCCGGCCGCGGCCAGCGGTGAACCGGTGACGGTGATGACGATGGTGGTGGCGCCGTTCTTCCGCGCGATGTCGCAGGCGTCCATCAGGTCGCGTGTGCGGCCCGAGTTGGAAATCACCACCACGCAGTCGCCCGGGCCCAGCAGCGAGGCGCTCATGACCTGCATGTGGCCGTCGCTGTAAGCAATGCTGGTGATGCCCAGTCGAAAGAATTTGTGCTGCGCGTCCTGCGCCACGATGCCCGAGTTGCCCACGCCGAAAAACTCGATGCGCCTGCCGGTGTTGTAGGTCGCCAGCAGCGCGTCCGCCGCTCTTTCCACGGCCACCGAACTCGCGTCGTTGCGGTATTTCAAAAACGCCGCCACGGTGTTGTCTATCACCTTGACCATCACGTCGGCGGTCTTGTCGTCGGCGTCCACGCTGCGGTGGATGAAGGGTACGCCCTCACTCACGCTGCCCGCCAGCTTGAGCTTGAAGTCCGACAGTCCGTCGTAACCCATGCTGCGGCAAAAGCGCACCACGGTGGGTTTGCTCACGTGCGAGCGGCCGGCCAGCTCGGTAATGGGCAGGTTGGCAAAGGCCCGCGGATCGGACAGTACAAGGCGGCCCACGCGTTGTTCCGCAGGCGCCAAAGACGGTAATGAAGCCTTGATTCGATCAAGCATGGTGGGGTATGTCTCCCGTCGCACCGACCCATTCAAAATGTGGGACCTCTCCCAACCAGCAGGGGCCGTGGGACTGGCTTTGCCAGACCGCAGGCGCAGCGGCCCCCTCGGGGGGCAGGGAGTTACACGAAGTGAACGACCGTGGGGGCCAC
>NZ_AKIV01000143.1 GCF_000282655.1 Polaromonas sp. CF318
GGCCGCCGGCTCGCGGCCGCCGGCGACTGCGTGGTCTGCCATACCGCGCCGGGCGGCATTCCCAATGCCGGCGGCCGGGCCATGGACACGCCCTTCGGCAAGATCATCACGACCAACCTCACGCCCGACGTGGAAACAGGCATAGGCAGCTGGTCCTTCAGCGCCTTTCAGCGTGCGATGCGCGAAGGAATTTCGCGCGACGGCCGTTACCTGTACCCGGCCTTTCCCTATAGTGCCTTCGCCAAAACCAGTGACGAAGACCTGACCGCGCTGTATGCCTACCTGATGGCGCAGCCCGCCGTGCGTTCCGCCACGCCCGCGACCCGGCTGGACTTTCCTTTCAGTGTGCGCCCCTTGATGGCCGGCTGGAACGCGCTGTTCCACGACGCCTCGCCCTACAGCGCCGACCCGGCGCGCAGTGCCGAATGGAACCGCGGCGCCTACCTGGTCAACGGCCTGGGGCACTGCGGCGCCTGCCATACGCCGCGCAACGCCGTGGGCGCCGAGCGCGGCGGCCAGGCTTTCCTGGGCGGCGCCATGGTCGACGGCTGGGAGGCGCCCGCGCTCACGGCGCTGTCGCGCGCGCCCGTGCCCTGGACGTCCTCGGAGCTCTATGCCTACCTGCGCAAGGGGTATGCGCCGCAACACGGCATCGCCGCCGGCCCCATGGCGCCCGTGGTGAAGCAGCTGTCCGCGCTGCCTGATGAAGACATTCGCGCCATGGCCGCCTACCTGGCGTCTTTCAACGAAGCGCTTCCTGAGGCCGAAAGCGCCGAACGCGCGCGGCAGGCGGTGCTGTCCGCGCGGCAGTCCGCCACCAGCCTGCCCGGCCCCGGCCAGCGCCTTTTCAACGGCGCCTGCGCCTCCTGCCACCACGACGGTGACGGCCCCCGTTTGCTTGGCGTGAACGTGCCGCTGGCGCTCAACAGCAATCTGCACAGCGCGCGGCCTGACAACCTGGTGCGCACGATTCTGGAAGGTATCAGCGCGCCCGCCGGCAAGGACATCGGCTTTATGCCGGCCTTCCGCCACAGCCTGGACGACAGCCAGGTCGCGGCGCTGGCCAGCTATATGCGCAGCCGTTATGCGCCGGCCGAACCCGCCTGGCAAGACCTGCCCGCCACGGTGGCGCGCCTGCGCGCCGCGCCGGGCGAACACTAGGATGTGCCGGCCCTGTGTAAAAAAGCGAATGCGGGTTCAGGCCCGTGCGGCGCCATCAGCCAGCCACTGCGCGAGGACCTCGGCCGTGTGCTGGCCCAGCAGCGGCGGGGGCCTGTGGTAGCTGACGGGCGAGCCGGAAAGGCGGATGGGGTTGGCCACCAGCGGCACCTCGCCCGCCAGGGGGTGGGGCAGGGCCATGCGCAGGCCGCGGGCCTGCACCTGCGGGTCGGCAAACACCTCGTCGATGCGGTTGATGGGGCCGCAGGGCACACCGGCGGCCTCCAGCGCGGCGATCCAGTCCGGCGAGCTGCGCATCACCGTGGCCTGCCTCAGCAAAGGCAGCAGCACGGCCCGGTGGGCCACGCGCTGCGCGTTGCTCGCAAAGCGCGGGTCCCGCGCCCATTCGGCGTGGCCCGCGACGGCGCAGAAGCGGGCGAACTGCTCGTCGTTGCCGACCGCCAGGATGATGTCGCCGTCCGCCGTCGGAAAGTCCTGGTAGGGCACGATGTTGGGATGCGCATTGCCCATGCGGCGCGGCAGCTGCCCGCCGGCCAGGTAGTTGGAGGCCTGGTTGGCCAGGCAGGCGATCTGCACGTCCAGCAGCGCCAGGTCGATGTGCTGCCCCAGGCCGGAGCGCTCGCGCTCCGCCAGCGCGGCCTGCACCGCCACCGTCGCGTACAGGCCGGTCATGATGTCCGTCAGCGCCACGCCGACCTTTTGCGGGCCGGCACCCGGCTCGCCGTCCGCGCCGCCGGTCACGCTCATCAGGCCGCCCATGCCCTGGATCAGGAAGTCGTAGCCCGCGCGCGCCGCATACGGCCCGGTCTGCCCGAAACCGGTGATGGAGCAATACACCAGGCGTGGGTGGCCGTCCTTCAGGCTGGCGTAATCCAGCCCATAGCGCTTGAGGCCGCCCACCTTGAAGTTCTCCAGCAGCACGTCGGCCTGGCCGGCCAGCGCCCGCACCTGCGCCTGGCCTTCGGGCGTGGCGATGTCGATGGCGACCGAGCGCTTGTTGCGATTGGCGCACAGAAAGTAACTGGCTTCGCCGGTGTCCCGGCCCGAGGCGTCCTTGAGGTAGGGCGGCCCCCAGGCGCGGGTGTCGTCGCCGCCCTGCGGCTTCTCGACCTTGACGACGTCGGCGCCGAGGTCGGCCAGCAGTTGCCCGGCCCAGGGGCCGGCCAGCACGCGCGACAAGTCCAGCACGCGGATGCCGCTCAGCGGCGGCGGGCGCAGGGCGGAAGAAGGGGAAGCCATGGGATGGGAATCTCCGGGAAAGAACCAGTCAATGGGAAAAGCTTAAAGGCGCAAGCCGCCCTTCACAAACGATGATTCGGCACCTGTGTGTGCCCAAAAAGAATTCCGACAACCTTGCCCGCAGGAAAGCCCGCAGCCATGCGCCGAAAAATCCCCTCCACCACCGCACTCGCCTTGTTTGAATCCGCGGCGCGCCACCAGAGCTTCACCCACGCGGCGCAAGAGCATTCGGTGACCCAGAGCGCCGTCTGCCGGCAGGTCGCGGGGCTGGAGGATTTCCTGGACGTCAAGCTGTTCAGGCGCACCAAACGCGGCGTGCTGCTGACGGATGCGGGCATTCACTACGCCCGCCGGGTGCGCGCGCGGCTGGACGACGTGGAGCGCGACACGCTGGAGATGATGGCCAGGGGCGGCACAGGCGGTGTGCTCGAACTGGGCGTGGTGCCCACCTTCGCGGCGAAGTGGTTGCTGCCCAGGCTGGGGGGCTTCCAGCGCCAGCATCCCGAGATCACGGTGCACCTGTCGTCCCGCACACGGCCTTTCCTGTTTGCCGAAACCACGCTGGACGCCGCCATCTGCGCCGGCGAGGCGGGCTGGCCCGGCACACAGTCGTCCTTCCTGATGGACGAAAGCATGGTGGCCGTCGGCAGCCCGGCGCTGGTGACACCCAGGCAGGTGCTCAAGCCCGCCGATGTGCAAGGCCTGCCGCTGCTGCAGATGAGCACACGGCCGTATGCCTGGCGCCAGTGGTTCGCGTCCCTGGGGCTTGATGTCGCCGGCGACATGGCCGGTGCGCGCATGGAGCTTTTTTCGATGGCGGTGCAAGCGGCCATTCACGGCCAAGGCCTGGCGCTGATCCCGCGCTTCCTGATCGAAGACGACCTGGCGCAGGGCCGCCTGGTGCAACTGACCCGGCACGAGTTTCTCAGCGACCGCCGCTACTACCTGGTCTGTCCCGAACAGAAGCTGGGCAACGGCATGCTGGCATTGTTCAGGGCCTGGATAGAAGCCGAGGCCGCGAAGTACAGGGACGGTTGCCGGCTTGCGGCGACGGGAGAGTGCGGGGCGGGGGAAAGTCAAAGCCTGCGCCAGTCGAGCTCGATTTTCGTGCGAGACACAGTCCCTTGAACCCCTGCCGCTGAGCGCGGGCAGCGCTCTGCGCTTCAGGAAACTTTCCCGGCGGACTTGATGGATGGATGGCTGGCGCGGCCTATTTCATCGCGCCGTAAACCATGGCCCGGAATTCGGCATGCACCGCCGCCCGCTCGGAGGGGCGCAGCAAAAACAGCACACCGACAAGGCGTTGCCTGGGGTCCATGAAATAGCGCGGGCCGGTGATGCCGCCCCAGAAGATGTCGCCCACGCTCCCCGGGAACACCGGGCCGCCGGCCTGGGTGCGCACGGGGTTGAACAGGTTCCAGGCGTAGCCGTCGCCGGGATGCGCCACGCCGCGCGTGCTGCCGATCTGGTCCGACATCGCCCAGCGCACCGTGGCCGGCGAGAGCAGCCGGGTACCCTCGAGTTCGCCTTCATTGAGCATCATCTGCAGCAGCCGCGCGTAGTCGCTCGCCGTGGAGGCCAGCCCCGCCCCACCCGAAAAACGCCTGGGCGGTTTGCTCACGTCCAGCCAGTCGAAGACCCATTTGTCGGGATCGTTCGCAAACGGGCGCGCCAGCCGCGGCAGCGCGGCGCCGCTGACCTGGAAGCTGGTGTCGCGCATCTTCAGCGGCTCCAGCACCAGCTCGCCCAGGGCTTTGTCCAGCGGCTTGCCCGTGACCCGCTCGATGATGTGTCCCAGCAGGTCCGTGGCGATCGAATATTCAAAGGACGACCCGGGTTCGAAGGCCAGCGGCAGCGTCGCCAGCTTGCGCATCATCTCGGGCGCGTCGTCCGCGTCGATGCGGTCTATGCCAAGCTCCCGGTAGCGGTCGCGCAGGGGGTTTTTCGGAAAGAAGAAGTAGGTGAAGCCGGCGCGGTGTGTCATCAGGTCGTGCACCGTGGGCTGGCGCGCCGCCGCCACAAGCTCGCTCGTGGGGTTGCCGGCCGGGTCGCGGCGCGCCACGCGCAGGTTGGCCAGCTCCGGCAGGTAGGTGGCAATGGGCGCCATCACCTTCAGCCGGTTCTCCTCGAACAGCCGCAGGGCGGCGACGGTGGTGACCAGCTTGGTCGATGAGGCGATAGGGTGGATGCTGTTGGTCGCCATGGCCACCCCGCGGTCCTTGTCGGCCCAGCCGACGGCCTCGTGCAGCAGCACCTTGCCGTCCTGCATCACCAGCACCACGGCGCCGGGAAAGCGGTTGGCCGCGACGTCGGCCTTGAGCCAGCCCACCACCTTGCCCAGGCGCGCGCCGTCGACCTGGGCCGGCGGCGCCTGCTGCGCCGTGGGCGCCGTGGCGCAGCCGGCCAAGCCCAGCGCCAGCGCCGCCGCCAGCAGGAAGGGCCCGAAGATGGCGCGGGCTGTGGCGCGGCCGGTAAAAAAATCGTTCTGCTGCATGCTGTTGTCTCCAGGTGGCCGCGCTTTGCGGCGGCTCAGCCCGGAATTTGGCGCGAAGCCCGCAAGCCCGTCTTTCAAAATCGCGATGGCCGCCCATCAGGAAAACCCTCTCCGTGCTTCCCGGTCTTTTGTAAGCCTGTAGTCAGTGGCCGGCTTCCAGATGCGCCGATGCCCGCATCGCCCCTGACCGACGAGACCTGGCCCGGCCTGCCCCTGTTGCAATGCAATATGGACCCCGGCCTGTACGAGCTCTATGTGGACACGCCCATGCTGGTGTTTCGCGACGATGTCGGCTCCCGGGTGGAAACCGCCGACGGGGAGGGGCACTGCGTGGAATTTCGCCAGGCGCCGCTGCGCTTTGACTTGTTCGCGCGGGGTGTGCGTATGAACGCGGTCAGCGACAGGGTTGCGACCATCAGCCTTGTCGTCGCGCTACCGCCTGGCTGGCTGCCGGCCGACGATGAGGGCGTGGCGGGGCGCTTTGGCCTGCGCTCGCTCTACCAGTTCGCCGACAACGACTTGAAGCGGCTTGTGCGACGCCTGACGGCCTGCCACCGAAGCGGCGAGCCGCTGGGCTCCGAGTATTCCGAAGCAATTTCGCGCACGCTGGTCGACAGGGTGGTGCGGCTGCAACTGGCGGCCGATGCGCGCCAGCCGGACAGCGCCGGGCTGGACCTGCAGGCGCGCGAATGGCTGGAAACCTTTGTCGATGCCAACCTGCAGGAGCCTCCGGCAGCCGCGGCCATGGCCGCCGCGCTGGGCATGGGCGTGGTCAGGTTTTCCCGCGCGTTCAAGATGACTTTCTCGGCGACGCCGCATCAATACATCCAGGCGCGGCGCCTGAAGCGCGCGCGGGAGCTGCTTTGCCGCACCGACGCGCCGCTCACCACGATCGCGCTGGACACCGGCTTTGCGAGCCACGCGCATTTTTCGGCGGTCTTTCGGGCCACGACGGGCCTCACGCCCAGCAGCTACCGCCGGGTGGCGGCCGAATGAGCGTCCGTCGCGGCCGCCATCATTGTGCTGATGCAAGCCTGGCAATCACCTTGATCTCGAACTGAAAGCCGTAGAGCCAGGTCACGCCCACACCCGTCAGCGTGGGGTGGGGCGCCTCGCCCCAGTAGTCCGGCACGATTTTCCAGACCGTCTCGAACGTCGATTCCGGATCCACCATGAAAACGGTGACATCCACCACGTCGTCGAAGCTGCAGCCCGCGGCTTTCAGGACGGCGTTCAGGTTGTCGAAGGCGAGCCGGACCTGCGCCTCCAGGTCGGGCTCGGGAGAGCCGTCCTCGCGGCTGCCGACCTGGCCCGACACAAACAGGAAGCCGTTGGACTTCACCGCCGGTGAATACCGGTTGCGTTCATAAAGCGCCCGGCGCCCGGGCGGGAAAACAACTTCACGTTGTGCCATCAATCTCTCCTTGCAAATAGGCCGAAGCCGGCCCGTGGTTCACGATGAAGACACTGTAGAAGGCAGTGCCTTCCCGATAAACAGGCAAGCCCACCCAACACTGTTCGTAGAATCCAAACAATCACCCAGGCCGGGAAGAAAGCACACATGGACCGTTTCGACGCAATGCAGGCCTTCGCGCGCGTGGTGGAAGCGGGCAGCTTCACCAGGGCGGCCGAGACGCTGCACATGAGTAAGACCAGCGTGACCCAGCTGGTGCAGCAGCTCGAGGCGCGGCTGCGCGTGCGGCTGCTCAACCGGACCACACGCCAGGTCAAGCTCACGGCCGACGGCGCGGCCTACTACGAGCGCGTGCTGCGCGTGCTGGCCGACGTGGACGATGCCGAGACCAGCCTGTCCAGCGCTTCGGCCTCGCCCAGGGGCCGGCTGCGGGTCGATGTTCCCAGCCCGCTGGCTTGCATGATCCTGGTGCCGGCCCTGCCGGACTTTCATGCGCGTTACCCCGAGATCCAGCTCGACATGGGTGTCAGCGACCGCATGGTCGACGTGATAGGCGACAACGTGGACTGCGTGGTGCGCGGCGGCGAACTCACCGACCAGTCGCTCGTCGCCCGCCGCGTGGCCGACCTGCAGCTGGGGGTGTATGCCGCGCCCGGCTACCTGGATCGCGTCGGCACGCCCTCGCACCCGCGGGACCTGGAGGGCACACAGCACCACATCGTCGGTTTTCTGTGGGCGCGCACCGGCAAGGCCTTTCCCTATGCCATGCACCGCGGCGACGAGAGTATCAAGGTGCAGGGCCGGCACCTGTTTGCCTTTGACGACGGCAATGCCTACCTCGCGGCCGGCCTGGCGGGCCTGGGCGTGCTGTGGCTGCCGGACTACATGGCCGTGGCGCACGTGGACAGCGGCGAGCTGGTGCCGCTGTTCCAGGACTGGCGCCTGGACCCCATGCCGCTTTATGTGGCCTTTCCGCCGAACCGCCATGTGAGCGCCAAGCTGCGGGTGTTTATCGAGTGGGTGGCCGGGCTGATGGCGCAACATGCGCCCGTCGCCGGCCCGCGTGATCGCAAGGAACGGGCGGCCCCGGCCCCGCGCCCGCGCAGGCCGGGAAAGATTTCGCAGCCATAGCTGCATTCAGTTCAAGGAGTATTAAAAATGGACATTCTTCGCGAAGCCCTGCTTTGCGCGCATGCGGGGCGATGGGATGAGGCGCATACCCTTGTGCAAAGCGATGAGTCACAAACGGCCGCCTGGCTGCACGGCATTTTGCATGTCCAGGAGGGCGACCTGGACAACGCCGCTTATTGGTACGGTAGAGCCCAGCGGGATTTCGGCGGGCGCGGGACTGTGGAGGAAGAGCTGGCGCGCTTTGAGGCCGGGTTGCCCCCATAACTGCAGCGCTCAAACGCGGAGACTGCCTCCTCGCATTGCATCCCGCGCGCTCACGGGATGCTCCCCACCCGCTACCGGGCGACGCCTATGGTGGCGGTCGCCGTGTAACCCGCGGCGGCGCTGCCGGCGAAGGTGGGTGTCATGGCCGCGATCTGGGCTGCGCTGTTGTCGCCGAACACGTTGTCGCTGGCGAGGGACACCGCCGCGAAGTTCGAGACGCTGGCGCTGTAGCCCGTGACGTTGGGGTAGACCGCGGAGCAGGTCGCGCTGGGCATGGCCAGCTGGGAAGTCAGCACCGAGTTCGTGCCCACCGTCGCGGTCGCGAGGCTGGAAAACACCTCGAAATGCATGTGCGGCCAGCGGCCGGAATAGCAGGCGGGGAAAATCGTGGTGAAGGTCACCTGGCCCGCGCTGTCGGTGACCTGCACGCCGCGCAGGTAACTCTCGGTGGGCGCGCTGTACAGCGAATACAGCCCGCTGCGGTCGCAGTGCCACAGGTAAATCGCATAGCCCGACAGGGCCGCGCAGCTTGCGTTGGTGTTCACCAGCGTCAGGGTGAGGGTGAGCGGCACGCCCGGCGCCACGGTGCTGGAGCTGATGAAGCTGCTGCGGATGTCGCTGCGCACGATGCCGCTGGCGGTCAGCACGTCCGAGGTCGCGCCCGACGAGCTGTTGGTGCCGTCGGCCGGGTAGGGGCCGCCTGTTTCCGTCGGGTCGGCGATGCAGGCGCCGCTGCTCGAGGTGCTGCTCGAACTCGTCGAACTGCTTGCCGTGGTGCTGCTTCCCGACGAGCTGCCCGAGGAGCCGCCCCCGCAGCCCGCGACCAGCAGTGCCGGCGCCGCCGCGGCGCCCAGCCAGGCCAGCGCCTGGCGGCGCTGCAGCAGCTGGGACGAAAGCCGGGGCAGGTCCTCGGCCAGGCTGTGGCCGTGCTGCGGTTCATGGGGCAATAAAACGTGTTTGTGGTTCATGGGTCACTCATGTGGTTGATGGAGCCCCTAGCGTCGCGCCGCCATGTTGCCGCCGGATGTCCGGATATTGCAGCTGTGTTGCAGACCTTGCGGCCGCCGCGCGGCCCCCATTCGCTCGCTAAGCCCGGGCGACCGCCGGCACAAACATATAACCCTCGTTGCGCACCGTGCGTATCAGGTCGGCGCGTTCCTCGCCGAAGGCGAGCTTGCGGCGCAGCCGGCTGATCTGCACGTCGATGGCGCGGTCGTAGGTGTCCTTGTCGGAGCCCAGCGCATAGTCCAGCAGCTGGTCGCGCGTCAGCACACGGCGCGGGTGCTGCGTGAAGGCGCGCAGCAGGCGGAACTCGCCGTCGGACAGGGTGACCACGGCATTCGCGGGATCGTACAAAACGCGCGAGCGCAGGTCTATGCGCCAGCCCGAAAACTTCAGCACCTCGCTGTCCTCGTCCACCTTCCCGCCTTCAGGTGGCGCGGAAACCTGCGGCGCGCCGGCGCTACGGCGCAGCACCGTGCGGATGCGCGCGAGCAGCTCGCGCGGGTTGCAGGGTTTGGCCAGGTAGTCTTCCGCGCCTATCTCGAGCCCGACGATGCGGTCTATGTCCGAGCCCACGGCCGACAGCATGATGACCGGCGGGCCACCGCTTTTTTGCAGGGCCCTGAGCGCGCTGAGCCCGTCTTCGCCGGGAAGCATGACGTCCAGCACGATCAGGGCGTAGCCGCCTTGCTCGAGCTTGGCGCGCATCTCGCGCACGTCGCCCGCCGTATCGACGTGGAAACCGTGCTTCTCCAGAAAGGACGAGACCAGTTCCCGGATTCCGGCATCGTCGTCAACGATCAGTAGGCGTGTGGAGAGGTTCACGGTGGGGCGGGGGTTTGCGAGGGATGATACCGCGATTGCCCCGGGTCCGGCCCGGCCTGCAACACACTGAAATAAAGCTGAAATTCCGCGGCAATGCGGGTTTTTGATACTGCGGGCATTCAACAACAAGGATGCCCGTACGTGCCCTCTCCCACCTACCTTTTTCCCGCCGGCGCCGCGGGTCTTGCCGCCGCGCTGCTGCTGGCCAGCCCGGCCGCGCCCTGCAGCGTGCTGGAGATAGGCGCGGACGGCGCCGTGCTGGTGCGCGCCGCTGACCGCGTCCGCGCGGCCGCCACCGGTGCCACTGCCGCCATGCCCGCCGCCTGGCGGCCGCAGCTTGAGCGCATCGCCGCCCGGCATGCGCTGAGCCCCGCGCTCGTGGAGGCGCTGGTCTGGCAGGAAAGCCGCTGGAACACCGGCGCGCTATCGCCCAAGGGGGCCATAGGCCTGGCCCAGCTGATGCCGGACACCGCGCGCGAACTCGGCGTCGACCCCCATGACCCGCTGGACAACCTCGAAGGCGGCGCGCGCTACCTGCGCCAGCAGATGGACCGTTTTGGCGACCTGCCGTCGGCCCTGGCCGCCTACAACGCGGGCCCGGCCCGCGTAGCGGCCGCCGGCGGCGTGCCCGACATCGCGGAAACCCGCGACTACGTCAACGCCGTTCTCGGCCGCATCACCGCATCGGCCGCAGCACCCGGCACCACTCCCACTCACTCCACCCATTCCACCCACCCCGCAACTTCCATCAACCCTCAAAAAGGAATCCTCCATGTCCCCTAAACGACTGATACACAGCGCTCTCAACCTGGCGGGCTTTGCCGCCCGGGCCGTGGCCTCACTGCCGGTCGGCAGCCTCGCGATCGCCGCGCCCGTGGCCGACCCGCAGGGCTCGGGCCCCATCCTGGCGGCCCTGATCTGGCTGCAGGGCACCCTGCTCGGCAACCTCGCCACGGCAGCCGCCGTGATCGCCGTCGCCATGGTCGGCTTCCTGATGCTGAGCGGGCGCATGAACTGGCGCTTCGGCGCGACCGTGGTGCTGGGCTGCTTCATCCTGTTCGGCTCGGCCGCGATTGTGTCGGGCATACAGGGCGCCGCCGGCGCGGCCCGCTAAGCCATGGGCGCGCTGCAATCCCACCCGGTGTTCCGCGCGCTGACCCGGCCGCAGATGTTTGCCGGCGTCACCTACAGCTTCTTTGTGCTCAACGCCTCGGTCACGACGGAGGCCTTCCTGGTGACGCGATCCTTCCTCGTGCTGCCGCTGGCGCTGGCCATCCACTGCGCCGGCTACCTGGCCTGCCTGCGCGAGCCCCGGGTGTTCGACCTCTGGCTGGCCAAGGCCGGCAAGTGTTCGCGCGTCCCCAACTGGAAACACTGGGGCTGCAACAGCTATGCCCCTTAGCCTCTCAACCCTCAGGAGTTCGCCCATGCCCTGGAAAAGTCCCGCCGCCTGGCTCAGGCGCGAAGTCCGCGCCGGTGACCGGCTGCCCTATGCCCGCCACCTGGACGACGGCACGCTGGTCCTGCGCGACGGCGCGCTGATGCGCACCCTCCACCTGCCCGGCCTGCCTTTCGAGACCGAAAGCGCCGAGGCCCTGAACCACCACCAGTCGGTGCGCGAGGTGCTGCTGCGCAGCGCGCTGGACGCGCGCTTCATCGTCTACCACCACATCGTGCGCCGCGAGATCGCGCCGCAACCCGAAGGCAGCTTCGAGCAGCCCTTCGCCGCCGAACTCAATGAACGCTGGACGGCCCGCCTCGCCGAGCGCCGGCTGTTTGTCAATGAACAGTTCCTCACCGTGATACGGCGCCCCGCGCGCGGCAAGAGCGGCTGGGCCGAAAAGCTGGGCCGGCGCATGCAGGCGGCCGGCACCGCCAGCCATGAAGACCAGCGCATGCTGAACGCCGCGGTGACCGCGCTGGCCTGCGGCCTGCAGCCCTACGGCGCGCGCGTGCTCGGCATCGTCTCGCGCCATGGCGTGAAATTTTCCGAGCCGCTGGAGCTGCTCTCGGCGCTGTACAACGGCGAGATGCGCCCCGTTGCGCTGCCTGGCAGCGAGGCTGGCAAGGATGGCGAGGTCGACCTGGGCCGGCACATTCCCTACTGCCGCGTGAGCTTCGGCCTCAACGCGATGGAAAGCGCGGGGCCGCAGGGGCGCAGCTTCTCGGCCGTGCTGTCGGTCAAGGAATACCCGGCCGCGACGCGTCCCGGCGTCCTGGATTCGCTGCTGCGCCTGCCGCACGAACTGGTGCTCACCGAAACCTTCTCGCCGGTGGACCGGCAGATCGCCCGCGAGCGCATAGACCTGGCGCTGCGCCGGCTCAAGGTGGCCGATGACGACGGCGCCACCGAGCGCATGGAAATGCTCAGCGCCAAGGACGCGCTGTCGGCCGGCGCCATCGGCTTCGGTGACCACCACTTGACGGTGCTGGTGCGCGCCGCCGGCCTGCCGGAACTCGACGCCGCGATCGCCGAAGCGGCCGCGGCCATCGCCGACATGGGCGCCGTCGCCGTGCGCGAAGACACCAACCTCGAGCCCGCCTTCTGGGCCCAGTTTCCCGGCAACGAGGACTATGTGGTGCGGCGCGCGCTGATCTCCACGGCCAGCGCCGCCGGCTTTTTGTCGCTGCACGGCTTTTCCACAGGGCAGGCGGCCAACAACCACTGGGGCCCGGCCGCCACCCTGTTCGAGACCACCAGCGCCACGCCTTACCACTTCAACTTCCACCAGGGCGACCTCGGCAACTTCACGGTCATAGGCCCCTCGGGTTCGGGCAAGACGGTGGTGCTCAATTTCCTGGCCGCGCAGGCGGCCAAGTTCTCGCCGCGCCTGGTGTTTTTCGACAAGGACCGCGGCGCGGAAATCTTTTTGCGCGCGGCCGGCGGCCACTATGCGCGCCTGGTGCCGGGCGAGCCGACGGGGCTGAACCCGCTGGCCCTGGCCGATACCGCGGAGAACCGGGCCTTTCTGTGCCAGTGGCTGGGCACGCTGCTGCAGGCCAGGGGGCCGGAGGAACTGGCCACGGTGGCCGGCGCGGTGGACGCCTGCTTCGGCCATGCACCCGCGTTTCGCCGCCTGCGCTATTTCCGCGAGCTGCTGTCGGGCGGGCGCAGGCCGGAAGAGGGCGACCTGTGCGCGCGCATGGCGCCCTTTGTGGGCGAGGGCGAGCACGCCTGGCTGTTCGACAACGCCAGGGACGAACTCGACATAGACCGCATGACCCTGGGTTTTGACATGACGGCGCTGCTGGACAACCCGCGGCTGCGCACGCCGGCCATGATGTATTTGTTCCACCGCATAGACGCGCGGCTCAACGGCGAGCCGGCCATGATATTGATCGACGAGGGCTGGAAGGCGCTGGACGACGAGGTCTTCGCCGCGCAGCTGCGCGACTGGCTGAAAACCCTGCGCAAGCGCAACGCCATCGTCGGCTTCGCGACCCAGAGCGCGCGCGACGCGCTGGACAGCCGCATCGCCTCGGCCCTGGTGGAGCAGACCGCCACCATGGTCTTCATGCCCAACCCCAAGGCGCGCGAGGAAGACTACTGCGCGGGTTTCGGCCTCACGCCGCACGAGCTGGACCTGATACGCGCGCTGCCGGCGCACAGCCGCTGCTTTTTGATCCGCCACGCCAACCACTCGGTGGTGGCGCGGCTGGACCTGTCGGGCATGGACGACATGCTGATGGTGCTGTCGGGGCGCGAGTCGGCCGTGCGCCGGCTCGACATGATCCGCGCGCGCGTCGGCGACGACCCGGCGGCCTGGTACCCGCTGCTGACCCGCGCGCGCTGGCCCGGGGATTCACCGGCGGATGTTCACAGGGGGGTGGCGGCATGAGTTGCACTAGCCTGAACTTCGACGGGCCCTCCGGCATCACCGAAGTCCTGCGCGGCGTGGACTGCGGCATGAAGCAGGCCACCGCCTTCGCGTTTGAGCGCTTCTTCGGCGCCCACGGCGCGCTGTCGCTCGCGCTGACGGCGGTGCTGACGCTCTACATCGCGCTGCTCGCGCTGAACCTGCTCACCGGCCGCACGGCGCTGAGGCTGTCGCTGCTCACGCCGCGCGCGCTGACGCTGGGCCTGGTGCTGACCTTCGCGAGCTCCTGGGTCGCCTACCAGCAGGTGGTGTGGAACCTCGCCGTGGGCGCGCCCGACGAGGTGGCGCGGCTGGTGATAGGCAGCCAGGGCTCGGCGACGGAATTTTTCGCGGGCCAGCTGGACCGCATGTTCAGCACCGTGGCCGACGCGGCCGGCGCCAGTTCCGCGGCGTCCGCGCCCGCGTCCGATGCCGCCAAAAAATCGGCGGGACTGTCACCGTCCGACCTGCTCTGGTTCAGCGGCCTGCTGCTGTTGCTGGGGACCGCCGGGGTGCTGATCGTCGCCAAGATCACGCTGGCCGCGCTGCTCGCCATCGGGCCGCTGTTCATGGTGCTGGCCCTGTTCGGTGCCACGCGCGGCCTGTTTGAGGGCTGGCTTAAAAGCGTGGCGCTGTTCGCGCTGGTGCCGCTGGTCACGGTGCTGGTCGGTGCCGGCGGGCTGATGCTGCTGTCGCCCATGGTCCAGGCCCTGTCCGCCGCCGGCGGTGCGCCGTCCATGCGCCTGGCGGTGGGCTTGTTGCTGGCCTCCTGCATTTACACCGCGCTGATGGCCATCAGCCTGAAGGCCGCGGCGTCGCTGACCAGCGGCTGGCGTTTGCCGCGCGCCGCGGGCGAAGGGCAGGGCGGCGACAGCCGGCCGGCTCTGCCTCCGCAGCCCCTTGGGCCGGCCGCCGCCGCGGCACCGGGGCTTCCCGGGGCCGGCCATGCGCACGAGGCCGGCCGCGATGAACGCGTTCGGCAGCTGGTTGCGGCCAGCTATCGTCCACCCGCGGCGGCCGCTGCCCACGGCGCAGCGCCACAGTCGCGCGCGGTGCAACTGGTTTCCGCCATGCCGGTGCCCGCGGCATCCGCCGCCGGTGAACGGACACGGCACCTGGGTGCGCGTGCACAAACCTCTTCGCCTTTCAAGGACAACAAGACACCATGAAACATGTATTTTTGAAAGCGGCGCTTTGGCCCGCCCTTTGCGGCGCGGCGCTGGCCCTGGCCGCGCCGGCCACGCACGCGCTGGACGAGGGCCGCGTGCGCAGCGTGGCCTACAGCCCTTCCGACATCGTTGCCATTGCGGGCCTCGAAGGCTTCCAGTCGCTGATTGCCTTCGGTGATGACGAGAAGATAGAGAACGTTGCCGTGGGCGACAGCCTGGCCTGGCAGGTCACACCCAACAAGCGTGCCAACGTGCTGTTCCTCAAGCCGGTCATGCGCGGCGCGGTGACCAATATGACTGTGGTCACCGACAAGCGTGTCTACCTGTTCGATCTGCGCACGGCGGCGCGCCCGAACGCGGTGCTGTACAGCCTGCGCTTTTCCTACCCCGCGCCGCCGGCCCCAGCGCCGGCCCCGGCCGTTGAGCCCGCGGCGCAGCCCCCGGCCGCCGCCGCGCCGAATGAGTTCGCCGAACGCGCGGCGAACCTCAACTTCGCCTGGGGCCGGCAGGGTTCCGGCAAGCTGCTGCCGGCCCATGTGTTTGACGACGGCCGCGCCGTCTACCTGGACTGGGGCAAGGACACGCCGCTGCCCGCCATCCTGGTCGCGGGAGACGGCGGCGTCGAGGGCCCGGTCAATTATTCGATGCGCGGCGGCACCATCGTCGTCGACGGCGTGATGCGCCAGCTGGTGCTGCGCGCGGGCAGCGATACGGCCACCTTGACCAACCTCACGGCGCCCGCCCCGGCCCCCGGCACAACCCGCCACAACCCCGCAAACCAGGAGATATACCGATGACAGGCAAGACCGGCCCGCACCCCGACCCGCGCGAAGGCATGACGGGGCAAGCGCTCGCGAACGCCAGCCGCAACGGCTTTCCCATCGTTGCCGGCCATGTGCAGCGCGGCGACCGCCTCGGCACCTTGATGGGCATCACCTGCGCGCTGCTGCTGGGAGGCGCCGCCTTCTGGGGCATGTCCTCGCAGCGCACGTCGCCGGCGGCCTCTCCCGTCGCCTCGGCTTCACCTGCGGCAGAGCTTCCCGCGCCTGTCGTGAAAACCGAGCCGCCCATGGCCGCGCCGCCTGTGGCACCGGCCGACGCTATGGAGAACCGCCTGCGTGCGCCTGCGCTGATCCTGGACATCGCGGCGGCCGAATCCAGACCCGCTTCGCCACCGGCGGCGGCCGTCGCCGCAGCGGCGCCCGCGAGCGCCGCGCGCGGCCCGCAGCAGCCGCTGTCGGCCGACGAGTCCTTCGCCGAGCGCATAGGCAGCAGCAGCGCGGATACCGTCACGGCCACCCGCCTGGCCGACCCCGGCCACACCGTGATCCAGGGCACCCTGATCGCGGCCGTGCTGGAAACCGCCATCGACAGCGACCTGCCCGGCTTCGCGCGCGCCGTCGTCAGCCAGGACATACGCTCGTTCGACGGTTCGCGCGTGCTGATCCCGCGCGCCTCGCGCCTGGTCGGGCAGTACAAAAGCGGCGTGGCCAACGGCCAGAAGCGCGCCTATGTGTTGTGGTCGCGTTTGATACGGCCGGACGGCGCTTCCATCGCGCTGGCCTCGCCCGCGACCGACTTCGCGGGCAACACCGGCCTGGCCGGCGAGGTGGACACGCATTTCTTCGCGCGCTTCGGCTCGGCCATCCTGCTGTCGGTGGTCGACGTGCTTGCCGCGGTGGGCAGCGCGTCGGTGGTGATTTCGGGCTCGCAAAGCGCCGCCGCGGTGGCGGTGCAGCGCGACGCGCAGATACCGCCCACCATCAAGGTGCCCCAGGGCTCGCCGATTCGCGTCTTCACCGCGCGCGACCTGGATTTCGCCGCCGTCACGCGGGAGGCCGCCGCCAAATGAACGACGCTGTCTTTGCCGAAAAATCCCGGGAGGCCTTCGGGTCCGTCTACCTCGGCGCCTACCTCGAACCTTTCCGGGAGTGGCTGGAGGGTGACGAGGTGTCGGAGATCATCGTCAACCGTCCCGGCGAGGTCTGGCTCGAAGTGGCCGGCGAAGACGCCATGCGCAGGGTGGCCGCGCCCGCCGTGGACGACACCCTGCTGCGCCGCCTCAGCGAGCAGGTCGCGCGGGTTACCCACCAGGGCGTCAGCCGCACCTGGCCGCTGCTGTCGGCCACCTTGCCGGGCGGCGCGCGCCTGCAGGTCGTTGCCCCGCCCGCGACGCGCGGGCACTGGGCGCTGGCCATACGCCGGCACCGGCTCAGGGAAGTCAGCCTCGCCGACTACGCGCAAAGCGCGCGCGTGGGCAAGGCGGACACCGGCCTGCGGATCGATGCGGCCGACCCGGTAGGAACTTTGCGCCGCGCCGTCGCCGCACGGGCCACCATACTGATCAGCGGCGGCACCTCCAGCGGCAAGACCACCTTCCTCAATTCCCTGCTGCGCGAGGTGCCCGGCGGCGAGCGTGTGGTGCTGATCGAGGACACGCCCGAGATCCACACCGGCGAGGGCAACAAGCTCGCGCTGGTCGCGGTCAAGGGCGAACTCGGCGAAGCCAGGCTCACCACCGACGACCTGCTGCAGGCGGCCCTGCGGCTGCGGCCCGACCGCATCGTGCTCGGCGAGCTGCGCGGAAAGGAGGCGGTCAGCTTTCTGCGCGCCATCAACACCGGCCATCCCGGCTCCTTCACCACCATCCACGCCAACTCGCCGCAGGGCGCGCTGGAGCAACTGGCGCTGATGGTGCTGCAGTCCGGCCTGGGCCTGTCGCGTGCCGACACGATTGCCTATGCCTGTTCCGTCGTCGACCTCGTGGTGCAGCTGGACCGCACGGGCGGGCGGCGCGGCATCGCGCAGATCGTCGCCGCGCGCGAGCTGGCCCTTGCCATGCGCTGACATCCCTTATGGCCAGCCTTCCCGCCTTGCGTGACACCCCCCTGCTTCCATGGCAGCATAGTGTCATGAACGCAAGGAATGTCTCCCGTCGCTGGTCCGGTCCGCCGCTGGCACTTCAAATCACCGGCCTGCTGCTCGCGGGCCTGGTGGTCGCTCAACTGGTCACCCTGGCGCTGACCATGCTGCTGCCACCCGAGCCGCGGCGGCAGTATGAGCTCGGCGACATCGCGCGGGTGCTGTCGGGCTCGGCCCTGGAGATACGCGGCGCCAGGCCTTTGCAGCGCCTGCTGCAGAGCGAGCCGCCGGCACCGACGGGCCCCGGCTGGCTGACCTCGGAGCGCTCGCGCCACGAGCTGGCCCAGCTGCTGGGCCGGCCCGAGGCCGACGTGCGGCTTTACTTCTTCACGCCGCTGCCCTTTGCCGGCACCGCAAGCGCCATGCCGCGCGAAGAAAAAACCGGCGCGGCGCCCCTGCCGGCCTACCCGGGCAGCCGCCATGCGCTGGCAAATGGGTACAGCGCGCAGCCAGGTTTGATGCGCGCCGAATTCCTGCGCGTGCAGGCCGGCAGGCCGGGCGGGCCTCCCGGCGGGGCGGGCCCGGGGGGACCGGGCGGCATGCCCGGTGGTGGTTTCGGCTGGCCGGGCGGGTCGCCCGCCCCTGGCCAGGGCACGGCCTTGCCGCCATCGTCGGGCAGCGATCCGTCATCAAGAACGCCTTCGACGTCCAGCCCTTCGGCACCTGGCGCGCCCACTGCGGGCACGGCCCCGCCACCCGGCGCGGGCCCGGTTGAATCACCCGCGCAAGGCCAGGCACAAGGCGCAGCGGCGCCAGGGCCGCAAGGGCAGGGCGGTGCTCCTGCGGCGTCCACATCGCCCACATCACCGCCAGCCGGCGGTGCGCCATCTTCTGCCGGCGCGCCTCCCGCACCCGGCGGTGCGGTGAGTCCTTCCAATCAGCGCGCAGCCCAGCCGCCCCTGCAGCAGGCCGTGCCTATACCCGCACCGGCCGCCCGCACAAACCCTGGAACGGCCTCCTCGGCACCTTCCGCGGCACGCCCTCCCGAACCGGCGGCCGAGCTTCCTGTTGCAGGCTCACCGGCCCAGGCGGGCAGCGCAACGGCGCCGCGCCTGCCCGCGCCGCCCGCAACCGCCAGCCCGGCCGGTGAAGCAGCGCCCGCGCGCGGATTGTTCGGCCTGGCGCCCGCGCCCTTTGTGGAGGGCGACTTCATGGCCGCGATGCGCAGCGTCGACGGCTGGGCGGTGGTGCAGCCGGTTCCCGAGCCTTTCCCGAACGCCTGGCAGCGCCGTGTGCTGTTGTGGTTCCTGGTGGCGGCCGCGGTGGTGGCGCCCGCGGGCTGGTGGTTCTCGCGCCGACTGGTGCGGCCCATCTCGGGTTTTGCCAGCGCCGCCGAACGCCTGGGCCGCGACCCTTCGGCGCCTGTGCTCGCGCTCGGCGGCCCGGCCGAAGTCGGCCGCGCGGCGCACGCCTTTAACCGCATGCAAAGCCGGCTGCGCAGCTTTGTGGCCGACCGCACGGCCATGATTGGCGCGATCAGCCACGACCTGCGCACGCCGCTGACCCGCATGCGCTTTCGCATCGAGGACGTGCCCGACGGCGTGCGTCAGGGCATGGAGGCCGACCTCGACGAGATGGAGCAGATGATCAGCTCGGTACTGGCCTTTATCCGCGACGCGTCCGAGCCCGGCGTGCGCGAAAAGCTCGAGCTCTCCAGCCTGGTCGAGGACGTGGTCGAGGACGCCGCCTTCGTCGGCAAAAAAGCCGTGCTGCAACACAGCGAACAGGCCGCGGTGGAAATCGACGCCATCGGCATACGCCGGTTGCTGGCCAACCTGGTCGAGAACGCCGTGAAGTACGGCGAGCAGGCCGAGGTGCGACTGTTCACCGAGCGGCAGGACGCCGTGGTCGAAATCAGCGACCACGGTCCCGGCCTGTCCGACGCGGAACTCGAACGTGTGTTTGAACCCTTCTACCGCACGCCCGAGGCGCGCGCCTCCAGCAAGACCGGCAGCGGCCTGGGCCTGGCCGTGTGCCGCTCCATCGCGCGGGCCCACGGCGGCGACGTGCAGTTGAGGCGCGCGCCGCAGGGCCTGGTCGCGCAGGTGCGGTTGCCGCTGGCGTTTGATGTTGCGCGCGCGTGAGTCTTGGCGTAGGGACCTAGGCGCGTTTGAGTTTGGCGCCTGCTTTGGAGTCCGGTCCGGCCTTTCGGGTCTTGGCGCCATTCAAATGCTCGCGAAGAAAGTGTGATGCTTCCACTCGTTCATTGCGCCTCAGCAGATCGATCAAGACCAGGTGTTCTTCGCATTGAAGGCGCATATGCGATCGATCGAGCTTGGACCGGTATTCCATCAACCGCCGCAACTGATTGACTTTGCGCAACGCATCCAGCAGCAGACGGTTACCTGAGCCCGCAATGATTGTTTCGTGTAAGTGCACGCCCGGCCGGAAGAGCTCTGAGCGTGTCCACTTTTCAATACCACCTGACAGTAGTTCAACCTGCTCCCTATAGCATTTGTCTAACTCGACAAGGTCCACCTCATAACCGGGCTCAATGATGGCGGCGGGCTCAATGATCATGCGAAAGCGGTAGCTTTCTCTGTAAGACTCAGCAGTGCTCATCAGAGGAAGAAAAACCCATCCCCGTCCGGCTTTGCGTTCGACCACACCCTCACGCGACATGCGATTAAGAACACGCTGGATCTGGGTTCGGGTGCTTCCATAGCGCTGCATTAAATCAGTCTCGGCGATGTCGGTACCGAGCTTCTCGGCGACGCGATCGTCAGCGATCTGCATGTACACAGCTTCGTCGGAATCAGCGGCTTCGGGCAGCACCATGGAGCCCAGGTCTTTGGAGGACTTCGCAACCTGGAAGCCCTTATTTGGCTCGGATCGGACAACGCCGGTAGCGGCCAGATATTGCAAGGCTTTTCGAACGGGTGAGCGCGAAACACCTAGCTCGTCACACAAAACCTGTTCGGTTAAGCGGTGGCCTTCCGGTAACCAGTCCCGCCGGATCATCTCCACGATTTTTCCGGCAAGCGCGGGCGCGAGCGGACTGACGTTGGACGGTAATGCGGTGGGCTTCATGATGGCAACTTCTCTTCAGGACTGAAGGCTAGTAAGGGTTCATTTTACTTTGACCACTGCTATCGGAACAGCGGGCGTGTGCTCAAAAAACAAACCCCGTATGGATGAAGTTCGAGTGACCACCCGAGACGATGGCATGCAACAACTCCTTGCTTGCCGCGGTTTCCTTCGCGGCGATCATGGTTCGGATAGAAAAGGCTCGTAGCGCGTCGGCCACAGATAACGTTCCTTCCCCAGAGTCTTTTCGGCCGGTGAATGGAAAGATGTCCGGTCCCCGTTGACACTGGGCATTGATGTTCACGCGGCACACCTGGTTAACCAGCTGGTCGGCAACCGAGCCTATCTGGGCAGGGTCACTTCCGAACACGCTGACCTGCTGGCCGTACTTCGACTCACTCACATACTCCAGCGCTTCGCTGACGTTGTCGAAAGGCACTACGGGAATGATTGGTCCAAACTGCTCTTCCTGGTAGAGCTTCATGTCTGGCGAGACCGGATAGACCACAGCAGGTCTGAACAAGGTTCCCAGAAACTCTCCTCCATGCGCATTCGTCACGGCACCCCCTTTGGCCTTGGCGTCCGCAATACATTCGGCCAAGTAAGCGACGCGGCCGGCCTCGGCTACTGGCGTGATCTGCACGCCTGCTTCCCACGGCATGCCAATACTCATGCCGTTAACAGCGACCGAGAGTTTCTCGACGAACTGCTCCGCAATACTCCTGTGAACCAGCAAAATCTTGAGTGCCGTGCAGCGTTGCCCGTTAAAGGAGAGCGTACCCAGCAGGCACTCCTTGACCGCCAGATTGAGGTCGGCGTCGGGAAGGATGATTCCCGGATTCTTGGCGTCGAGGCCCAGAATGGCTCGCAGGCGGTTTGACTTGGGGTGAAGCTTCTTCAGCTTGTCGGCGACCTTGCTCGAACCTATCAGCGCCAGCACGCTGACCCTGCCGCTTTCCATCAGTGGCGGCACCACTTCCTCACCCTGCCCATAGACCGTGTTGACCACGCCTGGCGGGAAAGCTTTCTGAAAGGCCTCCAGAAGCTGGCCATAGATCAAGACACCGAGCTTTGGCGGTTTCAGCAGAATGGTATTTCCCATGATCAGCGCTGGAATGAGCGTGGTGAGTGTCTCGTTCAACGGATAGTTATAGGGGCCCATGCAGAGAACGACTCCGAGCGGAGAGCGCCGGATCTGTGCGATGGTGCCATCGACCGTGGTAAACCGGGAGTTGGCGTTGTCAAGGTCTTTGAGTGCGCCTACTGTCGCCTCTATGTACTCGATGGTCCTGTCAAACTCCTTTTCCGCATCCGGAAGGTTCTTGGCGACCTCCCATTGGATGAGGGCAACAATTTGTGCCCGCCGGTCGATCATCATGCGGGTGAAGAGCTCCATATGCTCGATCCGCTTCGCAACGGACATGCTGGGCCAGACTCCCCGGCCGTTGTCGTATGCCGTCACGGCAGCGGCCAAGGCCTCCAGCGCAGTGTGGCGGTCGAGTAAGGGGAAGCTGCCCAGTATTCGAGCTTGGTTCTCAGGGGCGCCAGCAATCAGTACCGGAGAGTGGACTGGCTTTGAAGGGCCTTTCCAGGCTCGAATATCACCGCCGATCAAGTACTCCAGCTGATTCAGCGGAAAGCTCACCGCAGCCTGTCCAGGTATATCTGAGGGCTCGGGAATGAGGGTTGAGAGTTGAAACGATTCGCCGAGCTTTCTCATGTGCCTACCAGGAAGCGTTAAAGGTTTTGCGCAGTTCCGCAATTGCGGCCTCACTCAGGGGCGCGGGTTTGTGGGAAGAGATCGCCCACAAGCGCGCGGTCTCCTCGAGCTCCTCCAGAACTGCCATGGCCTGAGCGGGTGTCTCATGCCAGACATTCGGCCCCAATCGCGAAAGCATCACGGAGCGAATGGGCGTGCCTGCGGTCTCGTAGCGTTTGATGGTCTCGGCAACCAGCGTTGCGGCCGCGGGATCGCCAGGACGGTGATAAGGGATGACGGGAACATGTCCCACTTTCATGACGAAGTAGGGGGTAATGGCTGGCAGCAGCTCACCTACAGGGTCCGTTAACGTCAGCGCAACGCAATGAGTGCTGTGGGTATGAATGACGCAGCGAGTTTCGGGGGCTGACGAGACTACCGCTGAGTAAATTTTCGAATGTAGTGCCAAGGTCTTGCTGGCTCGATCACCGCTGACTTGCTGACCGTTGTTGCCGATCTTGGCAATACTGTCCGGTTCCAGAAATCCCAGGCAGGCATCAGTCGGAGTGATCAGGAATCCATCCTCAAGCCGCACGCTGATGTTGCCGGCAGTTGCATGGACATAACCACGATCAAACAGGCTTTTACCAATGCGGCAAATTTCCTTACGGGCAAGGTTTTCGTTCATGAAAGGAGTCTATATGCCTTCGTGAAAAAGTCGGGAGTACCGAAGTTTCCGGATTTCAGCGCGATGTGAATGTCGGCGCCGCAGGCGCTGGCGCCGGCGTAGCACCAGGGCACACCTGGATCAATCTGCTGACCGATGCGCATTTGGGCGATACCGAGAGCCTGTACGCACGCGCCCGAAGTCTCACCGCCGGCTACCAGAAGCTGACGCACGCCTAATTCCACCAATCCCTTGGCGATCGCAGCAAGCGCGTGCTCGACCATGGCGCCGGCGTCGTTGACGCCGAGTTGGCCTTGCACCTCTTTGACGGAGACGGGGTCTGCAGACGAGTAAATAAGGATTGGTTGCGTGCCGAGTTGCTTTGATGCCCAGTCAAGCGCCTCTTGAATAACATTGTTACCCGCGGCAATCCGCAGGGGGTCAATAGCCAGCGCCGGAAGGCCAGCCCGGATGAACTCCGCCACTTGCCGGTTGGTGGCGATGGAACAGCTGCCGGAGACGATCGCTTGAAGACCCGCGGCCGGCGGCAATTGCGCGGCCTTCGTCGAAGGGGTAAGCCCGTGGTTCTGCGGCAATCCAATCGCGACCCCGGAGCCCGCCACGACCAGCGGCATCATGGAGATGGCCCGTCCCAAGCTGAGCAAATCCTCGTTATCAATCGCATCAACGATCGCAAACCGGAAGCCCTGACTGCGAAGATGAGCAATCTTGTCTTGAATCGCAGCGCCGCCGGCGTTAACAGTGGCGTGTTCGATCAACGCGACCTTGCCATCGGATTGCGCCTGCATCACCTGGACCAGGTTGGAGTTGGTCATGGGCGTCAGCGGGTGATTACGCATTCCCGAATCGCTGAGCAACTGGTCACCGACGAAGAGGTGACCTTTGAATACCGTACGGTGATTTTCCGGAAACGCGGGAGTCACGCAGCAGAAATCGGTGCTCAAGGCTGTCATCAATGCCTCGGCGACGGGGCCGATGTTCCCGTCAGATGTCGAGTCGAAGGTGGAGCAGATCTTGAAATAGAACTGGGAGGCGCCTTGCTTCTTCAGCCAGGCCAGAGCGTCGAGGGATTGCGTGACCGCTTCACCTGCGGGAATGGTCCTGGACTTCAATGCGACAACAACCGCGTCGGCCTCTCCGATGCCTCCTTGCGGTACACCGATGGTCTGTATCACCCGCATTCCCGACCTGACCAGGTTGTTGGCCAGATCGGTTGCACCGGTGAAGTCGTCTGCGATACAGCCGAGTTTCACGGCGCGTGAGGGTTGAGTTGCGCTCATTGATTAACCTGCAGCGACCACCTTGGCAACGGCCTGACCAAAAGCCTTGCAGCCGGTGGTTCCGCCCAGATCCGAGGTGCGAAGAGCTGGATCCTCCAATACCTTGTCGACGGCGGCCTGCATTGCGTCGCCGGCGTTCTGAAGAGCCTTGATCTTCTTGTTGTCACCCATCCAGCGTATCAGCATTGCTACCGACAGGATCATGGACGTTGGGTTGGCGATGTCCTTGCCGGCGATGGTCGGTGCCGAGCCGTGCTGGGCTTGGGCGCAACACAAGGTGTCGCTGGCCATGATTGAGCCTGCCAGGCCGAGACTGCCGGACAGTTCGCTGGCCAGGTCGGAAAGGATGTCGCCATAAAAGTTGGTCGCAACCAGCACGTCAAAGGACTCAGGATTGCGAACCAGGTGCGCTGTGGAAGCGTCAACCAGCAGGTCATCCAGCTTGACTTCCGGGAACTCCTTGGCTACGTGGTTCACGGCTTCCAGGAAGAGACCGTCCGTCATGTGAAAACTGTTGGCCTTGTGGATTGCCGTGACTTTCTTGCGGCGGGTCATGGCCAGCTCGAATGCACGGCGGGCAATGCGCTCGCTGCAATGGCGGGTGATTTTGCGTGTTGACAGTGCCATGTCCGGGCTTGGCATCACTTCGCCCCAGCCTTTTGTCATGTTCCGGTCTGGATAGAAGCCTTCGGTAGCTTCGCGCATGATGACGAGGTCCATGGACTTGCCTTCACGCATATTTGACTGCAGGAATGGGCGGGTACGTGCGGGGCGAACGTTTGCATAGAGGTCCAAGCCGATACGAAAGCCGGCGGAGACGTTGCGGCCGCCCTTTTCCGGTGTCGGATAGTCTGCATGTGACTGGGTGCCCAAAATCACGCCGTCGTAGGTCTTGGCGCGTTCAAGCACTTCTTGGCGGAGCGTGGTGCCGAATTTTTCCAGGCTTTCGAAGCCGACGATTTCATAGTCAAACGACAGATCGAGTTTGAATTTGGTGTTGGCAGCTTGCAGCACCTCCATGGAGGCTGCAACAATTTCAGGGCCGATGCCATCGCAAGGCAGAACAACAATTTTCATAAAAACACCTTTCAGTTAGATTGGATTGGAGCGGTTGTGTCGGGGGTGAGATTCGATGGAAGACTTGAGCTTGGACACGGCACTGTCCGGACTGGTCAGCACGGGGTAGCTGAGGCATTCCCTTAGAAGGGTTGATGCCCTGGCCATGGAAAATTGGCCGAGCATCAGCACGTCCATTTCGCCCATTTCAAGAGCCGCCTGTTTGAGCAGCCTGTCGTGGGTATCGGCATCGCCTCGGTTGAGCGCGTCGAGAGCCTCCGGCACGCATTTCTTGATGACCTCCACTTCCATGCCGGCAGCGCCGGCATCGTCGCGAAGCTCACTCTCAAGCGCCTGGGTCGCCGGCAAGAAGGTCGTAAGTAATCCAATCCGGCCACGCTTGCCGCGGGCGTGAGCGAGCGCCTCCGCGAACATCGCCTCATTGGGTTTGAGACTGGGTAAAGACATGGTTTTCTTGGCTTCGTCCAGTGCTGAACCAAAGGCCGAGCATGTAAATAAGACGGCCTCGGCTCCCGTTGACGCGGCATAGCGGCTCAGCGCCAGGAAACGAGCCGTGAACGCTTCGGTGGAGACCGCACCCTGCGCCAGGTCGGCGGACAGGCTGCCGTCAAGCAAATTCATCGTGGTTGCTGTTGGCCAAAGGCGTTTGAAGGCCTCCTCGATGGGGGCTATTGCCAATGGCGTGGCGTGAATCAGAGCGATCCGGCTGTTCATTGCGTTGTCTCAGGGTTAATCATTATTCTTGCCTGTATTGTATCAAGTTATGATTTAGTACAAATATAAAAACAGGAGCTTTAAGTGAGAACAAACCCTAAGGAGACAAAATGCGAACGAATAGCTCTGGAACGAGAAGCTCCTTTCGCGACGTAGCAATTCACGGGTGCGTGTTGATTGTGGTTGCGCTAGGTGGTGCGACCGCGCATGCGCAGGATGTCGACGCCAATTACCCTAGTAAGTCGATCACCCTGATCGTGCCCTATGCGTCAGGGGGAAGCTCGGATATCAGGGCGAGACAGGTTGCACAGAAGCTGGCCGGTTACTTCGGAAAGCCGGTTAACGTCGAAAACAAACCCGGCAAAGGCGGAAATACGGGCACGGAGTTGATCGTCAAAGCGGCCCCGGATGGCTACACCATCGGTCTGGGCAACTTTGCTCCGCTCGCGATCAACAAGCACCTGGATCCCAAGATGGGCTTTGATCCTCAGAAGGACCTTATCCCCGTGGCTTTGATTGAGCGCGGTCCTTTACTCCTAATGGTCAAAGCCGATGCGCCCTACAAGAGTGCCAAAGACCTGATCGCTGATGCTAAAGCCAGGCCAGGCAAGCTGAGCTATGCCTCGGCTGGCTCGGGCGGAGCTCATCATCTGGCAGGAGAGATGTTCAAGAGCACGACCGGAATCTTCGCGACACACATTCCCTATTCCGGCGGTGCGCCTGCAGTCAATGACCTGATTGCCGGGAATGTGAACTTTATGTTTGAGTGGATTACGGCTTCAATGCCGCAGTTGAAGGCCACGCCTCCAAAGACGCGCGCTCTGGCCATTGCCAGCTCAAAGCGGTCACCCTTGTTGCCCGATGTGCCAACTTTTGCAGAAATCGGGTTCAAGGGCGTGGAAATTTCCAACTGGTTCGGCATCGTGGCACCGAAGGGCACGTCGCCGGCCGTCGTTGCCAAACTGAATGCCGCAATCAACCGGGCCTTGAAAGAGCCCGACTTGCGCGACAAAGTTGTAGCCCAAGGCAACGAGATTGGGACAGGCAGCCCGGAACTGTTTCAAGCATTTGTGGCGGCCGAATCCTTCCGATGGGGGAAGCTAGTGAAGGACCAAAAAATCCGAGCAGATTGAGTCGATGTTGATCGCAAGAAGTTCCGATTCGGCCCTTTTAATCGCCGCATTCCTGGAATTCGGCCTATGACCGTAGCGCGTCATTGTCGATTTCTACCAATTTGTATTAATTCTTAACTGGAGACAACATGAAACACGTTTTTAAGCAATCACTTCTCGTTCTGGCGGCTTCCGGCTTCACCATGCTGGCGCACGCGCAAGTACCTGCTGGCTATCCGGCGTCATATCAAGCTGTCATCGACGGTGCAAAGAAAGAAGGCAAGGTCCTGATTTACACGCCAACCGACGCAGCCGCGGGTCGTCCGCTGGTGCGAGAGTTTGAAGCCATGTACCCCGGCGTCAAGGTCGAATACAGCGACATGAACACCACAGAGCTTTTCAATCGCTTTATCAGCGAAACGGCCGCCGGCGCTGGTAGCGCTGACGTGGTGTGGAGCTCGGCGATGGATCAGCAGTTGAAGCTGGTGAACGAAAACTACTCTGCGCCCTATGAGAGCCCGGAAGCGAAGAATTTGCCAAAGTGGGCTGTCTACAAGAACACAGCCTATGGAACGACTTTCGAGCCAGTCGGTATCGTCTACAACAAGCGCCTGCTGAAAGAAGCCGAAGTGCCGGCCACTCGAGCCGATTTCATGAAGCTCCTCAAGAGCGATCCAACCCGCTTTCAGGGCAAGGTCACCAGCTTCGACATCGAGAAGTCCGGTTCCGGATTTCTGTTCCTTTCAAACGACGTCAAGCTTTCGCCAAACACCTGGGAAGTCATTAAGACGATGGCCGGCAGCGGCGTGAAGCTGCAATCCTCCAGCGGCACCATGATGGAGCGCATCTCCTCTGGCGAGAACATCATTGGCTACAACATGTTTCTTTCTTATGCGCATGCGCGCGCCAAGAAGGACGCGAGCATTGGCTACGCCTATTTGAAAGATTACACGCTGGTCTTCAGCCGTGTGGCGTTCATTTCGAAGACCGCAAAGAATCCGAACGCAGCCAAGCTGTGGCTCGACTATCTGCTGTCCAAGAAGGGCCAAACGACGCTTTCGACAGCATCGGAGCTGTATTCGATCCGCTCCGATGTAGAAGGTGAAACCACCATGGCAGCACTGACCAAGCAACTGGGCAGCAACCTCAAACCAATCGCTATCGACGACAACCTACTGACCTATCTGGATCAGACCAAACGGGTCGAATTCCTCAAGCAATGGCAGCAAAACGTCAAAAAATGAACCCGTTGTTCGCCGCCTAGGAGCTTCAATGACCGTGTCAGTTTCATCGCCATCAGCAGGAGCCTTGGGCCTGCGGTGGCCAATTTTGTCGCAAGTCCCGCGTTGGGTTGTCGTCCTCATCACCGTGGTGGCAGTTCTGCTGCCGCTGGTGATGATCGGCTACCAAAGCCTGCTGAACGCGCCTTTCTTCCTCAAGCATCAGTTTTCTCTGGATGCGTACAAGTTCGTCTTCTCTGACGACGATTTCTATGTTGCCCTGAAGAACTCACTGGTCATCGCAGGTGGAATGGTGGTGGTGTCAATACCGCTCGGAGCCATTCTGGCTTTTCTGATGGTGAGAACTGACATGCCATGGCGTCGATGGATTGAACCGATGCTGCTCACGCCCATCTTCATTTCCGCTGTCGTGCTGGCTCTGGGCTACGTGGTTGCCACGGGCCCTACCGGGTTTTACACCCTCTGGTGGCGCAGCATGTTTGGCGAAGAGCCCTGGAATGTCTACTCTTTGACGGGGATTGCGGTGATTGCCGGGTTGACGCATGTGCCGCACGTCTATCTGTATGCCTCTGCCGCCTTGCGCAATGTGGGTAGCGACGTCGAAGAAGCAGCCCGAATTTCGGGGGCCTCACCATTTCGTGTAGCGCGCGATGTCAGCATTCCCATGATCATGCCGTCGATGTTGTTTGCGGCAGTGCTGATGCTGTTCCTGGGATTCGAGGTGTTCGGATTGCCGCTCGTGCTTGGCGATCCTGGCGGTTACCTGGTGTTGACCACCTATATGTACAAACTGGCCAACAAGCTCGGCATCCCCTCTTACCATCTGATGGCAGTGGTGGCGATGGTTATCGTCGCGGTCACCTTTCCGCTGGTCATCATGCAGCGCCACCTGCTCAAAAGCGCCAACAAATATGTGACGCTCAAAGGCAAGGGTGGCAGGACTCAGGTCCTTCGTCTTGGCCGCTGGAAATGGCTGGCCATCGCCATTGTGATGTCCTGGCTGTTCGTGACCGTGTTTGTGCCGGTCTCCGGCATTGCACTGCGGTCATTTGTTACCAGCTGGGGCGAAGGTGTTTCGCTGATGGATGCGATGACCCTGGACAACTACCGGGAAGTGTTTGAGCAGGACAACCTGGTACGCGCTATTGTCAATACCCTGGGCATAGGGATCGTAGGCGGTGCGGCGGCCGTGGCCTGGTACACGGCCATCGCTTTCACGGCCCACCGTCGCAGCGACGTTGGCACGCGCCTGATGGACTACCTGGTGCTGGTCCCGCGCGCCATACCGGGCTTGCTGGCCGGTCTGGCCTTTCTCTGGGTTTTCCTGTTCATCCCCGGCTTGAAAGAACTGCGCGGCTCGATGATCAGTATCTGGATTGCCTACTCGGTGATCTGGCTTGCATACGGCATGCGAGTGGTTCAGGGTGCGCTCATGCAAGTGGGGCCGGATCTGGAGGAGGCCGCCCGCGTGGCTGGCGCTACGCGCACTCAAACCAACCGCCACATTACCCTGCCGTTGGTGCGCTTCGGCTTGCTGTCCAGCTGGCTGCTGATCTTCCTGATCTTTGAGCGGGAGTACTCGACGGGTGTTTACCTTCTCTCGCCAGGCTCAGAGGTTATTGGCGCCCTTCTGGTTTCCATGTGGGCCAGCGGCGCGACCAATCTGGTCGCCGCTCTTTCAGTCATCAATATATTAATGGTCAGCGTTGGTCTTGCTCTTGCGCTGCGTTTCGGGATCAAGCTCCATGACTAAGCTCTCTGTCACCAATATCAATCTTAGCTACGGAACTGTTGAGGTTCTCACGGGTGTCTCTTTCCACCTCAAGGCAGGCGAGGTTGTCTCCTTGCTGGGAGCCTCGGGCAGCGGTAAGACCACGCTGCTGCGCGCCGTTGCCGGCTTTGAACAGCCACGCGCCGGGAGCATCCTGCTGGATGGCAAGGCATTGTTCGATTCAGCAAAAAACATCAACCTCCCGGCTGAACAACGCTCGCTAGGCCTGGTGTTCCAATCCTATGCACTGTGGCCCCATCGCACGGTAGAACAGAACGTTGGCTACGGTCTGATGCTGCGCAACATACCCAAGGCGGAAACTGCCCAACGGGTGCAGACCGCGCTTGACAACCTCGGCCTTGGGCACCTAGGCAAGCGCTACCCTTTCCAGTTATCCGGCGGCCAGCAGCAGCGCGTGGCCATCGCGCGCGCGCTGGTTTACAACCCGCCTGTCATTCTGCTCGACGAGCCTTTGTCTAATCTGGACGCCAAACTGCGGGAAGAGGCCCGCGCCTGGCTGCGCGAACTGATCGTGAGCATGAATCTGTCGGCGTTGTGCGTGACGCATGACCAGACTGAAGCCATGGCCATGTCGGACCGGATCTTGCTGCTGCGCAACGGTCGAATCGAGCAGGAGGGCTCTCCTCAGGAGTTGTATGGCTCACCCAAATCGCTGTATACGGCGGAATTCATGGGCAGCAACAACCGCCTCAAGGGGCGTGTGGAAGCCGTGAACGGCGAGCACGTTACCCTGGCAGGTGATGGGTGGAAGATTGCCGGCAAGGCCATCGACGAACTCACAACAGGCGATACGGCGGAAATGGTCATCCGCCTGGAAAAGGTCAGCGTGGCGAATCAGCCCACCGACAACAGCCTGGCCGCGAAACTGGTGACGTCTATGTTCCTGGGCGACCGCTGGGAATATCTCTTCATGTGTGGCGAACTTCGGTTCCGTGCCTTCGGAACGGAGGCCCGCCAACCTGGAAACGAATACTGGGTCGCTTTCCCGCAGGAAGCCAGCTGGGTCTTTGCGGGCGCGTGATCAACAACATGGTGCAGTGGCCACTGCACGGGCGGAGGTGCTCTGCCGTACGAGACATGAAAGGATAAAAGTGTTCAAACAGCCTCTACCGACACGCAGGGCCGCCTTGGCCTTTGCACTTCTCGCGACCGCTGGTCCGATGGCATTCGCGCAAACCGGCGCGTATCCGACCAAACCCGTTCGCCTGGTGGTCCCATTTGCCGCGGGGGGACCCAATGACGTGATGGCCCGAGTTCTGGCCCAGCGCTTGACTGCGGAAACCGGCCAGTCCTATGTGGTCGACAACAAAGCCGGCGCAGGCGGCGTGATCGGCACTGACGCGGTGGCGAAGGCCGCTCCTGACGGGTACACATTGGGGTTTATCAGCGGCCCTTTCACGATGGCTCCCGCGTTGCAGGCCAAGATGCCTTACGACACCGCAACAGATCTCGCCGCAGTCGCCAAGGTCGCGGAATCGCCGATGGTCATGATGGTTCCTGCCACTTCGCGGTTCAAGAATGCGCACGAGCTCATGGATTTTGCCCGCCAGAATCCCGGAAAACTAACTTATGGCTCCGGCGGCATAGGCAGCACACCACACCTGACGACCGAGCTGCTCGGAACCTTGACCGGGACCAAATTCCTGCACGTCCCCTACAAAGGCGGCGGCGAGTCCATCAAGGCGCTTATGGCCGGCGAGATTGACCTGTTGATCGACAGCATTACCAGCACGACCGGTCCTCTGGCCTCGGGACGTATCAAGGCAATAGCAATCGGCCAATCCAAACGTGCTGCCAAAATACCCGACGTACCAACCTTCGAAGAGTCCGGCATCCAGAAGTTCTCGATGACGCACTGGGTCGGCGTGGTCGCGCCGGGGAAGGTGCCGCCTGAGCTCCTGAAAACCATCCATGCCCAGGTCGCGAAAGCATTGAAGGCGCCTGAGGTTGTGCAAAAGCTTCAGGAACTGGGTGCGACGCCGGTTGGCGATTCCTCGGCAGAGTTCCAGAAATTCATTCAGGAAGATCTGAAAAAATGGCAGCAAACGGTCAAGGCGGCGAATATTCAGACGCAATGACAATCGAGCCGTTGCTCTGCGATACCCACGTCCACGTTTTTGATCCCCGGCGTTTCCCGTATGTGACGCCGCGGCGCTTCACGCCAGGTGAGGCGACTGCTGCTCAGCTCGCAGCGCGCATGGGCGATCTGGGCATCGGTACAGCCGTGATCATTCAACCGAGCGTTTATGGCGCCAATAACGCCTGCCTCGAAGAGGCTCTAAAGACGCTTCAAGGTCGGGCCCGTGGTGTAGCCGTGCTGTCCGAAGGCGCGCCATTGAGCGAAATTCGGCGGTTGGACGCGGCGGGTGTCCGCGGCGCACGCGTGAATCTCGTCGTGGATCGCGTCGAGGACCCCGCAGTAGCCATTGCAAAGTTGGCTGGAGCAACCAGTTTGCTGCCGTGGCATTGGCACCTCCAACTACATGTCTCAACGCTAACGCTGAGCGGTCTCGCTGACTACATCGTCAGCTCGAAACGTAACTATGTGCTGGACCATATTGGATTGCCAGTCGTGGGTGAAACGGTGACCTCGGCCTCTTGGAAAAACCTGCTTGAGCTACTGCGGTCCGGAAATCTCTATGTGAAACTGTCGGCACCCTATCTGTCATCACTTGCCGGACCGCCGTACGAGGATCTCGTGCCATTTATCAGATCGCTGATGATTGAACGGCCAGACCGCTTGCTTTGGGGATCAAACTGGCCTCATACGCTGGGTACCGCCAGATCGAGCCAGGCAGCGCTCGATGTTGTCGAGGATTTCAGGCAGGTCGATGACCGGCTGTGGATGGGCGCTTGCAGGGCAATAGCGGGAGCGACCGGCTTCGATGCGCTGAACCGTAATGCAGAGGCACTCTACTGGAGTTGCTGAGCGGGGACATGGAGGTAGAAGCACCCAAGCCAGGATAGGTGGCGAATTGAAGGTCTCAGCGACCTGTCTTCATTCCGCAACAATCTTTGCGCTGTCTACGATACGACCATACTGCGCGGATTCTTTCTTGATGAAATCCCGGAACTGAGCCTGGCTCAGTGGCGTAGGTTCGCCGCCTTGTTCGCGCAACCGACTGACGAGCTGTGGGTCCTTCAATGCAGCGGTCACCGCTGCATTGAGCTTTGCCTGCACGTCCGCCGGCGTCTTGGCGGGCGCGAATAGGCCGAACCAGTTTTCCAGGCTGTAGGTCGCAGCGGGTGCAAACTCCGAGATTGCGGGAATGTCAGGGGCAAAACTTGCACGCTTTGCAGACGTGACCGCAATTGCCTTGACACGATTGCTTTTGATGAACGGCGTGGCGCCGGCCAGGCTCACGAAAGTGATGTCGACATTGCCCGCTGCGACATCAAGCAGCTGGTTGGATGCGCCCCTATAGGGCACATGAGCCATCTGGATGCCCGTGAGAGATTGCAGGAGCTCGCCATTGAGGTGCTGTGGGTTACCCACGCCGCTGGTAGCGTAAGTGACTTTCCCGGGATTCTTCTTGGCGTAAGCCACGAGTTCCGCGATGTTCTTCGCCGGGAAGTTCGGATTGGCCACCAATACGTTAGGCACGCGAGTGACCAGGGTGATGGGTGCCAAGTCCTTTTCCGGTGCATATTGCATCTTCTCTTTGTAGACCAGCGGATTGATGGCCGTTTCGCCGGCGGACCCGAGCAGCAATGTGTAGCCGTCTGGTGCCGCCTTCACGACTAAGCCGGCGCCGAGCATGCCGCTGGCTCCACCCTTGTTGTCCACTACGACGGATTGCTTTAGGGTTTCCCGCAGTTTCTCAGCGAGCAGACGCGCCATGGTATCCACACCGCCACCAGCTGAGAAGGGAACCACGATCGTAATCGGCCGTGTTGGGTAGTCCTCGGCCATGACGATACTGGACAAGGTTGTCAGACCGGCGGCCAGGAGAATGGAGCGACGTTGAATTGAATGCATGTGAACTCCTGAGGGGGGAGAGCGGCTTACTTGGTAAGCCTGCTCGTTGGGGAATCGGGGTATGGGAATAGCTATCGGGAAAAGACCATGCAGACCGGGCTGGCCGATGCCACGGCGGTACCCGCCGGAGAAAGACGCCCGCTGTCGGCATCGACGGCAAAAGTCACGATGGAGTCGCTGTCTTCGTTGAGTGCAAACATGAAGCGGCCATCGGGCGCTGAAGTGAAGAACCGAGGCGTGCTGCCTAAGGTCGGCTGCGCTTCGACGAAAGCCAGTCGCCCGGTGTGTTGGTCAATGGCGAATACGGCAATGCTGTCGAATCCGCGATTGGAGGCATAAAGGAAACGGCCTGTTGCATCGATTTCCACCTCGGACGCGCGGCTGTCGCCGGTGAAGTCGTCTGGCAACGATGAGAGGATCTGAAAGGGCTTCAAGGCGCCCGTCTCGGCGTTGAAGTGATATGCGGTGACGGTAGAGTCCAGTTCGTTGACGACATAGGCCCACGGGAAAGTCGGATGAAACGACATATGGCGTGGCCCGGCCGCTTCTCGCGACCGTACGAACGGGTGTGCGGCGGGTACCAGTTTTCCGTTTTCGAAGCGATAGACAAAGATGCGGTCCAGGCCCTTGTCAGGAACCGCGACAAACCGACCTGACGGGTCGAAGGGGTTGAAATGCGGTTTGGCTTGTTTCTGTTCAATGCGGTGCGGGCCTATGGGACCTTCGACGGGCATCAACTGGGCAATCTCACCGATAGAGCCGTCAACCTTGAGTGGCAGGACCGCCAGGCTGGCGCCGATGTGGTTGGAGACGATCAGAAATCGGCCTGTGGGATCCAGGGCCAGGTGAACCGGGTTTTTCCCCTGCGTGCTTTGCCGATTGACAAAGGTGAGCAGGCCGGAACTTCGATTCACCTTGAATGCGCTGACCTCCGTATCGTCGCCGTGCACGGTGTACAAGAACTCGCCATCCGCGCTCAAGGCGAGGAAAGAAGGGTTGATCAGCCCGCGAACAATGTCGACAAGCTCAAGGGAGCCACTTTTGGTATCGACCTTGAAAATACTGATGCCCTCACCGCGCGCGTTGCGTTCGCGTGTGGTGCGGCTGCCAACATAGGCGTACATGCAATTCCTTGACTGTTGATGAGACCGGGAGGGCAAAGAAGGTGTTTTCAAGGTCTTTGCTTAATTGCATTTTGTATAGTTAAAAGGCAAAATGCAAGCTATGGAAAACACTTACGCCACCCCGAGCCTTCAGATCGGGGTCAATGGGCAGTCTTTCGAAGGGGTCGATTTGCGGTCCTTGGGTAGGGAAACGCTGTTCAAGCTACCCGTCGTGTTGCGCTTGTTGCTGGAAAACGCGGCCCGGAACATGAAAGGTGCCGAAAAACGCGCCGCGATCGATGCGCTGCTGGCTTGGGCCCAGACCGGTACAAGCGATTCCGAGATTGCATTTCAGCCCAGCCGGGTGCTGATGCACGACACCACAAGCACTCCGGCACTGGTCGACCTGGCTGCAATGCGCAACACCTTGGACGAAGCTGGCGTCGATCCGGCCCTCCTCAACTCGAGCCTGCAGGTCGACGTGTCCATAGACCACTCCCTTGCCGTTGAGGCCTTTGGTCGCGCTGATGCGCCGGAAATCAACATGGCATTCGAAATCCGCAGGAACGCGGAGCGTTACACATTCCTGCGCTGGGCTTCCAGGGTATTGAAGGGTGTCCGCATCAATCCGCCAGGCACAGGGATCATGCACACGATCAACCTCGAGCAGCTCGCCACTGTGGCCACAATCGAAAGCCGCGATGGTGCGGACTGGTTGATTCCCGACATGATGATTGGCACCGACAGCCATACACCCATGATCAATGGCATAGGCGTTCTAGGTTGGGGTGTGGGCGGTCTTGAGGCGCAGACGGTCATGTTTGGAATGCCAACCATGCTGCGCATTCCGGATGTCATTGGCGTAAAGCTCACTGGGACCTTGCCGCCCGGTGCGCTGGCTACTGACCTCGCGCTCACCGTAACGCAACGGTTGCGGGCCATCGGTGTTTCAGGTGAGTTTGTCGAGTTTTACGGACCGGGAGTCAGCACCTTGTCTGCCGGAGAGCGGTCCGTGGTCGCCAATATGGCTCCGGAATATGGCGCCACCACTGGTTACTTCCCAGTGGATGGCCGCACGCTGGACTACCTGAGGGAAACGGGCCGCTCCCCGAATCACATCGAGCGGGTCAGGCTTCTGATGGAGGCCACGGGTTTATGGTTCGATCCTTCAGCCGAGCCCAGATACACAAAGACAATTCATATCGACCTCAATGCCGTCGCCATGCATGTTGCGGGGCCGCGGCGGCCGCAAGATCTGCTGAAATACGGGGAAACGGCGTCAGTACTGGCGGCCCTGAAGTTCCGCCCAAGGATCGGCGATGCGGTGATGCCACGCCATCCCATCGCGATTGCGGCAATTACCAGCTGCACCAATACCTCCGATCCGAGATTGCTGATCGCCGCGGGCCTGGTCGCTCGTAAAGCGCGCGCGTTCGGCCTTAAAGCGCCCTCGTGGGTAAAAACGTCCATGGCCCCCGGTTCACCCGCGGCGGCAGCATACCTGGAGCGCGCAGGGTTTACCGAAGACCTGGCTGCAGTGGGCTTCAATATCGTGGGCTTTGGTTGCACCACCTGCATCGGAAATCCAGGCCCCTTGCCGTTGGTGATTCAGGAAGCCTTAGGCAAAGGCTCGATCCATCCTGTTGCAGTGCTGTCCGGCAACCGCAATTTCCCCGGCCGAGTTCATCCAGACCTCGATCTTGGGTTCCTGATGTCTCCTCCTTTGGTGATCGCATTCGGATTGGCCGGCGACGCCGAAAAGGATCTTCGCGTCGATCCGGTCCAGGTCCAAGCCGACGGGGCCAAGGTATTCCTGAAAGACCTATGGCCATCGTCCGAGGAAATCGACGCGGCGTTAAGCCTTTCCCAAGATCCTCAGGACTACCGCCGTTCCTTCGACCTGGCCACCAGCAATCCGCTTTGGAATGCGCTCGAGGCGCCCGATGCAAAGCTCTACCCGTGGGCGCCAAAGTCAACCGCACTGCGCCGGCCGCCATTCGCTGCGCTCACTGAGGGCAGCATGCTGGGACGGTACACGGCGTATCCGCTGCTCATCGTCGGCGATGATGTCACCACAGACCATATCTCACCGGCCAGCGCCATTCCGCGCGACAGCTTGGTGGCAGATTTCCTGGTCGAAAGAGGTGACGATCGAAACGACCTGAACGTATTTGCTTCCCGCCGCGGCAACTGGGAGGTCATGGTTCGTGGCGCTTTTCACAGCAAAACCCTGAAAAACATGCTGACTCCAGGATTGCCTGTGGCGCACACACTTCATGTGCCCAGCGGAGACGTCATGCCGCTCTGGGAAGCCGCGGAGCGATACCGCAAGGCGGGCGACTCAGTGGTTCTGGTTGCCGGTGAGCGGTATGGAACGGGGTCATCCAGGGATTGGGCGGCGAAGGGGCAGCGCCTTCTGGGTATTCGCGCCGTTCTGGCTAACAGTTTCGAGCGAATTCACCGCTCCAACCTGATCGGCATGGGCGTATTGCCCCTCAAGATGCCCGTCGGTGCGACTCCATTCACCTTGGGTCTCAAAATTGGAGACCGAATTGAGATCGATGCCCAACCGGACGAGATTCAGCCGCGCGGCCCGGTATCGATAAGCGTGCTCAGAGCGAACGGAACAAGCGAACACTTCGATGCCACGGCGGCCGTCGAAACCGCTCTTGAGGTGGAGTTGCTGCGCGCGGGTGGCGTCATCCCTTCAACCCTCAAGCGCATGATTGGCCTGCACAAACCTCAACCGGCAGCCGTTTCGGCGGGTTGATGGAAAATCCATCTTCATGCGACCCGACCAATCGATCACCTCTCAGATCCTCGGCCTGATTCAGGCCGACGGCATGTCCGTCGGCAGTCATTTGCCAGCGCAGCTACTGGCGGATCGCTTGAGGGTATCCCGCTCGCCGGTCAACGATGCTTTGGCCTACCTCGCGGAAAAAGGCTTGCTGACGCGTGAGCCCAACCGCGGCTATTTCCTGGCTCAAGAGGTATCGAAGTCGCCCGGTTTGCTTAAAGAGGCAGGGCAAGCGAAGTCGGATGCAGTGACCGACGCCTACTTTCGTATCGCAGAGGACAGGCTTCGCGGCGAGTTGCCGGATGAATTTTCTGAAGCGCAGATTAAACAGCGTTACGGGCTAACGCCAGCGCAGTTGACCGCTGTACTCGGCCGCATCGCTAATGAGGGCTGGATCGAGAAGAAGCCTGGCTATGGCTGGGAGTTCTCGTCGATGCTGACAACTGCCGACAGCTTGTTGCAATCCTATCGCCTTCGTCTGGCCCTGGAGCCTGCTGCCTTGTTGGAGCCGAACTATCATTTGCCGGCACATGTCATTGCACGCTGTCGCGCTGCAGAGAAGCATCTGCTGGAAGGCGGCATTAAAACTGACACCGCCGACCAGCTTCACGATCGTGGGGTTCGTTTTCATGAATCGCTTGTGGAGGGGTCAGGCAACCCGTTTTTTATTGACGCTATTCGACGAGTGAACCGGGTACGTCGCTTGTTGTCTTATAGATCCATGCAGGACAGAAGTCGCTACAAACAACACTGCGAACAACACCTTCATCTTCTTGATCTGCTTGAGCGCGAGCGCAATGAAGAGGCCTCGCAGCTGATGCACAAGCATCTCTCAAGCACGCTACGGAATCTCAAGAAGATCAGCAATATTCTCAAGCCTTGAAGGATCCCCTGTGGCCATCGATTCTGCGGTTATCAAAGCATTCACCCCAACGGATGTTCTGCGAGCATCCATCAATGTTGGAAACCCCATTCTGGCCAAAGCGAACCCACATGGTGGAGAGCCCACGGGCGTGTCCGTTGATCTGGCCAGAGCGTTTGCACAGCGACTAGGGGTTCCCGTAGAGTTCTTGGTTTTTGACTCCGCTGGGAAGTCTGTCCAGGCTGTAACAGATGATCAGGCCGACATAGGCTTCTTCGCCATTGACCCGTTGCGAGGTGCAGGCATTTCATTTACTGCGCCGTATGTCTTGATCGAAGGTTGTTATCTTGTCCGTGAAAGCTCGCCCCTCACTCACAATGGCGAAGTTGACCGGGAAGGCGTTACCGTGACCGTTGGGCTCGGCAGCGCATACGATCTGTACCTGACCCGTGAACTGAAGCGCGCCAGCATTGTCAGGGCGCCTACTTCACCTGCCGTAGTGGACACCTTCATTGCGGAGAAAACAGATGTCGCGGCTGGCGTAAAACAGCAACTCGAGGCCGACGCAAAAAATCACAGAGAACTCCGGTTGCTACCGGGCCGTTTCATGGTAATTCAGCAGGCTATGGGAGTCCCTAAAGGGCGGGGAGAGGCCGCAGCTGAGTGTCTTCGTGCCTTTGTCGAGGAAATGAAAATCAATGGGTTCGTTGCGGATGCGCTGGCAAGCAATCAGGTTCAAGGCGCTTCTGTTGCTGAACTGTCCTGAGGGCGGCTGGAGCGGCTCAGAGTGATGGAAACTACTGTTTCATTTAGGTCAGATTTCGACGACATTCAATACTCCTGAGAGGAGTGAAGCACCGCTACTCGACACCACATCAACGTCGTAGAAGAAAGTGCCGGTTTATGAGCATGCTGACAACGGAGCAGACGCCGACCCCTAGCTTGCCGGAGTTTCTGGAGAAGTGGCCCTGGTATTGCGCGCTATCGACAGATCTGCGCTCATTGACGCTGAGAACCGCCACTGAAAAGACATCTGTAGCTGGTGAATATATCGCCCGCACGGGTGAACCCAGTACGCATTGGTATGGGGTCATGCGCGGCTTCCTGCAAATGTACGTGGTCACGCCGGAGGGCGCCGAAACTACCCTGTACTGCCTGCGGGAAGGAGAATGGGGAGGTGAAGGCTCCTTGCTCAAGAAGGAACTGCGGCAATACGACCTGCGCTCGCTCACCCCTGCTCGAATTTGCCTGATCCCCGTGCAGACATTCGAAACGCTGCGCCAGTCGTCCATCGAATTCAGCCATTTTCTTTGCGAGCTCATGAACGCGCGTATGGGCGAGTTTGTGGGGATGTTGGCTGCATCTCGTCTGCTGAGGCCCGAGATGCGGGTCGCCAAAGCGCTACTGATGCTTGCCGAAAACAGGGAAGGAGAAGCGCATGAGCTGTCGATTCCCCAGCATGAAATCGCCTTGATCTGTGGGCTGTCCCGGCAGCGGGTGAATATGGCGCTCAGCCTCTTTAAGCAGGACGGCATTGTCCGCATCGGGGACCACAAGGGATTGCTGGTGGTCCACGTGCCGCGCCTGCGTGGCTACATCGCGGAACACGGCTAGGCCGTATCCGCTTGCCGAGGTCTACTCTTCGATCGCCCCGCCGATAGCACGCAGGTGCTGCCGGAACGTGTGAGTTGCGTCAGAACGCCGGGTTGCCATGTATTCGTCGAACCGGGCCTGTCGCCTGAACGTGGTGCCGAGATGCATGCGTGCCGCCTGGTAGCGCTCCGTGTCCCGGATACTGGCTGCCAGTTCCGCAACTTCACCGGCGCGAGCCAGCGGGATGAACAAGATGCCGTCGTCATCACCCAGCACGAAGTCGTCGGCGGTGACGAGGTGCTCCCCACACGTGGCGGATGAGAGCGCAAGAGCGTCCTGTGGATCCAGGCGTTGTGGGCCGGGAGGCAATGCGCCCAGGCTGAACACCGGCAGGCGTATGGTTCGCAGTTCAGTCGTGTCGCGATGCAAACCCCATATCACGATGCCACTCAATCCGGCAAGGCTTACCTCCAAAGTCACCAGGTCCCCGACGCAAGCTTCATCCCGCCGGCCACCGTTGTCGACGACCATGACGTCCCCAGGCGCCGAGCTTTCGATGGCCTCAAGGAACACGTCGACGCTGCCGTAGTGGCGTGCCGGGCAGACACGGCCGACCAGGTGCGTTCCGGTCCATAAGGGGCGCATTTCCATAGGTGCGCTACGGACCGGAATACCGAGTCGCATGCACGCATCAGCGACGTGCGGCGTTGTGAGGTCAAGATAGGTTCGTTGCAGTTTTACGGCGTCCATGATCACTTCCCCTTGATACTGTCTTGTTGATTTAGCTCGCGAAGATCGCGGAGCAGGTGATTGAATCGATTCGTCATTGCAAGCGAATAACGCCAGCCTCGCCCTAATCGGATGGGCCGGAGGCCGCTCAGCAGCTCGGTGGGCGAATCGAGGATGTTGAGGTTTGCAACACCCTCCCAGACCGGTCCGGCTTGTGCGTTCTCGGCCTGAAGCCGAACGAGCTCGAACACTGCGGGCTGGTCAGCGTGGCCCTCAAACATTGACGGAAAGTGCCGGAGGGCCACTATGGGCCGGCTGCCGAAAGTGACTGCCGTTGCGTCGGCCCTGGCCGTGAGCTTCACATGGCCTTCCGCAATGCGCCTGTCCTTCACAGCGACCGTACCCGCAAAGATCGCACCAGGCTCGAGCGCCGGGGACGCGACCGACGCAACGCCCATGGACCGGGTGATCCACACGGAGCCGATTTTCTTCGGATAGCCCAGAGCCCAACCCCGCGCCAGCGAGGTGTCCTGGTCAACCACGATATATGGGCAGTACTGCATCAGCTTGCCTTCGTACTGCACACTCGCCAGCACAATGCACTCGCGATACTGGGCTCTCACGGGGTCCAGCAATTCCCCACCGGTGTCGGTACAGGCTTGCCAGTCGACAAAAGAGACCGTAACAAGGCCTCGCTCATCGGGATGAAGACTGAGCCCTGGTGGCAGCAGCGCCTCGACGGCGGCGGGATCCACCCAGCATTCGACTGTGACGAAGTCGGCAGCATAGTGCCATGGTGGATACGGCGCGATGCTGGCCTTTCCGTCATGGGAGAAGGGCCCCATGAAACCCTGTGAGGTGGAAAATCGTGTCATATGAATATCCTCGGTGGTAGGGAAAGAAACGCCTCGTTAAGATTTTGAACGGGTGGGTGCGTCATTCTTGGGACTCCTTGCGGGGGATGCGATTTACCCGTTCTTGTTCAGAACAGACGGTCCAGCCAACCATGGTGGTCTGGCGCGCACCCGTTCTGGATGCCGAGCAGTACCGACTTCAACCGCGCAGTCACCGGGCCCATACCCCCATTCCCGACGGTGAAGCCATGCCTACGACCCTTCACTTTGCCGATCGGCGTAACCACCGCGGCGGTGCCGCACGCGAATGCCTCCAGCAGCCGCCCGCTCTTGGCGTCGGCCTCCCACTGATCGATTCCATAGGGCTCTTCGCGCACAGTGAGTCCCATGTCGCATGCGAGTGTGATCAGAGAAGCACGGGTAATACCCGGCAGAATCGTTCCGGTCAGCGGCGGCGTTTGAAGCGATCCGTCATCGAAGACGAAGAACACGTTCATGCCACCGAGTTCCTCAACCCAACGCCGTTCAATCGCGTCGAGGAATACCACTTGTTCACACCCTTGCTGGATTGCTTCTGCCTGCGCGGCAAGGCTGGCCGCATAGTTGCCACCGCATTTCGCTTCGCCAGTACCGCCAGGAGCGGCCCTCGAGAAATTTTCGGAAATCCAGAGCGTCACCGATCCGCCCTTGAAATAGGGGCCGACTGGCGTCGCCACGACACAGTAAAGATACTCCGACGAGGGCTTCACGCCGAGGACCACTTCAGTCGCAATCATGAACGGGCGGAGATAGAGCGCCGACCCTGCCGTTGATGGAATCCACGCTCTATCGACGCGAACGAGCTCACGGACGGACTCGATGAATAAGTTATCCGGCAGAGCCGGCATGGCGAGCCGCTCGGCGGAATTGCGGAATCGGCGCGCATTCGCATCCGGACGGAACAACGCGCCCCCGCCGTCAGGCATGCGGTAAGCCTTCATGCCTTCATAGATTTCCTGAGCGTAGTGGAACACCAGTGTTGCAGGATCAAGGCTGAAGGGCTCGCGCGGGCCGATCTTCGCGTTGTGCCAGCCACACTCTTCCGAATATTGAATCGTGGCAATGTGGTCGGTAAACACGCGGCCGAAGCCTGGGGCCTCCAGCAAAGCTTCCCGTCGGCCCGCATCTACCGGGCTGAGGTTGCTTTTGAATTGGAAAGTTTGCATGACGCTGACACTCATTTCTGTTGGCTCCTTCGCTCGCAACAGGAACGCTCAGTCCTCTGTCGAATGAAATTAATTTATCCCAAAAGAGATGGTGTTTGATTGCGTTTATGTCTTACTATTTCCAGAAATTGATATTCAAAACCACAAAATAGAAAATCTGTGGCATGTGATGCCAAGATGAAATCTAGGAACCAATCACCATGAAAACTCTGGATGAAATCGACCTCCGCATTCTTCGGATGTTGCAAAAAGACGGGCGAATTCAAAATGTGGAGTTGGCCGAAAAAGCAGGCCTGTCACCGTCTCCATGCCTGCGCCGAGTAAAAGCGCTCGAAGAGTCAGGTGTCGTCGAACGATACGTCGCATTGCTTGATGCCTCGAAGCTGGGGATCGGACTGACAGTCTTTGTTCGTATCTGGTTAACCAGCCAAGACGCGAAAACCATAGATAACTTCACGGCTGAAGTACAGAGCCTCCCTCAAATCGTTGAATGCCATCTGATGGCCGGAGACTGCGACTTCCTGCTTCGTGTTGTTGCTGCCGACCTTGATGCCTACCGAAGATTCCAGGGCGAGCACCTGGTTCGGATCAAGGGAGTACAGAGCGTCAAGACTGAGATACCCATGCAGAAGATCAAGATGACCTCCGAATTACCCATTTAGAACCGAGTGCGTTTAAGTACCGCTGTCGCAAGAAACTGCATGGTGCTTGAGGCAATACGACGCGGGTCGGAGGTACACCTGTTTAGTGTCGCGTGCCCTCGAAAGCTCCGGGAGCGGATGGCTCTGTTGCCTGAGGCTCAAGCCTGTTCCCGACGATTTAGAGCGGCGGCAAGCAGGTCCAGCCTGTCGCCGCCCCAAAACAGCTCGCCCCGATAGACGAAAGTCGGGGCGCCAAAAACCCCCAGCAGTTCAGCGCGCTCAAACGCTGCATCGAGGTCTCGCTGCGCGTCGGCATTGAGGTACTCACGCCAATCGCCGGCTTGCAGGCCCGCACTGACGAGTGCCGCCTCAATTTGCACCGGCGACTCCAGGTCGAATTCGCGGCGCCAGAAGGCCGCCAGCAGGGGATCGCAGAACTCCCAGAGGCAATTCCTGGACTTCGCGAACAGCATCGCCTGACTTCCCAGGCCTGCGTCCCAGAGCTTTGTTGTGGAACGGATCGTGAGGCCTTGCAGCTTCGCCAGGCGCCGGCAGTCCATGTACAGGTACTTCAGTTTCGCGACATCGCGTGGCGAGCGCTGCTCGACCTCACCCCCGTAGGCGGAACGAAAGTCCGTGATCACGGGCCACCATTCGAAGGCCACGCCGGTGCGCTGGGCCAAAGCACGCGCGGGCTGCAATGCGAGGTAGGAGTAAGGGCTGCGCAGATCGATGAAGGCGTCCACCACGCCGTTGTCATTCGGGGCCATGGTTACTGCCTCTGAAAGAGATTTCGTTTGGCTTCCGCCGAGGTGGTGACGTCGATCCACTGGTCTCTCAGGAGGTTCAGGCCGCGTGTCACGGCCGGCCGGCTGCGCACCCGCCCGTACCAGGCCTGGACCCGCGGGAATTCATCCAGCGAGACGCCCGTCAGCTTGTGGATACGGATCCAGGGAAAGCACGCCATGTCGGCGATCGAATAGGCATCGCAGATGTACTCCCGTCCTTGCAGGCGGTCATCCAGCACTTTCAACAAGCGCCGCGTTTCGTTCTGGTAGCGCGCCATTGCATAGGGTACGGACTCGGGCGCATACCGGAAAAAGTGCTGGGCTTGCCCCATGATGGGCCCCAGCCCACCGACCTGCCAGAACAGCCATTGCATGACTTCGCTGCGCTGCCGCACGTCGACCGGAAGAAATCGCCCCTCCTTCTCCGCGAGGTAAGTCATGATGGCCCCGGTCTCGAAGACGGTCAGAGGGTCACCGCCGCCCTTGGGGTCGTGGTCCACGATGGCCGGTATCTTCCCATTGGGGTTGATGGCCCTGTAGCCGGCCTCGTGCTGGGCGCCGCTCGTGATGTTGACCGGGATGGCGCGATACGGAATTTCCAGCTCCTCCACGAGGATCTGCACCTTGTGTCCATTGGGAGCCGCCCAGCTGTAAAGATCAATCATGGCGGCTCTTATTTCCGCTTGTTCATGATTTCCTGCCGCCGGCGGTCCTGGGCCCGCCGGTTGCCTGCGTCGCTCATCCCCGCCGGGAGCTGTGCGTCCAGTGCGACGGTGCGTTCCTCGATCTGCCTCATGACACCATCCTGCAAAGCCTTCTTGGACATCGCATAGGCGGTGTTGCAGTCAGGGGTGATGCATGTTGCATAGCCGATGGCCGTGGCGAGCAGCTTGTCGGGCTCCACCACCTCATGGAAGAAGCCCAGCCGCTCCGCTTCCTCGAATTCATACAGCTTGCCGCGCAGCGTGGCCAGCGCCCCGACCTGGTCGCCCAACGCATATTTGATGATCTCGACATAGGCCGCGGGCATGGGAATGCCGATGGGCACTTCGTTGAGGCCGAACTTCGCCGGTTTGCGCGCGGCCACCCGGAAGTCGCAGTCCAGCGCGGTGATCAGGCCGCCGGCGATGGCGTGGCCGTTCACGGCTGCCACGGTGGGCCTTGGGTATTGGAAGATGCGCAGATTCGTCGCGCGGTAGGCCCGGTACCATTCGCGGATCTTGTCCTGGCTTCCGCTGCCGAAGATGTCGAAGCTGTACTGGAAGTCGATGCCGGCCGAGAAGGCGTCGCCCTGGCCGGTCAGCACCACCGGCAGCTCGTTGAACTCGCGCTCCAGCCGGTCAAACGCCGCATGCAGGTCGGCGAAGAACTGCTCGTTCTGCACATTCACTTTATTGGTGTTCATGCGCACCACGGCGCATCCCTCCACCACGTCGATATTCCATGCCATGTTGTCTCCTTTGGGTTGATCCGCGTATGTCCACTGCATTTCCAGATTAGCAGGGGCGCCACCGGAACGCTGTCATTGCAACGACAGTGCGGCGGGAGGTGGGAGGTGGGAGACGGGACACCCTGCAAGCGAAGGCACTTCAGCGGTGCCCGCTGTGGTTTGAACGGCAAGGCCTTGGAGGGCCGGCGGCAGGCCCGCGGCCGCCACCGGACTCGTACTGGCCGCTCTTATTCCTTCACAGGCATGGCCGAAGAATGGTGGTTGACGATCAGCCACTTGCCGCCGGTGAACTCGTACACAAAAGTGTAGCGGGCGGACACCTTGTTGCCGTCCTTGAAGGAAAAGGTATAAGTTCCCACGTCCTGCGCCAGATTGCAGCCGATCTTGATGAAGCGCTTGTCGATGGCGCCCTGGGGCTGGTCTTTCAGGAACTTGACGAAATAGCCGTTGATCTCGGCAGGTGTCGCATGCGGCTGGTTGGCCACGGTCGGCAGCAGCACGGCATCGGGGGCGTAGTTGGCGGTGACCTTGGCCGGGTCCAGGGTCTTGAGCGAATCGTTCCAGCGATCGAACAGGCCGGCGATTTTCTTTTCGTCGGTGGGCTGGCAGGTCTCGGTGCGGGCTTGCGCCGCGCCCGCGGCCAACAGCAGCACGGCGGCAAAAGCGGGGAGCAAACGGGTGGTTGCGGAAGTCATGGTGTGCACTCTTTCATGGGTTGGCCCTGTCGGGCAAAACCTGCGGTGGGGAAATCCGCCGCAGTGAAAGAAGTGTCGAAGCGGGGCATGAACGCCAGGGCGCTGGCGGCGTTAAGCGCGGCTGACGATGACATGAACGCCAGATGAACCGCCCTAGCCCAGTGCTTCGAGGCGGTAGCCCAGGCCGCGCAGGGTGTGGATCAGCGGCTGGGCCCGGCCGTCGTCGATCTTGCTGCGCAGGCGCCGGATGTACACGTCCACCACATTGGTCAGCGGGTCCTCGTGCGTGCCCCACACGGCCGACAAAATGCGCTCACGGCTGAACAGCCGCCCCGGCGCCGACATCAGCAACTCCAGCAGGGCCAGCTCGCGCGCCGTCAGCGCGATGGGCTGGCCGCTGCGGGTGGCGCGCATGGCCTCGCGGTCGAACACCAGGTCGCCGACTTCCAGGCGCGAAGCATTGGCGGGTGCCAGGTCGCGCGAACGCCGCATCAGCGCCTCGATGCGCGCCAGCAGCTCCTCGAACGCAAAGGGTTTGACCAGGTAGTCGTCGGCGCCCAGGCGCAGACCCGAGACGCGGTCGTCCAGGGTGCCCAGGGCGGTCAGCATCAAAATGGGCAGGGCCACGCCGCCGGCGCGCAGGGTCTGGCAGACCTCCAGCCCGTCCATGCCGGGCAGCATCAGGTCCAGCAGCATGACGGTGGGCGTGCCGTCTTCGCGGGCCTGCCGGGCTACTTGCCGGGCCAGCGCCAAGCCGTCGGTGCCGTTGCGCGCTACCTGGGTACGGTAGCCTTCGGCGCGCAGGCCGCGATCCAGAAAATCGGCCACGCGGGCGTCGTCTTCCACAATCAGTATGTTCATGGGTTCAGCTTTGTCCAGTCAGCAGGGGCAAGCGCAGGATCACGGTGGTTCCGTGCCCCGGAGCGCTGTCAATTTCTATCTTTCCACCATGGGCACGGGCCAGGGTCGCGGCTATCGGCAGGCCCAGGCCGCTGCCGTCGGCGCGGTGCAGGCGGGCCCGCTCGCTGCGGAAATTTCGCTCGAACACGCGCCCCAGTTCATCGGCCGTGATGCCGATGCCGTGGTCGGTGGCCCGCAGTTCCCAGTGCGGCACATCGCCGGCTTCCTCGACCCGCCGGGCCCGCACCTGCACGGTGCCGCCGGGGTGCGAATAGCACACCGCGTTGTGCAGCAACAGGGTAAAGAGCTGGCGCAGGCGCTGTGCATCGCCCAGCAACCGCCAGCCCGGCGCGTCTTCGGGCAGGGCGTATTGCACCTGCACACGGTGCTCCCGCCCCAGGGCCTGGGCCTGCTCCACGGCTTCCTGCAGGGGCTCGGCCACATCCAGGGGGGTGCGGTGCAAGGTCAGCGCGTCGATGTCGCTGCGCGCCATGGTCAGCAAATCATCGATCACACCGCCGAGTTGCTGGGCGGCGCCCACGATGCGCTGCATCGCGCCTTGGTAGTACGCCGCGGGCTTGTCCTGCCCGCGCAAGGCGATATCGGCTTCGCCGCGAATGGCGGTGGTGGGCGTGCGCAGCTCGTGGCTCACATCGGCAAACAGCTGGCGGCGGCGGGCTTCAAGTTGCTGAAGCGTGTGCAAGGCCTCCTCCAGCTCGGCGGTGCGTGCCTGCACCAGGTCTTCCAGCCGCTGGCGCGCCTGCGTTTCGCGCTCGCGGTGCTGGGCGATTTCGGATGCCATCGCGTTGACGCGTTGGGCAAAGCGTGAAAACTCATCGTGCCGGTGGGTCGGAATTCGATGCTGCAGGTCGCCGCGCTGCAGGGCCTCGGCACCGGTGCTGAGCTCTTCCAGCGGCTGGCGCAGCGCGCGGGTGAAGTACAGCGCCAGCAGCATGGCCGCCAGGGCCAGCGCGGTCGCCGCCCCCAGCGCCAGGCCGCGGACCAGGGCCAGGGAGCTGTCGGCCGCGGCCCGGTCGCGGGCCACGGCGAGTTTTTCGCGGTCTATGTTTCGGGACAGCAGCGAGCGCAGGTCCCGACCCTGCGACACGTCAAACACCCGGGTGATCTCCGACCATACTGCCACCGGATTCGCATTGGGCGCGGCGAGCTGCACGGTGGCCATGGCGGCGCGAAGTTCGTCCAGGCTCTGGTGCAGCACCCGCAGGTCTTCCTTGCGCTGGCGGTGTTCGGCCTGCAGCGCATCGCGGTCACCATCCAGTTCGGCGGCCAGCAGGGCCATGGCATCCAGCCTGCTGAGTGCGGCGGCCATGTCGTTCTGCAGTGTTTCACGTAGTTGCGGGTCTACCGGGGCACCCAGCAAGGCCTGTGACAACCAGGCCCGCAGGCGCTGTTTGGTGCCGTACAGGTCCAGAAACCCTCCCAGCATGTCGCTGGCCACACGGCCGCGGTAGACCTTCTCGCCGGCCTCCTGCAGTACCCACCAGGACACGCCGCCCTGCAGGAGCGCGGCCAAAGCCAGAATACCCAGGGCGACGGTCAGGCGTTTGCGGAACATGCGCCATTATCTGTGTGTCCTTCATGAACGGCAGATGACGATCCGGTGAACCTCGACTGACATGCGGCCCGGCACATCGACTCTCTCGCCGCTGAAATACCTTCGCTTTCCGATGTTTATTGAGCCAGTTGGGTAATCGCCTCGCGGCTGCCCGCCAGCGCGCGCAGCCGGAACTTCTGGATCTTGCCCGTCGCCGTCTTCGGCAAGTCCGTGAAAATCACGCGGCGCGGGCACTTGAAGTGCGCGAGGCGCTCGCGGCAGAAGGCCATCACATCGGCTTCCGTGATGGCCGGCGCAGCGGCTTTGAGCTCCACAAAGGCGCACGGCACTTCACCCCATTTGCCGTCAGGCTGCGCGACGACGGCGGCGTGCAGCACGCCGGTGAGTTGGTACAGCACCTCTTCCACTTCGACCGACGAGATATTTTCGCCGCCGGAGATGATCACGTCCTTGGATCGGTCGGTGATCTGCAGATGGCCATCGGCATGCATCACCGCCACGTCGCCCGTGTGGAACCAGCCGCCTGAAAAAGCCTTCGCGGTGGCACCCGGGTTTTTGAGGTAGCCCATCATCACGGTATTGCCGCGTATCAGCAATTCACCGCTGCTTGCGCCGTCTCGCGGAACGGGCACCAGCGTGTCGGGATCAGCCACCCGCACGGCTTCGAGCGCCGCGGCGCGAACGCCCTGGCGTGCCTTGAGGCGGCTTTGCTGGCTGGCGGGCAGTTCATCCCACCCGTCCTGCCATGCGCAGCTGATGGCGGTGCCCGAAATTTCGGTGATGCCGAACACATGGTCGACCTCAAAGCCCATGGCCCCAACGGCCTCCAGCACCGCGGCGGGCGGCGGCGATCCCGCCGTGAGCACACGCACACGGCGCGGCAGCGGCCGGCGCTGGTCCCCGGGTGTGCCCGCGATCCCGGCCAGCACAATGGGCGCGGCACAGAAGTGATCCACGCCGTGCTCCTCTATCGCGGCAAAGACGTTCGCGGCCGTCACCTTGCGCAGGCACACGTGCGTGCCCGCCGCCGCGGTGACCGCCCAGGTAAAACACCAGCCGTTGGCATGGAACATCGGCAGCGTCCACAAATACACCGGCGCGCGCGGGAGTGCCCAGTCGGTCATCTGCAGCAGGCTCATGAGGTAGGTTCCGCGGTGGCTGGGCACCACGCCCTTGGGGTCGCCCGTGGTGCCCGAGGTGTAGTTGAGTGCGATGGGCGACCACTCGTCGGCCGGCCAGCGGCCGGGGAAGGCCGGGTCCCCGCCGGCCAGGAAGGATTCGTAGTCGGTATCGCCCAGGGCCGTGCCGGTGGGCGCTTCAAGGTCGTTGATGTCGATGACGCGGGGCGGATGCGGCAGGCCTTGAAGCGCCCGCCGGACCAGGGAAGCAAATTCACGGTCCACCAGCAGCAGCTTGCACTCGCCGTGGCGCAGGATGAAGGCGATCCCGTCCGCGTCCAGCCGGCAGTTGATGGCGTTGAGGACGGCGCCCGACAGGGGAACGCCGAAGTGGGCTTCCAGCATGGCCGGCGTGTTGGGCGCGATGATGGACACCGTGTCGCCGGCTTGTATGCCCGCCCTGGCCAGCGCGGACGCGAGGCGGTAGCAGCGCTCGCGTGTCTCGGCCCAGGTCTGCCGGAAGCTGCCGTGCACGATGGCCGTCCGCTGGGGATAGACATCGGCCGTGCGGTCCAGGAAATTGAGCGGTGTCAGGGGAACATGGTTGGCGGCAGTCTTTGCCAGGCCCTGCGCATAAGCGGTTGCACTCATGGTCTTGTCTCCGTGTTGAGGCTGTCGTGAAAGGTGGTGAAACCGTCGACCGGCTCGCGCCCGGTCACCAGCGAGTTTTCGATGCGGCTGGGGTCGGCGTAACCCAGGCTCATGCCGCAGACAAACATCTGCTGATCAGGAATGGCCAGCTCCCTGCTGATGACGCGGTGAAAGGGCGTGAAGGCCGCCTGCGGGCAGGTGTCAAGCCCGCGTGCGCGCGCGGCGACCATGACGCTTTGCAAAAACATGCCGTAGTCGATCAGGCTGCCCCGCCCCATGCCCCGGTCCACGGTGAACATCAGCCCGACCGGAGCGCCAAAGAAACGGTAGTTGCGGCCGTGCTGGGCGTGCATGCGCTCCTTGTCGGTTTTCTGGATGCCGAGCAGGCCGTACAGGTCCCAGCCCACTTTTCGCCGCCTGTCGATATAGGGCGAAACCCATTCGCGTGGGTAGTAGTCGTAGGGCTCGTCGAGCTGGGCCGCCAGCGGCGGGTCGTCATACACGCGCAGTACCGCTTCACTGAGGCGCTGCTTCGCGTCGCCCATGAGCACGTGCACATGCCAGGGTTGCGTATTGACCCCGGAGGCGCAATACCGCGCCACGTCCAGAATGGCCTCCACCTCGGCGCGCGACACCGGTGTCGGGAGGAAGGCGCGCGTGGCGCGGCGACTCACCAGTGCCCAGTCGACGGCGCTTTGCAGCACCTCGGTCGGGAGGCTGGGCGGTGAGGCCATCCGGCTGCTGGTATCCCTGTTCATGTTCGTCTTCCAGGCAAAAGAAAAATTGTCGAAGAAGCGCGGCGGTATGAATGTTCTCCAGACGACATTTGGCGGGGCGGCCATTGCTGGTTAGTATTGCCATCCTTACTTCGTCAAACTTGCCAGGGGTCCCACGACATGAACGCTCACCAGGCAGAGCCGCGCGGAAAACTGCTGGAATTTCTTGCTTCGTCGCCCTGGTGCAAGGGCTTGACCCAGGACCAGTTCGATCGCGTCTGCGGCGACGCCGTGAGCCGCGGCTTCACGGCCGGAGCGACGGTGTGCCTTCGCGAATCACCGTCCGAGCACTGGCTGGCCGTCGTGGACGGCCTGGTCAAGGTCGACACGGTGTCGGCCGACGGCCGGGCCACGACCTTTGCCGGCGTTCCCGGCGGCGCCTGGTTCGGCGAAGGCGCGGTGCTCAAGGGCGAACCGCGCCCCTATGCCGTGGTCGCGATCCGCGACAGCACGGTGGCGTTTGTGCCGCGCGCCACTTTTCTCTGGCTGCTGGACAACAGCCATTCCTTCAGCCGCTGGCTGATAGACCAGCTCAACGCCCGCCTGGGCTACTACGTGGCGCTGGTCGAAGGCCTGCGCCTGGGGGATGTGAACACCCGGGTCGCCTACTGCCTGGCCGAACTCTTCAACCCGCAGCTGTATCCGAACACGCAGCTGCGCATAGACATTTCCCAGGAAGAAATAGGCCGGTTGACCGGCATGGTGAGGCAGACCGCTTACCGCGCCCTGCACGAACTTGAAAACGCCGGCCTGATCCGGGTGCAATACGGATCGATCGAAGTGATGGACCTTGAAGGGCTCAAGAAATTCGCGCTAGGGGCATAAAGCGCGGGCTCAGGCGGCCGCGCCCTTCTCATGAATGCCGGAGCGGCGCGAGAAATCGCAGCTCGCGATCGCCAGCTGGACCACCCTGTCCATCGCGGGGCTGAAGTTGTCGCTGTGGTAGACCGCGCTGTAGACCATGGGCGGCGGCATGGGGTCGCTGCGCACGATGCGCAGCAGGCCCTTGTCGATGTCCGGCTGCATGTACTCCAGGGCCATCTGGCTGATGCCGAATCCGCTGATGGTGAGCTCCCTGAGCACCGTGGTGCTGTTGGTGGCGAACACCTTGTTGAACTTGAAGCCGTGCTGCGCCAGCCAGGCTTCGTAGAACTTGTTTTTTGCCGCGCCGGTTGACTGCTCCAGCACCGGGTAGAGCGCGAACTCCTCGGGCTTGAGGGCGCGCCTGGGCATCTTGAGGCTGGGGCTGGCCATCCAGAGGTCCTCGACCTGCGCCACTTTCACCGTGGTGAACTGCTTGCCCCAGTAGACGCCGGGCATGATGGCCAGGTCGATCTTGTGCGACTCCAGGCTCTGGAACAAATGCAGGCCCGCGTCGACCACGGGCTCGAGGATGAGCTTGGGGTGCAGCTCCTGCAAGCGCTTGATGAAGCCCGTGAGCCAGGTCAGCGCGATCAGCTCGGTCACGCCGATGCGGAAAGTGCCTTCCAGGGTCTGGTCCACGCTCAGCTCGGTTTCTATGCGCAGCCTCAGCCTCAGCGTCTCCTCGGCCAGCGGCAACAGGCGGCGCCCCACCGGCGTGAGCTCCAGCCCTTTGGACTTGCGGTGCAGCACGGGCGCGCCCAGCACGTCCTCCAGTTCCGCCAGGCGCTTGGAGATCGCCGACTGCGTGGTGTGAAGCTTCACGGCCGCGGCGCTGAAGCTCTGCAGCCTGGCGCTGAAGAAAAAGGCCTCTAGCTGTTTGAAGGTCAGGTTCATTCCCCGCCACTGTAGCGCACGGGGGAGCGCCAGGAAAAAAAGGAATAGCTGCCTGCGCCGAATACTCGTTTGGCGATTTGCCGGCCCTGCCGGAAACTTGGTCGCAACGCAACCGGCACGACTTTTTTTCTTCTTCCTTCCCATGATCCAACTCGCCAGCCGCCTCAACCGCATCAAACCCTCGCCCAGCTCCATGGCGGGCCAGCGCGCCCGCGAGCTGCGCGCCCAGGGGCGAGACATCGTCGGCCTGACGGCCGGCGAACCGGATTTTGAAACGCCGCAGCACATCAAGGAAGCCGCCACACGCGCCATGGCCGAGGGCAAGACGCGCTACACCGACGTGGGCGGCACGCCCGAGCTGCGGGAGGCGGTGTCGCGCAAGTTCAAGCTTGAAAACGGCCTGGACTACGGCGCGAGCGAGATCATTGTCGGCACCGGCGCCAAGCAGGTGATCTTCAACGCGCTGATGTGCACGCTGGAGGCCGGCGATGAAGTCATCGTGCCCGCGCCTTACTGGGTGTCCTATCCCGACATCGCGCTGCTGGCCGACGGCGTGCCGGTGTTTGTGGACTGCCACGAAGTCAAGGGCTTCAAGCTGCAGCCCGAAAGCCTGGAACGCGCGATCACGCCGAAGACGCGCTGGCTGGTGCTCAACTCGCCGAACAATCCCAGCGGCGCCGCCTACACGCGGGATGAGCTCGTGGCGCTGGCGCAGGTGCTGCATCGGCACCCGCATGTCTGGGTCATGACCGACGACATCTACGAGCACCTGATTTACGACGGCCGCGAGTTCGCCACGCTGGCGCAGGCCGCGCCCGAGCTGAAGGACCGCACGCTGACCATCAACGGTGTCTCCAAGGCCTATGCGATGACGGGCTGGCGGATCGGCTACGGGGCAGGGCCGGCCGCGCTCATCAAGGCCATGGTCAAGCTGCAATCGCAAAGCACCTCGGGCGCAAGCTCCATAGGCCAGGCCGCGGCGGTGGCCGCGCTGACGGGCCCGCAGGATTTCATCGCCCGGAACCGGGATGTGTTCCAGCAGCGCCGCGACACCGTGGTGGCCGCGCTCAACCAGGTGGACGGCATACGCTGCCTTGCGCCCGAAGGCGCTTTTTATGTGTTTGCTTCCTGCGCGGCGCTGTTCGGCCTGCGCAGGCCGGGCGGCGCCGTCATCGAATCCAGCGACGACTGGATCATGCATTTGCTCGATGCGCAAAACCTGGCGGCCCTGCAGGGCAGCGCCTACGGTGTGCCCACGCATTTCCGGCTGTCGTTTGCCGCCAGCACCGAACACCTGCTCGAGGGCTGCCGCCGCATCGCGCAGGCCCGCGAGCAGCTGGGCCGCTGAGCGGCGCTCCGTTTGCCCCTTCCGACTTTCCCCGCCACCCCCTGAATGGACGCTTTATGACTCTACGCACACTCCTGAAGATGATGCCCCTGCTCGCCGCCATGGCGTCGCTGGGCAGCGCCGGTGCCCTGGCCTCGGATGTTTTTCCGAGCAAACCGGTCCGCATCCTGGTCGGCTTTTCGCCGGGCGGCTCCAATGACATCGTGGCCCGCCTGATCGCGCCCAAGCTGTCGGAAGCGCTGGGCCAGCAGGTGCTGATCGACAACAAGCCCGGCGCGGGTGGCAATATCGCCGCATCCACCATGCTCAGCGCGCCGGCGGACGGCCACACGCTCATGATGTGCACCACCGGCACCTTGTCGATCCAGCCGCATTTGATCAAGGCGCCTTTCAACTCCGAGACCGACCTGCTGCCCGTCACCCAGATCGCCAACGCGCCCTATCTGCTGCTGGTGAATGCCGCGCTGCCGGTCAAGGACGTGAAGGAACTGGTGGCCTACGCCAAGGCCAAACCGGGCGTCATCAACTTCGCGTCCTCGGGCAACGGCACGGGCGGCCACCTGGCCGGCGAGATGCTCAAGGCGCGCGCCGGCATCGACATCGTCCACGTCGCCTACAAGGGCACGGGCCAGGCCATGACCGACCTGCTGGCCGGCCAGGTGTCCATGATCTTCGACCAGCCGGTGAGCTCCATGTCGTATGCCCAGTCCGGCAAGCTGCGCATCCTGGCCGTGGCCAGCCCGCGCCGCCTGCCGGCGCTGCCCGACGTGCCCACCGTGGCCGAGGCCGGCATTCCCGCCTTCGACCCCGTCACCTGGACCGGGCTGTGCGCCGCCAAGGGCACGCCGGCCGCCGCGATCGAGCGTGTGCAGCGCGAGGTCGCCAAGGTGCTGGCGATGCCCGAGATTTCCAGACGCCTGGTCCAGGACGGCCTGGAGCCGGTCGGCAGCACGCCGCAGAAGTTCCGCGAGTTCCTGGTTGCCGACAAGCGCAAATGGGGCGGCGTGATCAAAGAAGCCAACATCAAGGTGGAGTGACCATGAGCGCCACCCCCAAGCCCGACATCATCCGCGGCTTCGAGCGCCTGCCGGCCGAGCTGGTCGCCGGCGCGGCGCGTTTCCAGCCCGCCATCCTGGCCGACGTGGCCGGCCGGCGCGGCGCCCTGCACGGCCGCATCACGGCGCTGCACCCGTCCATGAAGTGCGCCGGCACGGCCGTCACCGTCGAGGTGCGGCCCGGCGACAACCTGATGATCCATGCCGCGATGGCGCTGGCCCAACCCGGCGACGTGCTGGTGGTGGACGCCAAGGGCGACCAGACCAGCGCCCTGATGGGCGAGATCATGGTCAGCGCCTGCCGCAAGCTGGGGCTGGCGGGCGTGGTCATCGACGGCGCGGTGCGCGACAGCCTGGAGCTGCGCGAGATGGGTTTCCCGGTGTTCTCGGTGGGCACCAACCCGAACGGCCCGACCAAGAACATCGCGGGGCGCATCAACCATCCCGTCAGCGCGGGCGGCGTGACGGTGCGGCCCGGTGATTTTGTGACGGCCGACGCGGACGGCGTGGTGGTCGTGGAGCGCGAGCGCATCGCGGCACTGCTGCCGCTGGCGGAGAAGAAAGTCGCTGACGAGGCCAAGCGCATCGCCGGCATCGCGCAAGGCCAGACCAGCGCGCCCTGGCTGGACGCGGCGCTGCGCGGCGCCGGTGTGCTGCGCGAGGGCGAGACGCTGTAGGGCCGCTTCGCGGACCTACTGCTTTTGCCGGTAGACGTACCAGGCCGCGAAGCCGGTGAAAACGCCGATGATGGCGACGATCACCATGAAGCCGTGCGGAGAGTCCGCCAGCGGGACGCCGCCCACGTTCATGCCCAGCAGGCCGGCCACGATGTTGATGGGCAGGGCCAGCACCGTCACCATGGTCAGGACGAAGACGCTGCGGTTGGTTTCCTCGCTGACCTGCGCGGCGATCTCTTCCTGCAGCAGCTTGATGCGTTCCTTGAGCTCCGACAGGTCGCGTATGGTCAATGAAAACTCCTCGGTGGCCTGGCGCAGCTCTTCGAGGTCGCCTTCGCTGACCCAGGGCGGCGGCAGGCGCAGCAGTCGGAAGAGGGCGCCGGGCTCGGGTGCCAGCAGGCGCTGCAGCCGCACCAACACACGCCGCAGCTTGCCCAGGTCGGCGCGGCGGTTGTGCAGCCGGCCCACCAGGAATTTGTCTTCCACCACGTCGACCTGCACCGTCGCATCGCGCACGATGCGCACCAGCACGTCGCCCTGCTCGCGTAGCAGGTGGTTGAGGAAGGACACCGAGGAGGCCAGCGGTTTTTTGCCGTTCTTCACCGCGTCGCGCAGCCGGTCTATGGAGCGCAGCGGGTGCGAGCGCGCGCTCAGCGCCATGTGCGGCCCCACGTTCAGCCACAGGCTGGCCATCTCGGCCGGGTCGAAGGCGAACTCATAAGCCACGTCGTTGACCACGGCGATCAAGGTGTCGTGGGCATCCTCGATGCGCGTGGAGCGCGAGCCCTCGTGCAGCGCCTCGAAAAACTCCGGCACCGGGTTCAGGTGCTTGCGTATGCTGGCCTCCGCCGCCGCGTCGCTCAGGTTGAAGTGCAGCCAGACAAAATCTGATTTGCCCTTGGGCGCGTCGCTCTTGAGCCAGGCCGCCGCCTCCAGCAAATCCACAGGCACGCCGGGCGCGCCGTTTTCAAAGCGGTAACCGCAGAGCAGGCCGGTCTTGTCGGCGCCGTAGGTGATGTCCATTCAGGGGAGTGAGTCAGCTGTTACGCGGGAGCGGGAGCGAGGCGGGAAGGGAGCAGCTTTTTGAAGAGGTCCCACAGTGTGCTGGCTGTTCATGACGGTTCGGTGACAACTGCCGGCTGCTTTATTCCGCTGACGGGTCTTCATCTGCGTCAATCTGCGTCATCTGCGGATGAATTCAAATCAATATCCACAGATCTCGCAGATTTAC
>NZ_AKIV01000144.1 GCF_000282655.1 Polaromonas sp. CF318
CGGCGGTGGCCGGCCGCCTGTGGTGCGGCTTTGCCTGCCCGCAGACGGTGTACACCGAAATCTTCCTCTGGATAGAGCGCAAGGTGGAGGGCGACCGCACGGCCAGGCTGCGCCTGGACGGTGCGCCGTTTTCGCTGGAAAAGCTGGTCAAGAAGTGGTTCAAGCACATCCTCTGGATAGGTGTGGCCATGTGGACCGGTTTTACCTTCGTCGCCTATTTCGTGCCGGCGCGCGAGCTGATCCTGCAGTTCCTGCAGACCAAGATGGGCGGCTGGGAAATCTTCTGGGTGCTGTTCTACGGCTTTGCCACTTACGGCAATGCCGGCTTCCTGCGCGAGCAGGTGTGCAAATACATGTGCCCCTATGCGCGATTCCAGAGCGCGATGTTCGACAAGGACACGCTGATCGTGAGCTACGACCCGGCGCGCGGCGAGCCGCGCGGCGCCCGCTCACGCCATGCCGACATCGCCGCCTTGTCCCTGGGGGCCTGCGTCGATTGCACGCTGTGCGTGCAGGTTTGCCCGACCGGCATAGACATCCGCGAGGGCCTGCAGTACGAATGCATAGGCTGCGCGGCCTGTGTGGACGTCTGCGACGGCGTGATGGACAAGATGGGTTATGCGCGCGGCCTGATCCGCTTCACCACCCAGAACGCGCTGGCCGGGAAATGGACCGCCTCACACATGCTGCGCCGCGTGCTGCGCCCGCGTGTGCTGGTCTACACCACGCTGCTGGGCGTGTTGTGCCTGGCGCTGCTGTGGAGCCTGGTGGCGCGCATGCCGCTGAAGGTGGACGTGGTGCGCGACCGCGCGGCGCTCTCGCGCATCGCGGCCGGTGGAAAGCTGGAAAACGTCTACCGCCTGCAGATCATGAACGCCACGGAGCAGCCCCAGCGCTATCGCCTCGTGGCGGCCGGGCTCGAGGGCCTGGCGGTCGCGTCGGAGGCCGAAGTCGGCGTAGGCCCCACCGAATCGCGCTGGGTCGCGGTGCGGCTGCAGATTCCCTATGGCTCGGCCGAGGCCGGCTCGCACCCCATCACGTTCCGCGTCGCCGATGAAAGCGGGCGCGCCCATGTCGAAGAAAAATCCGTGTTCCTGGTTCCACGATGAAAGGCCTTTCATGACAAGCATTCCCACCCAAACCGCCCCCTGGTGGAAATACGGCCATGTCTGGCTGGTGATTTCCGGGCCCGTGATGGTCGTCGCGGCCGGCGTGGTAACGACCTTCCTGGCCGTCAAGTACCCGGACGCCGTGATCATCGGCCAGAAGCCGGCGCGGGCCTCGCGCACCGGCGAGCCGGGTCAGCCCAGGGCCCTGGCCCCGGCCCTGGAAGGGCGCAACCACGCGGCCACACCCGACAAGGCCGCGCGGCCCTGACGGTCCCGCTGGCCCGCAATCCCAAAAAAAGGAGGCAATGTGATGTCAGCCAACAAGATACTGGGCATTGCCTGGCCGGCCTTCCTGGCGGCCTGCCTGCTGGAGCTGCTGCTGTTCGGGCTGTTCGACCCCCAGGAGATGCTCAGGGACGGGCAACCGGCCGGGTTGTCGCGCCTGGCTTTTCAGACGGCCGTGTTTTTTGTTTTCTGGTTCGCCTGCGCGGCCTCCAGCGCGCTGAGCGTGCTGCTGACCGGGCCCGCACCGGACGCGGGGCCGGCGGCTTCACGCCGGACGCGGGCGGATCCCGCAGGTGAGGACTGAAAGCGGCACAGGCGCGCCGGTGTCCGAAACGGGGCAGGGCGGTAAGATCGGGCCCTCACTCCCGAACTGCGCCATGTCCCTTTTCCCCCACGTTGGCGATGCGGTGCCCAGGCGCCGGCGCTCCATGGCCATCGTACTGGCCGTGATGGCCACCCTGGCGCTGCTGGCCGCCCTCCATTTGATATCCAGCCCGCATTCACTGCCGGGCCTGCCGCTGGTCGCGGCGCTGGCCGCCGCCACCTGCGGCATGGCCTGGCTGGTGGCCGGGCGCGATGCGGCCCGCGACCGGGCGGGCAAGCAGGCGCTTGAAGGCGCGGACGCGAGGCTGGCGGGCCTGCTGGACTCGGCCATGGACGCCATCATCACCGTGGACAGCGAGCAGAACGTGATCCTCTACAACAAGGCCGCCGAAAAAATCTTCGGCTGGCCCACGCCCGAGATGCTGGGCCAGCCGCTCACGCGACTGATCCCGCCGCGGCACCAGGCCGCGCACGGCGGGCAGCTCAGGCGTTTCGGCCAGACCGGCACGACCTCGCGGCGCATGGGGGACGGCACGGTGCTGTATGGGCTCAGGGCCAGCGGCGAGGAATTCCCGCTGGAGGCCTCGATCTCGCAACTGGACACCGCGCATGGGAAGCTGTACACCGTGATCCTGCGCGACGTGACCGAACGCGTGCGCGCCGCCGAAGAATTGAGCGCCTTCGCCTCGGCGGCCCACGCCATCCGCGAAAGCGAGAAAACCCGTATCGCGCGCGAGCTGCATGACGAGCTCGCGCAGTCGCTGACGGCGATCAAGATGGACGCCACCTGGGTCCGGGAAGCCATGCCCCGCGATGCGCAGGCCCTGCGGGCCAAGCTCGACGACATGCTGGGCCTGCTGGACACCACCGTCGCCGCCACGCGCCGCATCGCGTCGGACTTGCGGCCGCTGCTGCTGGACGACCTGGGCCTGGTGCCGGCCATCGAGTGGCTGACCCACAATTTCAGCCAGCGCCACGGCGTGTTGTGCCGGCTCTCGCTCGACGAGGAAGTCGAGCTGGGCGAACCCTATGCCACGGCGGTGTTCCGCATCGTGCAGGAGTCGCTGGTGAATGTGGCCAAGCATGCGGGCGCGTCGCGGGTCGAGGTGCGAATCGAGAGGACGGGCGCGGCGGTGGTCCTTGAAGTGGCCGACGACGGCGCCGGCTTCGCGCTGGAAGCGCCACGCAAGACCAGTTCGCTGGGCCTGATGGGCCTGCGCGAACGGGCCCGGCTGCTGCAGGGGACGGTGGACATCGATACGGTGCCGGGCCGGGGCACACGCATCCGCGTCAGCATCCCGGTACCGGAAACAGGAGACATCACGTGATCAGGATTGTGATTGCCGACGACCACGCCATCGTGCGCGAGGGGCTCAAACGCATCGTGTCGTCCATTGCGGACATGGAGGTCGCGGGCGAGGCCGGCAACGGCACGGAAGTCATGCAGCGCGTGCGCGAGCTGGCTTTCGACGTGCTGGTGCTGGACCTGTCCATGCCCGGGCGCAGCGGCATGGAACTGATCAAGCTGGCCCGCGCCGAAAAGCCGCAGCTGCGCATCCTGGTGCTGAGCATGCACCAGGAGCTGCAGTATGCGGTGCGGGCCATCAAGAACGGCGCCAGCGGCTACCTGACCAAGGAAAGCGCGCCGGCCCAGCTGGAGCAGGCGCTGCGCAAGGTGGCCTCGGGCGGTGCCTTTATCAGCGCCGAAGTGGCCGAGCAGCTCGCGTTGGGCGCCATGCCCGGCAGCGAGGCGGTGCCGCACGAAAGCCTGTCCAACCGCGAGTTCGAGGTGCTGCAGCTGCTGGCAGCCGGCGTTTCCCTGACGGACATCGGGACCAGGCTGAACCTCTCGGTCAAGACCGTCAGCACCCACAAGACCAACCTCATGCAAAAGATGGGCTTGCAAAACCAGAACGAGCTGATCCGCTATGCGCTCAAGCATGGGCTGAGCGAGCCGCTGGACCCCTGAGCCTCGCCGGCATCCCGGTGGATGCGCCTTGTGTTGACAAGGGTCAATACGGCCGGGGATGAATCTTCCTACAGTCAAGGCATCCCAACCTGATTGAACCGGAGGTGTTCCATGGGCAACGAACTCAAACAACTGCTGGTCCACGCCGATGCCACGCCGCAATTCGCGCAGCGCCTTGAATTTGCCGGCCGGCTTGCCGCCCTGCACGGCGCCGGCATCACGGCGCTGTATGCCTCGCCTTCGGCTTCCGAGGCGCTTCCGGTGGCCTCCGGCATTCCCGGCCTGGCCGTGAAGCGCGAAAACACGCAGGACACCGAACTGGCGCGGGCGCGCTCCGTGTTTGAGCAACTCAAGCCCGCGGGGTTGCGGGCAAGCTGGGCGGAAGTCCATGAGTTCCCGCTGGTGCCGGCCTTTGCGCAGCAGGCGCTGTATGCCGACCTGCTGGTGCTGGGCCAGCACGGCCCGGGCGAGGGCTGGTCCACCTTGATGCCCGCGGATTTCCCGGAAACCGTGATCGCCCTGAGCGGCCGACCTGCGCTGGTGCTGCCCTATACCTCGGCGAAACCCGGCTTGCCGGGCACTGTGGTGATCGCCTGGAAGCCCGGCCCCGGGGCCGCGCGCGCCGTGACGGCGGCGCTGCCCCTGCTGCGCAAGGCCGGCGCGGTGCATGTCCTGAGCTGGGGTTCCGACCCGGCGGCGGCCGCCGGTGAAGTCCCGAATATCGTCTCCTACCTGAAGGCCCACGGCGTGCGCGCCGGCTGGCAACACGAAGCGGCGGAGCCCGACAACCTGGGCGAGCTGCTGCTGTCGCGCGCCTTCGACCTGCAGGCGGACCTGCTGGTGATGGGCTGTTACGGCCATACCCGCGCCCATGAATGGGTGCTGGGCGGCGCGTCCCGCACCGTGCTCAAAAGCATGACGCTGCCGGTGCTGATGGCGCACTAGGAAAATTCCGAGCCGGGCTAGGAGCCCAGGCGCTGGCAAACCAGCGTTATCCGAGCCGGGCTTTCAGCAAAGCCCGATGTCCCGAATGCGCCGCCTGCGCGACAGTAGGGGCATGCAACATTCCACCCCGCCCATCCGGGTTTTCCTGGCCGATGATTCGGCGCTGAGCCGCAGCCGGGTGACCGCGATGCTGCTCAACCAGGGCATGGAAATCGCGGGGCAGGCCGATACGCCGGAGTCGGCGATATCCGGCATCCTGGCAGTCCGGCCCGAGGTGGTGGTGCTCGACGTGCAGTTCGAGAAGGGCACGGGCATGCAGGTGCTGCGAGCCGTCCTCACGGCCGCGCCGGGCATCCCTTTCATCATCTTGAGCAACCACGCCGAGCCGGCCTACCGCACACGCTACCTGGCCGCCGGTGCCGCCCGCTTTCTTGACAAGCACGCCGAGTTCTATGACCTCGCCGGCCAGGTGAAAGCCGTGGCCAGGCTTGCGCAAGCCCAGCATCCCGATCAACCCGTTTTTTCCTCTCAACTCAAGGAGCCGTCATGTCACTAGCCCATCCATCGGCCGGCACTGCTTCGCAGCCGCTCAATTTCAGCAAGACCTTGCCGATCAAGGCGATTCCGCCTCTGACGACCCACTGTTCAAACTGCAACCTGCGCGACCTGTGCCTGCCTTGCGGCATGAAACCGGCCGACGTGGACGGCCTGGACGATCTCCACTTCAGCCGCACCAAGGTCAAGGCGGGGCAGGCGCTCTACCATGAGGGCCAGGCCTTCCGCAATATCTACGCGGTGCGCATGGGCACCTTCAAATCCAGCCTGACGCTGGCGGACGGCCGCGAGCAGGTCAGTGGCTTCCGCATGGCGGGTGAACTGATGGGCCTGGACGGCATCGCCAACGGCGCCTATGCCAGCAACTCCACGGCGCTTGAGGACACCGAGGTCTGCACCATCCCCTACGACCAGATCAGCGCCCTGGCGACGAACAGCACCGACCTGCAGCAGGCCGTCAGCCGCCTGATGAGCCGCGAGATCGTCAGGGAGCACAGCCTGATGATGCTGCTGGGCAGCATGAATGCCGAGGAGCGCCTGGCCGCCTTTTTGCTGAACCTGTCGCAGCGGCTCAAACTGCGCGGCTACTCGCCCAGCGAGTTCCACCTGCGCATGTCGCGCGCCGAAATCGGCAGCTACCTGGGCATGAAGCTGGAGACCGTGAGCCGCACCTTCTCGGCCTTCCAGCAGCAGGGCATTCTTGAAGTCGACAAGCGGCATATCCGCATCCTCGATGCCGCGGCGCTCACGAGCGTCTTCGAGGCGCGGGTTCATTAAGAACCTGTTCCCGGCCTAAACCGGGCCGGCCATGGCCTCTGAAGTCGGCCTCCCGGAAAAATCCGTCCACTGCCGCCGCTCGAAGTCATAGAGCTTGCAGCGGCGCGCCGTGCCGAAGTACCAGCGCCAGGAAAACGGCTGCACCACGATGTGGCCCGGCAGCCTGGCCTCCAGCACGGCCTGGGCCTGCTTGAGGCGGTACAGCGGCACACCCATGTCCACGTGATGCGCGGTGTGCTCCATGATGTGGTGCAGCGCCGCGCCGAAAAAGCCGTTGAAGCGCAGGTGCACGGTGGTCGAGACAAAGGGGTTGGCGGCCGACCAGTCTTTTTTGTTGTCGTACCAGGCGATGCGGGTGTGCGTGTGGTGCACATAGACCACAAAACCCATCAAGGCCTTCCACACCAGCAAAGGCAGAAAAAAGCCGACGGCGAGCAGCCAGGCGGCTGATTGGCCGGTGGCCGGTGCAGCCATCACCAGGCCCGCGACCCAGGCCGCGGCGACGGCGGTGACCAGCAGGCTGTCGGCAACAAAAATGCCGCGCCGGGTGGGCATCACGGCTTTGGACGGAAAGTAAAGCCGCTTCCACCAGATCTCCACCGCGTAATAGAGCCAGGGCGCCCAGCCGCTGCGGTAGGCGCGTTCCAGCCATTGTTTCCAGGCGGGCATGCGCTCATAGGCTTGCAGGGTCGCGGGCTGCCAGACGAAGTCAAAGCCGCTGAGGTTGGTGTAGCCGTGGTGCACGACGTTGTGCCCCACGTCCCACAGGCTGTAGGGCGTGAGCGAGGGCAGGAACAGCAGCCGGCCCAGCCAGCGGTTGAGCCGGCGGTGCGGCGTAAAGCTCTGGTGGCAGGCGTCGTGGCCCAGGATAAACAGCCTGGCGATCATGAAGCCGGCCGCCAGGCCCATGAGCACCTGCAGCGCAGGATGGCGCGCGAGCACCGCGCCGGCCATGCAGGCGGCGAACAGCGCAAAGTCCGCCATGGACAGCGCCAGGGCGATGCCGGTGTTTTTGGCCGTGATGGGGGCCAGCCAGGCGCGGAGGATTTTCCGATGGGGAAGGGGCGTTGCCGGGGTGAGGGCTTGGGTGGTGGAAGTGGAGGAGGTGGAGGGCATGAGGGGTGAAGGGTTGGCGCCGGGGCGCCTGGGCCTGGGGCAATGGGGAAGTCCGCAGCTTAAGGTGCCCTGCCTGCGCGCGCTTTGACGCAGGTCAAGCCCTCCGCATACCGCATGCGCGCGGCGCCGCGCAGACCATGGGCTGCGTTGATCCACATCAATGCAAACGAGGCGCGCCGGCGGCACAGTGGAGGCCTCACTTCCTGAAACACCCCATGTCCGCTGTATTACCCCAGGCCCTCAAGCGTTTCGACATCTCGGGCCCCCGCTACACCTCCTTTCCCACGGCGGACCGCTTTGTCGAGGCCTTTAGCGCCGCCGACCACGGTCGCGCGCTGGACGACAGGCGCTCGCGGGCCGAAGCGTCGGCGGCGCCGCTGTCGCTCTATGTGCACATCCCGTTCTGCGAGTCGCTGTGCTACTACTGCGCCTGCAACAAGATCATCACCAAACAGCATGGGCGCTCGGCCGCCTACCTGGGCTACCTGGAGCGCGAAGTCGCGTTGTACACGGCGCGCCTGGGCGCCGGCCAGACCGTCAGCCAGCTGCACCTGGGCGGGGGCACGCCGACTTTTCTCTCCGACGAAGAACTGGCCCGCCTGATGGACATGCTCAGGCGCAATTTCGACATCGTGGCCGGCGCGGAGCTGTCCATAGAGGTGGATCCGCGCACCGTGGACCAGGCCCGGCTTGCCGCCCTGGCCGCCCTGGGTTTTAACCGCCTGAGTTTCGGCGTGCAGGATTTCGATCCCGACGTGCAGAAAGCCGTGCACCGTGTCCAGCCCGCGGAGCAGGTGTTCGCGCTGGTGGCCCAGGCGCGCGCGCTCGGGTTTGAGTCCATCAACGTCGACCTGATTTACGGCCTGCCGCGGCAGACGCAGACCTCGTTCGCGCGCACCATACGCCAGGTCGAGGAACTCAGGCCGGACCGCATCGCGCTTTATGCCTATGCGCATTTGCCGGAGCGCTTCAAGCCGCAGCGCCACATCCCGACGGCCTTGCTGCCGGCGGCCGAGGACAAGGCCGCCATGCTGGCCGAGGCCATGGCGCGTTTGCAGGGCGCGGGCTACCAGTACATCGGCATGGACCATTTCGCGCTGGCCGGCGATGCCCTGGCCGTGGCCGCCCGCGAGGGCCGGCTGCACCGCAACTTCCAGGGTTACAGCACCCAGCCCGACCGCGACCTGCTGGGCCTGGGCGTGTCGGCCATTGGCGCGGTAGGCGCCAGCTACAGCCAGAACGCCAAAACCATGGAGGAGTACTGCGACCTGCTGGACCAGGGGCGTTTTCCGGTCACGCGCGGCCTGGCACTGAGCCGGGACGACCTGGCGCGGCGCGCGGTGATCATGGCCATCATGTGCCAGGGCCAGGTGTGGTTTGAAGCGGTGGAGCTTGCCTGGATGCTGGACTTCAAGCGCTATTTCGCGGCGGAGCTCGAACGCCTGCGCGAACTGGAAGACGCCGGCCTGGTCGTGCTGTCCGACAACGGCATCCGCGTCACGCCCGAGGGCCGTTTCGTCTTGAGGGCGGTGGCCATGGTGTTTGACCGCTACCTGCAGGCGGACCTCAACCGCAGCCGCTTTTCGCGCATTATTTAGGCGTCCATGAGCTACGCGCTTGCCACCACGGCCTTGCTGATGGGCCTGGCCGGAGGACCGCATTGCGCCGTGATGTGCGGCGCGGCCTGCGGCGGGCTGAGAAACATGGGCCGCATGGACACAAAGCAGCGGCCGCCATCGCCGCTGCTCTTTCAGGCCGGGCGGCTGGTGGGCTATTCCACCGCGGGCGCGGCCGCCGCCGCGGCGGTGCAAAGCCTTGCCTGGATGGCGGAACACGCCGCCGCGTTCAAGCCGGTATGGACGCTGTTTCATCTGGCCGTGCTGGGTTGGGGCCTGATGCTGGTGGTGAAGGCCAGCCAGCCGGCCTGGGCGGACCGGGCAGGGCGCTCGGCCTGGTCCAGGCTGGGTGCGGTGGCCGCATCGCGGGGCGGCATGTTTTCGGTGGGCGCGCTGTGGGCCTTTATGCCTTGCAGCCTGCTGTATTCGGCGCTGCTGGTGGCCTCGCTGGGCGGCGACGCGCTGCAGGGCGCACTCGCCATGGCGGCTTTTGCACTGGGCAGCGGCGTCTCCTTGCTGCTCGCGCCGCGGCTGCTGGCCGGATTACGGCAGGCCGGCAACGGCCTGGGCGGGGAGCTTGGCGTGCGCGCGGGCGGCGGCGTGCTGGTGCTGGCCGCCCTTTACGGCCTGTGGGGCGACATGACACACCGCATCGCCCAGTGGTGCGGCCTGGCCTGAAGCGCCGGTCACCTTTTCTCACATTTGATCCATTGAACCGGCCGGGCCGGTGCTTGACGAATAAATAACCATTTGGTTATGATTTGACCATGCAAGCCCTCGCGAACGAAGTCTTCAAAGCCCTGGCCGACCCGACACGCCGGGCGATCTTTGAACGCCTAGCCCGCGACGGGGAGCAGACCGTGCGCGCTTTGACCGACCGCGCCGGTGTGTCGCAGCCCGCGGTGTCCAAACACCTGCGCGTGCTCAAGCAGGCCAGGCTGGTGAACGACAGGCAGCAGGGCCGCGAGACGCATTACAGCGCCCAGCCGCTGGCGCTCGCGCCGCTGCGCGACTGGGTGAGCACCTATGGCGCGTTCTGGAATGAACGCTTCGACGACCTTGAATCACTGTTGAAAAGGATGGACCAATGACCCAAACCGCCGCCGAAACACGCTCCGTTGTTGTTGAACGGGAGATTCCCTACCCGCCGGCCAAAATCTGGCGCGCCTTGACGCAGCCACACCTGATCGCGGAATGGCTCATGAAGAACGACTTCCAGCCCGTTGTGGGCCACGGCTTCAAGCTCAGCGCCGACTGGGGTTCCGTCGACTGCGAGGTGAAAACCGTCGAAGCCGACAAAACGCTGTCCTACACCTGGGCCGCCTACGGCCTGGAGAGCGTGGTCACCTGGACGCTCACGCCCACCGGCACGGGCACCCGTTTGCGCATGGAGCAGGCGGGCTTCCGCACCGACCAGGAACAGGCTTACCAGGGCGCAAAACACGGCTGGCAACAGTTCTTCGGCCAGCTCGAGCAGGTGCTGGCGCGGGCGGGTTGACACGCGCATTCTTTGCAAGGAGGCTCCGAGATGAATGCAACGGACACAAAGACCCGCGCGAAACCGGTGCTGCTCGCGGGCGGCAACCCGCAGATCGCCAAAGGCGAGGGCGACGCGCCGGTGCAAGCCTATATCGCGGCCATGCCGGGCTGGAAAAGCGATGTCGGGCGGCGCCTGGACGCGCTGATCATGCGCACCGTGCCCGGTGCGCACAAGGCCGTCAAATGGAACTCGCCGTTTTACGGCGTAGCGGACCAGGGTTGGTTCCTGAGCTTTCATTGCTTCACGCACTACGTCAAAGTAGCCTTTTTTCGCGGCGCCTCTTTGCGTCCCCTGCCTCCAGTCGAGTCAAAAAGCCGGGACACGCGCTATGTCCACATCCACGAGGACGGCCGGTTCGACGAGGCCCAGCTGACCGCCTGGATCCGGCAGGCCAGCGAATTGCCTGGCGAAAAAATGTGATCGGCTAAAACCCTGAAGAAAGCCATATCCACCATGAAAAAAGCCACGAGCAGCGACGCCAAAGCCAGCGAGGGCGCTTCCGCCTCCGCGCAGATAGACCTGAAGATCCGTGAGCTCGGCGACTGGCGCGGCGAGACGCTGGCCCGCATCCGCAAGATCATCCAGCAAGCGCTTCCCGACGTGGTCGAGGAGCTCAAATGGCGCGGGGTTCCGGTCTGGTCGCACGGCGGCATCATCTGCACCGGCGAGACCTACAAAAGCACCGTGAAGATGACTTTCGCCAAGGGTGCCAGGCTTGAGGACCCGGCAGGCCTCTTCAATTCCAGCCTCGAAGGCAACACCCGTCGCGCCATCGATATCCACGAAGGCGACACCATCGATGAAAAGGCCTTGAAGGCACTGGTGCGCGCCGCCGCGGCGCTGAACGGTAAGCCTTAGTCCCGGCGGTCCACGGCGGCGCGAGCTGCCGGCCGGACAGCCGAACCAGGCTGAACCCCTGAATCCGTAAGCTTGCGTTTCCGGCCGCCTCCTCTAATTGGGGGATGCGGTATAGCCCAAAAGGTAGCAGAGTCATGTAGCAGGATGTATCCGGGCCTGGGAACAGGCCTGGCGCACTCCGGCAGCATGAACTGTCCCACCTGAAGGGAGAACCATGATGGCTTCGCAAGCGCCCGAAACCGCCGCGGCGATTGACCGCATCACCCTGCTTGATCCGCGGGTCGTGCAGGCCTGGTGCGCTGAATTGCAATGCACCGAGCACGAACTGCGCGCGGCCGTTTACGCCGTGGGGAGCGAACCCGGACAGGTCAGGCGCTATTTTGGCCGCCGCAGGGAAACGCCGGAAATGCTTGAAGACTGAGGGTTTCCCTGTAGGTTTTCCACCGAGCCTGAAACACGGCATCACCCGACCTCATGAATGATGTTGTTTTCGGATGATGCGGCATGAACACTTCAATCCACCACCCTGTGATCGAGGCCCCCGTGCCGGGGGAAGAGCACGAAAAAGTGTCCAGCACCAGCGAGCTCCTGCTCGGCCTGGCACTTGGTATCTGCGCGCTCGCGGCGGTGCATCTGGCGGGCTACGCGGTGCTCCTTATCGCGCCCGTGCTGAGGCGGCTTCTCGATCAGGCCTGAAACAGGGACCCTGCGCGGGCGGCTAGGCCGGCAAGGGTGCAATGGCCTCGCGAAGATACTTTTCCAGGGCCAGGACCACAGGCTGTCGCGAACCCGGGCCTTTGCGCAGGATGCCGATCTCGCGGTAAAACGTCTTGTCGCCCAAGTCAATCGCGCGCACGCCCGGCGGCAGGGGCAGGTAGGCCTCGACCATGGGTACCAGCGCGACTCCCAGGCCTTCAGCGACCAGCTTCATGAGGCCGGCGATTTCGTCGAGCTCGATGGCGTCGCGCACCGCGAGCTTGTTGTCGCGCAGGAAACGGGTCACCAGGCGGCCGCCGAAGGAGGTGCGCTCGTAGCGCAAAAAGGGCTGGGACTCGAGCAGCGCGCGCCAGTCCCGACCCTTGGTGCCCTGGCGGACCAGCAGCTTGAAGGGTTCGTGCATCAAGGGCAGCCAGCTCATCTCGGGCAGGATGCCGAAGGGCGGCCGGATCATGACGGCCGCGTCGATCTCGGCGCTGTCGAGCTGGTCCATCAGCTTCATGGAAACGCCGGGGAGGATGTTGACGAGCAGCCTGGGATTGTCTTTGCGCAGCGAGGCCAGCGCACGCGGCAGCACCGAGGATTGCACCGAGGCAATGGCGCCTATGCGCAGGGTGCCGGTGAGCTCCTCATCGCCGCCCGCATCGCCCAGCTTTGAATACAGCGCCACAATTTCCTCGGCGCGCGCCAGCACCCTGGCGCCGGCCTCGTTGAGCACGGCGGAGCGCCGTGTGCGGTCGAAAAGCGCCAAGCCCAGGGATTCCTCCAGCCGTTGGATCTGGCTGCTCACGGCGGACTGGGTCAGGCCGATCTGTTCACCGGCCGCGGAAAAGCCGCCGTAGCGCACGACCGCGATCAGGGTTTTGAGCTCGGTGATCATGAAGGCCCGCTTTGATTCATCGAAATTATTGATCCTCAGTTTGAATATATATCGTTTTTCAAACTCCATGAATCACCCTAAAGTAGGGCTTTCACGATTTCTCGAGGCTCACGATGACCGTACACAACACCGCCGCACCCGCCAAGGGTCTCCCGCCATTCCACCTGGCATTCCCCGTCCATGACCTGGCCGTGGCGCGCCAGTTCTACGGTGAACTGCTGGGCTGCGCCGAAGGCCGCAGCTCCAATGAATGGGTGGATTTCAATTTTTACGGCCACCAGATCGTGGCCCATCTGGCGCCGGAAGAATGCGGCCATCGCCAGACCAGCGCGGTGGACGGCCACAACGTTCCCGTGCGCCATTTCGGCGCGATTTTGTCGCTGCCCGAGTGGGACACGCTGGCGGCGCGCCTGAAGGCGGCCGGCACGAAATTCGTCATCGAGCCTTATGTGCGTTTCAAGGGCGAGCCGGGCGAGCAGGCCACCATGTTTTTCCTGGACCCCTCCGGCAACGCCATCGAGTTCAAGGCCTTTGCCTCACTTGACAACCTGTTTGCCAAGTGACATGAGCCATTTCAGGGAAGTCGCCCTCCAGCACGCGAGCCGGCTGATTAACCACGGCCCCACGGTGCTGGTGACCAGCGCGCACGGCACGGCGCGCAATGTGATGGCGGCCGCCTGGTCCATGCCGGTGGAGTTCGTTCCGCCGCGTATCTCCGTGGTGATCGACAAGAAAACCTATACGCGCGAACTCATCATGGCCAGCGGCGGCTTCGGCATCTGCATTCCGGGCAGCGCCCTGGCCGCTTTGACGCATGCGGTGGGCAGCGAGTCCGGCCGCACGGTCGACAAGTTCGCGCACTACGGCCTGCAGGCCCGCAACGGTCCGGTCCTGGGCATGCCCTTGCTGGAGCAGGGCTGCGCGGCCTGGCTGGAGTGCCGGCTGATCCCGGAGCCGCACACCGAGGACGCTTACGACACCTGTTTTGCGGAAGTCGTGGCCGCGGCTGCCGATGAACGTGTGTTCCAGAACGGGCACTGGCGCTTCGGAGACGACAACCGCGAGCTGCAGACCATCCATCACCTGGGCGGCGGCAATTTTGTCAGGTCGGGTGGGATGTTTTATGCGGGGGACGCGGCGATGGCGCGGCCGCAGGCCAAGCCGGCCTGAGGGCAATGCCGGCGGCATGGGCAAAAAAATCCCGCAGTTGTCATGCGGGATGAAGTTGTCACCACCAAAGTGACAGGAGAGACAACAGGGAGAAACTCAGCGGGCCGGGCTCAATCCGCCTGGATGTTCGCGGCCTTGACGACCTTGGCCCACTTGGCAAGGTCGGACTTGATCAATGCGGCGTATTCCTGGGGTGTGCCGCCCTGGATTTCTATACCGGCGGCTTCGAGCCTGGCCCTGACGTCGGGCAGCCTGAGCGCTGCATTTATCTCGGCATTGAGGCGGGTGATGACGGCCGGCGGCGTGCCGGCCGGCGCGAGGAAACCGCCGTTGGTGTTGGCGTCATAGCCCTTGAGTCCCTGCTCGTCGGCCGTCGGGACGTCCGGCAGCGACAGGGTTCGTTTGCGCGTCGACACGGCGAGCGCCCGGACGTTGCCGGCCTTGACCTGCGACTGGATCGCGCTGATGGTGTCTATGTACAGCGCGGTGCGCCCCGCCAGCAGATCCGGGTGGGCGGCCGAAGAGCCCTTGTAAGGCACCAGCAGCATTTGCGCGCCGCTGGCCATGCGGAACATTTCGGCCGCCATTTCCTGGGCGCTGCCGCGGCCCGAGGTGGCGACCTTGGCCTGCTCCGGGTTGGCTTTCATCCAGGCGACGAACTCGGGCAGGGTCCTGGCCGGAATCTGCGGGTACATGGCAAACACCAGCGGAACCTCGTGGGTGTAGACGATGGGCTCGAAGCTTTTTTCGGGGTCCCAGCCGAGGTTTTTGAACAGGAACTTGTTGGTGTTGTGGCTGCCGCCCACGATGCCGATGGTGTAGCCGTCGGGCGCGGACTTGGCGAGGACTTCGGTGCCCAGGTTGTTGGAGGCGCCGGGCCGGTTGTCGACGATCACCGGCTGCCCCATGGAGGCCGCCAGCTTGTCGCCGACGACCCGGGCGATGGTGTCTATGGCGCCGCCGGGCGGCGCGGGCACGATGATCTTGATGGGGCGCGTGGGGTAGGCCTGGGCGATGGCCAGGGCCGGGACCAGCGCCAGCGAGGCTGAAACGGCAAGGGCCTTGATGAGGGTTATGCGCGGCATGTTTGTCTCCATGTTTAAGGTTCGGATCCGCTCACCTTATTGCGTGGTGATCTTGCGGCTGCGGATGATCTGGGCGTAGCGGTTTTTGTCCGCTGAAATCAGTTTTGAGAATTCCTGCGGCGAGGTGGTGCGCGGCACGGCCCCCAGCGAGGCGAAACGCGCCTTGACCGCTTCATCGGCCATGACGGCGCGCACGTCGGCGGCGATCTTTTCCACCAGATCGGGCGGCGTGCCCGCGGGCGCCAGCAAACCTATCCATGAAATCGCGTTAAAGCCCGGGAGCGCGCTTTCCGCGAGGGTAGGCACATCGGGCAGGGCGGCGACGCGCTTGTCGCCGGTCACGGCCAGGGCGCGAAGTTTGCCGGCCTTGATGTGACCCGAAGCTTCCAGCACGGTCATGAAAGACAGCTGCACATGGCCCGCGATGAGGTCGGCGATGGCCGGCCCGCCGCCGCGGTAGGGCACATGCAGGATGAAGGTGCCGGTCTGGTCCTTGAACATCTCGGCCGCGAGGTGGGGCGCGCCGCCGGCGCCTGAACTGCTGTAGGTCAGCTGGCCGGGCCGGGACTTGGCCTGCGCAATGAATTCGGCGGCGGTCTTCGCGGGGATCGCCGGGTTGACCATCATGGCCAGCGGCAATTCGGCCACCAGCGAAACCGGGGCAAAGGCCGTATCCGGGTCATAGGGCAGCCTGGGATACAGCGAGGGATTGATGGCCTGCGTACCGATATTGCCCAGCAGCAAGGTGTAGCCGTCACGCGGCGCCTTGGCCACGAAGTCGGCGCCAATCTGCCCGGCCGCGCCGCCCTTGTTGTCGACGATCACGGGCTGGCCCCAGCGCTTGGTCAGCTGCTCGGCAATGATGCGGCCACCCGTGTCGCTGCCGCCGCCGGGCGGGAAGGGGACCACCAGCGTGACCGGCCGGGTGGGAAAGGTCTGCGCGCCAGTGCCGGTGCAGGCGAGGGCGGCCACGGCGAAAGCCATGGCAAGGGCGAGGGGTTTGTTGATCATTTCTTGTCTCCGTCATTTGTTTTTAGGATCGGTTTGCAAAAGGCGAAAGCGGGGCCTAGGTCGTCAGGCTCATGGCCGGTCGCTGCCCCGCCAGGGCCTGGGCGATGCTGTCCAGCACCATCTCGCCCATGGCGGTCCGGGTTTCCCAGGTGGCGCTGGCACGGTGGGCCTGCAGCGTCACGGCGTCGGATTGGCGCAGCGCCTGGGGCACGCGGGGTTCGTCGACAAAGACGTCCAGGCCCGCGCCGGCAATGCGGCCGGCGGCCAGGGCCTCCGTCAGGTCGGCTTCGTTGACCAGGCGGCCGCGCGCGATGTTGACCAGGAAGCCGCGTGGGCCCAAGGCGTCAAGCACGGCGGCATTGATGATGCCTTCGGCCTTGTCGGCCGCGGCGCAGAGCACCAGCGCATCGGAGCCGCGCGCCAGCGCCAGCAGGTCAGGCACATAAGGATGGGCAACGCCGTTGATGGGCTGCAGGTCGGTGTAGCTGACAGGGCAGGCAAAGGCCGCGGCCCGCTGTGCCACGGCGCGCCCGACCCGGCCCATGCCGACGATGCCCACGCGCATGCCGCTGAAGCGGCGGGCCAGCGGAAGGGCGCTGGGCTGGGGATGCAGCTCCCATTGGCCTTCGCGCACAAAGCGGTCGCCCGCGCACAGATTGCGGCAAGTGGCGATCAGCAGGCCTATGGCCAGATCGGCAACGTCTTCGGTCAGCGCACCCAGGGTCGCGGTGACGGGCAGGCCGCGGGCCCGGCAGTAGGCCAGGTCGACCGCGTCGGTGCCGACGCCGTTGACGGCCACCACCTTGAGGCCGGGCAGTTGCTCGAGCATGGCCCGTGAAATGCCGGTGTGCCCGCCGGTAATGGCGGCGTCCATGGACGCGCCATATTCCCGCAGCCAGGCTTGCGGGTCGGCCAGCTCGAACAGCTTGTGCACGGTGTAAAGGGAGGCCAGCTTGTCGTTGATGGCGGGAATCAGGATAGGGTTGAGTTGGAGGATCCGGGGTTTCATGGAGAGGGTTCAGTTCATGGGGCGAGGTGAAACGCATGGTATGAATGAATTGATCATGTCGTCAATATTGATGTATAAAATCAATATAAATTCACGCTTCAACGCTTCCCATCACCATGGCTTCCTGGATTTCAATGAACGAGGCATGCGAGCTTCTCGGTGTGCGGCCGCAGACGGTTTACGCCTATGTCAGCCGCGGCAAGCTCGAGGTCGCGCCCGACCCGGCCGACACGCGCCGCAGCCTTTACCGCGCCGAAGACGTGGCGGGCCTGGCCAGGCGAAAACAGGCCGGCCGCAAGCACGAGACCGTGGCCGCCAACACGCTGTTCGGTGCGGAACCCAGCATCCCGACGGCGCTGACGGCCTTCTTCCGCGGGCGCCCGTACTACCGGGGCCGGGACCTGATCGGCCTGTCGGCATCCGCCACCCTGGAGGATGTGGCGCAGCTCTTATGGAATGCCGAACAGGCGGTCGATTTTTCGTCGCCTGAACCGGCCTCCGGCAAGCCGGGGAGGGCGCTGGCCTTCACCGCCCTGGCCGGCCTGGCGGCCGAAGGGCACTCGACGCGCGGGCGCCTGACGCGGGTGCTGCACGGCGAGGCGCAGCGCCTGGTGGGCCTGGTGGCCAATTCCTTCGGCGCCCGGCAAGCAGGCAAGCCGCTGCATGAGCGCCTCGCGCAAGGCTGGAAACAGCCCCCCGAGGTGGCCGACCTGCTGCGCACGGCCATGGTCTTGCTGGCCGACCACGAACTCACCGGCTCGGCTTTCGCCGCGCGCATTGCGGCTTCGACAGGCGCCTCATTGCCGGCCTGCCTGCTGGCGGGATTGACCACGCTCTCGGGCCCGCTGCACGGTGACGCCTCCGGCCGTGTCCACGCCTTGTTCGGCGAGGTGGAACGGCTGGGCGAAAACAAGGCCATAGACCATTACCTGTCGACCGGCCTGGCCTTGCCGGGGTTCGGCCACCACATCTACCCGGACGGCGACCCGCGCGCCGCCGCGCTGCTGGCCTTGTTTGAGCCCTCGAAAATGATCACGCGCTTTATCGAACAGGCCACGCAGCTGACCGGCCTGCAGCCCAATATCGACGTGGCCCTGGCCGCGCTGGTCGCCCACCACCGGCTCCCCGCCGACGCGGCCTTTGCCCTGTTCGCGACAGCCCGCAGCGTGGGCCTGCTGGCGCACAGCCTGGAGCAGCTGGGCGTTGCCCAGGTGATCCGGCCGCGCGGGCGTTATGTGGGCGTCATGCCGGACATGCCGCAAGGGCGGGTTTAACCCAATAATTTGACCAGGGCCCGCAACCCCGCCGTCACCTCGCCGTCGCCGATCAGGCCCAGCCCAAAGGTCAGGCCGTTGTAGCGCAGCCGCCGCAGCCCGGACCGGTCCAGCGCTTCCACCGCGATCCCCGCCTCGGCGGCCGTGCGCGCCACCTTGTACGCTTCGAACTGCGGTGCCAGCATCGCGCTCACATGCAGCCCGGCCGCCGACGGCAGCGGTATCAGCAGGCCTTCCGCATGCTGCTCCATCGCCTGCAGCAGGGCGTCGCGCCGCCCGGCATAGAGGCGACGCATGCGCCGCACGTGCCGGGCGAGATGCCCTTCGCGGATGAAAGCGGCCAGCGCCAGTTGGGTCAACAGGGGCGGCGCGCCCTGGGTGGCGTGCAGCGCCGCCGCGAGCCGCTCCCGCGCCCAGGCCGGCGCCACCACAAAGCCGGCGCGCAGGGCAGGGAACATCACCTTCGAAAACGTGCCGACATAAAACACCAGGCCGCTGTCGTCCAGCGAGTGCAGCGCGTCGAGCGGGCGGCCGCCGTAGCGGAACTCGCCGTCGTAGTCGTCTTCGATCACCACAGCCTGGTGCTGCCGCGCGAATGCCAGCAGTTGCGCGCGGCGGTTCAGGGACATCGCGGCGCCGACCGGGAACTGGTGCGAAGGCGTCACGCAGATCACCCTGGCCTCTGGCGGCAGGCGGTCGACGCGCAGGCCCTCCTTGTCGAGCGGCACACGCTGCAGCTGCGCGCCGCGAAACGCCATGGCCGCGTGCAAGGGCGCATAACCCGGGTCCTCGACGGCCACCACCGTGGCCTGCGGCGTGACCAGCACGTCGGCCAGCAGGGCGAAGGCGTGCTGCGCGCCCGAGGTGATGAACACGTCGTCGGCGCTGCAGGCCACCGCGCGCGACAAGGACACATGGCCGGCAATCGCTTCGCGCAGCAGGGGGTCGCCGGCGGGGTCGGTGTAAGCCCTGGGCGCGCGCGCGAAGTCGTGCTGGGCGTGGCCGCACAGGCGGCGCCAGCGATCCCAGGGAAACTGCGAGTGGTCCGGCAAGCCCACGCGAAAGTCAAAGCGCGGCCCGGGCGGCATGGCCTCGGCGGACCACGGCGCCACGCGCCGCCAGGCGTCGGGCAGCTCGGCCAGGGATGGGCCGGGTGGGTTTGATGGCGGCGCCGCATGGCCGCGCGGCGGTATCGCCCCCGCGACGAAAGTGCCGGCGCGTTGGCGCGGCTGCAGATAGCCTTCGGTCGCCAGGTGTTCGTAGGCGGCCAGCACGGTGTTGCGCGAGACACCCAGCCTGTCCGCGAGTTCACGCGTGGTCGGCAGCCGCACCCCCGCGGCCAGGCGCCCGTCGATGATGGCCGCCCGGATCTGGCGGTGCAGGGCGGCGAAGCGGTCCCGCGAGCCGGCCGCGGGCATGTCGATGTGAAATTCCATGCCTGTTCTGGCCCTTATGAATTACCCAATTGTGGAGCTTCAAAGGTACCAGATGGCATGCCATCCTGCGGGCCGGAAACATGAAATAAAACCTGAAACAAAGGGTGATGCCCCCAATGGATACCGCACTCGTCCTGCTCTCGCTGTTCCTGATCGACAGCCTGGCCATCGTCAGCCCGGGCCCCAACATTCTGCTGGTCGTGCATGCGGCCGCCGAGCGCGACCGGCGCGGCGCCTTGCTGATCGCAGCCGGCCTGGCTGCCGCAGGCGCCATGTGGGCGCTGATCGCGGTCACCGGCCTGACGGCGGTTTTTGAACTGATGCCTTCGCTGCAGACGGCGATCCGGGTCGCCGGTGCGGCCTACCTTTTGTATATAGCCGTGCGCTTGTGGCGCTCGCACGCGGGGCCCAAGCCCACGGTGGCCATCTCCGAACGGGCGGCGCAGCCGGCGCACAAGGCGCTGTTGCGCGGCCTGGCCACCGGCCTGCTGAACCCGAAATCGCTGGCTTACTTCGGAAGCATCTTCGTGCTGCTGGTGCCGGCCGATGCCAGCTGGCCGCTTCGCGCCGCGGCGGTCGGCTTGGTGCTCTTCGACGCGCTGCTCTGGTACGGCCTGGCCGCCTGCCTGTTCTCGACGCCGCGCGTGATCGAAGGCTATATGACGCTGCGCCGGCCCATAGACCGCGCCTGCGCGGCGCTGATGGCTGCGTTCGGCGTCAAGCTGATGCTGTGAGCGCGGGGCAGAAGAGGCTTTGCGCTTGGGGAAATGGATTCTTTGAGGGTCTTGGGCTGATTCAAATAATACTTAACATAATATACATCGTGGAACATAAAGACAGTACAAGACAACCAGGCGACTGGGCGTCATCACTCTCAAACCGGGCTGAGCACTAAGTGGATGCAATCACCATTGCCCGGCCGGCCGTTTCTTCTGGATCGCGGCGGCGATGGCTTCGGCGGCGTCCGGGCGGTTGGCTCGCTGGGCGAACTGCAAGGCGGTCAGGCCTTGCTGGTTCTTGAGCTGGGGGTCGGCGCCTTCCTCCAGCAGCAGCTCGACGGCCGCCGGCGTGCCGTACATGGCGGCCATCATCAGCGGGGTTGTGCCGTTGGGTGACTCGGCGTCGATATAGGCGCTGTTCTCCAGCAGCAGGCTGATGATGGCCACGTTGCCGTTGCTGGCGGCATAGTGCAGCGGCGTCCAGCCGGTCTTGTTGACGTCGGCGCCCTTCTTGATCAGCTTTTCGGCCAGCGCCTGGTGGTCCTTGAGCGCGGCCAGCATAAGGGCGCTTTCTTCCTTGCTGTTGAGGATGTTGACGTCGGTCTTGGGCCAGGCGATCAATGCTTCGGCGACCTTGGGCGAAGGCTCGCGCAAGGCCAGGTACAAGCCGGTCTGGCCCGTCGGGTCCAGGGTGTTGGGGTCAAAACCGCGCTGCAGCAGGCTCTGGATGACGGCGGGATTGTCCTGCCGTATGGCCATGAAGAAGTCTTCGTAGGAGCCAGCGCTTGCCGCAGAAAATCCAGTAATAACAATAAGGTAAATCGCCTTCTTAAAGTATTGGATGAGGTTTTTCATGAGGTTGTTACCCCGCTGAACAGGCGCTCGAAGTTGCGGCTGGTGGCCTCGGCAATGGTTTGGAGTGGCTGCTGCGTCAGCTCCGCGATCTGCTTGGCCACGAAGGGAACGTAAGACGGGTTGTTGGTTTTGCCGCGGTAAGGCATGGGCGCCAGGTAGGGGCTGTCGGTCTCTATCAGCATGCGGTCCAGCGGAACGAATTGCGCCACTTCGCGCAAATCGGCCGCATTCTTGAAGGTCAGGATGCCGGAAAACGAGATGTAAAACCCGAGGTCCAGTGCCGCCCGGGCCACGGCCAGGGTTTCGGTGAAGCAGTGGAAAACGCCGGTGGCAGCGCCGGGCTGCCCTACGCCACCGCCCTCCTCCTTGAGGATGGCGATGGTGTCGTCGGAGGCGCTGCGGGTGTGGATGACCAGCGGCTTGCCGGTCCGGCGGGCCGCACGTATATGCACCCGAAAGCGCTCGCGCTGCCATTCCATGTCGGCCACGGTGCGCTCGCCCAGGCGGTAATAGTCCAGCCCGGTTTCGCCTATGCCGACCACCTTGGGTAGCGCGGCGCGCTGCAGCAGGTCGTCCAGGCTGGGCTCACGCACGTCCTCGTTGTCGGGGTGCACACCCACGGTGGCCCAGAAATTGTCGTAACTCGTGGCCAGGCCGTGGACGGTTTCAAATTCTTCCAGGGTGGTGCAAATGCACAGTGCCCGGTCGACCTTGGCGTCCTGCATGGCCTGGCGGATTTGCGGCAGCTGGGCCTGGAGCTCGGGAAAGCTTAAGTGGCAGTGGGAGTCGGTGAACATTCCGCGGTGGCTCTGGATGGATGCCGCTGTCCCACTATATAGAGAGGGACTAGGGCAAAAGGCATGGAAAGCGGGCGGCCGACGCGGCCGCCGGTCCGCTTAAATCGTCTGGGTGGGCCGGTCGGAGGCCAGGTGCGCGCCCAGGATTTCTTCGATCTTGATCTTGAGCAGGCGGGATTTTTCGTCGGACGGGAAACGCACGCCCACGCCCTGGGTGCGGTTGCCGGCCGCCCTGCCGGGCGTGACCCAGGCCACCTTGCCGGCCACCGGGTAGCGCTGCGTGTCTTCGGGCAGCGTCAGCAGCACGTAGACGTCGTCGCCAAGCTTGTAGTCGCGTGCCGTGGGAATGAAGACGCCACCTTCCTTGAACAGCGGGATGTAGGCGGCGTACAACGCCGCTTTTTCCTTGATGGCCAGCTGGACGACGCTGGGCCGGGCGCCGGCGGCTGCGGGGGAACTGGCGGGGGGCGTTGTGCTCATGGCGCTAGTTTATCGGTTTGAAGGGGGCGGTGTCCGCAATTGCGCGATGAATGGCGGCCTTTATTTGGCATTGAGTGCCAGCCGGGCGCGGCTGACCAGCGACTCCAGCATCAGGCCCGGGTTGTAGGGGTGTTCCACGGTGCGGGCGATGCTGGCCAGCTCGCGCGACCAGCTGGCCAGCGCGTACAGCCCGGCGCCCGCCTTGCCGGCTGCGGCGGACAGGTCGGCGGCGCTGAAAAACCGCGGCGCGGCGCCCATGCGCACGGCCAGCACATCGTGGCAGAGCTTTTGCAGCGCGTCGACCGCCTGCGCCGGCGCCCAGTCCGACAGGGCGCTCACGTCGCCGCGCGCCATGGCTTTGGGCAGGGCCTGCCAGTGCTGGGCCGCTTCGCCGGCTGACGCATCCTGGGCCCAGGCCAGCGCATCGGCCGGGCGCCCGCCCGAGGCGACCAGCAGGGTTTGCAGGTCGGCCGGTTTGGGCGCGGACGCGGCTTTTTTGGCGCTGCCGCCCTCACCCGCCTGGCTGATTTCCTGCTGCAGCCAGCCCAGCGCCAGCTCAAAATCGGGCCAGACCATGGTGTGGCCCAGGCAACGGCTGCGTATGGTGGGCAGCAGCTGGTGGGCCGCGTCGGTGGCCAGGATGAATTTGACCGCACCCGGTGGCTCTTCCAGCGTCTTGAGCAGGGTGTTGGCCGTCACGTTGTTCATGCGCTCGGCCGGGAACACCAGCACCACCTTGGTCGTGCCGCGCGAGCGCGTGAACTGCGTGAAGGACACGGCCTCGCGCGCGGCGTCGACCTTGATTTCCTTGCTGGGCTTGCGTTTTTTGCTGTCGAGCTCATCCTGGGTTTTTTCGTCCAGCGGCCAGCCGAGCGCCAGCGACAGGGTCTCGGGCATCAACATGCAGAGGTCGGCATGGGTGTGCACGTCGACCGCATGGCAGCTGCCGCAATGGCCGCAGGCGCCTTGCGGCGTGGGTTCTTCGCAAAGCCAGGCGCGGGCCAGCGCCAGCGCCAGCTCGAACTGGCCCAGGCCGGACGGCCCGCTGAGCAGCCAGGCATGGCCGCGCTGCACCAGCAGGCTTTCGAGCTGGGTTTGCAGCCAGGGCGCCAGCGGCGGGTTGCTCGATGGGGTTTCGCCGGGGTCGCTCATGGCAGCCAGCCTTTGGCCATAAACACCTGGCGCACCGCCTGCCAGACCTCATCGCGGCTTTTGGCGGCGTCTATGCGGGCAAAGCGCTCGGGGTGGTTTTTCTGCCGGTCGGCATAACCCTGCGCCACGCGCCGGAAAAACTCCAGCGGCTGGGCTTCAAACTTGTCGGGCACGCGCGCACCGGCCAGGCGCACAGCGGCTTCTTCAGGCGCCAGGTCGAACCAGACCGTCAAATGCGGCTCGATCACGGTTTCGACTTCGGGTTTCATGGGCGTGTTGCCGGCCGGGTCGCCCAGCAGGCCTTCGTCGGACTGCACCCATTGCTCCAGCGTGGCCAGCAGCTTCAGGTCAAAGCCACGGCCCGCGCCCTGGTAGGCAAAGGTGGCGTCGGTGAAACGGTCGCACAGCACCACCTCGCCGCGCAGCAGCGCCGGGGCGATCACATGGACGATGTGGTCGCGCCGGGCCGCGAAGATCAGCAAGGCCTCGGTCAGCGGGTCCATGGCGTCGTTGAGCACCATGGCGCGCAGCTTTTCGGCCAGCGGCGTGCCGCCGGGCTCGCGCGTCAGCGTCACCGCCCTGCCCTCGGCCTTGAACGCCTCGGCCAGGCCTGCGATGTGCGTGGACTTGCCGGCGCCGTCTATGCCTTCGAAGCTGATGAAGAGGCCGCTCAGAGGTCTGGTGCTCATGGTCACTGACCTCGTATGTATTTGTTGACCGCGCGGTTGTGCTCATCCAGGCTGGCGCTGAACTGGCTGCTGCCATCACCGCGCGCCACAAAGTAGATGGCCTTGGTGGGCGCCGGCTGCACTGCCGCGAGCAACGCGGCCCGGCCCGGCATGGCAATCGGCGTGGGCGGCAGGCCGGCGCGGGTGTAGGTGTTGTAGGGCGTGTCGGCCAGCAGGTCGCGCTTGCGCAGGTTGCCGTCGAACTTGCTGCCCAGGCCGTAGATCACGGTCGGGTCGGTTTGCAGCAACATGCCCAGGCGCAGCCGGTTGCTGAAAACGCCGCCTATCTGCGGCCGGTCGGAGGGCTTGCCGGTTTCTTTTTCGACAATGCTGGCCAGGATCAGCGCCTCATCCGGGGTTTTCAGCGGGGTGTCCGGGCTGCGCAGGGACCAGGCGGCATCCAGGCGCTTGTCCATGGCGCGCGCCGCGCGTTTGAGCACGGCCAGGTCGCTGGAGCCCTTGGCATAGGTGTAGGTGTCGGGGAAGAAACGGCCCTCGGGGTGCACGCCCGGCTTGCCCAGTTTTTCCATGATGGCTTCGGGCGCCAGGTTCAGCGTGTCTGGCGACAGCTGCTCGGCTTTTTGCAGGGCCGCGCGCACCTGGTTGAAGGTCCAGCCCTCGACCAGCGTGACGCTTTTGAGGGCTTCCTCGCCGCGCACCAGCATGCTGAGCAGCTTGCGCGGCGTGGTGCCGGGCACCAGTTCATAGCTGCCGGCCTTGATCAACCGGGCCTGGCCGGAAAAGCGGAACCAGGCGTGGAGCAACACCGCCGGCACGTCGGCGCCGCTGGCCACAATCACCTCGGCGACGCCGCTGGCGGGCGTGCCGGGCTCGATTTCCAGGTCCACCACCTGGCTGCCGGGGGCCAGGCGCAGCGGAATCGGCTCGTGCAGCCACCACAAGCCCGCACCGAACAACAGCAGGGCGCCGGCAAATACCAGGATCAACAGACTTGTAAAGACACGACGCACAACCCAGCTACCTTTTCAGTACAGAACGCAAAAGCTCAAGCCTATGATAATTCAGCCCATCTTCTCACCGACTGTGAACGCCCCATGACCCTGCCCAGCACCGCTCACCCGCTTTCCGGCATCACCGAACTGACGCACCTGGGCGTCATCCGCGTCACGGGCGACGACGCCGTCACCTTCCTGCAAGGCCAGCTGACGCAGGACGTGGCGCTGATGGGCGATCACGAAGCCCGCCTGGCGGCTTTTTGCAATGCCAAGGGCCGCATGCAGGCCAGCTTTGTGGTCTTCAAGCGCGGCGCGGACCTGCTGCTGGTCTGCAGCCGCGACATCCTGCCCGCCACACTCAAGCGCCTGTCCATGTTTGTGCTGCGCGCCAAGGCCAAGCTCAGCGACGCGAGCGCGGAATTCGCTTTGTATGGCGTGGCCGGCGCCGCCGTGGCGCAACTCGCGGGCCGCAGCGGCGCTCTCTGGGAAAAAGCCGACCTCGGCGAGACCAGCCTGGTGTTTTTGCATCCCGGCGCAGGCCAGGCACGCGCGCTGTGCTGCGCCCCGGCCGGCTCACCCGCGCCCCAGGGCCGGCAGATCAGCCTGGCCGACTGGCAATGGCTAGGCGTGCGCTCCGGCATTGCCATGATCACCCAGCCCATCTTCGAGGCTTTTGTGCCGCAGATGCTCAATTACGAATCCGTAGGCGGCGTGAACTTCAAGAAAGGCTGCTACCCCGGCCAGGAAATCGTGGCGCGCAGCCAGTTTCGCGGCACGCTCAAGCGGCGTGCTTATGTGGCCCACACCGCCGGAATGCCTGCGGTCGGCCAGGAAGTGTTTCATGCGTCCGATGCCTCCCAGCCCTGCGGCCTGGTCGCCGCGGCGGCGCCCAACCCGGCCGGGGGCTTCGACGCCATTGTGTCCATGCAGACTTCCGCGGCGGCCGATGCCGAGGGCGGCCGCCTCACCCTGGGAAGCGCTTCGGGCGAAGCCCTGACATTGCTCCCCCTACCCTACGCGCTGCTCGAAGATATCTGATCGTGTGCCTGGTTGCGTTCGCCATTGGCGCTTCGGCACGCTGGCCGCTGGTGATCGCGGCCAACCGCGATGAATTCCTGGAGCGGCCCACGCTGCCGCTGGCGCGCTGGAATACCGCTTCGGGGCAGGAGATCATCTCGGGCCGCGACCTGCGCGCCGGCGGCACCTGGATGGGCATCACGCCGGCCGGCCGCATTGCTTTTTTGACCAATGTGCGGCAAGCCCAGCCCGAAGCCGCGCCGCGCTCGCGCGGTGAACTGGTCACGCGCTGGCTCGAAAGCAGCGACGACGCGGCAGGTTTTGTGGCCGCCCTGCAAGACCAGGGCGCGGCCTTTGGCGGCTTTAACCTGGTGCTGGGCGACCTGCGGCAAAAGGCCTGGACCTGGGTGACCAACAAATATGAGGGCGCGCCGGCCTTGCATGCCCAGGCTTTGGCGCCCGGCCTTTATGGCCTTTCCAACGCCGGGCTGGACACGCCATGGCCCAAAACCCTGGAACTCAAGCGCGTGCTGGCGGCAGCCTTGCAGAGCGGCGACGGCCCTGAGGGCCTGCAAAAGCTGTTGTGGAAAGCGCTGGGCAGCCGGCAGCGCGCCTTGCCCGCCGACCTTCCGCATACCGGTGTCCCCCCCGAGCTTGAGGAGGCGCTTTCCAGTGCCTTTGTGGAAGTGCCGGGGCGCGGCTACGGCACGCGCTGCAGCACGGTGCTGCTGGCGACGGCTTCCGACAGCGACTGGAATATTGAACTGGAAGAGCGCACCCATGGGCGCGAGGGCCTGGCCGCCGCCGCGGTACACCGCGAGCAACTCGAGATCAAGGCGCCTTGACCATCTCTATGTGCGGGATGCCGACCTCCTCAAAGGGCTCGCCGCGCGGAGCGAAGCCCAGTCGATGGTAAAAGCCCTCGGCGCTGCGCTGGGCATACAGCATGACCTCGCGGTCGCCACGTTCGCGCGCCGCGGCCATCAGCGCCTGCAGGATGTCGCTGCCCACGCGTGAGCCGCGCAGCGCGTGGTGCACCGCCATGCGGCCTATCTTGCCCACGCCCTGCGCCTGGTGCACCAGCCGCCCGGTCGCGATGCCCAGCCCCAGGCCGTTGTAGGCCACGGCATGCAGGGCCGTGCTGTCGGCCTCGTCCCATTCCATCTCCATGGGAATGCCCTGCTCCTGCACAAACACGGCGGTGCGCACCTTGCCGGCGTCCGCGCCCAGCGCGGCCCAGCCGCCGGTCTTGACTTGCAGCATGGCTTCGCCGGCTTCATAGCCTGCCAGCACACGGCGCAAGGCCTCGGGCACTGGTTTGGAGGTCTGCGAGGCCGGGTCGGCGAACACATACACCAGTTCGCAGCTGATCAGCAGCTGGTCGCCGCGAAAGATCGCGCCCGTAAACGCCATGGACGAATTGCCGATGCGCGCGCACTTGAGCGCCACGTCGACCTGCTCGTCAAAACGCGCCGAGCCGTGGTATTCCAGGGTGGCCTTTTTGACATAGAGGTCGCCGCCCAGCTGCACCATGGCCTCTTCATAGGGCAAGGCCAGCGCGCGCCAGTAGTCGGTGATGGCCGTGTCGAAGTACATCAGGTAGTGCGCGTTGAACACGATTTTTTGCATGTCCACCTCGGCCCAGCGCACGCGCAGGCGATGGAAAAAGCGGAAGTCCTGTCGTTTCATCCGTTTCGTCTCCTTATCAGTCCAGCCTGAAGGCGCCGCGCAGCGCCGCCGCCGCATCGGCATGGGCGCGCCTGGCCTCGGGAATGATGCGGCCCATCTTGATGAATTCGTGGGTCACGCCGCGGTAAATTTCCAGGTCCACCGCCACGCCGGCCGCGCGCAGCTTGTCGGCATACATCACGCCCTCGTCCACCAGCGGGTCGCATTCGGCCAGGCCCACCCAGGCCGGCGCCACGCCGTCCACGTCGGGCGCATTGAGCGGCGCGAAACGCCAATCGTCGCGGTCCGCCGGTCCGCGCACATACTGGCTGAAGAACCAGCTGATGTCGGCTTCGCTGAGCACAAAACCCTCGGCGAAGGTCTTGTGCGAAACCGTGTCCTGGTGCGCGGTGCAGCCCGGGTAAATCAAGAGCTGCAGGGCCAGCGGCAGGCCGGCGTCGCGCGCCAGCACCGCGCACATGGCGGCCAGCGTGCCGCCCGCGCTGTCCCCGCCCACGGCCATGCGAGAGGCGTCCAGGCCCCGTGAAGCGCCATGAGTCGCCAGCCATTGCAGCGCGTCCCAAGCGTCGTTGGCCGCCGTCGGAAATTGATGCGCCGGTGCCAGCCGGTAATCCAGCGACAACACGGCGATGCCGGCCAGCAGGCTGAGCTGGCGGCACAGGATGTCGTGCGTGGCGACGCTGCCCACGGTGAAGCCGCCGCCGTGGAAGAACAGCAGCACCGGCAGCACGGCGTCTGACGGCGCGTACAGCCGCGCGCGCAGCAGTTCGCCGTCGCGCGCGGGGATGTGCACATCCTCCACGCGGGCCAGCGCCGGCTTGGGGATTTCGAGCACATCGGCGCCGGCCGCGTAGGCGGCGCGGGCCTGGTCGGGTGTCAGGGTATGGAAGGCCGGGCGATTGGCGCGCGCGATGCGGCTCAGCACGTCGCGCATGGCGGGGGTCAGCAGGGTTTGCGGGTTGGGCGGCATCAGTGAAGGCGTGGGGCGGCGGCGCGGGCGCTATCACCCAGGTGACGGGAACAGGGGTTGGCGGGCGGGGCATGCGGGCAAAAAGGGGCAAAAGGCCTTGAAAGCCATTAAAGTCAGCGCAAGGACCCGCATAGCCCAATCGTACAACGCAGAAAGACAGCCCGCATGGCCTTCATCTACTACGTCACCCAGATCCAGTTCGAGTTCGGCGCCGTGAAACTGCTCAAGCAGGAATGCGAGCGTGTGGGCATCACCCGCCCGCTCATCGTGACCGACCCCGGCGTCAAGGCCGCCGGCATTCTGCAAAAAGCGCTGGACGCCCTGCCCGGCATGCAGGTCACGGTCTTCGACCAGACGCCGTCCAACCCGACCGAGGCCGCCGTGCGCGCCGCCGCCGAGCTCTATAAGGCCAGCGGCTGCGACGGCCTGGTCGCCGTGGGCGGCGGCTCGGCGATCGACTGCGCCAAGGGCGTGGCGATTGCCGCGACGCACGAAGGGCCGCTCACCACCTACGCCACCATCGAAGGCGGCTCCCCGAAGATCACCGAGCGCGTGGCGCCGCTGATCGCCGTGCCCACCACCAGCGGCACCGGCAGCGAGGTCGCGCGCGGCGCCATCCTCATCGTGGACGATCACCGCAAGCTGGGTTTTCATTCCTGGCACCTGGTGCCCAAAACCGCGATCTGCGACCCCGAACTCACGCTGGGCCTGCCCGCCAAACTGACGGCCGCCACCGGCATGGACGCCATCGCGCATTGCATGGAGACCTATATGTCGGCCGCCTTCAACCCGCCGGCCGACGGCATCGCGCTGGACGGCCTGGAACGAGGCTGGGCCCACATCGAGCGCGCCACGCGCGACGGCAGCGACCGCGAGGCGCGTTTTAATTTGATGAGCGCATCGATGCAGGGCGCCATGGCTTTCCAGAAAGGCCTGGGCTGCGTGCACAGCCTGAGCCACAGCCTGGGCGGCGTGGACCCGCGCCTGCACCACGGCACGCTCAATGCGATGTTCCTGCCGGCCGTGGTGCGCTTTAACGCCGGGGCCGAATCGGTGCAAAAAGACAGGCGTCTGGACCGCATGGCGCGCGCCATGGGCCTGGCCTCGGGTGGCGACATCGCTGAGGCGATACGCGACATGAACGCCCGGCTGGGCCTGCCCACCGGGCTGGCCGCCATGGGTGTTGAGCGCGGGCAGTTCGGGCAGATCATCACCGGCGCGCTGGCCGACCACTGCCACAAGACCAACCCGCGCATTGCCAGCGCGGGCGAATACGAAGAGATGCTGGCGGCTTCGCTCTAGCGGCCTGCCCAGCCGGGCGACCGGCGCCCTCCTCCCCAGCGAGCTGATCAGCGCCACCGCATCGCGATGGCGATTGCGCGCCCGTCCCCGTGCGCCTCCCCCGGACGCCACCCGGCGAGGTGGGCGGGAAGCGAAAACCCGGAATATGGTTACGTTTCATAACCATAAACGGGCGACTTGGCAAGAGTCTATTTACTTATTATTTATAACCAAAATCCCGTTACGCTTCGGCTTGTGGTTAACGATTTCCGCGCAACCGGCCGCCGGTGGGTTGCGGGCGCACGGCCCCGCGGGGGCGCCAGGTCGCTGAGCACGCCAGATCAACAACATCAGGAGACATCATGAAAACCCAATTGTTCGCACTTTCGGTGCTGTCGGCCGCCAGCTGCGCGGTGCAAGCCCAGAGCTCCGTCACGGTGTATGGCGTGCTCGATTCCTTCCTCGAACTCGCGTCCGCGGGCAACGGCACGGTAACGCGCATCTCCAGCGGCGGCGCCATGGGCTCGCGCTTCGGCTTTCGCGGCACGGAAGACCTGGGCAGCGGCCTGAAGGCCAACTTCATCCTGGAAGCCGGCATTTTGTTGGACACGGGCGCCAGCACCGGCACCGCCACCATCCCGACCAGCACCGTGCCGACGGGCGCCTCCTATATGTTCCAGCGCCTGGCAACGGTGGGCCTGAGCGGCGACTTCGGCGCCGTCAACATAGGCCGGCAGTACACGCCGCACTTCGGCACCATGGCGGCTTTTGACCCGACCGGTTTTACCATGTCGGGCGCCCTGAACTACTACGCCGGCCCCGGCGTGGGCGTCAACGGCGGCTCGCTCGCCGACGGCACCACGCGCCGCGACAACTCCATCCAGTACACCACGCCCACCTGGAGCGGTTTCAAGGCCAATGTGTTTTATGCCTTCGGTGAATCGACCGGCGCGGGCGGCCAACCCAAGTCCACCGGTAACGTGCTCAATATCGCAGCCGGCTACAGCAGCAGCACGCTATCGGCGCAAGCCAGCTACATGACGGAAAAAACCATTTACCTCGTCGGCAACACCGACAAGTACACCGCCTTGGCCGCATCCTACGATTTCGGGGTGATCAAGCCTTCGGCCATCTTTGTGCGCCGCCGCGGCGACATGGCCGGCGCGCCCGCGCTCGATGCCTACCAGATCGGTGCCTCGGCTCCCGTGGGCGTCGGCAAGCTGATCGCCACCTACGGCCAGCTGAAAAACAAGACCACCGCGAATTCGGACTCCAAGGCCATAGGCGTACGCTACGACTACCCGCTGTCCAAGCGGACCACGATTTACGGCGGTGCGACCCGGATCAGCAACCAGGCCGCCGCCGGCTACACCATCAGCGGCGGCGGCGGCAGCTCGCCGGGCCTGGCGCTCTCGGCCGTCGGCCAGAGCCCGAAATCGGTGTACGCGGGTATCGCGCACGTGTTCTAAGCAGGCTCAAAGCGCACCCACCCGCCCCAGGTCAGGCCGCGCCAGCCATTCCTGCCACTCCTCGGCCAGCTGCGCGCTGGCCGCGGTGGCCGCGCTCCAGGCTTTCACCCTGGCCTGCATATCCGGCCCGTAGCGCACAAAGTCCTGGCGGTCCGGCAGCTTGGCGTTGGGCAGGGTCTTGATCCAGTCCGGGTCGGGCGCCAGCAGCACCATGTTGTCCAGGAAATGGGTGGCCTTGTGGCGCCACTTGAGGCCTTTGTCCAGCCAGCCGGGCACCACCGATTTCTGGAAGTGCGGATACAGCACCAGGCCGGCGCCTCCCTCCCCCTGCATTTCCCTGGCGCCGTAGTTCAGGTGCAGGTGGTAGTCGGTGATGCCGCCATCCCAATAGGCGCCGGGCGGGCCGCCCGGCACGTTGTGCACCGAGCGCAGCACAAAGGGAATCGAGCAGCTGGCCTGCAGCGCAGGCTGGAAGTTATCCTCGCTGAGGTCGACCTGACGCGTGCGGTAGTCGCTGGTGGCGAAGGGCAGTTTCACACCGGGCGTGGAAAACACCACGCGCTCCAGCCAGGCGCCCATGGCCTTGCGGTGCAGGCTGTTGGTCAGAAAGGCGCCCAGGTAGCCCAGCGGTGTGGCCAGCTTGTGCTCGCGGCCCAGCATGTGGCGCCCGCGCGAGGTCACGATGTGCAGCTTGTAGCGCGGGTGCTGCAGCACTTCGTGCACGCGCCCGCCGTAAAACGCCTTGAGGCTTTCGCCGAACTGCTCGCTCACCCTGTCCGCCGTCGGGCGCTTCTGGCCGGGCTGCAGTTCGTAATGCTGGTGGATGTAGTCGTCTTCCAGCCGCGAGAAACCTGCCGCCGGGTCCTTGAGGCAGGCCGTGGCCATGCGCCAGGCGCCTATCGAGGCGCCCACCAGGTGCACCGGATGGTCGGTCTGCGCCAGCCACTCGCCAAAAATAAAACGGTCCAGCGCGCCCAGGATCAGGCCCTTGGGGCCGCCGGCCGCGCCCGGCACCACGCCGATGTCCTTGGCCTGCAGGCCGTTTTGTTCAATGTGCCGGCGCGCCTTGGGGCCGGCGTAGATGCGTAGGGCTTTCATGGGGCGTGGATTGTCGGGCGTATTGGAGCATCAAGCCGGCGGCGCGGCTGTCCTTTGCGGGACCGCCGCGCCTGCCGCTTATTTCTTGAGCGCCGCCAGCTTGCTGAAAGCCGATTCCATGGCCGTGGCCGCCGCCGGTTGCGGCGCGCCGCGTCCGCCGCCGCCGTAATTGCCACCGTAGTTGCCGCCACGGCCCTGCCCGCCGGGCCGCGCGCTTTCAAAGCGGTTGTCGCGCGGGCCGTCGCGGCGCGCCGGCGCGGCGTCCAGCTTCATCGTGAGGCCTATGCGCTTGCGCGCCACGTCGACTTCGGTCACGCGCACTTTCACGATATCGCCGGTTTTGACGACTTCGCGCGCATCGTTGACGAACTTGTTGGCGAGCTGACTCACATGGACCAGGCCGTCCTGGTGCACGCCGATGTCGACAAAGGCGCCGAAGGCCGCGACGTTGCTGACCGTGCCTTCCAGTGTCATGCCTTCCTTGAGGTCCTTGATGTCTTCCACGCCCTCGTTAAAGCGCGCCACCTTGAAGTCGGGGCGCGGGTCGCGGCCGGGTTTCTCGAGTTCGGTCAGGATGTCCTTGACGGTGATCACGCCGAACTGCTCGTTCGCGAACAGCTCGGGCTTCAGGGTCTTGAGCATTTCGGCGCGGCCCATGAGCTCGGCCACCGGCCTGCCGGTGTGGGCCATGATTTTTTCGACCACAGGGTAGGTCTCGGGGTGCACGCCGGTCATGTCCAGCGGGTTGCTGCCGCCGCGCAGGCGCAAAAAGCCCGCGCTCTGCTCAAAGGTCTTGGCGCCCAGGCCGGTCACCTTGAGCAAATCGGCGCGCGAGGCAAAGGCGCCATTGGCGTCGCGCCAGCGCACCACCGACTTGGCCACGGTTTGCGACAGGCCCGACACGCGCGCCAGCAAAGGCACGCTGGCGGTGTTCAGGTCCACGCCCACGCTGTTCACGCAGTCCTCGACCACAGTGTCCAGGCTGCGCGCCAGGTCGCTCTGGTTGACGTCGTGCTGGTACTGGCCCACGCCTATCGACTTGGGATCTATCTTGACGAGTTCGGCGAGCGGGTCCTGCAGGCGGCGCGCGATGCTGGCCGCACCGCGCAGGCTCACGTCCACATCGGGCATTTCCTGCGAGGCGAATTCGCTGGCCGAATAGACCGAGGCGCCGGCCTCGCTGACCACGACTTTTTCAATCACCTGTTCCACCTTGGCCATGCCCTTGATCAGGTCGGCGGCGAGCTTGTCGGTTTCGCGGCTGGCCGTTCCGTTGCCGATGGCGATCAGGTTCACGCCGTGTTTTTCGCAAAGCTTGGCCAGGGTGTGCAGCGAACCTTCCCAGTCCTTGCGCGGCTCGTGCGGGTAGACGGTGGCGGTTTCCACCAGCTTGCCGGTGGCATCGACCACCGCCACCTTGACGCCGGTGCGTATGCCCGGGTCCAGGCCCATCACCACTCGCGGGCCGGCCGGCGCGGCCAGCAGCAGGTCGCGCAGGTTGTCGGCGAACACCTTGATCGCGACTTTTTCGGCTTCCTCGCGCAGGCGGGTGAACAGGTCGCGCTCCAGCGAAAGGCTGAGCTTGACGCGCCAGGTCCAGGCCACGGCCTTGCGGATCAGGTCGTCGGCCGGGCGCGCCTTGTGGCTCCAGCCCAGGTGCAGCGCGATCTTGCCCTCCGCAATGCTGGGTTTGCCGGGTTCGGCCTGCTCGGGCAGCAGCAGCTTGGCGTCCAGGATCTCCAGCGCGCGGCCGCGGAACACCGCCAGCGCGCGGTGCGAAGGCACGCGGCCAATCGGCTCGTCGTACTCGAAGTAGTCGCGGAATTTGCTGTTGTCGGCGTTGTTCTCATCCTTGCCGGCCACCAGCTTGGAGCTGAACAGCCCTTCGCTCCACAGCCAGTTGCGCAGCGACTGCACCAGGCCGGCATCTTCGGCCCAGCGTTCAGAGAGGATGTCGCGCACGCCGTCCAGCACCGCCTGTACGGTGGTGAAGTCGTCGCCGCTTTCGTTTTTCTCGGCTTTCACAAAGGCCGCGGCCTCGTCGGCCGGCACCAGGGATGGGTCGGCGAACAGCTTGTCGGCCAGTGGCTCTATGCCGGCTTCGCGCGCGATCTGGCCCTTGGTGCGGCGCTTGGGCTTGAAGGGCAGGTACAGGTCCTCCAGGTCCTGCTTGGTGGCGGCGAACTCGACCGCCGCGCGCAGTTCGGGCGTGAGCTTGCCCTGCTCTTCGATGCTTTTGAGCACCGCCTCGCGACGCTCTTCGAGCTCGCGCAGATAACCCAGCCGGTATTCGAGCTCGCGCAGCTGGATGTCGTCCAGCCCGCCGGTGGCCTCCTTGCGGTAGCGTGCAATAAAGGGAACGGTGGCGCCGCCGTCGAGCAGCTCCACGGCTGCCTTGATCTGGTGTTCCTGGACTTTGATTTCTGCCGCGATCTGGCGGATGATTTTTTGCATATCGGAAAAAAGTGGCTGGAAAGGCTGAAGGGGATGAAACGGACAAACGGGACTGGGGTGGCCGCAAGCGCAGGGCTTGCGAACCTGGAAACTGACGCCAAGGGTCGGCATTGTCCCACAGGAAAACTGGGGAGCCCCTTCCCATAATGGCCTGAGCTTGAAAAGCAATTTCTTACATTTTTCCGGGGAGACTGATATGCGAATTCGCACGATATTGCTGGTGGTGGGCATGCTGCTCCTGTCGGGGTTTGTCGCCCTCAACCTGGACGAGTTCACGCGCGTGAGCATGCTGAGCCTGGGCTTTACCACCGTGCAGGTGTCGCTGGGCCTGCTCATGTTGCTGCTGCTGGTGATCGCCACCGTGGTCTTCCTGGCCAGTACGCTCTATATACAAAGCACCCACCTGCTGGAAACCCGCAAGTACGCGCGAGAACTCAACACCCAGCGCGAGCTCGCCGACAAGGCCGAGGCCTCGCGCTTCACCGAACTGCGCAGCTACCTGGAAGTGCAGGCGCTGGCCGCGCAGCGCCGCGAGGCCGCAGCGGCCACCGTGCTGGCTGAACGCTTTGCCCAGCAGCAGCAGGCCTTGATGGCCCGGCTGGAACAGATGGACAACAGCATGGCGGCCACGGTGGGCCAGCTGGAAGATCAACTGGAACGACGCAACGGCATCAGCAGCCTGCAAAAAGACCACCTGACCATGCCCCTGGTATGAGGGTTTAGCGGTGTAAGAAACCCCGGCGTCCCGCGACCAAAGGCTAGCTATCCACCCCCTCCGGGTGCGGTGCCCGCCCAACGCCATTGGAGACGCCCATGTTCATCCCTTCATCCTGGATCGCCGCCGCCCTGCTGACCGCCAGCTGCGGCGCCTTCGCCGCGCAAAACACCTGCAGCGCCGCATCGGGGCCGGCGGTCACCCCGGTGATGGAGCTCTACACCTCCGAAGGCTGCAGCTCCTGCCCGCCCGCCGACAGATGGCTGTCCTCGCTCAAGGGCTCGGGCATGGTGGTGCAGGCCTTTCACGTCGGTTATTGGGACTACATAGGCTGGGTGGACCGCTTCGCCGCGCCGGCCTATACCCGTCGCCAGCACGAGGTGGCCGCCCGCAACGGCCTGCGCAGCGTCTACACCCCGCAGGCCGTGCTCAACGGCAAGGACCTGCCCGCCTGGGGGCCCAGGCCGCCCGGCGGCAAGGAGCCGGCGCGCGCGGCCATCGTGCTGACACAGCTGGGCGCCGACCAGTTCGAAGCCGTGGTGACACCGGTCGCCGAGCGGCAGTTGTCGCCTTCGTGGGCGGCCTACTGGACCATCACCGAACACGGCCACAACTCCAAAGTGCAGGCCGGCGAAAACGCCGGCGCCTTCCTCAAGCACGATTTTGTGGTGCGCCAATACACCCAGGCGGGTGAATATCCCAACCAGGGCGCGACGCCGCAAAAGCTGGTCTTTCGCAGCATTGCTGCCACCCCAGGCCATGAGCGCCAGGTCAACCTCGTGGTGTTCGACCCCAAAACCGGCAAGACGCTGCAGGCGGTGAGCCTGCAGTGCCCGGTTTAGGAAAATTGGGGCTTGCCGCACAATGGCGGCATGGATTCCCGGTCCGCGCCCTCCCCCTCTTTTCTGCCTCCCAGCCTGCGCGCGCCTGAGGCCGCCGACTACCTGGCGCTGGGCGGCTGGGTCCGGGACGCCGACACCTGCCTGCGCTGGGCCGGCCCCAAGCTGAAGTATCCGTTCAAACCGGCACGGCTTTCGCGCCTGCTGGCCGAGCCCGGCGCCAACAGCTTTGTGATGAGCCGCGGCCCGGCGGCCCCGGCCCTGGGTTTCGGGCAGTTCTGGGTGCGCGATCCCGGCGTGGCCCATCTGGCCCGCATCATCCTGGCGCCCACGGCGCGCGGCCAGGGCCTGGGGACCACGCTGTGCGAGCTGCTGATGGCCGAAGCCACGCACGCCGTCGGCGCCAGCGCCTTCACGCTGCGTGTCTACCGCGACAACGACCCGGCGCTGGCCATTTACGAGCGCCTCGGTTTTGCCGTGGTGCCGGACCTGTCGGACGCGCGGGTGTTTGCCATGCGCAAGCAGGCCTGAAGCCCTGCGCCCGGCCTTCGCTAAACTCTGCCGCATGCCCTCCTGCCGCCTCGCGCGCCATTCTTTCGCATGATCTCCCTGTTCCTCAAATGCCTGCTGGGCGCGCTGGCCGTGCTGCTGATCGCCCTGCTTTCGCGCTCGCGCAACTTTGTCATTGCCGGCCTGGTGCCGCTGTTCCCCACCTTCGCGCTGATCGCGCACTACATGGTGGGCAGCGAACGCAGCGCCGCCGACCTGCGCGCCACCGCGCTGTTCGGCCTATGGTCGCTGATACCTTATGCGACTTACCTGCTTGCGGTGTACTGGCTCAGCATCCGCGCCTCACTCACGGTGATGCTCGCCGCCGCCACCCTGGCCTGGGCCGTGGCTGCCGGCGCGCTGCTGTTGGGATGGAGCCGCGCCTACCCCACAGCGCTTTGAAGTGAAAGCCACGTGAACAGGCTCAAAAAAATCCTGCGGGGCTTGCTGCTGGCCCCCGTAGCCCTGTTCCTGCTGTTCGAGGAGTGGGGCTGGGAGCCGCTGGCCGCCGCCTTCGCGGCGCTGGGCCGTCTGCCCTGGTGGGGGCGGCTGGAACGCTTCATCACCGGCCTGCCGCCCTGGGCCGCGCTGCTGGCCTTCGGCGTGCCGGTGATAGCGCTGATCCCCATCAAACTGCTGGCGCTTTACCTCTTCGGCCAGGGCTACATCACCATAGGGCTGGGCTTGATTCTTGCAGCAAAACTGGCGGGAACGGCGATGGCGGCCCGCCTTTTCCAGCTGACGCAGCCCGCGCTGATGCGCATGGCCTGGTTCGCGCGGCTTTATACGCCCTGGAAGGCCTGGAAAGACAAGGTCATGGCGCAGGCCCGGGCCTCCTGGGCCTGGCGCATGGCGCGGCGTTTGAAGACGCGGCTCAAGCTGGCGGGGGCCAGGCTGCTGGCGGCGCTCAAAGCCGTGTTTTCGTAAGGCCGAAGCCCACCGGAATTTTTCACGTCATGTTCAATCTCTTCAAACCCCCTTTGTATATACGCCTGTCGCCTGCGCGCCTGACGGTGCGCAACGCAAAAACCGGCGCCTTTGTTTCCGAAGTGCCCGAAATCGCCATCTCGCGCGGCCCCAAGCCCAAGGTGCTGGGCACCGGCGACGACGCGGCCCTGTACAAATCCAGCAAGTCGGCGCTGGTGACCAACCCTTTCAGCCATCCGCGCTCGCTGATGTCCGACTTCACCCTGGGCCAGCAGGTGCTCAAGGCCTTTGTGAAGAAGCTGCCCAAAGGCGGTGTCCTGGCTGCCGCGCCCCGCATGATCTTCCATCCACAGGGCGACCCGGCCGGTGGCTTCACCCAAATAGAAATACGGGCCCTGCACGAGATGGCCCTGGGCGCGGGCGCCTCGGAAGTCACGATCTGGCAAGGCCAGGACCTGACGGACGAGCAGGTGCTGTCGCGCGACTACCCTCCGACAGGCCGGGTACTGGAATGACGCAGCGCAGCATGGGTATTTGGCATGCGTCATACTGGCCTGCCATTCACTCATTGCCCGCCCGCCTCCATGACTAAAACCTCGGTCGACAAGCACAAAATCAAGTTCCTGCTGCTGGAGGGCATACACCCCTCCGCGGTGGAGGTTCTCAAGGCCGCAGGTTATTCCAACATCGAAAGCCTGTCCGGCGCCCTGCCCGACGACGAGCTCAAGGCCAAAATCGCCGACGTGCACTTTGTCGGCATACGCTCGCGCACCCAGCTCACGGCCGAGGTGTTTGCCCAGGCCGGCAAGCTCGCGGCCGTCGGCTGCTTTTGCATAGGCACCAACCAGGTCGACCTGGTCGCGGCCCGCGAACGCGGCATCGCGGTGTTCAACGCGCCCTACTCCAACACCCGCTCCGTGGCCGAACTGGTGCTGGCCGAGGCGATTTTGCTGCTGCGCGGCGTACCCGAAAAAAGCGCGGTCGCACACCGCGGCGGCTGGCTCAAGTCGGCCGAGAACGCCTATGAAATCCGCGGCAAGACTTTAGGCATCGTCGGCTACGGTTCCATAGGCACGCAACTCTCGGTGCTGGCCGAGGCCCTGGGCATGCATGTCGTGTTTTTCGACGTGGTGACCAAGCTGCCGCTGGGCAATGCCCGGCAGGTGGGCCAGCTCAAGGATTTGCTGGCCCAGTCCGACGTGGTGAGCCTGCATGTGCCCGAAACCCAGGCCACGCAGTGGATGATAGGCGCGGCCGAGATCGCGGCCATCAAGCCCGGCGGCGTGCTGATCAACGCCTCGCGCGGCACGGTGGTCGAGATCGAGCCGCTGGCCCAAGCATTGAAAAACAAAAAGTTGCTGGGCGCCGCGATCGACGTCTTCCCCGTCGAGCCGCGCAGCAACAAGGACATCTTCGAGTCGCCCCTGCGCGGCCTGGACAACGTGATCCTGACGCCGCACGTGGGCGGCTCCACCATGGAAGCCCAGGAAAACATCGGCATCGAGGTCGCCGAAAAACTCGTGAAGTACAGCGACAACGGCACCTCGACCTCGTCCGTCAACTTCCCCGAAGTCGCGCTGCCAGCCCACCCCGGCAAGCACCGCCTGCTGCACATTCACCGCAACGTGCCCGGCGTGCTCTCGGAAATCAACAAGGTGTTCGCCAGCAACGGCATCAACATCGCCTCGCAGTACCTGCAAACCAACGAGGCCGTCGGCTACGTCGTGATCGACATCGACGCCGCGCATTCCGACATGGCCCTGGCCAAGCTGGCCGAAGTGCCGGGGACGATTCGCAGCCGCGTGCTGTTCTAGGTCCCGGGCGCTTCTTCGCCTGCTCTGCTCTCCCCCTCACTCTCCCCCTTCCCTTATCTTGCTCCCTCTCCCTCTGGGAGAGGGCTGGGGTGAGAGCCGCCCCAAAGACCGGCCGCCATGGCAGCCATACACCCGCAAGAAAGTGAATATCACCCAAATCGCGAAACTTTGTCCACCCGCGGACAAAGAAGTGGCGATAGCCCAGCAAACTCCACGCACAGCGCATAAGCTCCGCACCGGTTCAACCGTCTTGCGTTGAAAACCATCATCAGATCGCAAGACATCCACACCGTGAAACCGTGAAGGAGGTCAACAAAATGCGCGAGCACCTGTTCAACAAAACCCTGCCGCACATGGCAAACGCGGCAGGTACTCACTGGCGGCACGGGCAGATGGCCAAGAGTCCCAGCCCGCTGAGCGCGGAACTGTTCGGCGAGGTCTTCCATCCCGACCATCGCGGCCAGCTCAGCCACCGTGAATCCGCAAAACTGCCGGGCGAGAACATCGAGGACCACGACATCATCAGCGCGATCCAGCAAGCGCATGAAGAGACCGTGGCTTTGTGGCTGGCGGGGTCATGGCGCTGCAATCTGGGGGCCAATGACTGGAATGCACCAAGGCAGAACGCTGTTGATGGCAGTCAGCGCGGGAGGTGCAGCTAATGGCCGATCACGGCTAATGTCGAGAACCTCACGCTGGCGGGGACGGCCGCCATCAACGGCACGGAGAATGCCCTGGCCAATGTGCAGGCCGCCAACGGGCATTGAGCCGGCACCCTGCCCCGCCGCGTGCCGGTTAAGCCGGCCTACTGCGCCGGAACCTGCAAGCCCAGCAGTTCCGCCAGCGCGGCCGTTGGCAATGCGCCTTCCTGCGACACCACGGCGCCGGTCTGTGCATGGGTGCCGACGATGCTGGGGATGGCGCTAAAGCCGAGGCGGGTCATGAGGGCGGTGTTTTTGGCGACGGCGTCTTTTTGCGGGTCTATGCTGCTTGCGGCGCTGATGCCGCCCCGCCCTGCTTTCATGGAAGCTTCGTGTTCATCCATGGCCGCGACCGGGTCGCCGGCGGCCAGCAGGGTGGCGCCTTGCGCGGTGCTGGCGGCGTTGAGAAGGCCGACGGGGATCCAGACAAATTTGGCCTGGGACTTGAGCGGCTTGGCGGACTCCCAGAGCACGGCGCAGTGCGGGCACTGCGCGTCGAAAAACACATAGACGGTGCGCTTGCTCATCTGCGAGCCGGCCATAAACCCCTTGGCCTCGGCCGCGATGGCTTCGACTGAAATGGGCGCGGCCGCCGCGGCTTTTTGCGCGGCGGCTTCGGGGGCGTCGTTGCAGCCGGCCAGCAGCAGGGTGCAGGCCGCCAGCGCGGCGGCGAAAAGTGAGGGAAATGGTTTGGGCATGGTGCGGCCGTTCGTGAACGAAAGGCCAAGAATAGCCGAGCGGGACTATTTCAACAGCATTTCGGCCAATTCCCCCGCCAGCATGAAGAATTCCGGCGAGCGCAGCACCGACACATGGGTAGCGTTCATCGCATAGGTCACACGGGTCTTGAGGCCGCGGGCCTGCAAAGCCCTGGCGTAGCTTTCGCTGAACAGGGGCAAGGTGTTTTCGTCCTTATTGCCGACGACCAGGCTGATCAGTGTGGCGGGCGGGACCTTGCCGGCCTCGGCCAGCGGCGAGAGGCTGGTCCAGGCGCCCTTCTTGCCCGCCGAATCGGCCCGCCATTGCCGCCACGCGGGCACATCGCAAGGACATGCGGCCAGCAGGTAGGCGTCGGCGCTGCCGGGGAAACGAGCGGCCAGCAGCGCCGCCATGGCCGCACCGCCTGAGTGGCCGACGAGCAGTATTTTTTTACCCGGGTTCAGGCTGCGCAGTTGGAGCAGCGCATCGGCGACGATGCCGATGTTCTGCGGCGTGTAGTCGTCGTCACCCGGGCCGGACTGGCCGTCCGAGCTGCCCAGGTCGCTGCGGTAGCCCGGCCTTTGCAGCGCCACCGTGACGGCCTGGAGTTTTTCCGCGAGCATGGCGGCCACGCCACTGTCGGCTTTCAGTTCGATGCGCCCACCGTTGTCGCCATGCAGGAAGACCGCCAGCACCCTGGGCGTGACGCGGGCCGAGGCCAGCGCGGGCTGCAGGGTCCGCATGACGAGGCAATGCCGGCTGTTGCCTGCCCGCTCGACGCCGTCGGCCTTTTTGCCGTCGGGGCATGTCGCCTGCTGGGCCGACACGGTCCAAGGCAGCCCGGCCAGCAACAGGCCGGCAACAGCCAGGCAGGCGCGCCGCATCAGGCGCCGCGCAAGGCGGCTTTCAGTTGCTGGCCGATCTCGGGCTTGTCGGCAAAGGGGTCGGTGGGGTTGCGTGCCTGCAGCACGTCTTCGAGCCGCGTCTGCACCGAGTGGATGGCCTTGGGGTGGCTGTAGATATAGAACTGGTTGCTGGCGATGGCGTCGAAGACCAGTTGCGCCACGTCGGCGGCGGTGACCTTGCCGGAGCCCACGGCCTTGCCGGTCATGGCCTGCTGGATCATCTGGCTTTTGGTGGGCTTATCCGCGCCCAATTCGGCCGGGCGGTTGCGGTGGCTCATGCCTATGCCGGTGGCCACAAAGAAGGGGCACAGCACCGAGGCACCGACCTGGTCGGTGACCAGGCCCAGGTCCTGGTACAGGGTTTCGCTCAAGGACACCACGGCATGCTTGCTGACGTTGTAGACGCCCATATTGGGCGGGTTCAGCAGGCCGGCCATGCTGGCGGTGTTGACGATGTGGCCCTGCCAGGACGGGTCCTTGGCGGCCGCTTCCAGCATCATGGGCGTGAAGATGCGCACGCCGTGCACCACGCCCATGACGTTGACGCCCATCACCCATTCCCAGTCCTTGAGGCTGTTCTCCCAGATCAGGCCGCCCGCGCCCACGCCGGCGTTGTTGAAGACAAAGTGCGGCGCGCCGAAGCGCTCGAACACGGCTTGGCCCATGGCCTCCATCTGTGCGGCGCTGGCCACGTCGAGCTTGAAGGACAGCACCTGGGCGCCGGCGGCCTTCATTTCCGCTTCGGCCTTGTCCAGCGCATCCTGCTGCACGTCGACCAGCACCAGGTTCATGCCGAGTTTGGCGCCCAGGCGCGCGCATTCCAGGCCGAAGCCCGAGCCCGCGCCGGTCAGCACCGCGGTTTTGCCTTTGAAGTCGGTGATCATTGCGTGTCTTCCTTGATAGCGTGAATGGGAAAATTGTCCCTGAGGCGCGCCACAACGGGTGTCACTCAGGCAACTCAGGCAAGCCGCAGCATTTCGATGTGCGGTATGCCGTCTTCGATATAGGGCTCGCCGTTCTGCACAAAGCCGTGCTGGTTGTAGAACTTCTCCAGCCGCGCCTGGGCGCCTATGCGTATGGGCTGCGGCCCCCAGTGCGCTTGCAGGCGGTCGACGGCCTCCTTCATCAGCACATGGCCGATTCCGCCGCCGCGCGCCGAAGCATGGGTGACCACGCGGCCTATGCTGGCCTCGGCGAACTTCGCGCCGGCGGCAAAGCAGCGAGCGTAAGCGGCGAGCCGGCCGTCCCGCACGCCCAGCAAATGCATGGCCTCGGTGTCGGCGCCGTCCAGATCCTGGAAGGCGCAGGCCTGTTCCAGCACAAAGACCTCGCTGCGCAGCTGCAGCAGTTCGTAAAGCTCCAGCGTGTTCAGCGCGCTGAAAGGGACAAAGCGCCAGGTGATGATGCCGCTCATGCCGGAGTGGCGGCTTTCAGCGAATAACCTATGCGCGGGAAGTGCACATGCACGGTGCCGGCGCGCGGGTCGCTGCGGCGCAGCGTGTAGTGCATGCGGGTGGCGGCGATCAGCTCGCCTTCGGTGGGCTCGGGGCCGAAACTTTCGCTGGTGATCCGTACCAGGGTGCCCAGCGGGATGCCGTGCTCGTCCTGGAACACATCATCGTGCAGCGGCGCGGGCGTGGCGGCGGCGGCCACCGCGATGGCGTCGGCGGAACCGAGCTTTTCAGAGCTGCCCTGGCCTATGGCGGCCATGCGGTCCATCCAGTCCAGCACGGCCGGCGTGAGCTTGAGGATGCCCGCGAGCACCGGTGTCTGCACCCGCGTGAACCACAGCGGGTGGTACATCGCGAAGTCGGCGATGCAGGGCACCTCACCCAGCAAAAAGGGCCTGTCGTCCAGCATGTCGGAGATGCGCCGCAAATAGGACTTGTAGGCCGCCGCGGCGTCGCCGGCGCGCAGGCGCGGCATGCCGAAGCTCATGGCCTTGCGGTCTTCGCCAAAGGCGCGCGCGGCCTCGGGTGGTGCTTTTTCAAAAATCTGCGCGATTCCCTTGGGCTGGCTGTTGTAGGCCATGGAGGTCCAGAACAGCGTGTTGTCGGCCCAGTGCGCCAGCGTGCGCGCCAAGCCCTTGCTGGGCTCGGGGTACACGGATGGTTCAGGCTGCAAGTGCTCGAGCACGTCGCTGATCAGCGCGGTGTCGCAATAAATGTCGGCGCCGATTTGCAGTATGGGCGTCTTGCGGTAGCCGCCGGTGAGTGCCACCACGTCGGGCTTGGGCATGATCATCGGGATGATGACGGACTTCCAGGCCAGGTTTTTGTACCCCAGCATGAGCCGGGTTTTTTCGGCGAAGGGCGACGTGGGGTAATGGTGAAGAATCAGTTCGCTCATGGGTGTCTCCCGTATGTGTTGTGTCTCTTGAAGTTCAGCGGGGCATGGCCCGGGCGATGATGGCATCGAAATCCGTGCCCGCGCCCAGCGTGCCGAAGGACTGGCCCCAGTTGCCGGCCAGGCGTGAATCACAGAAGGCGCCAAAGACCGCCGCGGGCGCCGTCTGCAGCAGCAGCACGGCCTGCACCGCGAGGGCAACGTCCTGCGCCAGGCGGCGTGCTTCGACCTCGCTCGCCATCTCTTCGATGCGCGTCGGCAAGGCGGCGGCCAGCTTGTCCAGCGCGGGGTGCGCGCCCCTGGCGGCGGACAGCTCCTGTGCCAGCGCAGCCACGGCATCGGCCTTGCGCAGGGCGCGCAGCAAATCCAGCGCCATGATGTTGCCCGCACCCTCCCAGATGGAGTTGAGCGGCATTTCGCGGTAGACGCGGGCCATGATGCCTTCGCCGCCCTCCTCCACATAGCCGTTGCCGCCCAGGCATTCCATGGCTTCCTGCGCGAAGTGGCTGCCGCGCTTGCAGATCCAGAACTTGGCCACCGGCGTCAAGAGGCGCGCCATGGCGGCCTCATGGGCCTCGCCCGGGCGGTCGAAGGCGCGGGCCAGGCGCATGGCCAGCGCCGTGGCGGCTTCGGATTCGAGCGCCAGGTCGGCCAGCACGTTGCGCATCAGCGGCTGCTCCACCAGCAGCTTGCCGAAGGCCTTGCGCTGCGAGGTGTGGTTCAGTGCCAGGGCCAGCGCTTGCCGCATCAGGCCGCTGGTACCCAGGGCGCAGTCCAGCCGCGTCATGGTGCCCATCTCGAGGATTTGCGGAATGCCCCGGCCCTCCTCGCCGACCAGCCAGGCTTGCGCGGCTTCAAATTCCACTTCGGAGCTGGCATTGGCCTTGTTGCCGAGCTTGTCCTTCAGGCGCTGGATGCGGATGGCGTTGAGGCCACCTTCGGGCAGCACACGCGGCAGGAAGAAGCAGGAGAGGCCGCTCTTTGTCTGGGCCAGCACCAGGAAGGCGTCGCACATGGGCGCCGAGAAAAACCACTTGTGGCCGGTGATGGCATAACGCTCGCCCCAGCCGTCGCGTCCTGAGGGCTCGGCCCGCGTGGTGTTGGCCCGCACGTCGGAGCCGCCCTGCTTTTCCGTCATGCCCATGCCCATTGTGAGGCCGGCCTTGGCCTGCCAGGGCTTGAGTTCGGGATCGTAAGCGCGGCTGGCCAGTTTGGGGCCCCAGTCGGCGTAAATCGCCGTGTTGCCACGCAGCGCGGGCGTGGCCGCGTAGCTCATGGAGATGGGGCACAGGATGGAGGGCTCGAGCTCGGTGAACAGCATGAAGCCCGCGGCGCGCCGGACGTGTGGCGATGGTTCCTCATCAGACCATGGCGTCCCGTGCAAGCCGGCCCCGGTCGCCAGCTTCATAAGCTCGTGGTAGCTCGGATGAAACTCCACCTGGTCGACGCGCCGCCCAAAGCGGTCATGGCTGTGCAACACCGGCCCATGCACATTGGCCAGGCGCGCGTGGGTCTGCATCGCGCTGCTGCCCAGCGTGGCGCCCAGCCGGCCCAACTCCTCCGTATCCAGTGCCGGCGCATTGAACTTCAGCGCATCGCGCAGCGGCCGGTTGGTGGCCAGCAGGTTGTAGTCCGATAACGGAGCGGGCTGGTTGAAGACCTCATGGGTGGGGTTCATGGAAAACCTCCTGCTGGGCCAGGCCTAGATCAGTTTGACCAGTTGCTTGCCGAAATTCTTGCCTTTGAGCAATCCGAGGAAGGCTTCGGGCGCCGACTCAATCCCCTGTGCCACGGTTTCACGCGGCCGCAGCTTGCCAGTGCCGACCAGGGTGCCCAGCTCCTTGAGCGCTTCGGGCCAGACTTCCATGTGCTCGGCTACGATAAAACCTTGCAGCTTGAGGCGGTTGGTCAAAATCAGCGCCGGGTAGGCCAGCGGCATCGGCCGGCCGTCGTAGCCGGCGATCATGCCGCACAGCGCGATGCGGCCGAAAGCGTTCATGCGCGACAGCACGGCGTCCAGCACCATGCCGCCCACGTTTTCGAAATAGCCGTCTATGCCGTCGGGGCAGGCGTCGCGCAGGGCTTTGGAGAGTGAGCCCGCGTCGGCGTGCGGCTTGTAGTCGATGCAGGCGTCAAAGCCGAGTTCATCGACCGCATATTTGCATTTGTCGGGCCCGCCCGCAATGCCGACCGTGCGGCAGCCGCGCGCCTTGGACAGCGCGGCAAAGGCGCTGCCGACGGCGCCGGTGGCGGCGCTGACCACCATGGTCTGGCCGGCTTTGGGTTCTATGATTTTGACCAGGCCGTACCAGGCGGTGACGCCGGGCATGCCGACCGCGCCCAGGTAATGCGACAGCGGCACATGGGTGGTGTCCACCTTGCGCAGCGCGCCGGGCTGGTCGGCGTTGACCACGCTGTATTCCTGCCAGCCGCCCATGCCGACGACCTTGTCGCCGGGCTGGAACTTGGGCGAGCGGCTTTCGACCACTTCGCCGGCCGTGCCGCCGATCATGACCTGGCCCAGCGGCTGGGGCGCCGCATAACTTTTGCTGTCGTTCATGCGGCCGCGCATGTACGGGTCCAGGCTCAGGTAGTGGTGGCGCACCAGCACCTGGCCCTCCTGCAGGGGCGGCGTGTCGCTGGAGACCAGCATGAAGTTGCTCGCGCTGGCCTCGCCGGTGGGACGGTTGTCGAGAAGGATTTGCTGGTTGATGGGCATGCTTGTCTCCTGTGAAGGGTGTGCCGCGCTCGGGTCGCGGCGGGGGCGTCAGTCGGTGGAAATCGCGCCGCCGGGCGCATCCGCCTGGCCGGCGGCGGGCTTGCGTTTGACGTATTTAAAGGTGCCGGTCGAATGCGCGCAGGCCTGGCCCAGTACATCGTATAACGTGGCTTCGGTGAACGCCATGGTGGCTGTGCGGTGCATGAGCCGGCCCTTGGCCGTGAGCCGGCCGCCGTCGCCGGGCGCCGGCCGCATGAAGCTGGTCTTCATTTCAATGGTGACCACGCCCGCGTCTTTCTGCACGCTGCGCGCCGCCGTGGCCATGGTCACGTCCAGCAGCGTCATGATGGCACCGCCATGCGTCACGGCAAAAGAGTTGAGGTGCTCGGGTTTGGGCGTATAGCCTATGGCCGAGGCGCCGCCCGTGAACAGCTCCAGCTCAAAGCCCAGATGCCTGACGAAAGGGATATCGGCGCCGAAGTCCATCAGTTCTTCCCAGCCCATTTCCGCTTAACCACCGGTTACTACTGATACGCCGCCATCCACCGCCAGCCACTGGCCCGTGATGTGTTTGCCGGCATCCGAGGCGTAGAGCACGCACAGGCCCTTCAAGTCCTCGTCGTCGCCCAGGCGGCCCAGCGGCGCGTGCGAGGCGAGTTTTTCCTCGCCCAGCGCCTTGAGCGTGCCGACGGTCATCTTGCTCGGGAAAAAGCCCGGGCAGATGGCGTTGACGGTGATGTTGTACTTGCCCCATTCGCAGCCCAGCGCGCGCGTGAAATTGACGACGGCGCCCTTGGAGGTGTTGTAGGCCACGGTGGTCATCTCGCGCGGGTTGCCGCCCAGGCCGGCGATGGAGGCCACGTTGATGATGCGGCCGGACTTGCGCGCGATCATGCTGTGTTTGGCGATGTGCTGGCTCAGGATGAAATAGCCGCGGATGTTGAGGTTCATGACCTTGTCCCAGGCTTCCACCGGATGGTCCTCGGCGGGTGCGCCCCAGGCGGCGCCGGCATTGTTGACCAGGATGTCGACATGGCCCAGACGCTTGATGGCCTCGTCGGCCAGCGCGCGTATGTCTTCTTCCCTGGAGCAATCGGCGGCGATCCAGTCGACGTCTATGCCGGCGGCCTTGAGCTCGGCGGCGGACTCGATCAGGTCTTCGGCCTTGCGCGAGCTCAGGATGACCTTGGCGCCGGCCTCGCCCAGCGCCTGGGCCAGTTGCAGGCCCAGGCCGCGCGAGCCGCCGGTCACGAGGGCGGTCTTGCCTTTGAGGTCAAACAGTTGCTGGATGGTACGGGTCATGGAGGGTCTCCTGGAGTGTTGTTCATGCTTTCCCGTCGGGCCGCACGGGCGGCCTGGGCGGGGATGGGGGGATGGGATAAGGAAGGGTGATCTGGCAGCCGCGGCTGCATTTTTTCAAGCTGTGTTGGACTTCGCCATGTTGGCACAACATCGCGCCGGTTGCAGCCCCTGCTGTCGTGGCGGCGACTTCCGCCCAGGCACAGCTCACGGCCCCACGTTGATGCGGGAGCGCACGTAGATCAACACAAAGCCCACCGCCGCAACGACACCGCCGACGACCACCAGCGACCAGCCTATGGCGTCGTCCGTGCGCTGGACCGACAGGCCCAGCACCAGGGTCAGCAGCCCGCCGTAAATCAGGATCCAGATCAGGGCCTGCAGGCGCGCCACGTTCTTGTTGGACACAGGGTCGGCGGACGGTTTGAAAAATGCCATTAAAAAGCCTCCTCGGGCAGGTCGGCGCAGGTCAGGTCGCGGCTTTCAACCACCTTGAGCCAGGCGTCGATCTTGGGTAACTCGTAATGATAAAAGTAGCGCATGGCTCCCATTCGTCCCGCATGCGGCGCATCCTGGGGCAATGAAAGGCTGGCCAAGGCCACGTCCAGCCACAGCCACGCCAGCACGGTGTGGCCGAAGGCCTGCATATAGGGTACCGCATTGGCCAAAGCCTCGCCGGGCTCGCCCGTGGCCCAGGCCGCCTTGGTGGCGCTGCCCACATGCTGCAGCGCCTTGCCCAGTGCGTTGGCGTGCACCGCCAGCTCGGGCCGTTGTATGGCTTTTTCAATCGTGGCGTTGATGCGGGCGGCCAGCAACTGTAGTCCCCTGCCCCCTTCCATCAGCACCTTGCGGCCCAGCAGGTCCATGGCCTGGATGCCGTGCGTGCCCTCGTGGATCATGTTCAGGCGGTTGTCGCGCCAGTACTGCTCCACCGGGAAGTCGCGCGTGTAGCCGTAGCCGCCGTGCACCTGGATGGCCAGGGAGTTGGCCTCCAGGCACCACTCGCTGGGCCAGCTTTTGGCGATGGGCGTCAGCACCTCGAGCAGCAGGCGCGCGTCGTCGGCGGCTTGCGCCTCGGCCGTGTGGTTCTCGTCGACCAGGCGCGCGCAGTACAGCTCCAGCGCCAGCGCGCCTTCGCAGTAGGCTTTTTGCGCCAGCAGCATGCGTTTGACGTCGGCGTGCTCGATGATGCGGATCTGCGGCTGGGAGGCGTCCTTGCCGCCCACGCCCACCGGCCTGCCCTGCGGACGGTTCTTGGCGTAGTCCAGGCTGGCGTAATAGCCCGCCATGCCCAGCATGGTGGCGGCCGTGCCCACGCCTATGCGCGCCTCGTTCATCATGTGGAACATGCAGCGCAGGCCTTCATGCGGCTTGCCCACCAGGTAGCCGACGGCGCCGGCCTGGCCGTCCACCGGGTATTTGCCTTCGCCGAAGTTGAGCAGCGTGTTGGTCGTGCCACGCCAGCCCAGCTTGTGGTTCAACCCCGCCAGCGCCACGTCGTTGCGCACGCCGGTGAGTTCGCCTTTTGCGTTGACCATCTTCTTGGGCACGATGAACAGCGAAATGCCGCGCGTGCCGGCGATCAGCTTCCCGTCCGGCCCCGGTATCTTGGCCAGCACCAGGTGGATGATGTTGTCGGTCAGCTCATGCTCGCCGGCCGAGATCCACATCTTGTTGCCCTTGAGGCGGTAGCGCGCGCCCAGCGGGTCGGCCTCAAAGCCTTCGCCGTCGGGCACGGCACGCGTGGTCACGTCGCTCAGCGAGGAGCCGGCCTGGGGTTCAGACAAGCACATGGTGCCTGAGAAGCGGCCCGAGAACTCGTTCTTGGCGAAAACTTCCTTTTGCAGCTCGGTACCGTGCACCATCAGCAGGTTGGCATTGCCGGTGGTCAGCAGGCCCGAGCCAATGCTGACCGAGGCCATGGCAAAAAAGGCGTTGGCCGCGGCCTCCACCGTATAGGGCAGCTGCATGCCGCCGACTTCATAGTCCTGCGCGGCGCTGAGCATGCCGGAGGCCGCATAGGCCTTTTGCGCATCGTGCGTGGCCTGGGGGAGGATGACTTTTTCGCCGTCAAAATGCGGCTCTTGTGTGTCCACGGTGCGGTTGAAAGGCGCGTATTTCTCGCGCGCGATGCGCTCGCAGGTGTCGAAGACCGCGTCGAAGGTCTCGCGCGAATGGTCGGCGAAGCGCGCGCGCCGGTTCAGCGACTCGGCGTCCAGCCAGTGGTACAGCAGGAAGTCCAGCGTGGGCCTGAGGCTCATGACGGGCTCCCCGGTTGACAGGCGGGCGGGAAGGCAGGAAACACCCGCCCTTTCTGAAGGAGCAGGGTTTCATCCATGGTGCTTGCCCGGTTTAGAGGACTTCGTAAATACCGGCCGCGCCCATGCCGCCGCCAATGCACATAGTCACGCAGACGCGCTTGGCGCCGCGGCGTTTGCCTTCGATCAGCGCGTGGCCCGTCAGGCGCTGGCCGGTTACACCGTAAGGGTGGCCGACGGCGATCGCGCCGCCGTTGACGTTGAGCTTGTCCATGGGAATGCCCAGCTTGTCGGCGCAGTACAGCACTTGCACCGCAAAAGCTTCATTGAGTTCCCAGAGGTCGATGTCGTCGATCTTCAGGCCCAGTTTGGCCAGCACCTTGGGGATCGCGAAGACCGGGCCTATGCCCATCTCGTCGGGTTCGCAGCCGGCAACCGCGAAGCCGAGGAAGCGGCCCAGGGGTTTGAGTCCCTTCTTTTCGGCCAGGGTTTCGTTCATGACGACCACGGCGCCGCCGCCGTCGGAGAACTGGCTGGCGTTGCCGGCCGCGATCACGCCGCCGGGGATGGCCGGCTTGATGCCGCTGATGCCTTCCTTGGTCGTGCCTTCGCGAATGCCCTCGTCCTTGCTGACGGTGACCTGCCTGGTCGTCAGGCCCATGACCTTGTCGGCCACGCCGGCCGTCACGGTGATGGGCGCGATTTCGGCTTCAAACAGGCCCGCGGCCTGCGCGGCCGTGGCCTTTTGCTGGCTCAGTGCGCCGTATTCGTCCATGCGTTCGCGCGAGATGTTGTAGCGCTTGGCGACCTGCTCGGCCGTCTGCAGCATGTTCCAGTAGATTTCAGGCTTGTTCTTGGCCAGCCAGTTCTCCTGCAGCATGTGGGTGTTCATTTCCTGCTGCACGCAGGAGATGCTTTCGACGCCGCCGGCCACATAGATGTCGGCTTCGCCGGCGATCACGCGCTGGGCCGCCAGGGCAATGGTCTGCAGGCCCGACGAGCAGAAACGGTTGACCGTCATGCCCGAGACGGTGACGGGGCAGCCGGCGCGCAGCGCGATCTGCCGCGCGATGTTGGCGCCGGTCGCGCCTTCCGGCGTGGCGCAGCCCATGATCACGTCATCGACTTCGCCGGCCTCGATGCCGGCGCGCTTGAGCGCGTGCTCGACGGCATGGCCGCCCAGGGTGGCGCCGTGCGTCATGTTGAAAGAGCCCTTCCAGCTTTTGGCCAGGGGGGTGCGTGCGGTGGAAACGATGACTGCTGAGCTCATGAAATTCTCCGGAATCTGGGTGCGTTGATCTGGGCGGTGCGCTGGGTTCAGACGGTCGGGTTGAAGGTCTTGCCTTCAGCCGCCAGCTTGGCCAGCAGGGGTGCGGGCTTCCAGAATTTGGCGTCGTCCAGCGGGTTCTGGGCGAAGCGGTTCATGCTTTGCACCACGTTGAACAGGCCCAGCTGGTCGGCGTACAGCATGGGGCCGCCGCGGTAGACCGGGAAGCCGTAGCCCATGATGTAGACCATGTCGATGTCGCTGGCCTTGGAGGCAATGCCCTCCTCCAGGATGTGCGCGGCCTCGTTGACCAGCGAGAACACCAGGCGCTGCACGATTTCTTCGTCGGAGATCTTGCGCGGCGTGATGCCCAGGCTGGCACGGTGGTCCTCGATCATCTTGACGACCTCGGCGTTGGGGATGGCGTCACGCTTGCCGGGCACATAGTCGTACCAGCCGGCGCCGGTCTTCTGGCCGAAGCGGCCTTTTTCGCACAGCAGGTCGGCCGTCTTGCTGTACTTCATGTCGGGTTTTTCGGTGTAGCGGCGCTTGCGGATGGCCCAGCCGATGTCGTTGCCGGCCAGGTCGCCCATGCGGAAAGGTCCCATGGCGAAGCCGAATTTCTCGATGGCCTTGTCGACCTGCTCGGGCGTGCAGCCTTCATCGAGCAGGAAACCGCCCTGGCGGCCGTACTGCTCGATCATGCGGTTGCCGATAAAACCGTCGCACACGCCGGAAACCACCGCCGTCTTCTTGATCTTCTTGCCCACCGCCATCACGGTGGCCAGAACGTCCTTGCCGGTCTTGGCGCCGCGCACCACTTCGAGCAGCTTCATCACGTTGGCGGGACTGAAGAAATGCATGCCCACCACGTCCTGCGGACGCTTGGTGAAGGCGGCGATCTGGTTGACGTCCAGTGTCGAGGTGTTGGAGGCCAGGATGGCGCCGGGTTTCATCACGCGGTCCAGTTCTTTAAAGACCTTTTCCTTGACGCCCATGTCCTCGAACACGGCTTCAATCACCATATCGGCGTCCTTCAGGTCGTCGTAGCTCAGCGTGGTGCTAAGCAGGCTCATGCGCTGCTCGTACTTGTCCTGCTTGAGCTTGCCCTTCTTGACCTGGGCTTCGTAGTTCTTCTTGATGATGCCGATGCCTTTGTCCAGCGCCTCCTGCTTCATCTCGAGGATCTTGACCGGAACGCCGGCGTTCAGGAAGTTCATGGCGATGCCGCCGCCCATGGTGCCGGCGCCGATCACGGCGACCGAATTGATCTCGCGCTTGGGCGTGTCTTCCGGCACGTCGGGTATCTTGGAGGCGGCGCGTTCGGCCATGAAGATATGCCGCAGCGCACGGCTTTCAGGCGTCCACATCAGGTTGATGAAGAACTCGCGCTCCAGGGCCATGCCTTCTTCGAATTTCTTCTTGGTGGCGGCTTCCACGGCGTCCACGCACTTGAGCGGCGCGGGGAAGTTTTTGGCCATGCCCTTGACCATGTTGCGGGCGAACTGGAAGTAAGCGTCGCCGTTGGGGTGCTTGGCGCGCAGCTCGCGCACCAGCGGCAGCGGCCGCGTGTCGGAAACCGACTGCGCAAAGGCCAGGGCTTCCTGCGCCAGCGATTCGGGCGAGGCGGCGAGCTTGTCGAACAGCTTCTGGCCGGGGATTTGCGCCAGCAGCTCGCTCTTGACGGGTTCGCCGCTCACGATCATGTTCAGGGCCGGCTCCACACCGAGCACGCGCGGCAGGCGCTGCGTGCCGCCGGCGCCGGGTAGCAGGCCCAGCTTGACTTCGGGCAAGGCGATGTTGGTGCCGGGTGCGGCGATGCGGTAGTGGCAACCCAGGGCCAGCTCCAGGCCGCCGCCCATGCAGACGGAATGGATAGCGGCCACGACGGGCTTGGCGGAATTCTCGACGGCGCGGATCACGCTCAGCAGATTGGGTTCGGTCAGCGCCTTGGGCGTGCCGAATTCCTTGATGTCGGCACCGCCCGAGAAGGCCTTGCCGGCGCCGGTGATCACGATGGCCTTGACGGCCGCATCGGCATTGGCTTTTTGCAGGTTGTCGGTCAGGCTCAGGCGGGTGGCGTGGCCCAGGCCGTTGACGGGCGGGTTGCTCAGCGTGATGAGTGCGACGGGGCCATGGACTTCGTAAAGAGTGGTCATTGCTGTGCTTCTTTCCTTGATGGAGTTTCGGTTTTTCAGTTGTCTCGGCTGGCGCTGCGGCCCTGCAAGCCCTGGTGGCGACACCGGCGGTCGCCAAAAAAGTACGACCGTTCTTTTTCTATTGTAGGGGGCGTTTGTGACGGCACAAGGCCCGGGTTGGGGTGTTTGGTCTATTTTTGTCCCAGCGGTGACAGGCCTACCCTATCCGCACGGTTTTTTACACTTCCAGCCACTCTTTGCGGATGTAGGCGTCAGCCCGCAGACTGTCGGGCGTGCCGTCAAACACGATGCTGCCGTGGCCCATGACCAGCGCACGGTCGGAAATCGCCATGGCGATGGTCAGCTTCTGCTCGATCAGCAGCACCGAAATGCCTTTGGCCTTGAGCGTTTGCAGATACTGGCCCACGAGTTCAACGATTTTGGGCGCCAGGCCCTCGGTGGGCTCGTCGATGATGATGAGGTCGGGGTCGCCCATCAGCGTGCGGCACAAGGTCAGCATCTGCTGCTCGCCGCCCGAGAGCACGCCGGCCTCGGTGTGCTGGCGTTCGCGCAACCGCGGGAACATCCGGTACATGTCTTCAAACGACCAGCGCGAGCCCTTGCCGGATCCCTTCTGGCCCAGCAGCAGGTTCTGGTGCACCGTGAGCTTGGGGAAGATGTCGCGGTTCTCGGGCACGTAACCTATGCCCAGGTGAGCGATCTGGTAGGCCTTCTTGCCGACGATCTCCTGCTTTTTCCAGAGTATGGAGCCCTGGCAGTCGACCAGGCCCATGATGGCCTTGGCCGTGGTGGAGCGCCCCGAGCCGTTGCGGCCCAGCAAGGCGACGATCTGCCCGGGCTGGACGTCGAAATGCACGCCGTGCAGCACATGGCTTTTGCCGTAGAAGGCGTGGAGGTTCTGGATATGCAACATATCAATGCCCTCCAGCTTGTGCGTCTGCCACCGAGGAGCCCAGGTAAGCCTCCTGCACACGCTGGTCCGCACGCACGGCTTCAGGCGTGTCGTAGGCAATGATTTCGCCATAGACCACCACCGCGATCTTGTCGGCCAGGCCGAAGACCACGCCCATGTCGTGCTCCACCGTCAGCAGGGTCTTGCCCACGGTGACTTCCTTGATCAGGCTGATAAAGCGGCTGGTTTCCGAGCGGCTCATGCCGGCCGTGGGCTCATCCAGCAGGATGACGCTGGCGCCGCCGGCGATGGTGATGCCGATTTCCAGCGCGCGCTGCTCGGCGTAAGTCAGGTTGGTGGCCAGCACGTCGCGTTTTTTGTCGAGCTTGATCATGGCCATCAGTTCCTCGGCGCGCTGGTTGGCGTCGTCCAGGTCAGCCAGAAAGCGCAGGAAGGTGTACTTGTAGCCCAGGCTCCAGAGCACGCCGCAGCGCAGGTTCTCGAACACACTGAGCTTGGGGAAGATGTTGGTAATCTGGAAGCTGCGCGACAGGCCCAGCCTGTTGATCTCAAACGGCTTTTTACCGTCTATGCGCTGGCCGTTGAGCAGCACCTGGCCACTGGAGGGCTCAAAACGGCCGCTGATGAGGTTGAACAGCGTGGACTTGCCCGCGCCGTTGGGGCCGATGATGGCGACACGCTCGCCGGCCTGTACCTGGAGGTTGGCGCCGCGGATGATCTCGGTCTTGCCGAAGTTTTTCCGCAAATCCTTCAATTCAAGCGAACAGGTGATTGCACTCACAACAGTTCCCTCCGCTTGATTTCTTTTTCAATGTCATCCTGGATTTCGCCCCATTGCGTGAGGAATTGGCGGCGCGTGAGCTCGAACAGCCCAAGGCCGGTGACCAGCACAAAACCCGCGCCCAGCCAGCTGTTGAGGTTGGTCGCGTTGAGCCGCACGCCCATAAAACCGAGCTCGGGGCCCAGGGCCGCGTTGAGCTGCAGGTGGTAGACCATCTCCACCATGGCTGCTGCGCCGGCCAGCGCGGTGAAGGCCGTCACGGCCAGGCCCAGGTAACCGACCCACAACTCCCTGAGCTTGCCGAAGGCGGCCACGCGCAGGTTCATCATGATCAGGCTGGCGATGCCGCCGGGCGCATACATCACCATGAACAGGAAGATCAGGCCCACATACAGCAGCCAGGCCATGGACAGCTCCGACAGCAGGATCAGCGCCACCACCAGCAGGCCGGCGCCAATGATGGGACCGAAGAAAAACGTCGCCCCGCCCAGGAAGGTGAACAGCAGCAGGCTGCCCGAGCGCACGCCGCTCACGACTTCCGCCGTGACGATTTCCGAGTTGATGGCCGCCAGCCCGCCGCCTATGCCGGCAAAGAAGCCGGCGATGATGAAGGCGTAATAGCGCACGCGCTGCGTGTTGTAACCGATGAACTCCACGCGCTCGGGGTTGTCGCGCACGGCGTTCAAAATGCGGCCCAGCGGCGTGCGCGTGAAGGCGAACATCGCAGCGGTGCAGATAAAGCAGTACACCGCGATCAGGTAATAGACCTGGATCTGCGGGCCGAAGCTGATGCCGAACACCGGCTTGCCGTAGGCCCGGTTGGTGGTGATGCCGCCCTCCCCGCCAAAGAACTCGGGGAACATCAGCGACATGGCAAACACCAGCTCGCCCACGCCCAGCGTGATCATGGCAAAGGTGGTGCCGGCCTTCTTGGTGGTGACGTAACCGAACAGCACGGCGAAGAACAACCCCGACAGGCCGCCCACCAGCGGGATCAGCGACAGCGGGATGTAGAACGTGCCCTTGCCGGCCAGGTTCATCGCATGCACGGCCAGGAAGGAGCCCAGCCCGGCATAGACCGCGTGGCCGAAACTGAGCATGCCGCCCTGCCCCAGCAGGATGTTGTAGCTCAGGCAGATGATGACGAGGTAGCCGGCCTGCGACAGCATGGTCAGCGCCAGGCTGCTCTTGAACATCAGCGGCGCGGCGATCAGCAGCAGCGCGTACAGCGTCCACAGCAGCCAGCGGCCGACGTTATAGGGTTTGAACTGGTAGTACGGGGTGGTAGCCATATGCGTGCCTCAACCTTCCCGCGTGCCAAGCAGGCCCTTGGGCCTGAAGATCAGGATCAGCACCAGGAACAGGAAAGGCAGTATGGGCGCCACCTGCGAAATCGTGAGCTTGAGCAGCGGGTAGCCGAAGGTCTCGGGCGTCACGGTGTAGCTGAACCTGGCCAGCAGCGTCATCAGCGACTGGTCCATCTGCACCGCGAAGGTCTGTATCAGGCCTATCAGCAGCGACGCCAGGAAGGCGCCGCTGAGCGAACCCATGCCGCCCACCACCACGACCACAAAAATGATGGCACCCACCGAGCCGGCCATGGCAGGCTCGGTGATGAAGGTGTTGCCGCCAATGACGCCGGCCAGGCCCGCGAGCGCCGCGCCGCCGCCGAAGACCAGCATGAAAACGCGCGGCACGTTGTGGCCCAGGGCTTCCACCGTTTCAGGGTGGGTCAGCGCGGCCTGGATGACCAGGCCTATGCGGGTGCGCGTGAGCAGCAGCCAGATGCCGGCCAGCATGGCCAGCGAGATGAACATGATGAAGGCGCGCGATTTCGGGAAATTGGTGCCGAACACCGTGAACAGCGGGCCCTGCAGGCCTTCGGGCAGCACGTAGTTGACGGCCGAGCGGCCCCACACCAGTTGCACCAGCTCCAGCAGCAGGTAGGACAGCCCGAAGGTGACCAGCAGCTCGGGCACATGGCCGAACTTGTGCACCTTGCGCAGGCAAAAGCGCTCGAAGGCCGCGCCCATGGCAAACACCAGCAGCGGCGCCACCAGCAGCGACCACCAAAAGCCTATGACCTGCGAGGTGCTGTAGGCAATGTAGGCGCCGACCATGTAGAAGGACGCGTGCGCGAAATTGAGCACGCCCATCATGCTGAAGATCAGTGTCAGGCCGGAGCTGAGCATGAACAGCAGCAAGCCGTAGCTGAGGCCGTTGAGCATCGCAATGGTGAAGGATTCCAGATTCATCGATAAGCGCCTGTTGCAATAAAAGCCGGATGAAAAAAAGGCCCGAACTCGGATCGGGCCTGTGTCCGTCAGCGGGACGCCGGTGTCATCCCGGGCGCTTCATCTGGCACGAGGTGGGCGTGCTGGCCACATAGGGCTCATAGTATTTGACCGGCACAAAGGTGTAGCCCGTGTTCTCGGCATCGTAGGGGTATTTGCCGCCGGCTTTTTCCCATTTGTCGATGTACAGGCCTTGCTGCAGCTGGTGGTCGGTCTTGCGCATCTCGACGTCGCCGTTAAAGCTCTTGAAGCGCAGGCCTTCCATGGCCTTGGCCACCACGGCCGGCTCGGTCGACTTGGTCTGCGCCATGGCTTCGGTCAGGATGGTGAAGGCGTGGTAGATCGCGCCGGTGTAGAAGTCGTCGTTGAACTTCTTTTTGTACTCGGCCTGGATCTGCTGGATCTCGCCGCCCATGTTGAGGTGGTTGTAGGACACCATGTAGACGCGCCCGGCCGAGCCCGCGCCCAGCGCGGTCGGCGTGCCGGTAACGCCGGCGTAGTAGGTGTAGAACTTGACGTTGTTCAGACCGGCCTCATTGGCGGCCTTCACCAGCAGAGACAGGTCGGAGCCCCAGTTGCCGGTGATCACGGTGTCGGCGCCCGACTGCTTGATCTTGGCGATGTAGGGCGCGAAGTCGCGCACCTGGGCCAGCGGGTGCAGGTCTTCACCGACGATTTGGATGTCGGGACGCTTGCTGCCCAGGTTGGCCTTGGCGAACTTGGCGACCTGCTGGCCGTGCGAGTAGTTCTGGTTGATCAGGTAAACCTTCTTGATGTCCGGCTGCTCCTTCATGAAGGCCGTGAGCGCCTCCATCTTCATGGAGGTGTCGGCATCCAGGCGGAAGTGCCAGTAGTCGCACTTGCTGTTGGTGAGATCTGGGTCCACTGCGGCGTAGTTGAGGTAGACGACTTCCTTGCCGGGATTGCGTTCGTTGTACTTGGACAGCGCGTCCATGATGGCCAGCGCCGGGCCCGAGCCGTTGCCCTGCACGATGTAGCGCGCGCCCTGGTCGATGGCGGACTTCAGCGCGTTGGTGGTTTCCTGCGGGCTGAGCTTGTTGTCGATGCCGATGATCTCGAACTTCACGCCGGCCTTGTTCTTTTTGCTGAACTGCTCGGCCAGGAACTGGAAGCCCTTGAGCTGGTTGGTGCCGACCGCCGCCATCAGGCCGGAGAGCGGATCCAGCCAGGCGATCTTGACGGTCTGGTTCAGGTTCACGGCACCACCTGCGGCGGGCGCTGCGGTTGCGGCCTTGGCGGGAGCGGCAGCCTTGGCAGGTGCCTGGGCCATCGTCATGCCGCTGTAGAGCATGGCGGACACCGCCAGGGCGACGCCTGCATGCCGCGCGAAAAATCGGGTTTGGGTTGTCATCCCTTGTCTCCTGAAAATTTATGAATTTGCGAACGAAAAACCTGACGGGAACCGGCAAAGGTTAGGTTAATTAATGCTGCACTGCGTCAGGGAATGCCCTAGCGATATGTCACGAACGTGACCAGAGATGTAGCCCCCACAGTCGTTCACTGCGTGTAACTCCTTGCCCCCGGAGGGGGCCGCCCGCCTGCGGCCCGGCAAAGCCGGTTCCGCGTCTCATGCTTGGTTTGATTCGCCCACCTCGAACTTTTGTTTTATGGCTGTGGCAATTTGTAATCCTTCAAGAGCTCGCGCAGCCTGGTCTTGAGCATCTTGCCGGTGGCGCCCAGGGGGATCGCGTCGACAAACACCACGTCGTCGGGGATTTGCCATTTCGCGGTCTTGCCGTCGTAGAAGCGGATCAGTTCGTCGCGCGTGACCTCCATGCCGGGCTTTTTGACCACCGCGATGATGGGGCGCTCGTCCCACTTGGGATGGGCCACGCCTATGCAGGCGGCCATGGCAACGGCCGGATGCGCCACGGCAATGTTCTCGATGTCGATGGAGCTGATCCATTCGCCGCCCGACTTGATGACGTCCTTGCTGCGGTCGGTGATCTGCAAATAGCCGTCGGGGTCTATGGTGCCGACGTCGCCCGTGGGGAACCAGCCGCCCACCAGCGGGTCGCCGCCCTCGCCCTTGAAGTACTCACGCACGATCCACGGTCCCTTGACGTGCAGGTCGCCGAAGACCTTGCCATCCCAGGGAAGTTCGTCGCCATGGGCGTCGACGATCTTCATGTCGACGCCGTAGATGGCGCGCCCCTGCTTGAGGCGTATTTTCATTTTTTCGGCTTCCGGCAGCGCGTCGTGCTTGTTCTTGAGCGTGCACAGCGTGCCCAGCGGGCTCATCTCGGTCATGCCCCAGGCGTGCAGCACCTCCACGCCGTAGTCTTCGCGGAAGGCATGGATCATGGCCGGCGGGCAGGCCGAGCCGCCTATGACGGTGCGCTTCAAGGTGGAGAACTTCAGGCCCGCGGGTTTCATGTGGGTCAGCAGCATCTGCCACACCGTGGGCACGCCGGCCGCGTAGGTGACCTTCTCGGCCTCTATCAATTCGTAGATCGACTTGCCGTCCAGCGCCGGGCCGGGGAACACCAGCTTGGCGCCGGTGAGCGCGGCCGAATACGGGATGCCCCAGGCGTTGACGTGGAACATGGGCACCACGGGCAAGATGGCATCGCGCGCCGAGATGCACATTACATCGGGCAGCGCGGCCGCATAGGCATGCAGCGTGCTGGAGCGGTGGCTGTAGAGCGCGGCCTTGGGGTTGCCGGTGGTGCCGCTGGTGTAGCACATGCTCGAAGCCGTGTTCTCGTCAAAGCTGGGCCAGGCGTAATCGGCGCTTTGCGCGCCTATCCAGCTTTCATAGCTTTGCAGGTTGGGAACGCCGGAGTCTGCCGGCAGCTTGTCGGCACCGCACAGCGCGATGTAGTGCTTGATGGTCGGGCAGCGGGCGTGCACCGCCTGCACCAGCGGCAAAAAGCTCAGGTCGAAGCACAGCACCTGGTCTTCGGCGTGGTTGGCGATCCAGGCGATCTGGTCCGGGTGCAGGCGCGGGTTGATGGTGTGCAGCACCCGGCCCGAGCCGCTGACGCCGTAATAGAGCTCCAGGTGACGGTAGCCGTTCCAGGCCAGCGTGGCGACCCGGTCGCCAAAGGCGAGCTTCAGGCCGTCCAGGGCCTTGGCGACGCGGCGCGCGCGCTGGCCCATGTCCTTGTAGTTGTAGCGATGCAGGTCGCCTTCCACGCGGCGCGAGACGATTTCAGCATCGCCGTGGTGGCGCTCCGCGAACTCGATCAAACCGGAAATCAGCAGTGGCTGGCTTTGCATCAAACCTAACATCGTCGGCTTTCCTTTCCTGCCCTGGGGGCGTGTGGGTGAATCAAAAGTCTCCGCGGCCATGGTACCCCTGGGCTTGGACGCCAGGCCCCGGGAAAGTCCCCAGCGGCGGCGCCTTGGCGACACCGCGCAGCCGACTGTCACCGCCTGGCGGGCGAAACGCAAAGCCTGTCGTCCGGCCGACAGGTTCTAGGTAGATACCCCGTGCCACAGCCGGAGGACAATTGCGCCCATGCCCTTTGACCTCGCCCCTTTGCCGCATCGCTTCCTCAGCGGCCAGCCCTGGTTTCCCGGCCTGACCGCCGAGCACCAGGCGCGCTTGCTGGAGCACAGCTTCACGCTGGACGGGCGCAAGGGCGAGGTGCTGCTGGGCGCGGGCGCGCCGGTCCAGGGCTGGTATGCGGTGCTGTCGGGCCTGGTGAAACTGCAAAGCACCTCGCCCGAAGGCCGGGTGTCGGCCTTCCTGGGTGTGCCTGACGGCGAATGGTTTGGCGAAGGCTCGGCGCTCAAGACCGAGCCGCGCCGCTACGACGTGATCGCGCTGCGCGACACCACCCTGCTGTGCCTGCCGCGTGCCGAATTCGACGAACTGCTGGCCGGCTCCCTGGACTTCAACCACTACCTGGTCGCCCACCTGAACCGGCGCCTGGCCCAGGCCATGACCATCATCGAGGCGGGCCGCCTGCGCGCGCCCGAGCAGCGTGTGGCGCTGTACCTGAGCCGGGTGTTCTGGCAGGGCCGGCGCAAGCTGCTGCTGTCACAGGAAGAACTGGGCCACCTGGCCGGCCTGTCGCGCCAGACCGTCAACCGCGTGCTGCAGACCCTGGAGGGGCTGGGCCTGGTGTCGCTGGAGTTCGGCCGCGTGGCGCTGCTCGATGAGCAGGCGCTGGCGGCTTACGCCAGCCGGCCAACGCTTAACCCCATCCCGGCAGGGCCGGCGGGGCGATAGCACAATAAGGCCATGACCTCAGCTTCCGCGATAGACAGCCCCAGCCCTGCCGGCGAATTGAACCCCGCCGGCGCCTCCGGCCTGAACTGGGTCAACAGCTTTGCAAGCCTGGGCCCGGACTTTTACACCGAACTCCAGCCCACGCCCCTGCCCTCGCCCTATTGGGTAGGCAAAAGCCGCGCGTTCGCACGCGAGCTGGGCCTGGCGGACAACTGGCTGGAATCGGCCGGCACACTCGAGGCGCTGACGGGCAACCGCCTGCTGCCGGGCGCGCGGCCGCTGGCCAGCGTCTACAGCGGCCACCAGTTCGGCGTCTGGGCCGGGCAACTCGGCGACGGCCGCGCGCTGTTGCTGGGCGAGATAGACACCCCGCGCGGCCCGCAGGAAATCCAGCTCAAAGGCGCCGGCAAAACGCCCTATTCCCGCATGGGCGACGGCCGCGCCGTGCTGCGCAGCTCGATTCGCGAATTCCTGTGCTCCGAGGCCATGCACGGCCTGGGCATCCCGACCACACGGGCGCTGTGCGTCACCGGCTCCGACGCGCCGGTGCGGCGCGAAGAAATCGAAACCGCCGCCGTGGTGACGCGCCTGGCGCCCAGCTTTATCCGCTTCGGGCATTTCGAGCATTTCAGCTACACCGGCCAGCATGCCCAGCTCAAGGCCCTGGCCGATTACGTCATAGACCGTTTTTACCCTGATTGCCGGGAGGCGCCGCAGCCCTATGCGGCCCTGCTGGAGGCCGTCAGCGAACGCACGGCCCATCTGATGGCGGCCTGGCAGGCCGTGGGTTTTTGCCACGGCGTGATGAACACCGACAACATGAGCATCCTGGGCCTGACCATCGACTACGGCCCCTTCCAGTTTCTGGACGCCTTCGATCCCAACCACATCTGCAACCACTCGGACGCCCAGGGCCGCTATGCCTATAACCGCCAGCCGAACATGGCCTACTGGAACCTGTTCTGCCTGGGGCAGGCCCTGCTGCCGGTGATAGGCGAGCAGGAGCTCGCGCTGGCCGCGCTGGAGCCTTACAAAACCTTGTTCCCCGATGCCCTGTACGCGCGCATGCGAACCAAGCTGGGCCTGGCGGAAGAGCGGCCGGATGACAAGGCCCTGGTGGACAACTGCTTCAAGCTGCTGGCCGCCAACAAGGTCGACTACAGCATCTTCTGGCGGCGCCTGAACGGTTTCACGCCGCAAAGCGGCCATGAGCCGGTGCGCGACCTGTTCTTCGACCGCGAATCCTTCAATGCCTGGGCCTTGCAGTATTCGGAACAGCTGGCTGGCGTAGACCCCGAACAGCGGGCCGGCCTGATGCACAGGAGCAACCCGAAATTCGTGCTGCGCAACCATCTGGGCGAGGAAGCCATACGCGCGGCGAAACTAAAAGACTTTTCGGGTGTCGATACCTTGCTTGCCTTGCTGCAATCCCCATGTGAGGAGCATCCCGGCCATGAAAGTTTTGCCGGTTTCCCGCCCGACTGGGCTTCATCGATTGAAATTAGTTGCAGTTCGTAACATCAACGTCAAATCCCCAGGACCACAACATGAGCGCCAAGATCCAGAAAACCGACGCCGAATGGAAAGCCCTGCTGACCGAAAAAGGGGCCGAGCCGGCCGCCTTTGAAGTCACCCGCCACGCGGCCACCGAACGCCCCTACACCGGCAAGTACGAAGCCGTCTGGGCCGACGGCAGCTACCACTGCATCTGCTGCGGTGCCAAACTGTTCGACTCCGAGACCAAATTCGACGCCGGCTGCGGCTGGCCCAGCTTTTCCGAGGAAGCCGTGCCGGGCGCGATCGAGGAAATCGTGGACCGCAAGCACGGCATGGTGCGCACCGAAACGGTGTGCGCGAGCTGCGGCGCGCACCTGGGGCACGTGTTCCCAGATGGGCCGACACCAACCGGCCTGCGTTACTGCATGAATTCCGCCTCCCTCGATTTCAAACCAAAAGCCTGACGGCGCGCAGGATGCATGGAGCCGGGCCGCGCGCCCGGCCGGGGATCGCTCAAGGGCCCACGCTTAGGCCAGATAATCAGCACATGAAACTTCTTTTCGACTTTTTACCCATCGTCCTGTTTTTCGGCATGTTCAAGTACGCCGAAGGTCACAAGGACTGGGCCGCAACGACGGCCACCGACTGGTTGGGCTTTATGGTCTCGGGCGGCGTGGTGGGCCCATCGGAGGCGCCCGTTCTGCTGGCCACCGTGGTGGTGATCATCGCCACGCTGGCGCAAATCCTCTGGCTCAAGGCGCGCGGCAAAAAGGTCGACACCATGCTGTGGGTCAGCCTGGCGCTAGTCACCGTGCTGGGCGGCGCCACGATTTATTTCCACAGCGAAAACTTCATCAAATGGAAGCCCACCGTACTCTACTGGGTCATGGGTAGCGCCTTGCTGGTCGGCCAGCTGGTCTTCAAGAAAAACGGCATCAAATCGCTGATGGGCGCGCAGATGGCCCTGCCGGACGCAATCTGGCGCGTGGTCAACCTGAGCTGGGTCGGCTTTTTTGCCGTCATGGGCATGCTCAACCTGTGGGTGGCCTTCACGTTCTCCACCGACACCTGGGTCAATTTCAAGCTCTTCGGCGGACTGGGGCTGATGGTGGTGTTTGTGCTGGCGCAGGCGGTTTACCTCAACAAGCACATCAAACCCGGCACCACGCCATGATGGCCGGCGTTTCCAGCGCCCTGCCCGTGCGCACCGAGGACATCCAGCAGCAGCTCCAGGCGCGGCTGCAGCCCACGCGGCTGGAGGTGCTCGATGAAAGCGCCGCCCATGCCGGGCATGCGGGCGCCAATGCCGAGGGCTACGGCAGCCACTTTCGCATCCGCATCGCGAGCCCGCTCTTTACCGGCCAGAGCCGGGTGGCGCGCCACCGGCTTGTGTATGATGCACTGCAAAATTTCATTGACCAGGGCCTGCATGCGCTGGCGATCGAGATCATCGAGTCACCCTGAAACCCGCGGCGCCTGCGTCACTCCGGCCGCGAAGGCCAGGCACCCTCCAGACGCTAACCAAGCATTCACCAAAGGACTGCAAGACACCATGAAGAAACAATTTGTACTGGCTACCGCCGTTGCGGGCCTGCTGGCCCTGGGCGCCCAAGGCGTCCTGGCGCAAAACCTCGCCATCGTCAACGGCAAGGCCGTTCCCAAGACCCGCCTCGATTCGCTGGCCCAGCAGGTCGCCAAGTCGGGCCGGCCCGTGACCCCGGACATGGAATCCCAGCTGCGCGAGGAAGTGATCGCGCGCGAGGTTTTCATGCAGGAAGCCGAAAAACGCGGCCTGTCCACCAGCGAGGACGTCAAGGTGCAGATGGAACTGGCGCGCCAGACCATCCTGATCCGCGAGCTGTTCGCCGACTACCAGAAGAACAACCCGGTCACTGAAGCCGAAATGAAGGCCGAGTACGACAAGTTCGCCGAAGCCAACGGCGGCAAGGAGTACAAGGCACGCCACATCCTGGTGGAAAAAGAAGCCGAAGCCAAGGAAATCATCGCCAGCCTGAAAAAAGGCGGTAAGTTCGACGACATCGCCAAGAAGAAATCCAAGGACCCCGGATCCGGCGCCAAGGGCGGCGACCTCGACTGGGCCAACCCCTCCAGCTACGTGCCCGAGTTCAGCGAGGCGCTGGGCAAGCTGGGCAAGGGCCAGACCACCGAAACCCCGGTGAAGACCCAGTTCGGCTACCACATCATTCGTGTCGACGACATCCGCACGGCGCAGCTGCCTTCGTATGAGGAAGTCAAGCCGCAGATCGCCCAGTCGATGCAACAGCAAAAACTGGCCGCCTTCCAGGCCGACCTGCGCAAAAAAGCCAAGGTCGAATAAACAGCATATCGCGGGCAGCCTGCCCGCCCTGCCTTTCTGAAAAAGCAGCCTTTGGGCTGCTTTTTTCTTGGGACGCAGCAGATGGGGCGAATTGCCGATTGACGGCAGTGGCGGGGGCCGTTCCAATGGCTCACCCGCTTCTGGAGCCTCCATGCCCAAGTGCCTTGTTTTTCTCGCGTCTTCCGCCACGCAGTCGAGGCGCGCATGAACCACCCCGAACCTCTTTCCGCCCCCAGCCTTCCCCAGCCTGTGCAGGACGCCTTGCAGCGCGGCAACCTGGTCGAGGCCATCAAGCTGATGCGCGCGGACACAGGCATGGGCCTGAAGGAAACCAAGGACGCGCTGGAAGCCTATATGCGCGGCGAAGCGCCGGCTGCCGGCTTCGCGCCCAAGGCCTTGCCCGCCGGCGCGCCCCTGCCCGCGCAGGTGCAGGAGGCGCTGGACCAGGGCAACAAGATAGAGGCGGTACGACGGCTGCGGGGCCTGACGGGCATGGGGCTCAAAGAAGCCAAGGATGCGGTGGAGGCCGGGGGCACCGGGCCGGACGCGAGCGAAGAAGGCCTGTCTCCAGGCCAGGTGCGCGGCTCGAACGGCTTGTGGTGGTGGTTTGCCGCGCTGGCCGTGCTGGCGCTGGCTGCTTTTGCGCTGCTGGGTTGCGCCACCAGGCCGCCGGTGCCCGTTGCCGAACTGGCGCCCTCCGGCAGGCTCAAAGCCGCCATCAATTTCGGCAACCCCATCCTGGCGGTTCGCATGCCGGACGGTTCACCGCGCGGCGTCTCGGTGGATCTGTCCAACGAGCTCGGCAGGCGCCTGGGCGTACCCGTTGAACTGGTGACCTTCACCTCTGCCGGCAAAGTGGTCGAAGCGGTCAGGGACGCGCAGGTGGACATCGCCTTTGTCGCGATAGACCCGGTGCGCGGCGCCGACATGCTGCAGACGCCGCCCTACGTGATCATCGAGGGCGCCTACCTGGTGCGAAACGACTCGCCCATCCGGCGCAACGAAGAAGTGGACCAGGCGGCCAACCGCGTTGTGGTCGGCAACGGCAGCGCCTACGACCTTTACCTGAGCCGCGAGCTGAAGGCTGCCAGGCTGGTGAAGGCCCCGACCTCACCGGCGGTGACCGACGTCATGGTCGCGCAAAACCTGGAAGTGGCGGCCGGCGTCAAGCAGCAGCTGGAAGCCGACGCCAAACGCGTGGCGGGCCTGCGCCTGCTGCCGGGACGCTTTATGGTGATCAACCAGGCCATGGGCCTGCCCAAGGGGCGAGAGGCCGGTGCGCGCTACCTGGCAGCCTTTGTCGAGGAGATGAAGGCTTCGGGGTTTGTGGCTGCGGCGCTGACGCGCCACGGCATCGAAGGCGCGGCAGTCGCGCCGCCGTCCTCTACCCCCTAGAACTGCTCACAGGCCCTTGCACGGCAAGGCGGTGCAACAACGCCAGGAGGTTTTTGAGCGACTCTCAACCCACCCACTTGCGCGCGTTGTGCCACAGGCTCATCCACGGGCTGCGTTCGCTGGCCTTACCTGAAGTCCAGCTTTTCTGGATGTTGCGGAATACGCGCTCGGGGTGCGGCATCATGGCCGTGAAGCGGCCGTCAGCCGTGGTCACGCCCGTCAGGCCGCCAGCGCTGCCGTTGGGATTGGCCGGGTAGGCCTCCGTGGGCTGGCCGTGATTGTCGGTAAAGCGCATCGCGGCAATTGCCTTGGACGCGTCGCCCCGGAAGGCGAAATTGGCATAACCCTCGCCGTGCGCGACCGCGATGGGCAGGCGGCTGCCGGCCATGCCCCGCAGGAAGATGCTGGGCGATTCCAGCACCTCGACCATGCTCAGGCGCGCCTCGAAGCGCTCGCTGCGGTTGGTGGTGAAACGCGGCCAGGCCTCGGCGCCCGGAATGATGTCGGCCAGCTCGGCGAACATCTGGCAGCCGTTGCATACGCCCAGGCCGAAGGTGTCCTGGCGCGCGAAGAAGGCCTTGAACTCCTCGGACAGCACCGGGTTGAAGGTGACGGAGCGCGCCCAGCCCACGCCTGCGCCCAGGGTGTCGCCATAGCTGAAACCGCCGCAGGCGACGATGCCCTTGAAGTCGGCAAGCTTGGCGCGGCCGCTCTGCAGGTCGGTCATGTGCACGTCGCAGGCTTCGAAACCGGCTTCGGTGAAAACGTAGGCCATCTCCATGTGCGAGTTGACGCCCTGCTCGCGCAGCACCGCCACGCGCGGCCGTGCCGACAGGTTGAGCGCGGGCGCCGCTGGTACTTTGGCCGGGTCAAACGTTAGTTGCACACTCAAGCCCGGGTCGGCGGGGTTACCGGCGGCCGCATGTTCGGCGTTGGCACAGTCGGGGTTGTCGCGCTGCTGGCAGATCTTCCAGCTGACCGAGTCCCAGACCTGGTGCAGGTCCTGCAGCTTGGCCGAGAACACCGCCTTGGTGTCGCGCCAGACCTGGATCTCGCCCTTGCCGACCTCGAGCGAAGCCTGCTGGGGCCGGGTCTTGCCGATGAAATGGCTGAACTTGGACAGGCCGTGTTCGCGCAGGGTTTGCATGACCTCGTTGCGCGCGGAAGTTGCCACCTGGATGACGGCGCCCAGCTCTTCATTGAACAGCGCCTTGAGCGTGAGCTCTTCGCGGCGCGCACCGACCTGGCTTGCCCAGTTCTTGCTGTCGCCGGTGTCCATACGGCTGTCGGAAATGCCGTCGCCTTCGACCAGCAGCATGTCGATGTTGAGCGACACGCCCACATTGCCGGCAAAACCCATTTCGCAGACCGCGGCGAACAGGCCGCCGTCACTGCGGTCGTGGTAGGCCATGAGCTTGCCCTCTTTGCGCAGCGCATTGATGGCGTTGACCAGATTGACCAGGTCTTTGGGGTCGTCGAGGTCGGGCACCTCACCCTCCTCCTTGTCCAGCGTCTGCGCGAGGATGGAGCCGCCCATGCGGTTTTTACCTTTGCCGAGGTCAACCAGGATCAGCGTGCTGTCGGCCTCATCGCGGTCCAGCTGCGGCGTCAGCGTGCCGCGCACATCGGGCAGCGTGGCAAAGGCGCTCACGATCAGCGAGACCGGCGAGGTGACCTTCTTGCCGGTATCGCCCTCGCTCCACACGGTGCGCATGGACAGGGAATCCTTGCCGACGGGAATCGACACGCCCAGCGCGGGGCACAGTTCCATGCCCACGGCTTTGACGGTTTCGTACAGTGCGGCATCCTGGCCGGGCTCGCCGCAGGCGGCCATCCAGTTGGCCGAGAGCTTGACGCGCGGCAGTTCAATCGGCGCGGCCAGCAGGTTGGTGATGGCCTCGGCGACCGCCATGCGGCCTGAGGCCGCGGCATTGACGGTGGCCAGCGGCGTGCGCTCGCCCATGCTCATGGCCTCGCCGGCAAAACCGCTGTAGTCGGCCAGCGTGACGGCGCAATCGGCCACCGGCACCTGCCAGGGGCCGACCATCTGGTCGCGGTGCGTGAGCCCGCTCACGGTGCGGTCGCCTATGGTGATCAAAAAGCGCTTGGAAGCGACCGTGGGGTGGCTCAGCACGGCAATCGCGCTTTTTTGCAGGTCCACGCCGGTCAGGTCGATGGGCTTGATGTCATGGCGGACGGTTTTCACGTCGCGGTGCATCTTGGGCGGCTTGCCCAGGAGCACATTCATGGGCATGTCGACCGGCGCTGCGGCGTCCTTGTCGGACAGCACCAGCTGCTTTTCCTCCGTCGCGACACCGATGACCGCGAACGGGCAACGCTCGCGTTCGCAGAATGCCTGGAACTGCGGCAGCGACTCGGGCGCGACCGCCATCACGTAGCGCTCCTGGCTCTCGTTGCTCCAGATTTCCTTGGGCGAGAGGCCGCTTTCCTCGAGAGGCACGGCGCGCAGGTCGAACTTCGCGCCGCGACCGGCGTCGTTCACAAGCTCGGGGAAGGCATTGGACAAACCGCCGGCACCCACATCGTGGATGGCCAGGATGGGATTGGCCGCGCCCAGCTGGGCGCACTGGTTGATGACTTCCTGGGCCCGGCGTTCGATTTCGGGGTTGCCGCGCTGCACCGAGTCGAAGTCAAGCTGAGCCGCGTTGGCGCCCGAGGCCATGGAACTGGCCGCGCTGCCGCCCATGCCGATGCGCATGCCGGGTCCGCCCAACTGGATCAACAGCGTGCCGGCCGGGAACAGGATCTTCTTGGTCAAGGCCGCGTCAATCGTGCCGACGCCGCCCGCGATCATGATGGGCTTGTGGTAACCCCAGCGCTGGCCGGCCACGGTCTGCTCGTATTCACGGAAATAACCGGCCAGGTTGGGCCGGCCGAATTCGTTGTTAAAGGCCGCGCCACCCAGCGGGCCCTCGGTCATGATTTGCAGCGGGCTGGCGATGTGTTCGGGCTTGCCATAGGACGTGCCGGCATCGTCAAACAGCCTGGAGACCGTAAAGCCCGTCAAACCCGCCTTGGGCTTGGAGCCGCGGCCGGTCGCGCCCTCGTCGCGAATCTCGCCGCCCGCGCCGGTGGAGGCGCCGGGGAAAGGCGAAATCGCCGTGGGATGGTTGTGCGTCTCGACCTTCATGAGCACGTGCATCTGCACGCCCTCGGTGGCGCTGTAGGTCTGGCGGCCGGTGGCGTCCGGTCTGGCGTAGAAGCGCTGGGTCTTGTAGCCCTCCATGACGGAGGCGTTGTCCGAATAGGCCACCACCGTGTGCTGGGGGTGCAGCTTTTCGGTGTTGCGGATCATGCCGAACAGGCTTTTTTCCTGCGGCACGCCGTCAATCGTGAAATCGGCGTTGAAAATTTTGTGGCGGCAGTGTTCGCTGTTGGCCTGGGCGAACATCATGAGCTCGACGTCGGTCGGGTTGCGCTTCAATTGCGTGAAGGCGTTGACCAGGTAGTCGATCTCGTCGGCGGCCAGCGCCAGGCCGAACTCGGCGTTGGCTTTTTCAAGCGCGGCCTTGCCGCCGGCCAGCACGTCTATGGTCTGCAGCGGCGCACCCTGCAGCTCGGTGAACAGGCCCGCGGCCTCGGCACGATCGAACATCACGCTTTCGGTCATGCGGTCGTGCAGCAGGCCGGCAACCTGCTCGCGCTGGGCGGCGTTCAGGGCCGTCTTGCTGAAAAACCCGGTTTTCAGCGTGACGCGGTATTCGGTGATGCGCTCCACCCGCTTGACGGCCAGGCCGCAGTTGTGGGCGATGTCCGTGGCCTTGGAGGCCCAGGGTGAGACGGTGCCGAAACGCGGCGAGACGATAAAGACCAGGGCATCGCCTTCCTTGCCGGCCGGCGCGCAGGGCTCGCCGTAGCTGAGCAAAGCCGCGAGCTGGGCTTTGGCGGCCTCTGAAGGCGGCGATTCTGTCGCCACCAGGTGCACAAAGCGGGCACTGATGCCGACGATCTTGTCGTGGATGGCTTGCAAGCGGGGAAGGAGTTGCTGGACGCGGAAGTCGCTGAGGGCGCTGATCCCGTGGGGTTCGCCCTCAAAAGTCGTCAGGTGCAGGGTCACGGTAGCGGTGGCCTTGTAGTGGGAGGTGGGCAGCTCATGGCTGTTTGGGGGTTTAACACCGCCTGCAAGCGCCTGTTTGTGGCCGGCCTTTGCGGGGTTCGCGTTAACCCGTAATTTTATCAGCGACTGGGGGCTTGCCGGGCTCGCTGAGCGCCAGATGCGGGCACTTTCGCGGATGATTCAGGCCAAAAAAGCAAAAGCCCTGACACTCATGCTGAAAATGCATGCCCCCGGGAGCGGTGGGATAATCAGGGCCATGAGTATTACTTACAAAGATGCGGCCGGGATCGAAGGCATGCGCCTGGCCGGCAGGCTGGCTTCCGAGGTACTGGACTACCTGGCCCCCTTCGTGAAACCGGGCGTGACCACCAATGAAATCGACCGGCTGGCCCACGACTACATGACCCAGGTCCAGGGCACCATTCCCGCGACCCTGGGCTACGGCCCTCCCGGCTATGTGCCCTACCCCAAATCGCTGTGCACCTCGGTCAACCACCAGGTCTGCCACGGCATTCCCAACGACAAGCCGCTCAAAAAGGGCGACATCGTCAATATCGATGTGACCGTCATCACCAAGGACGGCTGGCACGGCGACAACAGCCGCATGTACCTGGTCGGCGAGGCCTCGATCGCCGCCAAACGGCTGTGCAATATCACCTACGAAGCCATGTGGCAGGGCATCATGCGCGTCAAGCCCGGTGTGCGGCTGGGCGACATCGGCTTCGCAATCCAGACCTTTGCCGAAAAACAGGGCTTTTCGGTGGTGCGCGAGTTCTGCGGCCACGGTATAGGCCAAAACTTCCATGAAGAACCCCAGGTGCTGCACTACGGCCGCCCCGGCACGCTTGAAGAGCTGGTTCCCGGCATGACCTTCACCATAGAGCCCATGATCAACGCCGGCAAGCGCGACATCAAGGACGGCCCGGAAAAAGACGGCTGGAGCATCGTGACGCGCGACCATTCGCTGTCCGCACAGTGGGAGCACACCATCCTGGTGACCGACACCGGCTACGAGGTGCTGACCCTGTCCGCCGGCAGCCCGGCGATTCCGGCCTTCGTGCCGCAGCAAAGCCCGGTCCAGGCCACGGTCAGCGCCTGAGCGGCGCCCCCTATGGCCCCCTATGCCCGTGCCGCGCGCGTCCACTGACACGGCCTCTACCGCAATGACTGGCCTGCCCCAGCTGCGCGAGCAGTACAAGGCCGGCAAGGCCGCCCTGCTCGCCTCGCTGGCCGCCAGCGGCGCGTCCTCGCGCGGCATCCACGGCCTGCTGCAAAAATTCGCCCGCCACACCGACGCCACGCTGCAGGCGCTGTGGGAGGGCGCCGGTTTTCCGGCCGCGGCCTGCCTGGTCGCCGCCGGCGGCTTCGGCCGCGGCGAGCTGTTCCCCCACTCGGACGTGGACGTGCTGCTGCTGCTGCCGGACCACACCGATGTCGACGCCGACCCGGTGCTGAAGGCCAAGGTTGAGCGCTTCATAGGCGCCTGCTGGGACGTGGGCCTGGAAATCGGCTCCAGCGTGCGCACCGCGTCCGATTGCGTGGAGGAAGCCTCCAAGGACGTCACGGTGCAGACCTCGCTGCTGGAGGCCCGCCTGGTCGCCGGCGCCAAAAAGAACTTCCAGCAGCTGCAAAAACGCCTGGCCGCCGTGCTGGACCCGCAGGCCTTTTACGTGGCCAAGACGCTGGAGCTGCGCCAGCGCCACAACAAGTTCGAGAACACGCCCTACTCGCTGGAACCCAACTGCAAGGAATCGCCGGGCGGCCTGCGCGACCTGCAGGTGATCCTCTGGGTGGCACGCGCCGCCGGCCTGGGCAAGTCCTGGGACGACCTGGCCCGCAAAGGCCTGGCCACGGCCTTTGAGGTGCGGCAGATCAAGGCCAATGAGGCCCTGCTGAGCCTGATACGCGCGCGCCTGCACCTGATCGCCGGGCGCCGCGAAGACCGCCTGGTGTTCGACCTGCAGACCGCCGTGGCCGAATCCTTCGGCTATTCAGCCGAGGCCGATGACGGCAGCAAGCTGCCGCGCCGCGCCAGCGAGGCGCTGATGAAGCGCTACTACTGGGCCGCCAAGGCCGTGACCCAGCTCAACCAGATCCTGCTGCTCAACATCGAGGAGCGGCTGAACCCCAACACCTACCCGTTGCGGCCCATCAACGAGCGCTTTTGCGACAAGGCCGGCATGCTGGAGGTGACCAGCGACGACCTGTACGCGCGCGAGCCGCACGCCATCCTGGAAACCTTTTTGCTCTACGAGACCACCGTGGGCATCAAGGGCCTGTCGGCGCGCACCCTGCGCGCGCTCTACAACGCCCGCGGCCTGATGAACGCCAGCTTCCGCAGCGACCCGGTCAACCGCGCGACCTTCCTGCGCATCCTGCAGCAGCCCGAGGGCATCACCCATGCCATGCGGCTGATGAACCAGACCTCGGTGCTGGGCCGCTACCTCTGGATCTTCCGCAAGATCGTCGGGCAGATGCAGCACGACCTGTTCCACGTCTACACGGTGGACCAGCACATCCTGATGGTGCTGCGCAACGTGCGGCGCTTCTTCATGGCTGAGCACTCGCACGAGTACCCCATGTGTTCGCAGCTCGCGGCCGGCTGGGACAAGCCCTGGATTTTGTACATCGCCGCGCTGTTCCACGACATCGCCAAGGGCCGCGGCGGCGACCACTCCGAGCTGGGCTGCAAGGACGTGCACGTCTTTTGCCGCCAGCACGGCATCGCCGCAGAAGACGCAAAACTGATCGAGTTCCTGGTCGGCGAGCACCTGAGCATGAGCCGCATCGCCCAGAAGGAAGACCTGAGCGACCCCGAAGTCATTGCGGCCTTCGCCAGACGCGTGGGCAACGAGCGCTACCTGACGGCGCTCTACCTGCTGACGGTGGCCGACATACGCGGCACCAGCCCCAAGGTCTGGAACGCCTGGAAAGGCAAGCTGCTCGAGGACCTGTACCGCTACACCCTGCGCGTGCTGGGCGGCCGCGCGCCCGACGCGGACGCCGAGGTCGAGGCCCGCAAGCGCGAGGCCCTGACCATCCTGGCGCTGCATGCCGAGCCCTTCGAGGCGCACAAGGCGCTGTGGGACACGCTGGACGTCAGCTATTTCATGCGCCACGAAGCCTCCGACATCGCCTGGCACGCGCGCCAGCTCTCGCGCCACGTCGGCACGGCCAAAGCGGTGGTGCGCGCGCGCCGCTCCTCGGCCGGCGAGGGCATGCAGGTGCTGGTCTACACGCCGGACGCGCCCGACCTGTTCGCGCGCATCTGCGGCTACTTTGACGAAGCCGGCTTCAGCATCCTGGATGCCAAGATCCACACCGCCCAGAATGGCTATGCACTGGACACCTTCCAGGTCGTCAGCCCCACGCTGACCGACCACTACCGCGAACTCGCAGCCATGGTCGAGGCCGACCTGGACCGCACCATCGAGGAACCCGGCCCCCTGCCCACGCCCGGCAAGGGCCGCGTGTCGCGCCGCGTCAAAAGCTTCCCGATCGCGCCGCGCGTGGACCTGCGGCCCGACGAAAAAGCCCAGCGCTGGCTGCTCAGCGTCTCCGCCAGCGACCGCGTCGGGCTGCTATACCGCATCGCGCGGGTGCTGGCGCGCCACCGCATCAACCTGCAATTGGCCAAGGTCAGCACCCTGGGCGAGCGCGTGGAAGACACGTTTTTGATCGACGGGCCCGAGCTGCAGCACAACAAAGCGCAGATCGCCATCGAGACCGAGCTGCTCGAGGCGCTCAATACCTGATGCCTGACACCTGGCGTTCAGGCCCGCAGGTATTGCAGCAAACGCCCCTTGTAGTGGCCGCCGGCCGGCAATTCGGTCACGCGCGTCTCGGTGCGTGAATAACCCAGCCCGTCCATCCTGCGGTTGAAGCTGGCCCGGTTGCCGCGGTCCGGGTCCACGATCAGCACCTCGACCCGCGGCTGCGCATGCAGCTCGATGAAACGCGACAGCGCCTCGGGCTGGCCGCGATCGTAAAGCACGTCGCTGCCTATGATCAGGTCAAAGCGCTCCAGCAGCGGGTTGGCGCGCGACCAGTTGCCGGCCTGGTATTTCATCGCCGGCAGCTGGTTAAGCTTGAGGTTTTCCAGCAGGAACTCCGCGGCCAGCGGATGGCAGTCGCTGGCGGTGATGTTGCCGCCGCGCCGATGCACGACCAGGCTGGCCAGCGCCAGGCCGCAGCCCAGTTCCAGGATGCGCTTGCCTTCCAGCTCGAAGCTCAGCATGGCATGGGCCAGCACCCGGCCCGAGGGCCACAGCAAACCGAACAAGGGCCAGGCCGAGGACGAAATGCCTTCGCGCTCGGCCTCGCCCAGGGGATCGTGGAATTGCTGCCGGTCCAACAGGGAACGCAGCTGCAGATCCTCGCCGCTGCCGCTCACGGTTTCATACTTGAGCTGGTAAGGCGATGCAGAAGCGGTTCCGGCGGCGGGAACCGCGCCCGGAGCGGGAGCGTGCGGCATGCGGAAAACTTTCCTTGCGTACAACACGCTCAAACGGGGCGAAATAGCCCTCAACCGCGCCAGTGTACGCCTGGAGGCTCGAGACCTGGCGGACGCTCAGTCGTCGTTCGACGCGTCCAGTCCCGGAAACAGCACTTCGGTAAAGCCGAACCGGCTGAAATCGCGAATGCGCATGGGATAGAGCGTGCCGATCAGGTGGTCGCATTCATGCTGCACCACACGCGCATGAAAACCCTCCACCGTGCGCTCGATGGGATCGCCGTATTGGTCAAACCCGGCATAGTGGATACGCGAAAACCGCGGCACCACGCCACGCAGCCCGGGCACCGAGAGGCAGCCTTCCCAGCCCTCTTCCTCCTCGGGGCCCAGGGGCCTGATCACCGGGTTGAGCAGCACCGTGCGCGGCACCAGGGGTGCGTCGGGGTAACGCGGGTTCACCGCGTCGGTGCCGAAAATCACCAGCTGCAGGTCCACGCCGATCTGCGGCGCGGCCAGGCCCGCGCCGTTGACGGCGCGCATGGTGTCGAACATGTCCGAGACCAGCTGGTGCAGCTCATCGGTGTCGAAGGCGGTGACAGGCTGGGCGACCCGCAGCAGCCGGGGATCGCCCATCTTGAGGATTTCGCGAATGGTCATGCGCCGATTATGGCGGCGCGGAGCTTTTTTGGTTTAGGGGCCCTAGCGCCAGTGCCTGTAGCCCCAACCCCGGTAGTAGCCTGGGGCGGGCACCACCACGACGGGAGCGGGTTCGACATAAACGGGGCGGGACGGGTAAACCGCCACGGGAGGGCCGACAGGGGCGACGACGCAACCGGACAGCAAGGCGGCCAGGCCGGCTGCGGCCAGCAAGGCAGGCAAACGTTTGTTATTCATGGAGAAGCTCCTGTGTGTACAGGTCTTTTCAACGTCCGGCGAGGGCGGCCGGCCTGACGTCCGGCGTGCAAACCCCGGTAACGCCATGTAAGCCGAAGCCGGCGACAGCTACTTCGTGGGGCCGGCGCTCCAGCAGGGCTGGCTCACCATGGGTAGGTGCCAGAGAACGTTATGCTGACGGCCCGGCCAGCATGGCCAGCAGCGCTGCTTCGTCAATCACCGGGACGCCCAGCGTCTGGGCCTTGACCAGCTTGCTGCCGGCCTCCTCGCCCGCCACCACATAGTCGGTCTTCTTGCTGACGGATCCGGCGACCTTGCCGCCAGCGGCCTCGACTTTGTCCTTGGCTTCGTCGCGGCTCAAGGTGGGCAAGGTGCCGGTGATGACAAAGGTTTTTCCCGACAGCGGCTGCGGCGCCCGGGCGGCGGGCTCGCCCTCCTCCCAGGTCACGCCACAGGCGCGCAGTTGTTCGACCACCTCGCGGTTGTGCGACTGCTCAAAGAAGGTGCGAATGCTTTGCGCGACGATAGGCCCCACATCGCTGACTTCCAGCAACTGCTCTTCGGTGGCGTCCATGATGGCGTCCAGCTTGCCGAAGTGGCGCGCCAGTTCCTTGGCCGTGGCTTCACCAACATGGCGTATGCCCAGGCCGAACAGGAAACGCGGCAAGGTCGTCTGCTTGGATTTTTCGAGCGCTTCGAGCAGGTTGTTGGCCGACTTTTCAGCCATGCGGTCCAGGCCGGCCAGCGCCGTGAGGCCCAGCTTGTAGAGGTCGGGCAAGGTGCGGATGATGTTGGCGTCCACCAGTTGCTCGACCAGCTTGTCGCCCAGGCCTTCAACCTCGACGGCGCGGCGGTGCGCGTAATGCAGGATGGCTTCCTTGCGCTGGGCGCCGCAGAACAGGCCGCCGGTGCAGCGGTAGTCGGCCTCGCCTTCCTCGCGCACGGCGTCGGAGCCGCAGACCGGGCATTTGCGCGGCATGCTGAATTGCGGCGCGTCCTGCACGCGTTTGTCCAGCAGCACGCTGACGACTTCGGGGATCACGTCGCCCGCGCGGCGCACGATGACGGTGTCGCCCACACGCACGTCCTTGCGGCGCGCTTCGTCTTCATTGTGCAGCGTGGCGTTGGTCACGGTGACGCCGCCCACAAACACCGGCGCCAGCTTGGCCACCGGCGTGAGCTTGCCGGTGCGCCCCACCTGAACCTCGATGGCCTGCACGGTGGTGAGCTGCTCCTGGGCCGGGTATTTGTGCGCCACGGCCCAGCGCGGTTCGCGCGTGACAAAGCCCATCTTTTTTTGCAGCGCCAGGCTGTTGACCTTGTAGACCACACCATCGATGTCGTAGGGCAGGCTGTCGCGCTGCCTGCCCATGGCTTCGTGAAAAGCGATCAACTCGGGCGCACCCTGCGCGAGCTGCGTCTGCGACGCCACCGGAAATCCCCAGGATTTCAACGTCAGCAACATCTGGAAGTGGCTCTCGAAGGCCGGGCCGCCCTCTTCCACCGGCGTGACATCGCCCAGGCCGTAGGCGAAAAAGCTCAGGCGCCGTTGCGCGGCCAGGGCCGGATCCAGCTGGCGCACACCGCCGGCCGCCGCATTGCGGGGGTTGACGAAGGTTTTTTCGCCCTTGGCGCCTTGCGCGATCTTCTCGCGCTGTTTTTCGTTGAGCGCTTCAAAATCGGCACGCCGCATATACACCTCGCCGCGCACTTCCATCACAGGCGGAGCGTCGGCGGGCAGGCGCAAAGGAATCTGGTTGATGGTGCGGATGTTCTGCGTCACGTCCTCACCGACTTCGCCGTCGCCGCGCGTGGCCGCTTGCACCAGGATGCCGTTCTCATAACGCAGGCTCATGGCCAGGCCGTCGAACTTGAGTTCGGCCACGTACTCGACCGGCGGCTCGGACTCGGCCAGGCCCAGTTCCTTGCGCACGCGGGTGTCGAAGTTTTGCGCGCCCGTGGCCTCGGTGTCGGTCTCGGTGCGTATGCTGAGCATGGGCACCTTGTGGCGCACGCTGGCGAACTGGTCCAGGGGCTTGCCGCCCACACGCTGGGTCGGCGAGTCCGGCGTCAGCAGTTCGGGGTGGGCGGCTTCGAGTTCCTGCAGTTCCCTGAACAGCCTGTCGTATTCGGCATCGGGGATCGTCGGCTCGTCGAGCACGTAGTAGCGGTGCGAGTGCAGGTGCAACTCCGCGCGCAAAGCGGCGGCCCGCGCCGCGGTGGAGGCCGGCTGCGGCGAAGGCTCGGGTGGCGCAAACAGGTCTTTGGTGGCCATGGGAAAAATCGCAAAAGGGCACGGAGCCCAGTGAAATCAGGAAAAAAGCCGGCGCCCCAGCACCGAGCCGGCCGATAAATCGCGGCTGTCCAGCGTGTCGTAAAGCTGCTCAAGGTCGGCGTGTATGACTTCCATGGCCTCGGGCCGTATCAGGTTGCCGTTGTCATCGATGATTACGCCGTCCATATTGGCGGCCAGGGACAGCGCGGCTTCGCACATGCGGGCAAAAGGCTGCTCGGAGCGCAGCACCTGGGGCACGTCCAGCGACAGCGTGAGTTCGCGCAAGGCCGTCTGCTCGGGGTCTTCGGCCATGGCGGCCTGGGTGTCGAAGGCCAGGCCCAGGATGGGCGCGTGGCCCGGCTGGCTGGCCGGCAGCACCATGCGGCCGGGGATGGAGCCGGGCACAAAGCCGAGCCGGGCCGCGCTTTGCTGCACGTAGCCGGGGCTCCAGGCGGTATTGACGGCGCGCAAGGTGAAGCTCAATTGCGCATCGTGGGCGCTGGCGAACTGGTCGAGTTCGCGGGCGCGGGCCACCTCGTCCAGCATTTCGGGAAACTCGGGTTCGCCGCCCACGGCGTCGGCGAAGGCCTGGGCCTTCATGACAAATTCGGAGTATTCGATCTGGTTCAGCGCGCCGGTGCGGTTGGCCAGTTGCACGCCGCACTGGAAAGCGCTGTAGCGGTGGCCGGCCGTGGGGAATTCCCATTCGCCGGTGATCACACTGAGGCCCTCGACGCCAAAGGGCTTGCTGCCGGCGCGACGCGTGCTGGGCATGGCAGCCAGCGCGGCCTCGCCCGAGACCACGTTGTCCAGGGCAATGGCCGCCATGGCGTCTATCAGGATGTCCAGGCCGGGCTTGCGCTCGGGTGTGGTGAGCCGGGTCAGCGCGTTCAGCGAGGCCAGGCCCGAATCCGCATCAAAGCTGGGCTCCAGCCGTTCGGCCTCGCCTTCGCCTTCTGCTGGCGGCTGATGATCCGTCGCATCGGCCGTTTCCGGCACAGGCGCGGCCTCGGGCGTGGCGCGCTTGGGCAGGTTGCGGCGCGAGGACCAGGCGCTGTGGGCCACGACGCCGGCCAGCACCAGGCCGCCCACCACCGCCAGACTGATCTGCAAGGAGCTCATTGAGCCCCCACGCTTCTCGCTTCGCGTAGTGCGCTGCCCCCCGAGGGGGCCGCTGCGCCTGCGGCCCGGCAAAGCCGGTTCCGCGGCCCCTGCTGGTGAAATTACGCCCCC
>NZ_AKIV01000145.1 GCF_000282655.1 Polaromonas sp. CF318
ACCCACCCCTCAAACACCCGAATCCCCCGCTGCCCCCGCCGCTGCGGCGGGTAAGTCAAGAAATAACCATTCCCGCTATCGACCTCAATGTCAAAGGGCTTCACCACCTTGCCCGAGGCAATCAGGTCGGTGAACAAGGCCGCATCGGCAATCGCCCCCCCAATCCCCGCTCGACACTCTGGACGCACATACCCGCCGTATCAGAAAACTGCTCGCGCGCGCCCCGCAGATCCGGCACCTCGGCGCCGTTGGGAAAGCCCACACATCAGGCATGCACACAACGCCTCCAATCTCCTCCAATTGGAGGGTTCGCTCAAAGAGTGAACGTGCCACGATATACCTGCTAAGTTGAGAGAGGATTGAGGGCCCGTGCTATTCAGTTGCATGCGGGTTTGCGTCTGCGCGCTATGGCGCCCTCAGCATCCAGGGCGACCACATGAATAGCAAAGCAAGCGGCGGTTACCGTTGGCCAACAAGCCTTAAGCTGCACCCGAGGAGATCCATGCAGGCTTCTAGTGCGGCTGCATCACCAATCACGAGGTGAAAGATGAAGATAAACCAAGCCGGATTTGCGATAGCCATCGCTGCACATATGACGCTAGCGAGTGCATTTCAACTCGCACCACTGGGATCAGAGTTCGAGGCGAAATTGACGAATGAAAGCCCGAACTGGTTGTCGAGCGTGGCCGGGAAGGTTGGCGTGCTGATCAAGGAGCCCGTGCATGAAGAGATCACGCAACTGGGCTATGGCTGCCCCGTGGAACGCGGACAACTGCGAAGTGACACCTCTTGCAAGGGAGCCGACCGCGGATTCGCCAGTCCGTATGTGATCTATGGCGTGCGCTGGAACGACCTTCCACCGTTTCGGCTTCGGCACAACGAAGGACAAAACTGCAAGAAGTTTCTAACGCGCGCGGCGGCCTGCAATGTGGAACAAACCGTGCGCTTTGCTACGCAGCCGGAGTGCTGGTACTGCATGTTCACCAGTGCACAGAAGACAGCGGAGACGCGCAAGATTTCAGGATGCGCGCGAGGCAAAGGCTATAGCCGGGGCAACTTGTTGACGCGGTCACATTTTGGTGACTTGCAATTCCTGCATGGGATGGCCAGCGAAGACGATATCCAGGCGCCGGTGACGCGGCAGAAAATGATTGACTGGGTGGAGTTTGCGTGGAAGGTGTCGGCGCGTGAGATCAAGCCGGAGACAATGCTGAAGACCATCGCCAACCCGACGATTGCGGAACACTTCGGGTGCTCCGAGTGGACTGTGGCGGATATTTATATTCTTGGCCGCAACGATCACCTGCTGCCTAAGCTCAATCACATTGCGTTCGGTTCGCTGCTGCATACGATCCAGGATTCGTTCGCGGGAGGGCATGCAACACGAGAAGCTGCCGCGCCCGGGGGAAGCTGCCCAGGAACCGACGTACCTAAGCCGCCGCGGATTGTTGAGTTTCATAGCTATGGTGGCCAAGACGGGCACAAACATGATGAGCGAGACCAACGAGTGGCCCTGCTAGGAGCCGATGAAAGCCGATGGCCAGAGGCGGTGGAGGCGACAAGGCGGTTGTTTGAACTGAAGGACGCGAACGCTTCATGGGATACGGCGAAGCCCTATGTTGAGTGCATCCTCGAACTTGCACCGGAACACCACCCATCGTCATCGGGTGCCGAGTTCCGGCGGGTAAGCAAATAGTCTTTCATCTAGGTCATTGGGAGGGGCGACGGCTAGCCCCTCGTGCTCTTCGCGCCAAACTGACCTAAGCAGACCAAGCCTGTAGAGCCCAAGCAAAAAAAACCCTCACCCCCGCAACACATCCACCAACCACTCCTCAAACAACCGAATATTCCGCTGCTCTCCCCGCTGAGGCGGATAAGTCAAAAAGTAGCCATTCCCGCTGTCCACCTCGATGTCAAAGGGCTTCACCACCTTGCCCGACGCAATCAGGTCCGTGAACAAGGCCGCATCGGCAATCGCCACACCCAGCCCCCGCTCCGCACTCTGGACGCACATGTCCACCGTGTCAAACAGCTGCTCACGCGCGCCCCGCAAATCCGGCACGCCGGCGCCGCGCAGCCAGGCCAGCCATTCGTGGCGGCTGGCGGTGGCATGTAACAGGGTGGCGCCGGCCAGGTCGGCGGGCTCGCGCAGGCCGGCGGCGATCTGCGGTGAGCACAGGGGCACCAGGTGCTCGCGCATCAGCGGCACCTCGACCAGGTTTGGCCAGCCGCCCTTGCCGTGGGCAATGATGGCGTCGGCATCGGTGTTGCTGAAATCGGGCGCGTCGGTCCAATGGGTGGCGACGCGGATCTCGAGGCCGGGCATGGCGGCCTGCAGCGCCGGCAGGCGCGGCAAAAACCACCTGACGGCCATGGTGGGCGGGAACTGGACCCTGAGGACATCGGCACCGCGCCGCACGCGTGCGCTGGCCTGGGCCAGGGTTTCCAGGGCCTGCCGTACCGGCGCGAGCAGTTGCTGGCCTTCGGCGGTGAGTGTGAGGCCGCGGGCCACGCGCACAAACAGCGGGCAGCCGTAGTACTCCTCGAGCAGCTGCACTTGCCGGCTCACCGCGCCCTGCGTCAAATTGAGCCGCGTGGCCGCGCCGGTGAAGCTGCCGCAATCGGCGGCGGCCAGGAAGGCCTGCAGGGCATAGAGGGGCGGCAAGGCGGGCATGCGCGCAGTTTATCGTGGCGGCCCCGCCGCCGAGGCAGCCATGCGCGCCGTGCATGGCTGCCCCCAAAATCTTTCGATGGTGCTCTTGCGCCTGCACTCCTACGATGGCGCCCTGTTCATTCATTCCTCCGCACGCCGCCCCCCACCATGGTCATCAGTTCGAACGCACTCGCCTACATCGACGTCATCAACCGCTACCTGGCCTTGCTGGCCGCGGGCGACGTGCCCGCAATCGTGGCGCTGTTCAGCCCGCAGGGTGTGGTGCATTCGCCCTTTCTGGGCGTGAAGCCGGCGGGGGAGTTTTTTGAGCTGCTGAAGGCGGCGACGCGGCGCAGCGAGCTGGAGGATGCCGAGGTGTTTGTGAGCGCGGCCGGCTCGCGCCGGGCTTCGGTGTGTTTTACCTACCAGTGGGAGCTGGCCGACGGCTCGCAGGTGAGCTTTCGCTGCGTGGACATGTTTGATTTCGACGCGCAAGGCCTGGTCGAGACCATGACCATCATCTATGACACGGCACCGATTCGCGCGTCCGTCGGCGACAAGTACCGCCGCGCGGAAACCCGTTGACTCACCCAACCACCAACCAAGCAGGAGAACCCCAATGAAATTCATGGTCCTGGTCAAAGCCACCGCCGACAGTGAAGCCGGCATCATGCCCAGCGAGCAGCTGCTCACCGAGATGGGCAAGTACAACGAAGAGCTCGTGAAGGCGGGCATCATGCAGGCCGGTGAAGGCCTGCACCCGAGCGCCAAGGGCGCCCGTGTGCGCTTCTCCGGCAAGAACCGCACGGTGATCGACGGGCCCTTCAGCGAAACCAAGGAGCTGGTGGCCGGCTTCTGGATCTGGCAATGCACCTCGCTGCAGGAGGCCATCGCCTGGGCCAAGCGCTGCCCCAACCCGATGCCGGGCGACTCGGAGCTCGAGATCCGGCAGGTCTTTGCGGCGGAAGACTTTGGCGATGCCTTTACGCCGGAGCTGCGTGAGCAGGAAGAGCGGCTGCGCGCGCAGGTCGAAACGTCCAGGCCCCACTGACCCTCAAAGCTTCAACCCACCCCACCCCAACCCAACCCCAGGAGACACCCATGCCAAAAATGATTTTCGTCAACCTTCCCGTGAAGAACCTCACCGCCGCCATACGCTTTTACAAGGCGATAGGCTGCGAGCAGAACATGCAGTTCAGCAACGACCAGGCCGCGATGATGGTCTGGTCGGAGGCGATCAGCTTCATGCTGCTGACGCACGCGTACTACGGCAGCTTCACCAGCAAGCGCATCGCCGATGCGCACGAGACCAGTGAAGTGCTGCTGGCCCTGTCGCGTGACAGCCGCGAAGAGGTGGACGCCATCTCGCAGGCCGCGGCGGCCGCCGGCGGCAAGGCCGACGTTCGCCCGCCGCAGCACATGGGCTTTATGTATTCACGCGCCTTCCAGGACCCGGACGGCCATGTGTTCGAGCCGGTATGGATGGACATGGCGGCGGCGCAGGCTGCCACTGCGTAGGCAGGTACGTAGCCGGACTTTGTCGAATTCGTCGGCCCCGCTCGTCGTGTTAGGGAAGCAAGCTGAACGGCCGATGGGGCCGATTCCTTTTTTTACCTCAAGGAGCAATCGATGAAGTTCTTACACACCCTTTTCGCCTCTCTGCTCACCGCAGCGATGGCCGCTACCACCCTCCTCCCGGCCACGTCCCTTGCCGCCTCTCCCGCCCAGGACAGCAAGCCGGTCAAGAGCGGCTACCTGAGCGTCAACGGCGTCAACTACCACTACCAGGTGCACGGCCAGGGCGAGCCGCTGCTGCTCCTGCACGGCGGCCTGGGCCAGGTCGAGATGATGGGCCCGGTGCTGGCGGCGCTGGCCCAGACCCGCCAGGTGATAGGTGTTGACCTCTACGGGCACGGCCGCACGGCGCTGACCGACAGGCCCGTGAGCCTGGTCGACATGGGCGAGGACATGGCGCAAATCATCCAGAAGCTGGGCTACGGCCCGGTGGACGTGATGGGCTATTCCATGGGCGGGGGTGTCGGCTTTCGCCTGGCGGTGCAGCACCCCGAGCGTGTGCGGCGCCTGGTGCTGGTGTCGGCCGGCTACGCGCAGGACGGCTTCTTCCCCGAAATGCTGCCCATGCAGGCGCAAGTGGGCGCGGCGATGGCCGACATGATGAAGGACACGCCGATGTACAAGTCCTACGCCGCGGTGGCGCCGCGCCCGCAGGATTTCCCCAGGCTGCTGGACCAGATGGGCGCCTTCATGCGCAAGCCTTATGACTATTCAGAGGATGTGAAAAAGCTGGCGATGCCGGTGATGCTGGTGTTTGGCGACAGCGACATGTACCGCCCCGAGCACATCGTGAAGTTCTACCAGCTGCTGGGCGGCGGGCTGAAGGACGCGGGCTGGGGCCGGGAGAACATGGCGAAGAACCGGCTGGCGATTTTGCCGGGGTTCACGCACTACGACCTGTTCCTCGCGCCCAGCCTGGTGCCGACGGTGCTGCCTTTCCTGGATGGGAAGAGCAACACGGCCAGCTGGGCGCAGCAGGTCAGCGAGCGCAAGTAACCGGGAATCCCCCGAAGGAAACATCGCGATGACCCCAACGACCACCCCCACCATCACGGTCTTTGAACGCTCACCCGACCGCGGCCGAGGCCTGGCGCGTGACATGCGCGTGCGCTGGGCGCTTGAAGAGGTAGGCCAGGCGTATGAGGTTCGCCTGGTGTCGTTCGCGGCGATGAAGCAGCCCGCCCATAAAGCGCTGCATCCTTTCGGGCAGATCCCGACCTATGAAGAAGATGGGCTGGTGCTGTTCGAGTCGGGCGCGATCATCCTTCACATCGCGGAGCGCCATGCGGGCCTGCTGCCCCATGATGCGAATGCCCGCGCCCGCGCGATTGCGTGGATGTTTGCCGCGCTGAACACGGTGGAGCCGCCCATTGTGGAGCGCTCCATGGCCGCGCTCTTTGAGAAGGACAAGCCCTGGTATGCGGAGCGCTTGGCTGCCCTGGATGAGCAAGTCCATGCGCGGCTGGGCGATCTTTCGCGCCGGCTGGGCGATGCCGACTGGCTGGATGGCGCCTTCAGCGCCGGCGACCTGCTGATGGTGACGGTGCTGCGCAGGCTGGAAAGCTCTGGCCTGCTGCAGACATACCCCAACCTTCTTGCCTATGTCGCACGCGGCGTGGCGCGGCCGGCTTACCAGCGGGCTTTTGCGGCGCAGCTGGCGGTGTTTACGAAGGCGGCTTAGGCCGGCTGAAGAAGGCCGCTTTCAGGCCGGCTGGAGCCTGGCTCACCTTGTGGTTCCACCGACAAGCCGAGCATCAGATCCAGGTTCTGCACCGCCGCGCCCGCGGCGCCCTTGCCCAGGTTGTCGAACACGGCGGTCAGTAGCACCTGGCCGGTACGCTCCTGCCCAAACACCGCGAGCCGCAAGCGGTTGCTGCCGTTGAGCGCGCGGGGGTCGAGCCGCTGCGCATCGGCGTCGTCTGCAAGCGGCTGCAGCTCGATGAAGGTTTGCCCCGCGTAGCGCGCTTGAAGCGCGGCGTGCAGGCGCGCGGCGGTCACGCCGGCGGGCAGCAGGCGCAGATGCAGCGCGATCGTGAGCACGATGCCTTGGCGATAGTGGCCGTACGCGGGCACGAACACCGGGGGGTGCGCCAGGCCGGCATGCTGCTGGATCTCGGGCACGTGTTTGTGGTTCAGGCCCAGGCCGTAGACCTGGAAGGGCACCGCGGTGTCGGCGGCGGCGCCTTCGTGGTCCTCAAGCCCGGCCCGGCCCCGGCCTGAATAGCCGGACACCGCGTGGATGGCCAGCGGATAGTCGGCGGGCAGCAGGCCGGCGTCGACCAGGGGCTTGAGCAGGGCCACCGCGCCGGTGGGGTAGCAGCCGGGGTTGCTGACGCGTGCCGCGCCGGCGATGCGCGCGGGCTGCGCGGCGTCGAGCTCGGGCAGGCCGTAGACCCAGCCCGGCGCGGTGCGGTGGGCCGAGCTTGCGTCGATGATGCGCACGCCGGGGCGGCGCACCAGCGCCACGGCTTCGCGGGCGGCGTCGTCGGGCAGGCACAGCAGTGCGACATCGCAGTCGTTGAGCGCCTCGGCGCGGTGGGCGGCGCTCTTGCGGTGCGCGGGCGGCAATTGCAGCAGGCGCAGGTCGCTCCGGCCCGCCAGCCATTGCAGCACCTGCAGGCCGGTGGTGCCCTGGTCGCCGTCGATAAAAACAAGAGGGGTCATGAAGTGCTCCGATCTGGGGTTCAAAGCGGATGGTGCATCGCCAAGGCCGTGCAGGCAAGTTGAATCTGGCAAACTTGTCATTCAGAATTCCTGAATCCCTACCCCACGACGAACTCCACGACGAAAGGTGCACCATGCGCGAAATCAACCTCGACCGCCTGCGCACACTGCTGGCGGTGGCCGACCTGGGCTCGTTTGCCGCGGCGGCAAAGGCGCTTCACCTGGCGCCGCCGACGGTGACGCTGCACGTGGCGCAGCTCGAAGCCCGCGTCGGCATGCGCCTGCTGCACCGTGCGCCGGCCGGTGTCACCGCGACATCCGCGGGCGGCCTGCTGATGGACAAGGCACGGCGCCTGCTGGCCGAGGCCGACGAGCTGCTGGAGACCGTGCAGCGCCAGATCGCCGAGCGCGGCGGCCGCGTGCGGCTGGGCGCCTCCACGGGCGCGCTGGCGCACCTGCTGCCGCAGGCGCTGGAAGCCCTGGCCGCGCGGCATCCGGAGATCGACGTGCAGGTCGCGGTGATGACCAGCGAGGAGGCCCTGGTGCGGCTGGCGGCCGGCAGCCTGGACATCGGCATCGTCGCGCTGCCGCAGCCGGTGCGCCGCGGCCTGCGTGTGCAAGCCTGGCGCCAGGACCCGGTCATGGCCTTCATCCCCGCAGCCTGGGAGCCGCCAAAGCACGTGACACCCGCCTGGCTCGCCGCCCGGCCGCTGATCGCGAATGACCGCGGCACCCGGCTCTCGCGCCAGACCGCCGAATGGTTCGCCGCGGCGGGCCAGCGGCCGCAGGCGCGCATCGAGTTGAACTACAACGATGCGATGAAGAGCCTGGTGGCGGCGGGCTACGGCGCCGCGCTGCTGCCGCACGAAGCAGGCGCGCCACCGCCTGATAGTCGCATCAGCATGCGGCCGCTGCGGCCGGCGCTGTCGAGGGCGCTGGGCATTGCGCATAGAACCAGGCCGGACGACGATGCGACGGAACTGACGCTTAGGGCTTTGTTGGGGATGAAGGAGGGGTAAGGCGGATTGCCGCTACCCGTATTGCCGGACAGATCGGGAGGCACCGGGCGGCCGTTCAGGCATCGGCTTTGCGCTCAGGGACGCCAGATCCCGGGCGCCCCGTTGGGCTCCACAGAGGTCAGCAGCATCTGGCCACGCCAGTCCACCAGGACCAGCTTGTAGTGCTGGTACAGGCGGGTGAAGGCGGCGGTGAGCACGCGCTCGTCGCCGCCGCGCTCCACCATGGCCGCCAGTGAATGGACGGTGGACCCGTCGGCAATGCCGTAGAGAAACACGGAGCCTGCCAGCCGGATGGTGAAGCCGCCCTTGACCTGGCCCAGGGGTGCCGAGGCCGTGGTGAGAATCGGCGCGGGCGCCATCGTCCCTTGAAGCAGCGCAGCGACTTCCCTGGGGCCGGGCGTGCCGGCCAGGGGAGCGCCCGCAATACGCCGGGCGTAGATGTCTTTCCAGCCCTGCGGAACCCGGTTTTGCTGCTCGAAGGTCTTGTACTCTTTCAGCCGCTTCTGGAGTTCCGGCAGGCGTGCCGCGGGGAAAAACTCAATCTGCCGCCATTCGTCCTCATGGAATTGCGGCGCGCCTGCAGAGGATTGCGCCGTGGGCGCTTCGAATTGCAGAGCGTCCGCCGCGATGGTCGACATGGTGAAGCCGATGGTTCGGGGGTCCACCGTGGTCACCGGTGGTGCGGCCATGGCGGTGATGCCGAGGCCGATGGCCAGGAGAGCGGCGAGGAATGGTTTTTTGAATTTCATGTTTTGAGCTTGATTCTGCCGTGATGGCATGCCTGCTACCGGCCGCAAGCAGCCCTGGAAAGCGCCAGCTTGCTTAAATGTACTCTCGCCATTGAATACAAGCTCGCAGCGCTTCTTGAAGTCGGGCATGCGCATCCACCGGTCCTTTCCCGCACGGCCATGAATAAAAAGGTATGCGTTCCACCCCCGCAAGCACCGCCCAACGACAACCAAAGACGGCTCGTACAAGCCCGCCAACACTGGCAAGATCGACCTGAGGCCGCAGGGGGCCGCGCGCAGGGCAGGCACAAGGCAGAACTTCCGCGCCCCGGCTGCCGTTAAGCCTTTAAGAGAGCCGCACCGGCAAGGGCCGCGCCGCGGCCATTTCACCAAACCCGGCAAAGAATGTCTGCATGCAGACCTTCCCGATGCGAAGGCATGGTGGATTTCCCTAAGCTGGCTACGTAGGAACCCTCATCCCGCCCTCTGATATGGTTGTTGTTGCCGTCGTGCCCTCGCCCCCGGAAAAAATTCCTTCTTTCTCAATGACGCCCATCCCGCCAGCCGCCACCGGAAGCGCCCGTCGATGAGCCCACGCGAGTCCTGGGTCAACACGCAGCTGGCCCATACCTTTATGCGGCATGCCCAGCCCACGCTGCATGCGGCCGTGCTGGTGATCCTGGTGACGGTGGCGATGCTGTACCGGCATGTGGACCCCCTGGACCTCGGGGCATGGGCGGTGGCGGCGGGCTCGATGACCTTGCTGCGTTATGCCATCCTGCGCGCCTACCGCACGCGCCTGGCGGAGGCCGACGGGGTGGCGCTGCGGGAGTTCATGTCGCTGCACAGCTGGGCCTGGCCCTTGAGCGCGGTGGTCTGGGGCGCGCTGATGTTTGTGGTCTACCACCGGGCGCCGGTGGAGGAGCAACTGCTCTGCATGCTGATGCTGTCGGGCATCGCGGCGACCGCGGTGTCTTCGTCGCCGCCGAGTTTGCGGACTTTCTCGGCCTATTGCAACGGCCTGGGCGCCTCGGTGCTGGCCGCATTGGTCTGGCACATGGACTTCGGGGGCGGCGTGCCCGCCGCGGTGGACACCGGCGCCGAGATGGCGGTGGTGCTGGTCTTCCTGGCGGTGGCGCATGTGACGGGCCGGCGCATGTACCGGGCCCGGCACATCAGCCTGCAGCTGCAGTTCGACCGCCAGGAGCTGATCAAGGCGCTGGAGGAGAGGAAACGCGCGGTGGCGGACGCGGAGGCGGTGCGTACGCGTTTCATCGCGAGTGCCGCACATGAGCTGCGCCGGCCGGTGCACGCGCTGGGCCTGTATGCCGACTGGCTGACGCTGGAGCCAGAGTTCGCGACGCAGATCGCGCGCAAGATCGCCGATTCGACGCGCAAGATCGACAACCTGTTTGATTCGCTGTTCAGCCTCGCGGGGCTGGACCCGGCTTCGCTGACGGTGCACACGCAGCCGGTGGATTTAGCCGCGCTGATCCACACGGTGGCCGAGGAGCATATGCCGCTGGCGCGCGAAAAAGGCCTGCGCCTGCGCACGCGCACGCGGGCCGCCGCGGGGCGGGCGCTGTCGGACCCGGTGCTGCTGGCGCGGCTGGTGGGCAGCCTGCTGTCGAACGCCTTGCGCAACACGCACGGCGGCGGCGTGTTGCTGGCGGCCAGGCCGCGGCGCGGCCAGTGGCGCATAGAGCTCTGGGACACGGGCGCGGGCATCGCGCACGAACGCCAGCAAACTTTCCCGCAAGGCATTCCACAGCAGGGCACGGCCGAGGGCTTCGGGCTGGAACTGGCGGCGATTTACCGCCTGAGCCAGCTGCTGGGACATCCGGTGGGGATGGCGGACCGCCAGGGACGGGGGAGTGTTTTTTGGGTGGAGTTGGCTCGATATGAAGCTGGCCCGCCGGGCCGGGGGTGATGCCGGGTCTTGCTCCGGCGGGCACGCTCGCCTTCCCTCCTCCTCCTTCTCCTCTCTCCGTATTTCTGGTCTCTCTTCTTAGTTCTGCTGGCCGGGTCTCGCCCCGGCGGGCGACATACTTTTCTTTGCTTCGCCAAAGAAAAGTACGCAAAAGAAAGGCGACCCGCAG
>NZ_AKIV01000146.1 GCF_000282655.1 Polaromonas sp. CF318
CGCCAGCCGCAACGCGCAGCCGGCACGGGCGCGCGCCTTCATCGACCTGGCGGTCGAGCGGCTGGTGGGCAACACGCAGTTTTTCCTGGAGCCGCATGAGCTCGTGCCGGCCAGGCAAAAAGCAAAAGGCCGGCGCGCCAGGAAATCCTCAGCGCCCTGAAGCCAGCCGCATCAGGACTTGGCGGCGGCGGTCGAGGCCGCCAGTTCCTTGGCCATCTCCAGGTGGTGTTCCACCGCCGGCAGCATCTTGTCGGCCAGGGCCTTGAGGTCGCTGTCCTTGCCGTCCTTCTGGATCTTCTGCAGCAGCTTCACGGTGCTTTCATGGTCGCCCACGCCCGAGCGCTTGGCGTATTCCTTGTCAAACAGATTGCCCGACAAGGCCTTCAGCGCGGTGGCCTTGGTTTTGGCCATGGCGCCCGCGCCATCCGGCAGCGTGACGTTCTTGGCCCGGGCCAGGGCCTGCACACCGGCCAGGGCCGAGCCGTGCTCGTCGATCATCTGCTGCGCGAATTTTTTCACTTCGGCATTCTGCGATTTCTCCAGCGCCATCTTGCCGGCGTCGACCTCGGCCATATTGCCCTGGGCCAGGTCCTGCAGCATCTTGCGGTCGCTGCGGTCCAGCCTGGAATCGGCGTCGGACTGGGTGGTGGCGGGTGCGGGCGTGCCGCTGCTTTGCGCCTGGACGGCGGGCGCGGCAGACAGCGCCAGGGCCGCGGCGCTTGCCAGCGCCAGGCCGCAGCTGCGAAGTGTGGGTGATGTTTTGAACGGCATGGAAGACTCCTTGCAGGGGTTTGAAAGCGCGGCATGCGCGCGCATCGCGCGCGGGATGCCGCCGAATCCCCAGGATCGCCCCTGCGGCATACGCCCTGCGCCGGGCATTTCCGGCGCCGCGTGTAGGAATCCACTCACCGGGCGGGGCATCACGACTCGATGATTGCCTTCAGGCCCCGGGTGTCGGCGGCCTGGCTGAAAGTGTCATAAGCCTTCCGGATCTGTCTGGCCGCGTCGCCGTTCTCGTTCTGGTTGTCTCCGTGTCGCCGGCGCCAAAGCGCCTGGCCACGGCCTTCCTACAGATATCTCAGCCCCAGGCTGACGCGCGCGGCGGCATGCGCGGACTAGATTGGCTCCACAGCCGCTGTGTTTTTTTCAACGCCTCAATGCCAGGCCCATGGCTGAACCGCGCGGCCCAAACAACACAAAAACACGAAGAACAAAAATGCCGTCTTACAACCCCTCTCCCGTCAATCCCGCGCTCAAGCCTGTCGACCCGCTCAAGCGCCGCACAGCCTGGGCCGCGGGCCTGCTCCTGCTGGTACTCGGTGTGCCCCTGCTGCTTGCCGGGTGCTGGCTCGTGGTGCTGGGCGGCACCTCTTATTACCTGCTCGCGGGCCTGGGCTTTGTGCTGGCGGGCGTGTTGCTGGCGCGCCGCAGCCCGGCCGGCCTGTGGGTTTTTGCCCTGGTGGTCGGCGGCACACTGGCCTGGGCGCTGTGGGAGGCGGGGCTGGACTGGTGGCCGCTGGCGGCGCGCGGCGGCATGGTGTTTGTCATCGGGCTCTTCCTGCTGACGCCCCGGGTCGCCCGCACCTGGCCCATCCACTCCATCGGCCACGAGGGCTTTCTGGGCGCGCGCGGTGGCCGCTGGGCCCTCGGTTCGGTGCTGGGCGCCTTCCTGGTCGCGGCGGTCGTTACCTGGTTCCACGACGACAACCGCCTGGTGGGCATGCTGCCCCTGCCGCCCATGGGCGCCGGCACCGCCGCGCAACCGGCCGACACCGTGCCGGCCGATGAATGGCATGCCTACGGCCGCAGCGGCTTGGGCCAGCGCTATTCGCCGCTGGCGCAGATCACGCCCGACAACGTCAAGAGCCTGCAAGTGGCCTGGGAGTACCGCACCGGCGATGTTCGCGGCCGCCCGGGCGACCCGAAGGAAACCACGTTTGAAGTCACGCCGCTCAAGGTCGGCAACCGGCTTTTCTTTTGCACACCGCACCAGTCAGTGATCGCGTTGGACGCCACCACCGGCGCAGAGATCTGGCGCTTCAATCCCGAGATCCGGGGCCAGCTCGCGCTGCAGCACCTGACCTGCCGCGGCCTGTCCTACCAGCCGCCGGCCACCGCGCCCAAGCCCCCGGCGGCCGACGGCTGCACGGCCAAACTTTTCATGCCCACGGCCGACGGCCGCGTGATCGCGCTCAGCCCCGAGAGCGGCAAACCCTGCACGTCCTTCGGCGGCGGCAAGGGGCAAATCGACCTCTGGGCCAACATGCCCAACCTCAAGCCCGGCGCTTACTACTCGACCTCGCCCGTGGTGGTGAGCTCGCGCCTCCTCATCGTCGGCGGCACCGTGCTCGACAACGTCTCCACCCAGGAGCAGTCCGGCGTCATACGCGCCTTCGACATCAACACTGGCGCGCTGGTCTGGGCCTGGGATTCGGGACGGCCGGACAGCAGCGCGCCGCTGGCGCCCGGCCAGGCCTACACCGCCAACTCGCCCAACAGCTGGTCGATTTCCAGCGTCGACGAGGCCCTGGGCATGGTCTACGTGCCGCTGGGCAACCAGCCGCCCGACCAGTGGGGCGGCAATCGCAGCCCGGCGGTGGAAACCTATTCCTCTTCCGTCGTCGCGCTGGACCTGGCCACCGGCAAGGTGCGCTGGAATTTCCAGACGGTGCACCACGACCTCTGGGACTACGACGTGCCGGCACAGCCGAGCCTGCTGGACCTCAACATAGGCGGCAATAAGGTGCCGGCACTCGTGCAGCCCACCAAGCAGGGCGAGATTTTTGTGCTGGACCGCCGCACCGGCGTGCCGCTGCTGCCCATCACCGAAGTCCCCGCGCCGCAGGGCGCCGCGCAGGGCGACCGCAGCGCGTCCACGCAGCCGAAGTCGGCGCTGTCCTTCAACCCGCCGCCGCTGACCGGCCGCGACATGTGGGGCGCCACGATGTTCGACCAGCTGTATTGCCGCATCGCCTTCCAGCGACTGCGCTACGAGGGCCGTTTCACGCCGCCGTCCACCCAGGGCACGCTGGTCTACCCCGGCAATTTCGGCGTCTTCAATTGGGGCGGCGTGGCCGTCGACCCGGTGCGGCAGATGGTGTTCAGCACGCCGACCTACCTGGCCTTTGTTTCCAAACTCGTGCCGCGTACCGACGACACGACGCTGATGGTCCAGGGCAAGCAGCGGCCCGAAGGCAGCCTGCCCTCGCTCAATGAAAACTTCGGCGCGCCCTTTGCCGTCAAGCTCAGCGCCTTTTTGTCGCCGCTGGGCATTCCCTGCCAGGCGCCGCCCTGGGGTTATGTGGCCGGCGCCGACCTCATCACCGGCACCATCGCCTGGCAGCACAAAAACGGCACCGTGCGCGACCTCTCGCCCGTGCCGCTGCCCTTGCGCATGGGCGTGCCCAGCCTGGGCGGCCCGCTCGCCACGGCCGGCGGCGTCGCGTTTCTTTCCGGCACGCTGGACGACTATGTGCGCGCCTACGACGTCAACAACGGCGACGAACTCTGGAAGTCCCGCCTGCCCGCAGGCGGCCAGGCCACGCCCATGAGCTACACCGGCGCCGACGGCCGGCAGTATGTGCTGGTGGTGGCCGGCGGCCATGGCTCGCTGGGCACGCGCGCGGGCGACTATGTGCGGGCTTACGCGCTGCCGCGCGGCGGTTGAGGCAGGCTCAGCCGGCACGCCCCATCACGTCCGCCACCCAGTCCACGAACACGCGCACGCGCGGTGACAGCTGGCGATGGTGCGGGTACAGCACTGACACCGGCATGGGCGCCGGCCTGAATTGCGCCAGCACTTCCACCAGCGTGCCCGCTTCGAGTTGCGCGGCCAGGTGGTAGCGCGGCACCTGGATAAAACCCAGGTGCGCGGCGCAGCAGGCCTTGTAGGCGTCGGCGTCCGTCACCGCCACCGAGCCCTTGAGCTGCACCTGGCGCGCGGCGCCGTCCACGATGAAATCAAAAGGCAGCGCCTTGCCGGTGCGGCTGGATAAAAAATTCACCGCGCGGTGGCCGCGCAGCGCCTCCAGTGTCTCGGGCGTGCCGTGTTGGGCGAGATACTCGCGGCTCGCGCAGGTCACCTGCTCGAGCAGCGCCACGCGCCGCCCCACCATGCTGGACTCGGCCAGCTCGCCCACGCGCAGCACGCAGTCCACACCCTCGCGCACCAGGTCCACCAGCCGGTCGCCCATGCCGATCTCGAGTTCGATGTCGGGGTAGCGCTCAAAAAACTGCCCAATCACCGGCAGCAAAAAATGCTTGGCCAGCGTGCCGTGCAAGTCCACGCGCAGCTTGCCGCGCGGCTTGCTGCCCACGTTCACAAACGCCGATTCGGCCTCTTCGAGGTCCGTCAACAGCCGCAGGCAGCGCTCGTAGTACGCCGAGCCGTCCTGCGTGGGGCTCACATGGCGCGTCGTGCGGTGCAGGAGCCGCGCGCCCAGGCGTTTTTCCAGCTGCTGCAGCGCGTGCGTCACGGTTGCGCGCGGCAGATGCAGGTCGTCGGCCGCCTTCGTAAAACTGCCCAGTTCCACGATTCGCGTGAACAGCTGCATCGAATGAAACCTATCCATCTGGTGGTCGCCTGATTGTTGGTGTTGATTGAATAGTGATTACAAGTTTACGGTATTTATCACGTATGGACTGAATAGAACAATAGCTTCACTGGCTCACCAAAAGCGCACAACACATCGAGCGCCACGGGCAGTCAGAGCCAAGCCACTTTTCACCATCAGGAGTTTCAAATGACCGCTTCCGCATCCACCCAAGTTGCCATCGTCACCGGCGCCTCGCGCGGCATAGGCGCGGCCGTCGCCCAGCGCCTTGCGCAAGAGGGCTACGCCGTCGTCGTCAACTACGCCGGCCAGGCCGAAGAAGCCCAGGCCGTGGTGCAGTCCATTACCGCCGCCGGCGGCAAGGCCACTGCCGTGCAGGCCGACGTCGCCAGTTCCGCCGCCGTCAAAGCCCTGTTCGACGAAAGCATCAAGGCCTTCGGCCGCGTCGACGTGCTGATCAATAACGCCGGCATCATGCCGCCCACGCTGCCGCCGCTGGCCGATACAGACGATGAGACGTTCGATCGCCTCTTCGCCGTCAACGTCAAGGGCAGCTTCAACACGCTGCGCGAAGCCGCCGCGCGCCTGCAGTCCGGCGGGCGCATTGTCAACTTCTCGACCAGCGTGATCGGCCTGGCCCTGCCCGGCTATGCGGTCTATGGCGCGACCAAGAGCGCGGTCGAAACCTTCACCAACATCATGGCCAAAGAGCTGCGCGGCAAAAACATCCGCATCAACGCCATCGCCCCCGGCCCCACGGCCACCGCGCTCTTCCTCAACGGCAAGACGCCCGAGACGGTGGAGCGCATGTCCAGGATGGCGCCGCTCGAACGCCTGGGTACGCCGGAGGACATCGCGAGTGCGGTTGCTTTCCTCGTGAGCGAGAACTCTGCGTGGGTGAACGGCCAAACATTGCGTGCCAACGGCGGCGTGGTTTAAAGCCACGCGATCTCACCAGCGAATCAACAACCCTTTTCAAACCCTTTCCAGAAAGACACACATCATGAAATCCGTCATCCTCGTCACCGGTGCAGGCACCGGCATCGGCCATCTCACCGCCCGTTCACTCGCACAAGCCGGCCACACCGTGTATGCCAGCATGCGCGACATCCAGGGCCGCAACGCGCCCAAGGTGCGTGAGCTGCGCGACTGGAGTTTTGCCAATGGCTTTGACTTGCGCGCCGTTGAACTCGACGTGCTGTCGCAGCCGTCTGCCGACGCCGCCGTAGCACACATCGTGGCCGAGCAAGGCCGCCTCGACGTCGTCGTGCACAACGCCGGCCACCTGGTGGTCGGCCCCGCCGAGGCCTACACCCCCGAAGAAATCATCAAGGTGCTGGACACCAACTTCCTGGGCAGCCAGCGCGTGAACCGTGCCGTGCTGCCGGTGATGCGCCAGGCCGAAGCCGGCCTGGTGCTGTGGGTCAGCAGCAGCACGGTGCGCGGCGGTTTCCCGCCTTTCCTCGGTCCCTATGCGGCGGCGAAAGCCGCCATGGATTCGATGGCCGTCACCATGTCCTATGAGCTCGCCCGCTTCGGCATAGAGACCTCCATCGTCGTCCCCGGCGCCTTCACCAAGGGCACGGCCCACTTCCCCAGCGCCGGCAAACCGGCCGATGCGGCAAGGACCACCGCCTATGCGCGTTATGACGGCGTGATGGACAAGGTCGGCGAACGCCTCTCGGCCCTGAGTCCCGCCCACGCCGACCCGCAAGCCGTGGCCGACGACATCACCCGCATCGTCGGCCTGCCCGCCGGCACGCGGCCCTTCCGTTCGGTGATTGATTTCATCGACGACGGCGCCGCCGAAGTTACCGTGGTGGCTGAGCGTGTGCGTGAAGAGTTCGCCCAGCGCATAGGCATTGCCGACATGCTCAGGCCGGTAGTGCGCCGCGCGGCTTGAAGGAGAACGCACCATGAATCCCGCACTTGTCCTGGCCCTGGGCCGCGCGCTGATGGCCCTGGCTTTTATCGGCCCCGGTGCTTCGCACTTTCTTGCTTCGGCAAAACAGCGTAACTACACGGGCGCCGCGGTGGGCGCTGTCGAAGTCGCCACCGGCCTGGCACTTGCTTTCGGCTGGCAAGTGCGCTGGCTCGCCTTGGCCGCTGCCGCCTTCCTGCTGGTTGATGCCTTCGTCGCCCACAACTTCTGGGTGGCCACGCCGCAGGAACTGCGCAACCAGGTCCTGCACTTCTTCAAGAACCTGGCGCTGGCGGGCGGCTTTGTGTTGCTGGCCGCATCGGCTGCCGCCAGATAGCGCGCAAGGGAGCCATTACGGATACAGCGTCGCCCCCGCCGCGAACTCCGCCTTGAACACCTCCGCCACCCAGTCGGCAAAGGCCCTGACCTTGGCCGTCAGGTGGCGGTTGCGCGGGTACATCACCACCATGGGCAGGTCTTCGGGCTGCCAGTCGGGCAGCACGCGCACCAGCGCACCGCTCTCCAGCAGCGCGCAGGTGCGCCGTGTGAGTGGCGGTTGCGATAAGCCCAGGCCGGCCAGCACCGCGCCCATGTGGCTGTCGGCGTCGTTGCAGGTCACCCAGTGCGGGCGGTTGATTTGCCGCAGCTCGCCGTTTTTTGAAAACTCGAAGGGAAAAATCTTGCCCGTCTTGGCCGAGTGGAAGTTCACGAAGCGGTGCTGCTCCAGGTCTTCCAGGGTTTTTGGCGTGCCGTACTGCGCCAGGTAAGCGGGCGCGGCGCAGGTCACCACCTTGAGCCGGCCCAGCGGCCGAGCCACCAGGGTCTCGTCGTGCAGCAGGCCGCCGCGTATCACGCAGTCCACGCCCTCGGCCACCAGGTCCACCGGCCTGTCGCTGCTGCCCAGCTCCAGCACCATGTCGGGGTAGCGCCTGAAAAATTCCGGCAGCGCCGGCGAGATCACGTGGCGCCCCACGGCGGCCGGTACGTCCACGCGCAGCCGCCCCGCCGGCGTGGCCACGGAGCGGCGCAGCGTGCCCTCGAGCTCGCCCATGTCCTGCAGCATGGCCTGCGCGCGCTGGTGGTACAGCGCGCCGTCGTCCGTCAGGCTCAGCCGGCGCGTCGTGCGGTTCAGCAAGCGCACGCCCAGGTGCGCCTCGAGCTCCTGCACCGTCGTGGTCACGCGGGCCTTGGGCATGTGCAGCGCCGTGGCCGCCGCGGTAAAGCTGCCCAGCTCGACCACGCGGTTAAACACTTCCATCGCTTTGTAGCGGTCAACACTCATGAATCCGGCCTTATTGTTCTTTAATTTGATAACAGTTATTTAAGTGATTGGCAGTTTATTCCTGTAATTGAAATCAATACAGTCCTTCTACCAAGTCATCCATGCACTGACTCCAAATTCACTGAAAGGCTCCCCATGAACACCACCACCCTTGCCCAAACCCGTCTGGGCACCAAAGGCCCGCAATCCGTTTCCGCCATAGGCCTGGGCGCCATGGGCATGTCCGCCATGTATGGCGCGGCCGACGAAGCGCAAAGCATCGCGACCATCCACGCCGCGCTCGACGCCGGCATCAACCTCATCGACACCGGCGACTTCTACGGGATGGGCCACAACGAGATGTTGATAGGTCGCGCGCTTAAAGGCCGGCGCGACCAGGCGCTGGTCTCCGTCAAGTTCGGCGCGCTGCGCGACCCCAGCGCCGGCTGGATCGGCATGGACGGCCGGCCCGCCGCCGTCAAGAACTTCCTGGCCTACAGCCTGCAGCGCCTGGGCACCGACCACATCGACATCTACCGCATCGCGCGCTTGGACCCGAACGTGCCCATCGAAGACACCATTGGCGCCATCGCCGACATGGTCAAAGCCGGTTTTGTGCGCCACATCGGCCTGAGCGAGGTCGGCGCAGACACCATCCGAAAAGCCCACGCCGTGCACCCGATCACGGATCTGCAGATCGAATACTCGCTGCTCAGCCGCGGCCCCGAGGCCGGGATCTTTCCCGTGCTCAAGCGCCTGGGCATAGGCGTCACGGCCTATGGCGTGCTCTCGCGCGGTCTGCTGTCGGGCTCCAAACCCACGGGCCCCGGCGACTTCCGCGCCCACCTGCCGCGCTTTACCGGCGAGAACGCCGCCAAAAACCAGCGGCTGGTCGATGTGCTGCAGCAGCTCGCCGCCGGCCTGGGCGCCACCGCCTCGCAGGTCGCGATTGCCTGGGTGCTCGCGCGCGGCAAGGCCCTGGGCGTGGACATGGTGGCGCTGGTCGGCTCGCGCACCTTGAAGCAGCTGGGTGAATCGCTCGGCGCCCTCAAGCTCACGCTGGGCAGCGAAGACCTCCAGCGCATCGAAGCCGCGCTGCCGGCCGATGCCGTGGCTGGTACGCGGTATGCGGCTGAGCAGATGGCGCACCTGGACAGCGAGAAGTAAGAGCGACTCCAGGCACGGTCAGGTCGGCGCTTTTCCCTGATTCCAGCCTTCCACATTGACGGCGTAGCGTGTTGCCTTGCCAACGCCGGTCACCATGAGCAAGCCATGCTGCAGCAACTCCGTGAGGTCGCGGTTTGCCGTCGCTTTGGAGGTGCCCGTGATCTTGCTGTATTTGTCGGTCGTCATGCCACCCAGGAAGCCGCCGTCGCCGGCTTCCAGCAGGCGAGTCAACACCTTGCTCTGCCGCTCATTCAGGGACAAGCCGGAGGCGCGCAGGCGGAACGCCGTCTTTTGTAGCGCCTGTATCACCACGGCTTGCGACCTGAGGCAGCAGGCCGTGAAGGCACGCACAAACCATTGAACCCAAGGTGTGGCGTCCAGGCCGCCCCGCTGTGCCTGGTTCAACGCGTCGTAGTACGCCTCCCTTGACTCGAACATCTGCCGCGAGAGCCCGAACAGGCGTGCGGATGAGCCGATGTCCTGGGCGATCGCCATGTCGACGATGGCCCGTCCGACCCGGCCGTTGCCGTCTTCAAACGGGTGTATCGACTCGAACCACAGGTGCGCGATGGCGGCGCGGGCGATGCCGTTGATGGACGGGACTACGGACTGGGTCGCCGTGCGCTGCGCAGGCCGTGTGTCTTCAAACCAAGCCAGAAACAGCTGCATTTGCGCCGCGACGTCGCCCGATGCCGGCGCGATGTAGTGCACCTTCTCCCGTCCCAGCGGGCCGCTGACGATTTGCATTTCGTCCGCATGGTCGCGGTAGCGCCCCACAGCGACTCTGCGCAGGCCCGATGTGCCGCCGGGGAACAGGGCCGACTGCCAGCGGCACAAGCGGTCTTCATCCAGCGCGGATTGATAGCCATCCGTCGCGTCCTGCATCAGCTCGATTAAGCCTTCCACGTGACGGTCCTGCGTAGGGAGATCCGCCAGTCCCAGCCGCCGGCACACGGAGGACCGCACCGCGTCCAGGTTGAGTTTTTCACCCTCAATAGCCGCCGTGGCCATGGCTTCCTGCACCCACAATTCGCCGGTGATCGCCTGCGCGTCCGCCAACCCGATGGCCTGTATTTGTCCCAGCAACCGGCCTTGCTCCAGGCGCGCAATGTTCAGGTCATGCTCAAGAGCGCTGGCGTCAAACACCAGCGCCGGCCAGCCTGACTGTTGCCACACATAGGCCGGCTTGGGAAACGAGGTTTTAGCAAATACGCATCAAAAAATGAGGCGTATTTATCAAAATACGCCTCAGTCTCGGCCGTTTTCCCCGCAAACCTGTCTTTTCCGCCAGTTTGCTGCTGGTGGTGATGACCTTGGTGCTGGCCGTGCTCTCGGTGCGTACCCTGCATTGGGTGTTCAGCGGCAAGTTGTTCGCGGTGTGAGTCGGCGGCGTACCTGGCTTAGATCACATTCTTCTCAACCAGGGCCTCACCGCTTACCAGCCGCCCGGCCGCCAGCGGCGCCAAATCCAGGCTGGTGTAAGTCCCCTCGCAGATCCACTCCGCAAGCCCGCGCCCCACGGCCGGCGACTGTTGCAGGCCGTGGCCGCTGAAGCCGTTGGCCAGCAGCAGGTTGGGCAAGGCCGGGTGCGGCCCCAGCAGCGCGTTATGGTCCAGCGTGTTGTATTCGTAATAGCCGGCCCAGGCGCGCTGCAGGCGCAGAGCCTCAAAACCCGGCACGCGGTGCGCCAGCGTCAGCCAGGCCTGGTCGAAGAGTTCGTAGTCCACGTCCAGCGGCGCGTTGTTGTCGTCATGGCCCTCGGCGGGCGGCAGGCCGCAAATCCAGATATCGCCCTCGGGCCGGAACCACAGGCCGCTGGTGTCGATCACCAGCGGGCAGTCCGGCGTCTTCGCGGGGCTGGCAAACGCATAGACACAGCGCCTGCGCCCGTACACCGGCAGGTCCAGCCCCGTGCCTGCCATCAGCGGCCGCGCCCAGGCGCCCGCCGCGTTCACCGCCCAGTCGCAGGGCAACTGCGCGCCGCCCTGCAGCGCCACCGCCGTCACGCGGCCCGCGCTGTGCACAAAGCCCGTGGCTTCGGCTTTCACATATTGCACGCCCAGGCTGCGCGCCTTTTGTTTAAAGGCCATCAGCAGGCCGTAGCCGTCAAACCAGCCCTCGCCCGCCAGGCCCAAAGAGCCCAGCGCGAGGTCGTCCACATTCAGCCATGGAAAGCGCTGCCGCAACTGCGCGGGTTCCAGCAGCGCGACCTCCACGCCCATGGCGCGCTGCGTCGCATGGTTCGCGCGCAAGGTGGCCGCGCCGGCATCCGTGGCCAGATAAAGATAGCCGCGCTCGGCCAGGCCGATGTCGGGCACGCTGCCGTCAACGGCCAGGTGCTGCTCGATGTTGCGAAGGAACTCAATGCCGAACTGCGAGACCGCGATGTTCACCGACTGCGAGAACTGCTGGCGTATCGAGCTGGCCGACAGGGCCGACGAAGCCTGCGCATAGCTGGGGTCGCGCTCTATGACCGTGACCTCGCCGGCAAAGCGCGGATGGCTTGCAAGAAAGTAGGCGATCGCACTGCCGATCACGCCGCCGCCCGCGATGACGATTTTTTGGGGAGTTGTTGTGTTGCGCATGCCGTCTGTTCTTGTCCTGCATTTTCGATGCGCCACATCCTACATGGCGCGCGGGCAACACGCGCATTTGTCGCCGCACAGCGACAAAGGATGTAAAGCGCCCGCCGCAAATGCAAGCTTGTGTGTCCCGGGTCAACAAGGCCGCGTGCAGTCCGTTGAACACGAGGCTACGTGCTATCAACGTTTCAACCTTCCATATCCAAAGGACTCTCTCATGAACAAACTGCTCGCTACCCTGATCGCCACCCTGTTCGTCGGTATCGCTTCCGCACAAACCACCGCGCCTGCAGCGCCGGCCACTCCGGCCGCTACCAAAGCTGAAGTCAAGGCGGAAGCCAAGGCCGACAAAGCCGTCGCCGGCGCCGTGAAGAGCGAAGCCAAGGTCGATGCCAAGGCAGACGCCAAGGTCGCCAAGGCCGAAGCCGCAGCCGCTGACAAAACCGCCAAGGCCGATGCCAAGGCTGCCAAGGTGAAAGCCAAGGCCGAAGCCAAAGCTGCCAAGGCCGACGCTGACGACCAGGCCAAGGCCAACGCCAAGGCTGAAAAGACCGGCATCAAGGCAGACGCCAAGGCCGCTTCCACCAAGATCGATGCCAATGCCAAGGTCGACACCCTGAAAGTGGAAACCGGCGCCGACAAGGCCAAGGCCAAGCTCGACACCAGCGCCACCAAGGCGGAAGCCAAGACCGACGTGAAAGCCGCCGCTACCAAGTAATTTCGGTTGCGCACAATGATTCGCCGATCAAGTGATTAACTGATCAACTGATCGGCGAACAAAAAAAGGGGGCAGGTTTTAACACCTGCCCCCTTTTGCTTTTTGTCCCCGTAGCGGCTCAGCCTTTTTCCAGCGCCTGCTTCGCATGGCCCGCGCCCGGCCCCGTGGGCGCGAGCTCCAGGTAGGCGCGAAAGGCCTTCTTCGCCTTCTCGCCGTCGCCGGCCTTCGCATGGGCATCGCCCAGGTTCAGGTAGGCAATCGCGCGTGAAGGGTCCATCTTCACTGTGTTCTCAAACCAGCGCGCCGCTTCCTTGAACTTGTCCTGCTTGAAGTAGACAAAACCCAGGTTGTTCGCGGCCAGCGCGAAATCCGGCCGCAGCTTCAGCGCCTCGGTGAACTGCGCCTCGGCTTCGGCGTATTTTTTTTCCTTGTAGAGCTGCAGGCCACGGTCATTGGCGCGCTGCGCCAGCTGGCGCGCCGAGCTCGGCACGGCCAGCGGCGTGACGATCTTCTGCTCGCCGCCCTGCAAATCCTTGACCACCACCGTGGCCGATACCGGCAACGCCACGGGCACGTCACCACCGGTAGCGGTAGCGGGGGGGGCAGCAGCAGGTGCAGGCCGTGTCGCATCCAGCTTGCTGTTCAGCGCGATCGCGTCCACCGACAGCTGGCCGGTCTGTGCGCTCAAAAACTCCGCCTCCGCCGGCAGCGCGAACACAAAGTCGCCGCCTTCGGATCCCGGCAGGCTGCCGAAGGCCGGCGTCTGGCGCGAGACGGCCGACACCGCCGGCGCCACGTACGCGGCCAGCTCGGTCGCGGTGATCAGGCCGTCGCCGTTGAGGTCGGCCTTGCCGGCCATGGCCTGCAGCAGTGTCCAGGTGAACACCGAATGCCCGTTGGGCCCGCCGTCGGCCACCAGCTGGTCGGCGCCGCCGGCCGTCAGCATCTGCCGGCCCAGGCGCCTGGCGTTGTCGCGCAGGAAGTTGGCCGGGCCCGCGCCGCGCGTCAGCCCCAGGCCGCTGTAGCAGGCGTCCATCACAAACAGCACATGTTTGGCCGTCACGCTTTCGGCAATGTTCTGCAGCTCCGTCATCGGCACCGCGTCGGTCGCGAGCTTGTTCGGGTCCGAATCGGCCGGAATGATGTAGCCCAGGTCGCGGCCCGACGTCAGCTGGCGCGTCGCGCCGTGGCCCGCGAAGAACACAAACAGCCTGTCGTTCTTTTTCATGCCGCTGCGCGCCAGCTTGTCATTGAAGGCCGCGAGTATGCCGGCCCGCGTCGCTTCGCGGTTCTCCAGCGACAGCACATGCTCGGGGCTGAAGCCGAAGCGCTGCACCAGCGTCTCGCGGATCGCGCGCGCGTCGCGCACCGCGTACTGCAGCTTGGGCCAGTGGGCGTAGTCGTCGATGCCGATCACCACGGCCCATGAGTCGCTGTAACCCGGGTTGGCCGCCGCCGGGGCCGGCGCCGCCGCCGCGCCCTTGCTGATGCTGAAGCCGCTGCCGTCCCAGTTCGCGAACTGGTAGCCCTCGGCCACCAGCCGGTCCAGGATGGCCGGCAAGGCCTTCACCGTGCGCTCATGGATGTCGTGGAACAGGATGATCCCGCGGCCTTCCTTCTCCACCGTGCGCAGCACGCGCTCCACAATCGAGCTGGGCACCGGGTCGGCCCAGTCCAGCGAATCGATGTTCCACATCACCGAGCGCAGCTGCGCGCCCGACAGCAGGTCCAGGCCCTCGTCGTTGCGCGCGCCGTACGGAAAACGAAACAGCGGCGAACGCCGCGCATCCACCGCCTTGAGCAGCTCGTCGGTGCCCATCACTTCCGACTTGAGCCCGTCGCCCTTGAGCCTGGAAAGCTGCGCATGCGTCATGCTGTGGTTGGCCAGCGTGTGGCCCGCCTCCAGCAGCTTGCGGCTCACCTCGGCGCGCGGGCCCAGCTTGGTCTTGCCATCGGCCGCCACCGTGCCCAGGTTGCTGCCCACCTGGAAGAAGATGGCCGGTGCACTGTATTGCTTGAGGATGGCCGCGATCTCCGCCGTGTACACACCGTGCGGGCCGTCGTCAAAAGTCAGCACCACCGTCTTGGGCGGCAGGCTGTAGCCGAACACTTCGCCCTCCTCCTCGCCCTTGGCCTTGCGTGTGGGCGCCTTGGGCGCCGGGTAGGGCATCACCACGCCGAAGTCTTTCAGGATCTGCGCGCGCGTGTACAGCTTCTTGAGGCTGGCCACATAGTCTTCCCAGCGCTCGCGCTTCAGCTCAATCGCGCGCGGCTCGAAGCGGCCGAAGACCAGGCGTATTTCTTTCTCGTAAGTGCGCTCTATTTCCTGCAGCGCGTCCAGGTCCTCGCCTATGCGCTTGTGCAGCTTGATGGCCGGCAGCGAGGAATCCGCAGCCACCGCGGCCTGCAGGCTGCGCAGCAGCTCGCGAAAGGCCAGCCGGTCCGCGTCGAACAGGGACTTGTCGCTCTCGATATAGTCCAGCAGCCCGGCCATCGCGTCAAAGCGCTGCGCGTTACCTGAGGCCGCCAGCGCCGCCATCTGCGCCTCCAGCCCGGCCATACGCTCGCGGTTTTCATGGAACAGGCCCTGGCCCACCTGGTTGGCCATGGCGCGCTCATTCACGCCCAGGCTTTTTTCATCGGCAAACAGCACAATGATTTTCCGGTAGCCGGCCAGCACCTCCTGCATGCCCGAGAGGATTTTGCGGGTGTCCGGCGGCGCGGTGGTCGCCACCGCCACGGCGGCGGCCGTCGCCTTGTCCTGCTTGCCGCGCCAGGCCCGGCTGTCCACGCTGATCAGCACGGCGGTCGCTACTGTCAGCAGCAGCACGGCCCCGGCGGCCCCCAGTGCCAGTTTGGTGTTTCTTTTCATCATGGTTTTTGTGTTGTGGCCGTCCCGGCCGTCCGGGGCCTGCTTCATTTGCCCTCCGGCGCGCCGCAGGCCTGGCCTGTGGCGGTGCGCCCCCTCTGCGGTGGATCATAGCTTTGCGCCGCGGGCTGCCGGCCCCTCCCCAGCGGGGCAAGGCGCAAGGCTACAAGGCCTTCGCCAGCGACTCCAGCAATGCCCTGAGCCAGGCCTGGGCCGGGTTGGTTTCGCTGCGCCTGTGCCAGATCAGGTCGAACTGCACCTGCGGCAGCGCGACGGGCGGTGGAAACAGCACCAGCATGCGCCGGGCCGGCGAATGCAGGGCCACCCGCTTCATGACCGTGGCGGTCATCCGGGTCTGCGCGACCACCGCCGGCACCGCGAACATCTGCGGCAGGCTCAGTGCCAGCTTGCGGCGCTTGCCGAGTTGCGCGAGCGCTTCGTCCACCAGGCCATGGCGATCGCCTTCGGGCGAGGCCAGCACATGCGGCAGCGACAGAAAGGTTTTCAGGCTCATGCCGCGCCGCGCGTCGGGATGGTCGCGACGCACGATGGTCACGAAATCGTCGCGCAGGATGGGGCGGGTCAATATCCGGCTTTCCGCCTGCGTGGGCGGCACGCCGACCGCCGCATCGATCAAGCCGGCGTCGAGCAGGTCGACGGCGCTGTCCCGGCTGCTGAAGCTGCGCACGCTCAGCGAAATGCCGGGCGCCTTCTTCTCCAGCGCATTCAACAGCGCGGGCAGCAGCACGAAGGCGGGATAGTCCGACAGGCCGAGGGTGAAATCCATCGCCACCCGGGCCGGATCGAACTCGGGCTTTTTCACCAGGGCCGCCTCCAGCCGCCGCAGCGCATCGGCCACGGGCCCGGCGAGGTCCCTGGCGCGCGGCGTGGGCAGCAGGCCTTCGGCGCTGCGCAGAAACAAGGGGTCTTCAAACAGCGTGCGCAGGCGCGACAGCGCGGCGCTCATTGCCGGCTGGCTCACGCCCATGCGCACCGCGGCACGGGTCACGTTGCGCTCCTCCACCAACGCGTCAAAGGCCGCGAGCAGGTTCAGGTCTATCCCATGAAAATCCATAGATCAAATACTCATTTATACAGATCATTTGTTGGACAGATAGTAGCGCGATGCCCAGAATTCCGCCATTGCTTCATCACCCCACAAGGATCACCTTCATGAGCCATTCAAACCCCGGTAGCCGCGGCACGCAGGAGCAGGCGCGGCGCCAGGCCATAGACCTGCTGTACCGCGCGTTCAGCGACAAGAACCCCGACCTTCTGGATGCCGCCGTCACCGCCGACTGGGACGACATCCCGCTGGCGCCCGGCCAGGGCCCCGGGCCCGAAGGCCTCAAGCCCATCATCCGTGGCTTCATCGAAGCGTTGCCCGACGTGCGCATCACGGCCCACGACGTGCTGATGGACCAGGGCCGCGCCGCCGTGCGCGCCGAGATCACCGGCACCCACCGCGGGCCGCTCTTCGGCATTGCGGCCACCGGCAGGAAGGTCAGCTTTCGCATCCATGAGTTCCACGAATTCGAGGGCGAGCGCATCAAGCGGACCTGGCACCTGGAAGACTGGTTCGGCCTCTTCCTGCAGCTAGGCGCCTTTCCCGCGCTCGACAACACCGCCACCGACAACACCAACACGAACACCAACAGCTAAGCCGTCAAGTACCCGCCATGAAAACACTCCGTATCCACGAATTCGGCAACCCCAGCCTGGCCGTGCTCGAAGACCTGCCGCCGGCCGAACCCGGCCCCGGCCAGGTATCCCTGCGCATCGAAGCCGCCGGCGTGAACCCGCTGGACCTCAAGATGCTGGCCGGCCACATGCAACAGGTCTTCCCGGTGAGCCTGCCCTATGCGCTGGGCACCGACCTGGCAGGCGTGGTCCTGCATGTGGGCCCCGGCGTGGCCCGCTTCAAAGCCGGCGACCGCGTCGTCGGCCGCCTCGAGCCCACCGCCGGCGGTGCGTTCGCGCAGGCGGCCGTCGTCCCCGAGCAGGCCTTGAGCCTCATGCCGACCGACATGAGCTTCGAGCAGGCCGCCGCCTTGCCCACGGCCGCAGGCACGGCCTGGCTGGCCCTGTCTGGCGCGGGCAAGCTGCGGGCCGGGCAGCGCGTGCTCATCCATGCGGCCGCGGGCGGCGTCGGCAGCTTCGCCGTGCAGTTCGCCCGGCAGGCCGGGGCGCACGTCATCGCGACGGCCTCGGCGCGCAACCTGGGCCTGGCGAAGGAGCTCGGTGCCCATGAGGCCATCGACTACCAGCGCCAGGACTTCGCGGCCTTGCTGAGCGACGTGGACCTGGTCCTCGACACGGTGGGCGGCGACACGCTGGAACGTTCGTGGCGGGTGCTCTCGCCCCGGGGCGCCGTCGTGAGCACCGTCGACTTTGCCGTCGCGCCTCGCGGTCTTCAGCACGGCTCGTTTGTGTTCTTCAAGAACGACGCCGCGGCCCTGGACAAAATCCTGGACGCCTTCAAGGCCAAGCAATTGCAGATCGTGCTGGACACCATCCATCCGCTGGAAGACGCGCGCGCCGCGCTGGAGCAGGTGGCCGGCGGCCACGCCCGCGGCAAGGTCATCGTGCGGGCATCGCACTGAGGCCAATCCTCTTCTTACAGCTTACCGCTTACCGGAGCCAACCCATGAAAAAAACACTCACCGCCCTCGCCATGGCAAGCGGCCTCGCCGGCACGGCCCTGGCCGCCGACCCCGACGTGGTCCGGGCACTCTACAGCGACGTGCTGAGCGGCACCACCAGTCCCGACCTTCCCGCGCGCATGGCGAAAGTGCTCTCGCCGAACTGGCAAAGCATAGGCGACTACGCCAGCCCGGTGAAGACGCGCGACCAGTTCCTGGCGCAACTGCAGCGGGTGAGCGGCGCCGCCCCCAACCTGAGCTGGAAGGTCGAGGAAATGCTGCAGGTCGGCAATCGCTTTGTGGTCCGCGGCCGCGCCACCGCCACGCCCGTCGCACCCTTCATGGGCGCGCCCGCAACGGGCCGCGGCTTCGAGATCATGGCCATCGACATCCACACCGTCGAGGGCGGCCAGATCGTGCTGAGCTATCACGTTGAAGACTGGCATGGGGCTATTGAGCAGCTCCAGCGCCGCTGAACCCAACCCGCAGGAGCCCCCATGAACCATTACCGTCTTTCCACGGCCCTGGCGCTCTTCACCCTTCTGTCGGTGATGGCCTGCATGCGGGCTTTCGCCGCCGGCCCGGATGTCTCGCAGGAAAAGCTCGTCGACCCGACCCATCTCATCGAGGTCAGCCCGGGCGTGCAGGTGATCGAGGACAGGGACCAGATCGTCCTGGTTCCCAACATCACCCTCATCAGCGGCAGCGATGCCGTGCTGGTGGTCGACACAGGCCTGGGCCCCGACAGCGCCCGGCGCGTCCTGCAGGTGGCCAGGCGCCTGGCCGGCACCCGCCGCCTGTACCTGACCACCACGCACTTCCATCCCGAACACGGCTTCGGGGCGCAGGTGTTCAAGGGCGAAGCGACCATCATCTACAACCGCGCGCAGCGTGACGAGCTGCTCAAGAAAGGGCCCGCCTACCTGCGGCTGTTCAGCGAACGCCTGGGCGTAGGCGCGGCGCTGAAAGAAGTCCGCTTCGTGGCGCCCGACATCGTCTACGAGCGCGAAGCCGAGATCGACCTCGGCGGGCGCACCGTCCGCCTCAACCACTACGGCCGCGCGCACACGCTGGGCGACCAGGTGATCTCCGTCCCCGAACAGGGCGTGTTCATTTTTGGCGACCTGCTGGAGACAAAGTCCTTCCCCATCATGCCCTGGTTCCCCGAAATCCAGGACACGGATGTCGACCCGCTGAATTGGCGCGAAATCTTCCGCACCGTGGAGCGCGGCCATCCCCAAGTCGTCGTGCCGGGCCATGGCCGCGTGGGCACGGCGGCCGACCTGGCCGCGGCGGCCAGGCACCTGGACACCGTCCACGCCGAAGTCGCGCGGCGCTGCGCCGCGGGCCAGGACCTGCCCACCCTGCAGAAGGAGCTCACCCCCATGCTGCGCGCCCAGCACCCGGACTGGGACTTGCCGCAATGGATCCCGGTCTCGATCCAGGTTTACCATGCGCGCCTTTGTGCGCCGGACAAGGCGCCCTGAGAAATCGGTGCTGGGTTTCCTGCTCCTTCTTTCGTGGGGGAGGGAGTGAGGCCAAACCTGCGCCGTGTTTTCCACCGCGCATGGCGCACCGGCACAGCCGGTGGCATCATCCACCCATGCCCGCCCCGCCCCCGCACCAATGCCGCGTCCTGGCCACGCCGTGGGACGGCGTGTACGGCACCCACATCGACAGCGCGCGCCACTACCGCCGCCATTCGCACGCCGTGTTTGGTGTGGGGTGGTTGCAGCAGGGCGCGCAGACATCGGCCAGTGGCCGCGGGCAAGTGGAGGCCTATGCCGGTGACATCCTGATGTGCAACCCCGGCGAGGTGCACGACGGCCAGCCGCTGGGCGGGCCTTCGCGGCGCTGGCGCATGCTCTACCTTGAGCCTGCCGCCATGGCCGCCGCGATGGGTGCGCCTGATGCGGCCGCGTTGGAGCTGACCCGCCCCGTCGCCCAGGATGCGCGGCTCAGGCTGGCGCTGGAGCAGCTGCTGTTGCGCCTCCAGCAATGGAGCGGCGGCGGGCGTGCCGCAGGTGCCGATGCACTCGCCTGCGAAGAGTCGCTGGCGCGCGTCTGCGAACTGCTCACGCGGCGACACACTCTGGCCGCGGAGCGTCCCGCCGAATCCGCCACGGCCATCAACCCGCACATCCACCAGGTGCGTGAGTGCATCGCCGCCGACCTGCTTGCCCCGCCCACGCTCGCCGGGATGGCGCGCATGGCCGGCCTCAGCCGCTTCCAGCTCTTGCGCCATTTTGAAAAAGCCTTTGGCCTCACGCCCCATGCCTGGCTGCTGCAACAAAGGGCCGAACGCGCACGCAGCCTGATACGCGGCGGCGCCGGCCTGGCCCAGGCGGCTGCCGCCTGCGGCTTTGCCGACCAGAGCCATATGACGCGCCTCTTCACGCGCCAGTTCGGCTTCACGCCCGGCGCCTGGCAGCGGGCCACGGCGCGCACGGCCGGCCTGCAATAACGTTCAAGACGCCTGCCCGGCCCAGGGGCAGACTGCGCGGTGTTTCACCTCCTCGCCGACTCATGGAGCGCCCACGCATGTTGTTTCGCCATTCAGACGCCCTTTGGGCCGACTACCCCGCCCTGGTGCCCGGCGTGCTGCATGCCGGCGGCATCAGCGCCGATGTGGATGTGGGCGCGCAGCTCGCCCGCTTCAATGCCATCGCCCAGGCCCGGCTGGCCGTCGGCCCTGAAGGCGAGTTTCCCGAGGTGCAGGCCTGGCGGCGCGTGTTCTCCCGCATGGGCCTCAAGCCCACGCAATACCGCTGCGCGTCCGAGTCGCTGCTGCGCCGCTTTCGCAAAGACAATGCCCTGCCCCCGCTGCACCCGTTGGTGGATTTGTGCAATGCCGTCTCGCTGGCCTTCGCCATCCCGATCGCCGTGTTTGATGTTGACAAGGTGCAGCAGCAGCTCGAAGTGCGCTACGCCACCGGTGCGGAAAACTACCTGACATTCGGTGGAGAAATTGAGTACCCGGAACCGGGCGAGGTGGTATTTGCCGATGGCGCCGAACCAGTCAACGCCCATGCGCGCCGCTGGACGAACCGGCAAAGCGGCCTGTCCGCCGTCAGCGCGGGCACACGCGATGTGCTCATCGTGGCCGAAGCCCTGCATGCCTCGGCGGCCGAAGACGTGGGGCGCTTGCTCAACACCCTTGCGCGGGAACTGGCGGCCGCCTGGCCCACCGAACCCAGGGCGCAATTGCTGAGCCGGGCCTCCCCGCGCTTTGAGTTTTAAGAAAAACCGGGACTCAGCTCATGGGCTTGTTCACAAACGCGATCACCAGGCCCCTGGCCGTTACCGTGATGCTGCCCGGCTGCACGCCCATGCTGTCGGGCAGCGCCAGGTCTTGCGGCTTGAGGGTGTGCAGCACCGCGCCCTGCAGCGCCTGCTCGGCCAGCTGCGGCCCGTAGCTGGCCAGCAGCAGCGAGACTTCCGGCGGCACGCCCTCGAATTGCAGCGTGTTCACGCGCAGTTCGTGCGCGCGTATCGTCATGTCGCTGGCCTGATAGCGCAGCGCGAAGTCCAGGTCGAAGGTGCCGGGGTAGGCGCGCCGCAGCGACTGGCCGCCGGCTTCGACGGCCATCACCGCGCCCAGCCGGTTCTGCTCGGGCATCATGCGCAGCTGCGGCGCCTGCACCGTGATGTCCAGGATGCCGTTGGCGCGCTTGCGCAGCGGAAAGCGCCTGGCAACCGCGTCCTGCAACTGCGCCGTCGTCACCGTGTAGCTGGGCTGGGCCTGCGCGCCGGACAGCGCGAACCAGGCTGCGCCGCCTATCGCCAGGCGTGTGGAGGCGGCCAGCAGGCGGCGCCGTTGCGGGGAATGTGGTGGAGACTGTGCTTTCATCATCGCTTCGATGATGCGGTCCGCCCATGGGTTCCCGCGTCAGCCAATGCCTGGCCCTGCCGGAAGGCAACTACCTGTTTACCGCCCCACCACAGACCAGCCGGCCTTCTGGTTGGTCTTGTCGTTCTCGTACTCCCAGGCCGTGCCGCAGCGGTCGCATTTGTAGCGCGTGATGGTGATCAGGCCATGGCGGCGCGTTTCATGGCGCGGGTCGCCCTGCACCAGCTCCGGGTGGCCGGGCGCCTTGCGCCAGTGGCGCTGTATGCCCGCGCAGGACTCGCAAAGTTCCATTTTCTTGAGTTCCTGCGCGCGCTGGGGGTCTTGGGTCATGGGCTGCTTTGTGGGGTCGGGGAAATCGGGGCTGGGTTCCGATTGTCGCCTGTGTATTTCCCCGCCGCCAGCGCGGCGACCCTGCTGGCGCAGGGGCGATCATTTGACCGGCTCCGGGCACGGGCCTATTCTGGAATCGCCCAGTCACTTCATTCGGGAGACACATCATGTACAAACGAATCTTGCTGGCTTACGACGGTTCCGAACCCGGCCAGAAAGCCCTGCTGGACTGCCGCGAGATCGCGCAGTGGAGCGGCGCCTCCCTGACGCTGGTCGCCGTGATGTCCCTGCAGCGGCGGGTGGTCGCCGCCGAAGGCGTGATCTACGAACAAAGCATCATCGAGGAAGACAAGGCCAGGTACCAGGGCATCCTCAACGACGGCCTGCGCCGGCTCATAGAAGCCGGCCATGAAGCCCAGGGCGAAGTGCTCTACGGCGAAACCGTCGATGAAATCGTGAGCTACGCCAAACAGACGGACGCCGACCTGATCGTCGTCGGCCACAAACACCTCGAAGGCTGGGCCGCCCGCTGGTGGCGCGGCTCGGTGTCCAAATCGCTGATCGCGCATGCGCCCTGCAGTGTGCTGGTGGTGATTACGCGCTGAACAGACAACGCGAGCGGGGGCAGGTCAAAGTCTTTTGGTCCCGTTGCCGTATGTCTTTATCTGCGTAAATCTGCGTCATCTGCGGATGTGAGTATTTGAATTTATCCGCGGATCTGAATTCATCCGCAGATGACGCAGATTTACACAGATTGAAAACAAGGCGACCAACAACGCCAGCAGGGTTTTTTCGGCGGACCCGCTTGACTTCGAGCGCGCTCGAAGTCTTAAAGTCCCCCCATGACCGACGCCCCCACCATTTCCCTGACCATCGCCGAAGCCGCAGAAGCCTCGGGCCTGAGCGCCTACACCCTGCGTTACTACGAACAGATAGGCCTGATCGCCCCCATAGACAGGCGCAGCGGCGCGCGCCGCTACAACGACGCCGACATGCGCTGGCTCGATTTCCTCGTGCGCCTGCGCGCCACCGGCATGTCCATGCGCGACATGCAGCGTTATGCCCAGCTGCTGCGCATAGGCAATGCCTCCGCCGCCAGCACGGCCGAGCGCCAGGCCCTGCTCGAGGCGCACGCCGAACGCCTTGAGGCCGGGATACGCGCCCAGCGCGAGACCCTGGCCTATATCCGCAAAAAAATCCGCCTCTATGAAGAGATGCGCGCTCAACCCCAACACGCCAAACCCGCCAGACGTGCTTGAACTCCATAACCCTATAGCCCCATCCATCCAACCCATTCAAAGGACAAACATCATGATCAAAACCCGTACCCTGGGCCGAAACGGCCCGCAAGTCTCCGCCATCGGTCTCGGCTGCATGGGCATGAGCGAGTTTTACGCCAACCGCGACGACGCCGAATCCATCGCCACCATTCACCACGCGCTGGACCAGGGCCTCAACTTCCTCGATACCTCCGACATCTACGGCCCGCACACCAACGAGTTGCTCATAGGCAAGGCCATTGCCGGCCGCCGCAAGGACGTGTTCATCGCCACCAAGTTCGGCATCACCCGTGACCCGGCCAATGACAGCGTGCGCGGCGTCAACGGCCGGCCCGACTACGTCAAGGCCAGCTGCGAGGCCAGCCTCAAACGGCTGGGCATTGAACAGATAGACCTCTATTACCAGCACCGCGTCGACAAAACCGTGCCGATTGAAGACACGGTGGGCGCCATGGCCGGGCTGGTGCAAGCCGGCAAGGTGCGTTACCTGGGCCTGTCGGAAGCCTCGGCCGCCACCCTCACGCGTGCCTGCAAGGTCCACCCGATCGCCGCGCTGCAAAGCGAATACTCGCTGTGGACGCGCGACCCCGAAAGCACAGGCACCCTGGCCGCCTGCCGCGAGAACGGCGTGGCCTTTGTCGCCTATTCGCCGCTGGGCCGCGGCTTCCTCACGGGTGCCTTCAGCAAACCCGAAGACCTGCCCGCCGACGACTACCGCCGCAAGTTCTCGCCGCGCTTTGCCGAAGAAAACTTCAAACGCAACCTCGCCCTCGTCGATGCCGTCAAAAGCCTGGCCGCCGCCAAAGGCGTCACCGCCTCGCAAATCGCCCTCGCCTGGGTGCTGGCCCAGGGCGAAGACATCATCCCCATCCCCGGCACCAAGCGCCGCACTTACCTTGACCAGAACATCGCCGCGCTCGATGTGGTGCTAAGCCCCGCCGATCTGGCCGAGCTCGACAAAGCCTTCCCGCCCGACGCCGCCGCCGGCCTGCGTTATCCCGAATCGTTTTTGGGTTTGGTGAATGCCTGACGCTTGAAGGTAGAAGGTAGAGGCTAGAAGCGGATTTCCACCACCGAGCCTTTGCTCACCGCCGACGAAATCGCCAGCGACCATTTGAAGCGCTCACAGATCCGCTTCGTCAAAAACAGCCCCAGCCCCCGGCCGCCGCCGGGTTTCATCGACGTCTGCAAGGCCGCGCTGTAGCTGCGCGCGGCCTCCACCGCGTCGAAGCCCTCGCCGGAGTCGCTCACCTGCAGCCTTTGCGGCGTGAGGCTGACCGTGACGTCCCCCTTCTGCGTATTCTCGGCCGCGTTCCGCAGGAGGTTGGCAATGACGATCCTGACCATCGCTTCCGGCGCGTTGACGGAAAGGCTCACGCACTCCACCAGCACAAAGCGCGCGGGCTTGAAGGCCAGCAGGTGCTCATGGTCCTGCATCAGCTCCTGCAGTATCAGGTCGACCCGGGTGGTCTCCACCCTCGTGTTGCCGTCCGGCTCGCGCGACAGGTAAAGCAGGGCGCTCATGGTTTCGGTCAGGTTGTCGACCGTGCCGCGAATCCGCTCCAGCGGGCCTTTCGCTTGCGCGGGCAGGGCTTGCCGGGCCAGCACGTCCACCGCGCCGCTGATCACCGCGACCGGGGTGCGGAACTCATGGCTGGCCTGGTCCAGCAGGCTGCGCTCCCGCTCGATGAAGCGCTCCACCCTTTCCAGGTGGCGATTGACCTGCACCGCGATGTCGTGCAGCTCCGCCTGCGGGTAGTCGACCGACAGCCGCTGCGAGGGCTGCTCCGGGTCCAGGGCCTCCATGCGCTGCGCCAGCGCCCTGGCCGGCTTGCGCAGGCTGCCGTGAAGCCACAGCAGCGTGGCGCCCACCAGTGCCAGGTTGACCAGCACAAAGATCAAGCCGCCTATGCCCACCTTGTTCTGCAGGGTTTCGATGTCGGTCATGTCGATGACGGTGACCACGCGGCCGTCCGAGACCGGCGTGACCAGGGCCGCGTAGTCGTGCTCGTCAAACCGGTCCAGGTTCTCTTCGCTGTAGAACCCGGCGGGCAGCGTGGCCAGGTAGGGCGGCATGTCGGCCGGCAAGGCCGTGCCGCTCTTGAGGTGCCATCCCTTGTAGGCGCCCTGTGTCGGCAAGGGCACGGGCTGCTTGCCCGTGGTGCCGGCAATGTAATGCGCGGTGGTCGAGCGCAGTATCTGCTCCCACACCGGGTGCGTGATCATCACCTGGCCGAACCCGACCGCGACGGTGACCCCCAGGGCCAGCAACACCCCGAACGCGACGAACAGCGCGCTGATGCGCCAGTGCAGGTCGAACAGGCGCCGTTTATTCGCCATCCTGCACCCGTAGGCTGTAGCCCTGCCCGAGCACCGTGTGCAGGATTTTCGGGGCACCCTTGCCATCGACCTCTTTGCGCAGCAGGTGCATGTGCGACCTCAGGATGTCCTTGTCCAGCATCCGTTCGCCCCAGATCCGCGACTCCAGGTATTCGCGGCTCACGACATGCGGCGAACGGCGCATCAGCACCTCCAGTATCTGCCGCTTGATCGGCGACAGCGACAGCTCGCGGTCTCCCCGGGTCACGACCAGCGACTGCAGGTTAAAGCGCAGGTCGCCCACTTCCAGCACCTGCCCCGGGGCCTGCGCCGCATGGCTGCGCGTCACCAGCACGCGCAACCGCATTTCAAGTTCAGGCAGCGCGATGGGTTTGACGAGGTAGTCGTCGGCCCCGGCTTCAAAACCCTGCAGCTTGCTGTCCAGCTGGTCTTTGGCCGTCAGCATGATCACCGGCGTCCTCGACTTGAGCTCTTTCCGCAGCTGCGTGAGCATGGCCAGGCCGTCCATGCGCGGCATCATCCAGTCCAGCACGATCGCGTCGTAGTGGTGGGCCTGCACCATGCCCAGCCCTGATTTGCCGTCGGGCGCGGCGTCGGGTTTGTGGCCGCAGGCTTCCAGGTAGTCGTAGATGTTCGCCGCCATCGGCGCGTTGTCTTCGACGATCAGGATGCTTAGCGGGCCTTCAATCATGTCCATGTCGGTCCTCTATCTCGGGTCCTCGCGCGGTGGTGCGGTGCGCGGCGGGCGTCAGAATTTCCTCGAAACCCCGACAAACATGGAAGTTACCCCATTTGCGTCCCTGTCCACCAAGGGGCTGTTGCGGATCTTGCCCGGCAACGCGCTGTAAGACAGGCCGCCCGCCAGAATCCATTTGTCGGCGAAGGGCCGCATCACGTCGATACCGACACGCGGAATCACCGCGCTTCCCGGCTTGTAGTTCACCACACCCCGGGCGACTTCCGCGTCCAGCGTGCCGTAGTAGTAGTTGGCCAGCTTGCTGGAATAATGGCTGACCGCGATGTGGGGCGTGATCGTGGCCGGTCCCCACTGCAGCGGATAGCCGTATTTGGCCGAGGCCTCGTAACCCTTGCTCGCGCCCGACACGTCGGCCTTCAGCGCCAGCTCCACCACGCCCATCGGGCCCTTGAAGGACCCGGCAATCCCCAGGTCCAGGCCGCCGTCCCGGTCTTCCAGCAGGTTGCGGTTGATGCCCCGGGCCGCGAGTTCCGCCACGCCGAAGTCCTCTTTCTTGATGCCGCCCAGCCTGGCGCCCAGGGTGGCGTCCAGCGTGAAACCCTCGCGGCTGAGCAGGTGATAACCCCCGCTGATCCCGCGCCAGAAGAACTTCTCGCCCTGGTAGCTGATCAGCGGCACCGCGCGCAGCCTGGCGCTTTCCCCCGCGTAAATGTCGGTCCTGGCCGCCACGCCCAGACCCAGGCCCCAGGGTGAAGCCCCGGGCTCCGGCCTGGGCTGCGCATAAGCGCCCGTAGCGGCCGCGAGCGCCGACAGCAACACCACACCGGCGGGAACAACAACAGATTTGCGCTTCATAGGGAACTCCTCTTGGACGGTTTTGGGAAGAAAAAGGCCACCGGCGGACCGCCAGGCTGGACGCACTGTGCCGCTCCGCTGTCGCGGAGATGTCGCGGCCGTGGCGCGGGGTGCAAGCACGCATCGCGACATCCCGGCGACAGCCAGCGCCGACCATCACCGCCTTTCCTCCGTTCCTTTTTTTCTCTTTTTGAAACCGGACACACCAAGATGAACAAGCGCCAAGCCCGTCCTTACACCGCGCCGTCCCCGGCCGCGAAACCCGCCTCCCTTGCCAACGCAAAAGCAAGCCCGCGCCCGCTCAAACACGACCCGCCTGCCTTGCCGCTTTTCGCCATGTATTTCCTGGGGGCGTGGGCCGGCAAACCCGGCGTGGTACGCGGGCGCAAGTGATGAGGATGTGATGCCGGGTTGCCGAACCAGCCAGGGGACGGCATCAAGCGCCGCGGGCAATCTCCTGGGCCAGAAGCAGGCCCTTCTCCCACGCCGAGCTCATCTGGCCGTGCAGCTGCTTTGAAATACGAGGGTCGTTGCGGCACCGGGCAAGCGTCTGCGCCATGCCCTGGGCAATGCGCTCAATCACCGCCTGGGGGTTGGAAACCCCGCAGACCCGCCGGCCAAAGTCCAGCAAGTCCGCGGGAGAGGGATAGACTTTTGAGCCTTTGGGGCCGGCAAAGAGCTTGAGCGCCATGGTGTAGTCCTCCAGCTCCGGGCCGCCATCGTAGCGTTGGTATTTGTAGATGGAGGTTGTCACCACATCGAACATCGGGGCCAGGCGCACATCATCCGTGCCGCTATAAAGAACGCCGAAGTTTTTGAGATGGCCGTCCCCGTTGCGCACCATTGCCGTGAAGGCGACCTGCTCGTAGAAGCGCGCCAGTTCGGCGTCCGGCAGGTTGATCAACTTCAGGGCCGCAACGACCCGCTCGTAGCTGCCGTGGTACTTGCGGTCTGAGAGCGTGTCGCGCACCCGCTGCCCCATGAGCGAGGCCGCATCCTCAAACCCCAGGCGCGAAGCGTCCGGCGCAATGTCGAAACGCTCGATCACCAACAGCGAGCCGTCCGCGGAGAGGTCGAACGGCGCCACGTGAATGCCTGCTTCGCGGGCAGCGCTCAGGCACATGAACTCGTTGGCGGACAGGCCGGGATAGCGTTCAGCCGCCATCTTCACGATCAGGGTAGGCACCGGCACCGTGGCCCGGTCGGGCACCATGATCTTGGGCTGGATGCCCGAGATGCCCGCGCCGGTGGACAGGTAGGCGTGCATCAACTCCTGGAAGAGCGCGGGGCCGTTGCCGCTGGACAGCAGGTCGGCCTTGTTGACCACCGAAGAGAACGTGGGGGGTGGCGCATCCGGGAGCCGATAGCCCAGCCGCCCGATGCCGTTGTTGCCCATGAGGGCAAGCAGGTGCATCGGTGTGATCACCTGCTTGGGAAACAACTCGCGGATCTGCAGGAACAGGTAGCCTTCGGGGAGGTTCATGTCCATGGCCGGGAACAGCGCGCTGCCGCCGTCAAAGTGCAGGATGCTTGCCGGCATGAGCAAAGACACGCCGGGCTGGCCAGGGTCGTCGCGGCTGTAGTCAAACGTGAAGGTCGACGCGTGCGCAAGCCGCCCGCTGTGCGAACCGTTCACGTCCACATCAAGCAGGCGGATTCGCTCAGGCAGCATCGCCATCGTCTTCATCGGCGAACCGGCGCTGCATTTCCTCAAGCGTCGGCATGCCCGCCTTCTCAAGGCTCAGGCAAAGGCCCATGGCGCGCAGGATGTCGAACAGAGAGGCAACCGTCACGTCACCCCCGCGCTCAAGCTTGTGAAGCACGGTTCGGCTGCGCCCAGCCTTGCTCGAGACAGCGACCGCCGAAAGTTTGTTGTCTTCCCGGTATTTGGCGATGGCTTTGCCGAGATCAGCCGGAAGCCTTAATTTGTCCATCATAGTGAACATTATGGCAATAAATCAAAAAATTGTCCACTTTCATGAACATGATTGCCTGCTCGCAAAGGCTGCGGCTCTGGCTTGGCCAGTCCGCAGGCGCCTGCCCGCAGCAAGGGGGAGAAGAGGCTACACGCAGCGAGACGCAATGGGGGTAGGGGTGAGCCAATTTGTTCAAACGCTGGTGGGCAGCGTCTTCCAAATCCAAAGGCTGCTGCTGCTTGGCCTTTAAAGCCGCCGAAACAGCCCAGGGTAGTCCAGCACGATGCCACTTTCATCCACCGGCAGCTCCGCCTTGAAGCCGCTGCCGTCCAGGTTCTCAAAAAGGTACAGCCTGTCGCTCACGCGCGTATAGGCCTGTGCCTGCGGCTTCACCGTTAACTCCGTTCCCAGCACCCAGGCCATGCGAAACATGCGCCGCTCCCCCACGGCCAGGGGCTCGCGAAGAATCGGAAAGCTGTTGGTAAACGGCGTGGGCCAGATGTCGATGTCCATGCATCCATCCAGTTCGGCCAGCGGCCGGCCCTCGCCATCCTGCCAATGGCCCTTGCCGTCCGTGCGCAGGCTCAGCAGCCGGTTGAGGCCGGCTTTGGCCAGGAAGAAATCCGCACTGCGAAGCTGCCAGGCCTCGTCCCAATAGAGCCGGTAGGCCAGGCGAAATGGTTCGCCGTCTTCATCGACGGCAAGCACCACGCTGTCAGCTTGGCCCTGTGCCAGCAGCAAATGCTCCAGCCCCATGCCTTGCGAAGCATCGTTCCACGTGGGCTGCCAGCAAATCGTCCGGAAAGAAGAAGAGGAGGAAGAGGCTTCGTTCACCATGGGCACGGCCCTTTCGAAGGGCCACCATTGTGCGCCGGGCAGGCGCCGGCTTGCCAGTGTTTGCCACCCGAGACTTGTCTACAAACGTAAGCCGCGCAAACGCTGGTGCGCCGCGTCTTCCAGGTCCCCGCGCTTGCCTAGAGAAGAAGGCCCAGGCAGGCGCGGTAGCTGTCCATGGATACCCGGTCTTGAACAAACATCAAGACCACAGCACTGCCGAGAAGAAGCGCAACCCACAGCCAGCCTCTGAAAACCATGGCATTGAGCTCCGCATCCTCGAGTTTTTTATGCTCACCACGCCGCAGGTACTGATGCATGGCAGCGGTCTGCATGTCACCCTCCACAAACATGAGCTTGCGCTGGGCAAGGTCCGCCCACACCTCGGGATGCTTTTGCTCGAAATAGGATTCCAGCTTTCCGTCGTGGAGTGCTCCCCCAATAAAGCCACCCACCAGCCCGATGATGGCCAAGGCATGCAACAGAGCCAGGGGGCTGCACATCAGGCCGCGCCTGCGGAAGGCAGCAGCGTTGCCTCCGTTTGTAGCCCGCGCAAGCGCTGGTGCGCCGCGTCTTCCAGGTCCAGGGGCTGCTGCTGCTTGGCCTTTAAATAGTGGTTGGTGAACACGTCCAGGTAAGCCTCCAGCGTCTCGGCCACCTGCGCCTCACCCGCCAGCGCAAAGCACAGCGCCGCCACTTCCGAGGTGCAGAAATGCTCATCGCGTTGCGAGCGCCTTAGTTTGTAGCGCGACAGCTGCTCGCTCTGCAAACTGAGCACCGGCAAATGATTGAGGTAAGGGCTTTTGCGAAACATCTTTCGCGCCTCAGGCCAGGTCGCGTCCAGCAGCACAAACAGCGGGCGTTTGGCTTTGTGTTTGTTGTTGCCATCGACTGAAGCGATGGCCGGCAACTCCGTCACCACCCGCTCCGCCGCCACAAATTCGCCGGGGAAGACCAGGTACGGTTGCCACTGCGGGTCCGCCAGCAAGGCCAGCAAGCCGGGCTCCACCTCGGTGCGGGCCCAGCCAAACGCAAAAGTGTCGGCCACCACATCGGCAATCAGCCAGCCCGTGTTGCTGGGCTTGAGGGCCTCGATATCCGCCATTACGAGGCAGACACCGGCATTGACACCCGGCGTGACCGGCCGCAGGGCACACATGCAATGGCTGGGAATCAGCCGGCAACCCTCACAGCGTGCGTTGCGTGGGCCGCCGCGGGCTAAAAAAGGTTTGGAGGCGCGCGCCAGGCGGGCGGTGCGCAGGCGGGAGACGGCGTGGGGCATGGATATGGAAAGTTGCAATCTTGACGACGGAGGCATTTGCCGATTGAGGTGGCCTGCAGTGGCTACTGCACCGTAGTTTTCGAACTGATTGTGGTGGTCAATTATTCAAAAAAGCCGAAATCGCTCAATCGAAACACGTCCGTGCGTCAAATTTCCAAGCATGGTTCTGGCGCGCCTTGCAAGAAAGTCAAATCCTATGATCTGCAAGTTGGTTCGCGCCTCGTTTTCTCGACGAAGAGTTTCTAGCTGCTCAGCGTTAAGCGAGTTCTCCATGCCGACAATAACGAGCGCATCGGGAACCCGAAAATCCGGAAAGGTTTGCTGTGCACTTTGATATCGAATTTGTAGAAAATTTCGGTAGTCAAGCGCTTGTGCAATCGCATGCGAAGTTTCTGCAGAAACCTGATTTGAAAGTGTAATCAAACTCTTTGATGGAATTTCAATTTCAATTACCAGATATGTGCCATCTGCTCGTTGAATGAGAAAGTCTGGTTCCTTTTTTCCGTGTAAATCTGGTCGAGGCCATACGCGAACCGCTAAGGGATCTAGTAGTAACGGGTTGGACTCAAGAAAGTGTTGAAGAGCGGGTTCATCATTTGGTGATGCTCTAAGTAATTCCTCAAATTGTTCAATGATCGGAATGCCCACTGTTAGGGTTCGTAGTGCCATTGCACTGAGCAATTTTCTGGTTGAGGAAAAATTATTCCGACCTTGAAAGGCAAAAGACATTTGCAAAGTGACGCCGACCCATGAATTGAGATCGTCCTCATCGGTTATGGAGAGAACGACTTTATTTAGCATTGTTTCCGCAAACTGGCTGATTGAAGCTATAGGCGGCAAATGCGTGGTCACAAGCTCCGCCAAATCAAGTGGTAAGTCGCTGCTTAACGATGGATATTCACCGGACGCAAGTTGCGAAAGAATTTGCAAGATAAGCGTGGCATTGGAGAAACGCGGTTCTTGTTCGAATATTTCTACTAAGCTCGTGATACCTCTTTCTCCAAAAGTCAAAAGACAAAGTGCAGCGGCACGCTTCATCTCCGTTTTCATTGTGAAGCCACCGTAGTCATCACGGGTGAGCAACTGAAGAGATAGCAGCGCTTCCACGCTGTGCTCTTGAATGCAACGACCTAAGACTGCATCAAGTTCTCGTTTACCTCCCGACTCGGTAACCAATTTGGCATCGGTAAGTAGTTTCATTTCATTGATAAACAAGTTGGTAGATTGACTTGACAAACGAATCAATGTTTTGGTGATTTGGAGTTATTTCATTTTTTCCTGATAGGGAAGTACCGCTGCATTAAAAAGATTGACGCGTAAATCTCTCTCTTTACGGAGCAATGTTCGCATTGGCTTGGATAGATAGGTGGCACGTTTAAGATCGGCATCCGTAAGACCTTTGTAGCGGGAAAGAACCCCATCAATTGATTTCAATTCGGCCGCAGATAGTGAGGGCTTTATATCGAGTGATTCCAAGTCTCGTTGAGCATTGAGTCGTAGCCACACAGCACCTTTATGTCGTTCTATAACTAGGCCAGGAATAAGTCCAGGTAATTTAGCTATGTGTAGATCCACGCAGTAAGGCCCATCTTTTTGTCGAACAACATATGAATTAGTTATCCGCTCACTGGCGGCATCCATGTGTGCGACTTCAGCGAGAAAGTACATCTTATGAAGGGCGAAATAGCTCATTCCGTTGGGCTGTTTCTCTAGCAGCCTCTTTGCAACCAGCGCTAATTTTTCCGTGCCACTTCTTGGTCCAGGACGGGTGCTTTTCGTTGATCTTTTGGCTCCGCTCCCTCTCCGCGTCGATTCAGCTATGAATTGGTAGTCGGCTAGCTGATTGGCGAAACTCCGATGCATCATGGCCCGCTGACCGGGGTGATATGTTGGAAGCAATTTCCTGCCAAACCAGTTGTTACTCGTTCGAACGTGGCCCTTCAGCGTTAGCGAATGCTGCTCAATCATTGCGCAGGCTTTCAAAGCAGTGGCTCCAAGTGTCACAACGATTTCTGGCTCTAAGATTCCTAGCTGCTCCTTCAAGAAATGAGCGCAATTCGAAATTTCCGTCTGCGTAGGAGTCGAATTATTTCCTTGCTCATCTTTGGGATTGCAAAGTACCGCATTGGTAACAAACACCTGATATCGACTGATTCCGACTTGCTCTATGAGTGACTCGAAGTTGTGCCCAGACTTATCACCGTGAAACGGAAGATGAGAGCCATCCGCGCCGAGCCGTCCCGGAGCTTCTCCGATAAAGACGACCTTGGCATCGATAGGCCCGCATCCCAGGCCAAGTACGCGAGCACTGCCATTCATGCGTGGACATTTTTGACAAGCCTGCACTCGCTCCACTAGATTTAAAAATTTGGACTCTTTGACGTTTTTCATTTTTAAGCCGCCAGCGACTTGAGAGCTTGTTGCGTACTGTCGTGATAGGCATGAACGGAATGGCAGATAAGCTTGCCGGGATGCTTGCCTGATTGATCGCAGATAAATTGAAGCAACCGGCCGAGGCCGATGAAGTTTCCCAGGACTTTATTAAAAAAGTCGTGATTCCGATATACAACCACTAAATCGAGTGTGCTGTCTGCAGCCCAGAGCAATTCTCCGTAATGCCAGCATGGCCCCCCTCTGGTTCTTGGTGCATCCACAACCGGTGAAGAGAGGTGAAATACTAGCCCTGTTGTGCTACGGGTCGGCCAAGTACGGAGTTTTTCAATGACGCGTTCTAATTGGTTTACCTCTGTAGGAGGAAAGCGGATGAGCCGCTCAAAATAGGTTCCCCAGGCATGCCTCCCTCCTGCCCAACGGTGACTGCGGTCGTGCCGCGCTAAATACAATGCATAAAAGGCGGCCCTGTCTGCTGCTCGAATGGCCAGCCTTTCAGGAAAGATGGTGTTCGCGACATTACGAATGTCGTCACCCGACTCTTTAAAGCGATGTGGTGAATGATCTGCAAGCCACGATGGATCGATGACACATGGTTGCTCTATGGTCGTCAAAAGATTGTTGATCTCCCCACCACTCGCTAGCAACGCCGCTGTTCCCGCACGCCAAGCGTCCAAAGCATTGGCGCCGTCAATGGTTGGAACGCTCATGCTGCATTTCCGTTGGAGGACGGTCGCACATGTATCGTTTGAAGATCGAGGTCGACGACCACGTCGCCGCCATTGCCTTCTTTCAGTGCCGAGAAAGCTGCATACCCTTGGTGGATCGCTTTCTGCCATTGTTTGGCCGTGCACGCTTTCACTTCAAGGCCGTTAACCATACGACGGATGGTTTTCAGCAGAGCTATGTCAATTGATGATGCGTCTGTGTAGAACCCTCGCTCCTGTGCTTGATTGAATATCAGAATGGATACAGCCTCTTCAATGATGGCGGCGCGGGCACCGTCCTCCACTTCATCAATTTTGGAGTTGGACTTGCGTTTGCGCTTTAGCAGTGAACGGGTAACTGGTGACCAACCTAAGATGGCCGCGTAAGCTAAATGAAATACATCGTGATATCGGTAGCCATCGTCTTCGTGCGCGTTGTCTGTTAGAGCATCTCCGATCACAACGTCATTCACTGAAATTTTTACGTACACGCCGCGATCAAGTGGTTTCTCGTAAAAATTGACGACAAATTTCCTTGGAAGCCGCTCATCTGCTGGATAGCCTTCGTCAAAGACGATTACCCCACCCGCTGTATATAGAGACTCTGCCTTTTCGGCATTTGCCTCAGCGATTTCTTGCAACGGAATTTTGTACAGCGATGCTAGGCTCGTTAGATACCAGAGGACGTCCCCAAATTCTTCGCGGAGTTCGGTTCGGAATGAGGGGTTGTCCCTTTGAAGCAGCAGCTTCTTCATCATGCTATGCAGATCGCCAATTTCTCCTACAAGGCCCATCAACGCCACCGTTCGTTGCTTACGCTCATCAGTTTGCTCCACCATTTTTTGGTATGCGGCAAACGTCGCTATTTTTGTTGGAGTAGCCCCTCCGTTCCCATTCGTCCTAGGCATATCGCAGTCCCTATAGAGTGCGAGACCAGTTTGGTCCCAGCGAAGCCACAAACTCACTAACACTTTGTGACAACCATAATGGCCGCGAATGAGAGGCTGCGCTAGGGTGCTTCTGCGGTTAAACCTGTTGGTTCGGTCACTTTCGTTTGAATTTCGTAGGTGAATATTCACCAAACCGCCCACGCAGTACGACTCCTCCGCTTTCCCCCTCCTCCCTTGTCCTACGCCACGCCCCGCGCACCCGGCTTACCTTGGTGGCTTTAAGGGGACAAGTCATGAGCCAGCACCAGGACTTCCAGTCGTTTATGAAAGCGCGCCAGCATGCTGCGAGCGCGTATGTCAGCGGCAATGCCGCGCCGCTCTCGCGCGTGGTCGCGCATGCCTCGCCGGCCACTTTTATGGGGCCGGGCGGCGGGGCTGTTCAGGGGGCGGACGCGGTGTGGTCGCGTTATGAGCACGATGCCCAGCTGTTTGAGCCGGGCAGCACGTCCGAATTTGAAATCCTCGACATGGCGGCAGGCGACACCGTCGCCTACTGGACGGGTTACCAGAAAGCCCAGGCCCATATGAAGGGCCAGGCCAAGACCATTCCCATGACGCTGCGCGTGACCGAGGTGTTTCGCCTGGAGGGCGATGCCTGGAAGCTGGTGCATCGCCACGCCGACCCGCTGGCGGAGCCGGGGAAGAAGAAGCACTAGCTTCAAGAACTCCCTCCCCCGGCGGGGAGGGAGTCCATCAGGGGTGAGGACAGGGCGAGTGTCCCGCCGCCCCGCTCAAGCTACCTTGACGTTGATGCGGCGCGGCTGCGCGTGCGCAGCTTTCGGGATGCGCAGCTTGAGCACGCCCTGGGCGAGCTCGGCGGTCACGTTCTCGGTGTCCAGCTCCTTGCTGAGGCTGAAGACGCGGTGAAAGCGCCCCAGGCCCACCTCAGTGTGGCTGGACTGCAGGCCTTCGGGCGCGGCCAGGGCGGAGTCGGCCTCAATGGTCAGGGTGTCGGCCTCGACCTGGAGTTGGAGCTTCTCCTTGGGTACGCCGGGCAGGTCGGCATACAGGGTGATGCCGGTGCTGTCTTCCACCACGTCGACGGGCGGCGTGAGCGTGGCGTTGGCATAGCGGGCGGAGCGGCCTTGCTGTGTTGGCTGGCCGGCTTGCCGCGTGACCTCGCTGGACGAGCTGCTGTCCTCCATGGCGTTGCCGTTGTTGTTGTTGAAGTTGCCGACGCTGCGGCCGGTGTCGCTGGTGCTTTGGGGGGTGGATTTGCCGAACATGGTTACCTCCTTGTGTCTCTCTGGGTCTCTGTGTGCGTCAGTGCGTTAGTGCATCAGCCGGCACGTCAGTGGATGGTGATGCGGCGTGGCTGTGCGGCCGCGCGGCGCTGGATGCTGATGTGGACTAGGCCGTCCTTGAAGCTGGCGTCCACGGCGTCGGGGTCGGCGTCTTCGGGCAGGCTGATCACGCGGCGGAAGCTGCCGGCAAAGCGCTCGTTGATGTGAAGGGTGGACTGCTTGCCGGCTTCGGGCAGCTCGGATTTGCGTTCACCGGCGATGGTGAGCATGCCGCGCTCCAGGTCGATCTGCAGGGTCTTGGGATCGACGCCAGGGGCAAAGGCATAGACCTCGACGGTCTGCGGCGTGCCGCCTATGTTGAGGGCGGGAAAGCCGCCACGGCCAAAGCCGCGGATGTTGGGAGACAGGTCGAGCGCCTGCTGGATTTCGCGTTGCAGGCGGTCCATCTCCCCGAACATGTCGTACGGAAACAGGGATCGAAACATGGCGATTTACCTCCATTCATTCAGGTTGAACATGGTTCATGAATGGGCGCCGGACCGGCGGCTCGGCGCCCGGATGGAGGAATTAGGAGCCCGCCGGAGAATTTCAAGAGGGGCAAAAGCGCGTTTGCGTTTGCTTGTTTTTGAGGCGCTTTGTTGCAGGGATGAGGGGAATTTTTTAAGACTTTTTTCGCAAATCGGCGGGGTGGTTTCGCCGTGGGTGTTTGGGGGCCGCGCTGGCCCTCACCCTGACCCTCCCCCCAGCGGGAAAGGGAGTAAGAGACGCACGCAAAGACGCGCTCAGCCAGCAAACAACTCCGTCATGAATTGCGTCGACTTCAGCCCGGTACCCGTCAGCAGCACCACCGTGGTTTCATTCGCCTTGATCGCGCCCGAGGCGTGCAACACCTCCAGCGCCGCGGCGGCCGAGGCGCTGGTGGGTTCGGCATACAGGCCGGTGGCGGCCAGGCGGCGCACGGCGGCGGCGATCTGATCTTCCGTCAGGGCCACGGTGCCGCCGCCCGATTCGCGAATCGCCTTGAGCAGCTCCACCAGGCGTATAGGCCGCTTGATGGCCGTGCCTTCGGCGATGGTGGGTTTCACGGCGCGCTCCACGGGGCCGTCGCTGCCGGCGGTAAAGCTGGCATCTATCGGCGAGCAATTGAGCGGCTGGGACGCGAAGAGTCTGGGGATTTTTTTGATCTGGCCCGAAGCCAGCAGCTCGCTGAAACCGATGTGGCAGCCCAGCACATTGCTGCCGGCACCGCAGGGGATGATGATGTTGTCAGGCGCCTTGAAGCCCAGGTCTTCCCAGAGTTCATAGGCGATGGACTTGGTGCCCTGCAAAAAGAAGGGGTGCCAGTTGTGGCTGGCGTAGAAGATGTTTTCCGACTGGCGGATCGCCTCGTATTCGGATTCTTCGCGCGGGCCTTCGACGAACTGCACCTCGGCGCCGAAAGCGCGTATTTGCGCGACCTTGGGCAGCGGCGTGTAGCTGGGCGCGAGGATCTTGACTTTGATGCCGGCCGCCGCACCGGCCGCCGCAATCGCCGCGCCGCCGTTGCCCGAGCTGTCTTCGAGGATGTGGTCTATGCCCAGCTGCTTGAGGAAGGACACCATCACGCTGGCGCCGCGGTCCTTGAAGCTGCTGGTGGGGTTGAACCATTCAAGCTTGAACAAAGGCGAGAGCCCGCCCCAGGATTTTTCGACCAGGGGCGTGCAGCCTTCGCCCATGCTGGCGCGGCTGTCGATGGCCAGCGGCAGGGCGGCGCGGTAACGCCAGAGCGAGCGCTCGCGCGTGTCGATGTCGTCGCGGCCGATGCCGGGCAGCGCGCTCAGCATCAGCGGGTTGCCGTCGTCGGAGCGCCAGCGGCGGTCAGTCAGGGGGTAGTGTTTGGCGGTACGGGGGTCAATGTAGTGGGCTTGCATGGGGCTTTCGGGGACGTCAGGTGTTCGTCCATGTATTGGAAAATATATCCAATATTGGATAAATTGTCAAATAACTCCCCAAGGCGGAGACGCTGGGATACGATCAAAGCCAGACAATTTGTCTGAATTCTGAAAACCGCCGCCATGCCCAAAGCACCCGCCAAGCCCAGCAATGCCACCAACAAGCACCTGCTCGCCGAGCTGAAAAACATCGCCGAAGGCCTGGGCAAGACCTTCGCGCCGTTCTGCGAGGTGGTGGTGCACGACCTCACGCATCCCAAAAACGCCATCCTGGCGATTGAAAACAATTTGAGCGGCCGGCGCGTGGGCCAGCCCGCGACCGAGCTGGGCCTGGCGCGCATCCAGGACCCGGACTACCCGGCGGTGATCGCCAACTACGCCAACCAGTTCGCCGATGGTCGCAAGGTCAAAAGCACCTCGGTGGGCATACGCAATGAGGAAGGCGACTACGTGGCGGCGATCTGCCTCAATGTGGACCTGACTTTGTTCAACGGCTTCCAGGCCGCGATGTCGCAGTTCACCGCGATTGAAAGCAGCGCCGTGACCGAGACGCTGGACGCGGCGAATGCCGACCGCATCCAGCAGTGCATCGACGAGTTCGCCGCCGCGCGCGCGACGACCGCGCGCTCGCTGCGGCCGGCGGACCGCAAGCAGCTGGTGCAGGACCTGAAGAAGGCCGGCTACCTGGAGATACGCCGCGGCGCTGAGATCGCGGCGGCGCATATGGGCGTGTCGCGGGCCACGGTGTATAGCGACGCGAAGTAGCGGCTCGGCGGCTGCTGGTTTATCTGCAGATTCACACAGATTGAAGAAAAGAAATTTCTCGGATTTCACCTGTCCCATACCTTGGCCACGCGGCGTCACATCGGGACATCAGGATGTCTTCATCTGCGTAATCTGCGGATGAATCTCTTGATCCGTACCCGCACCCAACAGGCCTTGGCTGGAACAGAGGCAAAACCCTTACAAATCAAATCGTCCCCGTCGTGCAAATCACGGCGCTTGACCCGATGATGATGGTCGCGGCAGCAGCCGGACAACACCAACACCCACGGAGGACGAGATGCCAAACACCACCATCACCACAGGCCTGGGCCTGCTCACGGCGGCTGCCTTGCTGGCCGGCTGCGGCAGCGGCGCGGGCGAACCCAAAAACACCAAGCCGGCCTACCTGGGCCCCATCAGCGTCGGTGTGTATGACGGCGGCAATGACGACCTGCTGACCGCGGGCCTGGGCAAGAGCGGCCTGGGCGGCGCGGCGCCGCAGCCGGCGGACCCTTTGAAGCCGACGCCGGCCGAGCTGCGGCGCATCGCGATCTACAACAACTACCGCGCGATCCTCGACATCTCGCCGGCCGGCGGTTACGGCACGCTCTACGGCCCGAATGTGGATGCGCGCGGCGTGGCCACCACCGGTGAAGGCAAAATCCCCGGCACCGAATACATCGCCTATTCGGACGACGGCAGCGGCCGCCACAACGTGACCATGATGGTGCAGGTGCCGGCCAGCTTCAACCCGGCCAGCGCCTGCATCGTGACGGGCACCTCCAGCGGCTCGCGCGGCGTTTACGGCGCGATAGGCTCTTCGGGCGAATGGGGCTTGAAGAACGGCTGCGCCGTGGCCTATACCGACAAGGGCACGGGCAGCGGCATGCACGACCTGCAGAACAACACGGTGCATTTGCAGAACGGCCTGCGCGCCGATGCGGTGGCGGCCGGCATGACCTCCAACTTCACGGCCGCCATCAGCCCGGCCGAGCGCACGGCCTTCAACGCGGCCACGCCGAACCGCTTTGCCGTCAAGCATGCGCATTCGCAGCAGAACTCCGAAAAAGACTGGGGCCGCTTCACCTTGCAGGCGGTGGAGTTTGCCTACTATGTGCTCAACGAACGTTACGGCGCGCCGGCGCGCGACGGCGTCTCGCGCCTGAGGACGCTGACGCCGGCCAACACCATCGTGATCGCCTCCAGCGTGTCCAACGGCGCGGGCGCGGCGCTGGCGGCGGCCGAGCTCGACACGCGCGGGCTGATCAGCGGCGTGGCGGTCGGCGAGCCGCAGGTGCAGCTGGTGCCCGACAGCCGGCTCAGCATGCGGCGCGGCAACGTCACGCTGGCCGGCACCGGCCGGCCGCTGTACGACTACACGACGCTGGCTAATCTGCTGCAGCCCTGCGCCGCGCTGCTTTCGCCCGCGACCAATGTGTTCAACACCATCAACCCGGCGATTGCCGCGAACCGCTGCGCCGTGCTCAAGGCCCAGGGCCTTGTCAACGGCGACACCACGGCCGAGCAGGCGGCCGGCGCCATGGCGGTGCTGCAGGCCGCGGGCTGGCAGCCCGAAAGCAACGACCTGCAGGCCTCGCACTATTCGTTCGCCACGCTGCCGGTGGCGCTGACCTATGCCAATGCCTACGGCCGCTTCGGCGTGCAGGACAACCTGTGCGGCTACAGCTTTGCCGCCACGGCGCCGGCCACCTCGCCCACGCCGAATGTGCCGGTGCCGGTTTCAGCCGCCGCGCTGGCGACCTCCTTCGGCACCGGCAACGGCGTGCCGCCCACGGCCGGCATCGCCATCGTCAACAACCTGAGCGTGGGCGGCCCGCTGCTGGACGCGGCCTCGCTGTCGGCCGGCAATGTGCAGGACTACAACAGCGCCGGCGCGCTGTGCCTGCGCGCGCTGGTCAGCGGCAACAGCCCGGCCGCCCTGCGCGTGCGCGAAGGCATACAGCCCGCGCTGCGAACCGCCAACCTGCAAGGCAAGCCGGCCCTCATCGTGCACGGCCGCTCCGACACCCTGGTGCCGGTGGCACTGACCTCGCGGCCTTATTTCGGCCTTAACAAGATGGTCGAAGGCCAGGCCAGCAAGCTCTCCTACATCGAGGTCACCAACGCCCAGCACTTCGACGCCTTCCTCGGCTTCCCAGGCTACGGCGCGCGCCTGGTGCCGCTGCATCGCTACTTCATCCAGGCCATGGACATGATGTATGCGCATTTGAAGACTGGCGCGCCGCTGCCAGGCAGCCAGGTGGTGAGGACGGTGCCGCGCGGGCAGGTTGGCAGCGTTGCCAATCCGATTACGTTGGCGAACGTACCGCCTATTCAGTTGGTGCCGGGTGCCGGCGACCGGATTACGTTTGGGAATAATGTGGTGACGGTTGCTGATTGAGGCCGGGTCTTGCTCCGGCGGCGCGCCCCTTGCTGAGGCTTGCTGGCCGGGAGTGGCCCGGCGGCCAGTAACTTTCTTTTGCTTCGCCAAAAGAAAGTCACCAAAGAAAAGGCGACCCGCAGTCTGGGTCCCCTACGCTTCGCTACGGG
>NZ_AKIV01000147.1 GCF_000282655.1 Polaromonas sp. CF318
GGCTTGCCGCGGCCGCCGCGCCTGGCACGCGGCAATGCTCGGGAAGCTCTCCCCCCGGTGTTGCTGAGCTTCATGAGCGAATCGCGCCGGCTGGACAACAGCCGCCTCAAGCGCGAATTGCGGCTTCGCCTGCGTTACCCGACGGTGGAAATCGGCCTGCGCGAGCACTGAAAAGCCTCAGAGTCCGCGCGGCGGAGTCCCTTCGCAGTGGTCGACTATTCGTAACTGTATGTTTCTCGCAACGCATTCGTAAATGGATGTTACAACCAAAGAAGTAACCATTTGAAACATTTCGTTCCGGCGCGGAACCGTTTCTATTAACCGTAAAAAGATCTTTTTTTGAGCTGATCTGCTGCTATTCCTTTCTGCATACCATCACTTCGAACGACCCTCTCTTGCAATCGGCTGACAAAAAGGGTCTTGCGGAGTGTGAAAAATGCACAAAAAAAATTCGTTGGACAGCGCAAAAACTGCGGGAGTTGTAACCAATATCCAAGGTCGGGCGCCCCTCACGGCTCCGCCTTTTCTTGACGCGCTGGGCCGGGCCGCCGGCCGTGCGGCCGGCAGATGGGCCTTGCGCAAACCCGCAACAGCCGTTTTGCTGCTTGGCGCGGCCACGGCCCAGGCCGGGCCGGTGGACGGCCAGGTCACCTCGGGCGCGGCCAGCATCTCCCAGAGCGGGGCTAACACCACCATCACACAGTCCAGCCAGAACGCCTCCCTGAACTGGAAGAGCTTCAACGTCGGCGCGCAGGAAAGCGTCAAGTTCGTGCAGCCCTCGGCGAGCGCCATCGCGGTCAACCGCATCCTGGACACCCAGGGCAGCCAGATCCTGGGCCAGCTCAATGCCAACGGTCAGGTCTACCTGATCAACCCCAACGGCGTGCTCTTCGGCGCCGGTGCCCAGGTCAATGTGGGCGGGCTGGTCGCTTCCACGCTGGACGTCAAGGATGCGGACCTGGGCAGTGCCCAGCGCACGTTCAGCGGCAGCGGCTCGGGCAGTGTGATTAACCTGGGCACCCTCAATGCGGCCCCGGGCGGCTATGTCGCCCTGATCGGCAACACGGTGAGAAACCAGGGCAGCATCAACGCCCCCAAGGGCAGCGTGGCGCTGGCGGCCGGCAGCGCGGCCACACTGACCTTGCAGGACAACCAGCTGCTCAAGGTCGTGGTCGACCAGAGCGTGCTCAACAGCCTGGCCGAAAACGGCGGGCTGATCCAGGCCGACGGCGGGCAGGTGTTCCTGAGCGCCGGCGCCCGGGACTCCCTGCTGGCCAGTGTGGTCAACAACAGCGGGGTGATCCAGGCGCGCACCGTGGAAAACCGCAACGGCACCATCATCCTGCTGGGCGGCATGGCCGCCGGCACCGCCAAGGTCGCTGGCACGCTGGATGCCTCGGCGCCCAATGGCGGCAACGGAGGCTTCATCGAGACCTCGGGCGCGCACGTCAACATTGCCGACAGCGTCCGGATCACCACGGCGGCCCCCACCGGCAACAGCGGCACCTGGCTGATCGACCCGGTGAACTTCACCGTCGCCGCCTCGGGCGGGGACATCACGGGCGCCGCGCTGGGCACCAACCTGGGCGCGGGCAATGTCGTTATCCAGAGCAGCAGCGGCGCCGCGGGCACGGCGGGCGACGTCAACGTCAACGACGTGGTGAGCTGGAGCGCCAACCAGCTGACGCTGAACGCGCAGAACAACATCAACATCAACGCCAACCTCAACGCCTCGGGCACGGGCAAGCTGGCGCTGGAATACGGCCAGGGCACGACAAGCGGCGCCGGCAGCTCTTACAACGTCAACAACGGCGCGAAGGTCAACCTGCCGGCGGGCAACAACTTCAGCACCAAACGAGGCAGCACCGGCGCCACCCTGGGCTATACCGTGATCACCGACCTGGGCGCCGCAGGCAGTACCACCGGCACTGATCTGCAGGGCATCAGCGGCGGCCTCGGCGGGCGCTATGTGCTGGGGGCCGACATCGATGCTGCGCCCACCAGCACCTGGAACAGCGGTTTGGGTTTTGCGCCCCTGGGAACAGGGAACAGCGGCTGCACCCCCAACTGCTTTTACGGCACTTTTGACGGCTTGGGCCACACCATCACGGGCCTCACCATAGACCGCACGACCCGGTTCACCGGCCTGTTTGGATCCACCTCGCCGGCCAGCGTCATCCGCAATGTGGGCCTGGTGGGCGGCATGGTCAGGAGCTCCAACAGCGATACGGGTGCGCTCGCGGGATGGAATGACGGCACCATCAGCAACAGCTACGCCAGCACGAACGTGTTCGGAGGCGGCGATACCGGGGGGCTGGTGGGGGGAACCAGCGGTAACTCCAAAATCGACCATAGCTACGCGACAGGCACTGTGAATGGATCGGTTTTCACCGGTGGGTTGGCGGGGTACAACCAGGGGGAAATCAGCAACAGCTATTCCACCGGTGCCGTAACCGGCGGTCAGTATGCCGGTGGACTCGTTGGCTACATGCTCCATACCGGCGCCATCAGCAGCAGTTATTCGAGTAGCGCCGTGAACGGTAACAGCGACACCCACGGCGGCTTGGTCGGGCTCTGGAGCGGCAGTGGCGGAAGCATCAGCAACAGCTATGCCACGGGAGCCGTCACCGGTACCACCAAGACGGGCGGGCTGGTGGGGGACATGAGCAACAGCGGCGGCACCATCACCAACAGCTATGCCGCCGGGCAGGTGACGGGTACCGCCGGCAGCGTTGGCGGATTGGTGGGGAGCTATACGACAGGAACCATCAGCGGCAGCTTCTGGGACAGCACGACAACCGGGCAGGCCACCAGCGCAGGCGGCGGCACCGGCATGACCACTGCCCAGATGCAGCAACAAGCCAACTTCAGCTCGGCCACGGCCGCCAACGGCAACGTCAACCCGAACTGGGATTTGGCCAACGTCTGGCGGATTTATGACGGGAACAGCCGCCCCCTGCTCAAGTCACTCATGACGCCCACCACGGTCACCGTCGGCAACACCAGCAAGACCTACGACAAGCTGGCCTGGAATGGCGGAACCGGCATCAGCTGCTCCAACGTGGCCTGCGGCAGCTTGTCGGGAACCATCAGCTTCGGCGGAAACGCCCAGGGAGCGGTCAATGCCGGCAGCTATGCGGTGACGGCGTCCGGCCTGTACTCCAACCAGCAGGGCTACGACATCAGTTATGCCAATGGCACTCTGACCGTGAATCCCGCCAGCCTGGTGGTCACGGGCGTGAGCGCAGCCAACAAGGTGTACGACGCCGGCGTGGGCGCTACCTTGAACGGAACAGCGAGCGTCACGGCCATTGCCGGTGACACGGTGAGCGTGACCGGTGTGGGCAGCGGCACCTTTGCCGACAAGAACGCGGGCAATGGCAAGGCCGTGACCGTGACCGGCTACACGCTGAGCGGAGCTGACGCCGGCAACTACACCGTGGTGCAGCCCACGGGGCTGACGGCAAACATCACACCGGCCAGCCTCGCTGTCACCGGTGTGAGCGCGGCCGGCAAGGTGTATGACGGCACCCGTGCCACCACGTTCAATGGCAGCCCGACCGTTACGCCCCTGGGTACTGATGTGGTGCTTGTGGGCGGCGGCAACATCGGCATGTTCGTCGACAAGAACGTGGGCAACGGCAAGGGCGTCACCGGCACCAACTACTTCCTGGGCGGCGCCGATGCCAACAACTACGTCATCGTGCAGCCCACGGGAACCGCGAACATCACGCCTGCCAACCTCACCGTCAGCGGTGTCACCGCCCAGAACAAGGTATACGACGCCAGCGACGTGGCAACGCTGAGCGGAACAGCCAGCGTCGCGGCCTTCGCAGGCGACACGGTGACCGTCAGCGGCACTGGCAGCGGCACGTTCGCCAACAAGAATGTGGGCAACGGCAAGGCCGTGACCGTCACGGGCTATACATTGAGCGGTGCGGATGCCGGCAACTACAGCGTCGTGCAACCGATCAACCTCAATGCGAACATCACACCGGCCAGCCTGGCTGTCACCGGTGTGGGGGCAAACAACAAGGTATACGACACCACCGCCAACGCCACGCTCAATGGCACAGCCAGCGTCACGGCCCTCGCCGGTGACACGGTGACCCTGGGGGGTACCGGCAGCGGTACCTTCGCCAACAAGAACGTCGGCAACGGCAAGACCGTCACTGTCACGGGCTATACGCTGGGCGGTGCCGATGCCGGCAACTACGTCCTTGCGCAGCCTTCCGGCGTCACGGCCAACATCACGCCAGCGAGCCTCACGGTCACAGGGGTTGGTGCCAACAACAAGGTATACGACACCA
>NZ_AKIV01000148.1 GCF_000282655.1 Polaromonas sp. CF318
GCGAGCGCGCCCAGCCAGTCTAGGACGGCCAGCCGCGCGAAACCAGCGTATACAGCTCGGGTTTGTTGTTGCGGAACTGTCCTGGCGGTACGTTGGTCAGATGCAAGCCGTTTTTTTGAATCGGGTCGTCCAGTGACCAGCCGTCGATCACTTGCTTGCAACCGAACTCCGCACGCAACTTGGCCTTGTTGCGCGTCTTGCCCCATCCCTGTGGCGCGGAGAAAATGATGGTCTTTGTCATGGCAGGCTCCTGTGGTGGTTTTCATTGGAACTCCAAAAATTTCGTCGCTACGCGCTCAGAGAGGAGGTATTGAAGTAATGAAGGGTTAAAGGGGAATCGCGCGGAAAGCACGAACCCGAAACTCGCTGGCCTTGAGGAGCCAGTCGCTGCAGCCGTACTCGAAGTGCTGGACGAAGGCGTTGTAGCGCGAGCCCTGCGTGCTGCTCCAGTACCACCCGGTTTTTTCGAAGCACTCGGGTGCGACGGCATAAGCGTGTTGCAGTTGGGTCTGGCTGGGGATGAAGAGGTCTTTAAGACCGTCGAAATCGAGATGCAGCACCTTGAGCGCTATCTCGCTGCCTGCCTCTGCCATTGCTATGGTGTTGGCCACACCGTCCGTGCGGCTCTGTGCGCCGATGACGTTCTGGTCGTACTCGCCCCAACGGCCATTAAAGTTGTAGGCCGGCGCGGTCATTGCGACGAGGTGTGCGCCCTCATGGATGCCAAGGTAAATGCCACCCTGGCTGGCCCATGGTTGGCCTATTTCAGGCGGTGCATCGCCTGCGGTGGATTGGGTTTTCCCGGCAAGGCATTCGGCCTGTGCAGGGTGGCGCCCATGGTGCGACCACAACTGAGGTGGTTGCGTGCTGACAAACCGACGAATGATTTCGCGGCCGACGTGTTCAGCGAACTCGCAGGCCGCTAAATCGCCAAAGGGTGCCGGGTTGGCTTGGCTTATATGCCAGAGCTGGACGATGTATTCGTCCGTGTAGCCCTCAAGGTTGCGAGGGTCAACTTCGAAGGTGATGCGAGTGCATGCGTGTGCACTGGCTGAGGTAGGGGAACTGGTTTTCATTCGGCCTCCATTGGGTTGGCGTCGCCACTTGCAAATGCGGCGACCGAGACCGAAGTTTAGTTATAACGAAACATAAGTCAAGCTAAAGCTAAACTATTTTTCCGTGTTTATTTGCAATTGGCAAAAAAAATCCGCCTCATGGGCGGGTTCTGTATAAGCTAAAAAGTATTAAGTAGCTTCCATTACGTGTTTATAGGCTACCTAAAACTGATGAATCTATTAGAGTATCGGCCTGAATTGATAAATTCGAGCTGTTGCTGCCGGTTTTATCCAGCCTTTCTGTGATCCCCTGCTGACGCGACTCCCCCCACCAAGCGATCGAGCTTATCGCCCATCTCCTGCGCTTGAGTTGGATCTGCGGCAAGGTCGCGCAAGATAAGTCCCGCGATGGCCCTGTCGGTTGCGTCCAGTAGGCGAAGGGCCTCACCGAGTTGCACAAGTAGGCTGCCTGGTGTTTGTCGAACTGCACTTAGCTGGATCGGTGCCTTGGAAGTTGTCGCGGCCTCAGAGGAGGGATATGGCTCACTCACCAAAACGCCCAACCGTTTTGCCTCCTTTGGGGTTGGCCAATTGTTGTTAAACCAGTCATCTGGTAGCCTTATTTTTTGCGCCAGGCTCCTCGCGGCCAATTCCCCGAAAGGGGCATTAGGTCCATACATCTGGGAGACGCGGCCTTTTGATTTTCCAGCGGCCACAGCGAACACCGCCGGCTTTCCATAGTCTTCGGCAATCAGGTGTTTGAGTCTCGCCTTTCGGTGTGCATCACTCATGTTTAGCAAAGCATAAACAAAAAGGGTTTAGGTATTGCTTGACTTTGAGTTTCGCTAAAACTAAACTTTTGGAATGGAACTCAAAGCTTGGCTGGATGAAGAACGCGGGCGCGCCACCGCATTGAGGCGACATCTGGGTATCTCTCGAGGGCGAATGAGCCAGATCGCTGAGGGTGGGGTGCCGGATAAGTTCAAGTTGGCGGTTCGCGACTTCACAGGAGGCGTAGTCACCTTGGAGTCCATGGTCCAAGCCAGGACGCCATGCACCGAGGGGCAACCATCGCGGTCTGAGCCAGCGCCACAGCCTGTTGCACCTGCGGGGGCGTGATGGACTCCTTTTCATTCTGGCGCTATGCCGCAGCGCGTCTACCCGGGGTCGCCTATGCGCTGCCCCTCTGAATTCTTCTACCCGTTTATGAGTGGACCCCTCGTTTGGGGTGGCCGTGCTCGCACGCCACCCTCCATCCTTGGGGCTGCTCGCCATTTCCCCCGCCGCCATCACGCCTGGCGCGCCTGGTTTTTCTCCTCCCTTTCGGTTGTCGCCGCGCAGGCAAGTGCGGCGGCTTTGGTGCGTCAGGGCGGCGGGGTTCTTTGTCTTCATGGCCGCTACTTTCGCCCGAAATGGTGCGGTGCAACACATCCAAAAGTTGGCTGACTGGATATGAATACTTCTGATGCACTCAATTTAATGGTGAGTTCATTCCCCGGTGGGCGCGAGGTCGTCGCCATGCGCATCGGCAAGAACGCCGAGACGCTGCGCAAGGAGCTGTCTGGAAAGGACCCGAAATTCAAATTGGGCGACGCGACGGCGCAACTGATCTCCGAGCTGTGCGTGGCGGAGCAGTCGCCAAATTGCCATGCCTACGTGAACGCCGTGGCCGCGGCCGTGGGCGGGTTTGTGCCGCTGGAGGCGTGTGATGGCGAGCCCGGGCCGGGCAGCCTGATGGCGTCGACGGTCGGCTTGGTCACTGGCGCGTCGCAGGTGCTGGCAGACGTGACGGCGGCGCGGGCTGACGGGAAGATCAGCGACAACGAGCGCCGCCTGATAGAGCGGCATGCCACGGGCGTGATTCGCGACATGCAGGCGCTGCTGCGCGAGGTGAAGCGTGAAAACGAATCAACGAAGCGCGGGCGGGCGAAATGACCCAGACGGCCATTTTGCTGTTCACCTTGCTGGCTATGGCGATGGCGCCGTTAGGTTATGGCGTTGCCTGGGTCTTTGACCCGAAGCATGAGTTCTGGCGCGTGCTCCGGGCGTATGGCGAGGTGACAGCCGGCGTTGTGAGCTTCACCATCGCGACCCAGGAACTCATAGCCGAATACGAGAGGCTCAACGCGGCGGCGTCTCCTCAACATGGCGGGGCCAACTGAGTGGACAACATGGCCTCCGTCGTCCAACAAATGGAAGCCTTTGGCGTGGAGTTCCGCGACAAGGACCTGCCGCTGCATGTCGACGCGCCCAGGCGCAAAACCTGCGGCAAAAAGGGCAAGTGGTGGTACTGGCTGCGCACCTTCCGCCCAGACGCCGGCGGCAGCTTTGTGGTTGGGGTGTTTGGCTCCTACAAATCGGGCGACAAGCAGAAGGTCGAGGTCGACTGGAAGCCGTTGGGCGATGCCGAGCGCGCACGTATGGCGGCAGAGCATGCCGCGGCCCGTGCGGCCAGGGATGAGGCCCGGCGCCATGAAGCCGAGTTGGCGGCCATGGGGGCGCTGGATCTGTGGAAGCGCGCGGACCGTAGCGGCCATTCCCCTTATCTGGAGCGTAAAGGAGTGACGCCCGAGGCCTGCCGCTATTTTGCAGACGGCACGGTAGTGATACCGCTGCTGCGCTATGACATGCCGCGCTCGGACGCGCTACGTGCTGTCCAGCGCATCAAGCCCGATGGGGCGAAGTTTTACACCAAGGGTTTTGCCAAGCCCGGCTGCGCGCTGCGGCTGGGCGACCACGACACGGCGGCGCTCAATGTGCTGTTGGTTGTGGAGGGATATTGCACGGGCCTCACGGTGCGCATGGCGACGGGCCACCAGGTGCCGGTGTATGTGGCGTTGGACTCCGGGAACCTGCAGCACGTAGTGCGGCTGCTGCGTGAGATCTATCCCGAGGACAGGATTTTGATTTGCGCGGACGACGACTGGCGCACGCGCGATCAACAAACGGGCGAACTTTGCAACCCTGGCCGCACCATGGCGCGCCGCGTGGCGAAAGAGGTGAGCAGTTGCGACTTTGTGTGGCCGGTGTTTGACCCGGCCACGCGTCAGGAAAAAGACACGGATTTCAACGATCTGCACCAGCGCCAGGGCCTTGACGCCGTGGCGCGCCAGATCGGTGGGGTGTTGCAGGCAATGAGCACAAGACGGTGATGGCAGAACAACCGCCAGAGGTGGACCCGCTTTACAGCCAGGCGCTGGACCTTGTGGTGAAAAACCAGAAGGCCTCAATCTCGCTGGTGCAACGGCATTTGAAGATTGGCTACAACCGCGCCGCGGCGCTGATGGAGGCGCTGGAGGTGGGTGGCATCGTGAGCGCGATGTCATCCAGTGGCCAGCGCGCGGTGCTACAGATGCCGGCCGGCGAGGCGCCGCCACCGGATGATGCCGCGCCGGCCGGTAATGTGGTGCCGCTGTCATCGGCGAAGAAAGGTGCCGCCCCGCGTCCTGTATCTGGCGCGGCTGCGCCAGAACCGGGGGCCGGGGGGGATAGCCCTGCGGCTGGGCCGAAAGCCGCCAAAGCGCCGAAAAAGGAAAAGACGATCGATTGGGGTAAGTACTCCTATCTGCTGGAGAACTTCACTCTGATCTACGGCACCGACACGGTGTGGGACGGCGGCAAACGGATGATCATGAAGCTGGCCAACATGGCGCACGCGCATGGCGCGGATATGGTCAAGATATGGAAGGCGTCGGAGCGCCGGCGGACCGTGATGCAGGAGGATGTGGTGTTCGACCCCACGAATACCTGCGACCCCGAGCACTGCATCAACCTGTTTGACGGCTTCCGCATGGAACCGCAGAAGGGTGATGTGAAGCCCATCCTGGACCTGATCCGCTTCCTGTGTAGCCGCGCGGGTGAAGAGTCCGACGAGTGCGACCAGATCATGCATTGGCTGATGTGCTGGTTCGCCTACCCCCTGCAGCACCCGGGCGCCAAGCTGCGCACCAGCGTGGTCATGCACGGCGACGAGGGCGCCGGCAAAAATATGCTGTTCGACCTGGTGGCCAGCATCTACGGCAAATACGGCGCACTGGTGGGACAGGACGAGCTGGAAGACAAGTTCAATGACTGGCGCTCCTGCAAGCTCTTTGTGGTCGGCGATGAGGTCTCAAGCCGGCAGGAGCTGGTGCACAACAAGAACCGGCTCAAGGCGCTGATCACGTCGCCCACGGTGCAGATCAACCCAAAGAACCTGCCCAGGCGCGAGGAGGCCAACCACATGAACGTGGGCTTTCTCTCCAACGAAATCACGCCGCTGGCGCTGGACAACAGCGACCGGCGTTACCTGGTGGTGTATACGCCCAGGGCCAAGCCCTTCGCCTACTACAAGGCCCTGGGCCAATGGCGCGATACGGGGGGCACTGAGGCGTTCTACGCCTATCTGCTGGACTACCCCCTCGCGGACTTCGATCCCTACGCGCCAGCGCCCGCCACGGCCGCCAAACGCGACCTGATAGACATCAACCGCAAGAGCGCCGAGCGGTTCTGGCTGGAGTGGCACAGCGGCGAGATAGACCTTCCATACCACCCCTGCGCTGTCCAGCAGGCTTATCGGGCCTATCTCAAGTACGCCCAGAGAGTAGGGGACCGCTTCCCGGTCCAGCGCCCCACCTTCACGCGCATGGTGTTGCGGATGGCCGAGGCAGAAGACAGTTATGCACAGGAGAAGGTCATGACGCCGCCGACCTTGGAAGGTCGCAAGTCTGTGCGCATGTTTCTCACCCTTCCTCCGCCTGAAGAAGAGCAAGGCAAGTGGGCGGCTGAGTGTGTGGAGAGTTTTGAGAAAGCACTGATGAAGTACCTTGGAATCGGAAGTTATCCCCGGTCCCCTGGTGATGAAAGCAGCGGAAATGGCGGTGCGGAATGAGCCTGTGGATTGTTACGGCGTTACAGGGATGCGTAACACGCAAACCCAATGCCGGTGCGGCTTGTTACGGTGTTACGGCGTTACAGACGGCCCCTATACATGTGCGGGCGTGCGCATGCGTGCATGTGTGCGCGATGCCTCCGTAACACCGTAACACCGTAACAACACAGGCGGGGCGCGGGTTTGGGTGTTACGCGCGCCCGTAACAGCGTAACTATTTATTTTTAGAAAAGAAAAAGGAATGAGGAAAGGCTGATGCAGATCTCGATCAAGACGAACTTCCCAGCGGTTGACCGTCGGCTCGGCCAACTTCGTGAGGATGTGGCGCTTAAGGCTGGTGTGCGCGCGGTTAATGGAACGCTGGCCCAGGCACAGACGCGGATGAGCCGCGCCATCCGTAGCGAGTTCAACATCAAGGCCGACAAGGTCAAGGCGGCGCTGCGCATCGAGCGCGCGACCTATCGCGGTGGCGTCTATCGCATCGAGGGGAAGCTCGAATCCCCAACAAAGCGTGGTCGCTCCATCAACGTCATCAACTTCGAGGCCCGCAAGACAGCCCAAGGGGTGAGCGTGAAGATCCTGCGCAATGGCGGGCGTAAGGTGATCAAGGGCGCCTTCATCGGCAACAGCGGGCGCACCGTGTTCAAGCGCGTCGACAAGGCCAGGCTGCCAATCGTCGCCGTGCAGACCATCGATGTGCAGCAGATGTTCAACACCAAGCGCATCAAAGAGCTGGTCCTCCGCATGATCAACGAAAAGTTTCCCGAGATCTTCGAGCGCGAGGCGCGCTTCTACACCCAGAAGTTCAACCGCTCATGACCCACCACCCCACCCCCCGGTCTGGGTCCTTCCAGGCCCAAGCTTCACACGGGCCGAAACGAGCGCGAAAAAGCGCTAGCCGGCCACCTGTGGAAATGTTGACAACTAGGTTGACGCATGGCGAAAAGTGACCCCAATTTGTTGACGCAGGCGGAGTACGCGCGCAGCCGGAAGGCGCGCGGACTCTCGGGTGGGAGCCGTGAGTCGGTTAGAAAAGCGGTTGACGAAAAACGCATCAGCGTCTTTGGTCCGGACAAACTGATTTCGGCGGAATTGGCGGACAGCCAATGGGAGCGCAACACGCGATCGCGCATGAGCCCGCAGGCCCAGGCAGGCGCCACGCCGGATATGCTGGCCGGCGCGTCGCCGGTGCAGACGGATGCACCAGCGGCACCCGCTCCAGTCGCGCCAGCAACGGCCTTGCCCGACGGCTATACCGCGGCCAGGGCCCGGCGCGAGATGGCCGACGCTGAAACGTCGGAGATCCAGCTCAAGAAACTGCGCGGCGAGATATTGATCACGGCCGATGTTGCCCGGGCTGGCTTCGAAGTCGGCCGCGATCTACGCGACGCCATGGAGTCCTCGGTCAACAGCCTGGCCGCCGAACTCGCATCGGTGAACAACGCCGACGCCTGCGCCGACATCCTGCGCCGACATAACCGGGCATTGCAGGAACTGCTGTCCAAGAGCTTCCGCGAGAAAATCGGCGCCGCCGCGGTGACTGCGATATGAGCGACCTGAGCGACGGCTACCACGTCCTGCTGGATGCCATCGCTCGCGGGCTTGAGCCCGACCCTAATCTGTCGCCCGACGTATGGGCTGACACCTTCATGGTGGTACCGAAAGAGTCCGGCGCTTCGGAACCTGGCCCTTACAAGACATCGCGCACGCCTCACGCGCGGCAGGTGATGCAGGCGCTGGCACCGTCGAATCCATGCAAACGCGTGGTGGTGCAGGGGGCGTCGCAGATGCTCAAGACGCAGGTGGCGCTTAACTTCCTGGGGGAGACAGTCCACCAGCGCCCCAAGAATTTCCTGTGGCTGGTGCCAACGGGCAAGCTGCATAAACGCGCGGCTGCTCGGATCGACAAGACCGTGGCGGCCGTGCCGGTGCTGCGCGAACGCTTTGCCCGCCCAGGCTCGCGCGTATCGACCAACAACAACGACATCAAGGCCTATGCCGGCGGCGCGCTCTACATCGCCACCGCCGGCGCAGCGGCCAACCTGTCGGAACTGTCCGTGACCTATGTGGTCTACGACGAGGTCGACCGCAGCAAGGACAACGTGGGCGGCGAGGGTGACCCGAAGGAGTTGGCGGAAACCCGGCAGACCTCGCACGAGAAGGACCGCAAATCGTATTACCCCAGTTCGCCCACCATTGAGGGCGAGTCAGCCATCAACTCGCTCTACCTGGCCGGCACCCAACGTGTCGCCTTGTTTGAATGCATCCATTGCGGTGCGGCCCAGCCGATGGAATTTTTCAACGCAGATGGCAATCCAACGCTGATCGTCAGCGACGACGGCAAGCGCGCCATGTACCCCTGCAGCGAATGCGGCGGCCTGCATGAGGAGGGCGACAAGTCGCGCATGTTCGCGCGTGGGCTTTGGAGTGAAGGCGTCCCTGGCGATGGCGAAACCGAAAGCTTCCTGATTTCCGCGATGTTCCTGCCTTACGGCTGGCTGCCATGGATATCGCTCATGAAGCAATACGAGGCGGCCAAGGCGAAGCTGGAAGACGGCAGCGAAGAGTCGATGATCGTGTTCTACAACACACGGCTGGCGCAATGCTGGGCCCGCACGAAAGAGACGACTCGATACGATGCGCTGCTCAACCGCGCAGAGCCTTACAAGTTGGGGACCGTGCCGGCCGGCGGGCTTGTGCTCACCGCGGCGATCGACTGCCAAGCCTACCGGCTGGAGATGAAGGTCAAGGCATGGGGCGAAGGCATGGAAAGCTGGGTTGTGGACTACCAGGTGATCCATGGCGCGCCATCGGAGCACAGCACATGGGATCGCGCTGATGAGTTGCTCAAGGGGAGATACCGGCACGCCAGTGGCCAGATGCTCAATATCTCCGCTGCGTTTATCAATGCTGACGGCAAGGCTGGCACCTCACAGGACGTTTACAACTTCACCGCCATCCGCCGCCGTCGGAATATCTTCTCGGTTAAAGGCGCAAGCCGCCCGGGCCGTCCCATCCTGAGCGCCAAACCGACGTTGGTGGACTACACGTGGCGCGGCAAGACGGAGAAAAAAGGTGCGCAACTTTGGTTCACGGGGGGCGACACGGCCAAGGATTACCTGCAGGCCCGCTGGGCGAAGACATCAGGCCCTGGCGCCGTGCACTTTTCCAACGAATTGCCCGAGAGCTACTTCAAGGGCCTCGTCGCCGAGTACCGCACCTATGGCTACAAGCGCGGGCGCAAGGTCAGTTGGTGGGAGCAAAAGAAGGGCGAGGCCAATGAGCCGCTGGACCTAGAGGTCTACAACCTTGGTGCGGCCTACTTTCTCGGTCTGCATAAGAAGACCGAACACGGCTGGCAACTGCTGCGCGACCGCCTCACACCGATAAGCCAGGACCTCTTCGCTGCCGCTGATACACCTCCGCAGACCGAGGATCAGACTGGAGTGCAAACGCGTGCACTCCAGGGAACAATAGAAGACGGTGCGCCACCGCGCCGCGCCACAGAGATCCCTGCAGCACCGGCCAAAGAGCCCTCAAAGGTTGTCGACGGCAAGATCACGTTGGGCTCTGGTAGCCGTCGGGGCGGCAGATGAGTCGCCCGGAAGATATCGACCGGGACGTTGACATCGTTCTTGTCATCCTCAACCTGGTCGCAGAGACGACACCAGACCTCACACCGGAGCGACGCCGAGAGATCGAGCAGGTTGTTCGCATGAGATATGGCGGCCTGCGTGCACGCATTGCAAAACGCAAGCAGCACCCCACACCGGAGCAGCGCGAGAAGGTGGTACGCGAGGCGTTGTCAGTGGCGAACACCACCGTCTCCACTGATGTGCTTGCCGACGCCGGCGGCATTCATCGGGCAACCCTGTACCGATACCTCAAGCGGCGCGCGCCTGAATAGTTGTCGCAATTTGGCCTATTTTTTCGTGACGCCAGTTTTTAGACTGCGTCAACTATGGCAGGCATCACACTTGAAACGGCGCAAGCCCAACTTACCCTCTACTTGAGCGCGGAGGCCAAAGTCCTTTCGGGGCAATCCTATGAAATCGCCGGGCGCAAATGGACACGCGCCAACCTGGCCGAGATACAGGCAGGGATCGACCTCTGGAACAATCGCGTCAAGCAACTCACTGAACGCGCCGCCGGTCGCGGACGTGCGCGCACCGTGGTTGTTGCGGGTTGATCATGGACGCATCCAAGCGCCCGAACCCACGCTTCGAGCCTACCGTTATCGAACGGGCGCTTTCCCTTATCGCTCCGAAAACTGCGCAACGCATGTTCCAGGGGCGAGTGCGCTTCGAAGCCACCGCGGCGGTGGGCCGTGGCATGGGCGGCTATATCGGTGCGAGGCGAGACAGGGCCGCCACCGCTGAATGGAATCCTGGCGGTGGTTCGCCGCAGGTCGACATCTCGCCAGACCTCCCCATGTTGCGCGACCGCAGCCGCGACCAGATGCGCAATGCGCCCGTTGCTCTGGGCGCGCTCACCACCGACGTGCTGCATGTCGTCGGCACTGGTCTGAGCTACACCCCCGCGATTGATGCCAAGCGCCTGGGCATTTCCGAGGAGCGCGCGCAGGAATGGATGGAGGACACGAAGTGGCGCTTCAAGGCGTGGGCCGACTCGCCGGACTGCGACTACCGCCGCCAACTCGATTTCTACAGCCAAGTAGAACTGGCGTATCGGTCATGGAAGGAAAGCGGTGATTGCTTCGTCCTCACGCCCATGCTCAAGCGCAACGGCGAGGACATGCTCGTCTTGCAATTGGTTGAGGCCGACCGGGTCTGCAATCCGCGCGGCCAGCAGGATAGCGACAAACTACAGGACGGCGTGGTGCTCGATCCCGAGACGGGCACGCCAACCGCGATTCACGTCTCCAAGAACCATCCTGGTGATTGGCGCGGCACCAATGAATGGACGGAAGTCCAACTTCGAGGGAAAGACACAGACCGCCGCAATGTGCTGCATCTCATGGACGTACTGCGGCCTGGCCAGGTGCGCGGCGTGCCATGGATCGCGCCCATCATCGAGCCGCTCAAGCAACTGCAGAAGTGGAGCGACGCGGAGCTCAACGCCGCCGTCGTCACCAGTATCTTTGCCATCTTCATGGAGATGGACGCCGAGGCGTTCGGCGACCTCTACGACGACACGGCAGCGTCCAAGCTGGTCAACTCAGCAGAGAAGTGGTCCGGCAAGATGGAGAGCGGCAAGGCCGTGAACCTGCTGCCCGGGGAAAAAGCCAACATGGTCACGCCAGGAAGGCCGAACCCGGAGTTCGATCCTTTCTGGAACGCGACGGTGCGTCAGATCGGTATGGCCTTGGGTATGCCGCATGAAGTACTCACCATGCACTTCCAGAGCAGCTACACCGCCGCGCGCGGCGCGCTGCTGATGGCCTGGCGCGGTTTCAGCCAGCGCCGCGAGAAGCTCGCAAAGCTCATGTGCCAGCCTGTGCTGGAACTCTGGCTGGCCAACGAAGTGTCTGCCGGTCGTATCAGTTGCCCCGGCTTCTTTGCAGATCGGACGATTCGCGCCGCCTGGTGCGCTTCCATGTGGACCGGCGACGGCCCTGGGTCTGTCGATCCCGTGAAGGAGATCACCGCCGCCGAGAAGCGCGTAGCCATGGGGGTAAGCACCCTGCAGGCTGAGTCCATCGCCTACGACGGGCAGGACTTCGAAGCCAAACACCGCCAGCGCGCCAAGGAGGTTGCCATGCAAAAACGCGATGGCACGGCGCCCGCCGCGATGCCTGGGTCTGTGCCGGCAGCGGCAGCGCCTTCCGATCCAGGCAATGGCGACGACACCGACCTTGAGACCCAACCGCCACAGCGTCAGAAAAAGTAGTCGCAATTTGGCCTATTTTTTTCAGCCCTGAATTTCTACAGTCACATCCATGAAATTGCTCGACCTCATCACCGCACCTTGGGCCATCGCGCCGGAAAAGCTGCGCGAGATCCAGGCTATTTACGCCACACACCTGCGCGGCGAAAAGATCGACGTAGACGCCATTGAGGCGCGACTGGGCCGTCCGCTGGCCAACGAGCAGCAGGAATACCAGATCATGCAGGGCGGTGTCGCCGTGCTGAGCCTTGAAGGTGTCATGGCCCCCAAGGCCAACCTGTTCATGCGCATCAGCGGCGGCGTCTCCACGCAGTTGGCAAACACCCAGATCGAAAGCGCGATTGCCGACCCGCGTGTTACCGCCATCGTGCTGTCTATCGATTCCCCTGGCGGCAGTGTCTTTGGCACGCCCGAACTCGCGGCAACCGTGCGCGAGCTGTCCGCCATCAAACCCATCGTGACCGTGACCGAAGCGACTCTGGCAAGCGCCGCCTACTGGGTTGGGGCTGCTGCAAATGCCGTCTACATCAGCGGCCCCACCGTGCAAGTTGGTTCTATTGGCGTGGTGGCAAGCCACAGCTATGACCCCAGGTCAAACGGCACCGTCACCGAAATCACCGCGGGCAAATACAAGCGCATCGCCAGCGCCAACGGCCCGCTTTCCGACGAGGGACGCGCCTACATGCAGGGGCACGTGGACCACCTGTATTCCGTGTTCGTTGATGCGGTGGCCGGTTACCGCGGCACCACTCCCGAGGCCGTGCTCGAAAACATGGCCGACGGTCGCGTCTTCATCGGTCAGCAAGCCATAGACCACGGCCTGGTGGACGGCATGTCCACCGTCGACGCCATGGTCGAGCAACTCGCCGCCAACCCCGCAAAGTTTGCCCGCCGCCAGAAGGCTGTATTCGCACTGGGCGGCCTCCCATCACCTTCCGCAGAAGCCGCCGGTGCGCAGGCGTCTGCACCACCCGCCGAGCCGGTGCAGCTCGAACACTCCGCAACCTCAACGCAAAGGACTCCAACCATGGACCGCGCTACCCTTGAAAAAGACCACCCCGCTCTGTTTGCACAACTGCAAACCGAATTCCTCGCCACCGGCGCCTCCGCCGAGCGTGCCCGCATCCAGGCCGTTGAATCGGCCTTGATTCCCGGCCACGAAGCCCTGATCGCCGGGCTCAAGTTTGACGGCAAGACGACTGGTGGCGACGCCGCGATCGCCGTCAACAAAGCCGAGCGCGACCTGCGCGTCAAGCAAGGCGCCGCCAGCAACACCGATGCACCGGCACCGGTAGCCAGCACCCCACCGCCGGCAGTTGATGCCTCGGCTTCCGCCAAGGAAGACGCCGAGAAGAAGCGCCTGGCAGGCCTGCCGGTCGAAGAGCGCTGCAAGGCCCAGTGGGAAGGCGACGCAAACCTGCGCGCTGAATTCTCCAGCCTGAGCCACTACACCGCCCTGGTGAAGGCCGAAGAAAGCGGCAAGGTCCGCGTTCTGGGCAAGAAGGCCGCGTAACCGCGCCGACTCAAACCGAACAACTCCACAAGGAAACCATCATGACCACCCTCGCAGTCAATGCTCCGCGCGCCTACGAAATCGGTACGCGCAACGAATTCCCCGTCATCGCCAGTGACATCGTCTACGAAGGCGCTGCCGTCGGCATCGTGCCTGGCACAGGCCACGCCCGCCCGCTGACCTCCGCCGACCGGTTCGGTGGCTTCGCCGAATCGAAGGCCGACAACTCGGCCGGCGCTGCTGCCGCCATCAACGTGCGCACGATCGAGAGCGGCAAGATCCAACTCTCCGTAACCGGCGCGGTCATCACCGACGGGGGCCAGCCCGTTTACGCGAGCGACGACGACACTTTCACCTTCTCCCCAGTCGGCACGGTCTTCGTCGGCTTCGTGCACCGCTTCGTCAGCGCCGGCGTGGTGGTGGTCGCGTTCGATGCCCTGAATTACCAGGACCCATGGCATGCCTACTCGGTGCGCGAGACCATCAGCGCCGACAAGACGCTGGACATCGAAGACAACGGCAAGGCCTTCTTCGTCGACACCGACGCCAAGGTAGTCACCCTGCCGGCTGTTGCCACGCCTGTGAACTGCGCCATCGTGAACATCGCCGCCTTCGGCGCGGTATTCCTCAAGATCAGCCCGGCCGCAGCCGACAAGATCCAGGGCCCTGACCTCCCCGGCACGGACAACACCGCCCTGGGCAACACCAAGGCTACCGCACGCCGCGGCGACTACGTGGTGCTCGGCACCGGCGACGCCAACGGCCCCATCGTCCGCTCGCTGCGCGGCACCTGGGCCACCGGCAACTGAGCCGACTGAACGCAGTTTCAAACATCCACTGAACAACACAGGAAAAAGATCATGGACCAAAGCATCCTCTCCAGCCGCGCGATTCGCGGCATGTACTTCGCCCGGCTTGAAACCAATGCCGGCTTGCCCTGGGTGGCCGGCCTGTCGAACATGTTCGGCTCCGACCAGTCCAGCGAGACCTACGCCTTCCTGGGCCAGTCGCCTGGCTTCCGCGAATGGATCGGCGGCCGGCAGGCCAAGGGCCTGTCCAGCAACAGCATGGCCATCACGAACAAGCATTACGAGGCCACCCTCGAAATTGCCGTGAAGGACGCCCGGCGCGACAAGACGGGGCAGATTGAGGCCCGCGTGCAGGAATTCGCCGACCGTTCCATCACCCACTGGGCCAGCCTGCTGTCCACGCTGCTGCTCAATGGCGCCAGCACCGTGTGCTACGACGGCCAGTACTTCTTCGACACCGACCACGTCGAAGGACAGTCCGGGACGCAAAGCAACTCCATCACGGTGGACATCTCCACGCTGCCAGCGGCAGTGCATGGCGTTGTCACCGCGCCCTCGGTGGAAGAGTTCCAGCAGGCCATGCTCGCCGGCATTGCGCAGATCCTGTCTTTCAAGGACGACAAGGGTGAGCCGATGAACGAGAACGCCAAGGAGTTCATCGTCAAGGTGCCGGTGAGCCTCTTCCTCACGGCCTCCGCTGCCGTCACGGCCATCACCACGGCCGCCCTGCAGCAGAACCTGAACCCCAACATGATCGCCGGTCTCAAGATCAGCGTGGTCATGAACCCCCGCCTGTCCAGCTGGACCGACAAGTTCACCGTGCACCGTGTGGACAGCCCGATCAAGGGCCTGATCTGCCAGGAAGAAAAGGGCACCGAGCTGAAAGTCAAGGCCGAAGGCTCGGAGTTCGAGTTCGACAACGACGCATGGCAGTTCGGCCTGGATAGCTGGCGCAACGTCGGCTATGGCTACTGGCAGCGTGCCTGCCTGGTGACGATGATCTGACGCGGTCTATTTCGCCATGAAATACACCGCTAAAACCGTCGTCCGCCTGCCCTCTGGCTCGGTCCTGGGGCTCAGCCCGACCCAGGTCGGCGCGCGCAAGCACGCGCTCAAGGCCATTGAGCGCCAGAAGGGCTGGTACACGGCCCTTGAGCCTGTCGAGTTCAAGGTAGGGGAAGTCTTCCTCTGCAACGACGACTTGCCCAAAGGCCTGGCTGACTGCGCCGAGGCCGAAGCAAAGGCCAAAGCAGCGGCTGCACAAGCCGAGGCAAAGGCCCGCGCTGAAGCTGACGCCCTGCAGGAAGCCGCTGCCAAAGCCGAAGCCCATGCCCGCGAGGCGTGGGACAAGGACGGGGCCATGCGCGCGAAGTTCGGCGACGACTTCGACGCTTACTACAACTCGCTGGCAAAACAAAGCTGACCATGGCCTTTGAAGAGGACTTCGCCACATTTTTCGACACCGATGAGTTTGCAGTTGATGCAACGCTCAACGGGGTCGAGGTGCGGCTGATCTTCGACAGGGCCTATCAGTTTGGCGACGTGGGCGGGGCCGGCATGGCCTCCACGCAACCCGTCGCCACCATAGCCACCAGCGCTGTGCCTTCCTCGGTGGAGGGCAAAGCATTGGTCGTTCAGGGCAGTCAACCGGGCTTCCCAATCGCCCTCAGTTTCACCGTGGCGGCCCATGAACCAGACGGCACCGGCGTCAGCCAACTCTTCCTGGAGAAAGCATGACCGCCTTCGGCACCATCGTCGCGGCAATCGTCACGGCGCTGCAGGCGGCCACGGCTGTATCGGCCGTGGTGGATCGTGCCAGGCTGCGCCCGGTGACGGAAGACATGGCCGACGCTGTGGTGGTCCGCATCCAGGGCGCCAACAACATCGAGCGCTTCGCCATCCGCAACGCGCCGGTTGACTGGGACACCGGCATCGCCATTGAGTGCTATGCCCGCCATACCAGCACCACCAGCGGCGACGCCGCCGTCGACGCGCTGCTGGCCAAGGTATACGCCCGCCTGGCTCAGGACCCGACGCTGGGCGGCTTGGTGATGGACCTCATGCCCACCGAACTCGAATACGACTTTGCCGCGGCTGCAGAAAACCTCTGCTGCGTCACCCTGACCCTGAAGGTCATGCACCGCACCAACAACCTCACTCTGGAGTAAATCATGGGACGCTATACCCGCAACTCGGCCATTCTCGCCAAGATCGAAACCACCGAGGGCACCGACGCCGTGCCCACCGGCGCCGCCAATGCGTTGCTGGTTTCCGACCAGAACATCAATCCTCTGAATGCCCAGAACGTGGACCGCGACCTGGTGCGGCCGTACTTCGGCGCATCCGAGCAGCTCGTCGGTTCCGCGTTCGTGGAGGTCAGCTTCACCGTCGAGTTGGCCGGTTCCGGCACCGCCGGCACCGCCGCGCCATGGGGCGAACTGCTGCGCGCCTGCGGCTTTGCCGAGACAGGCACCGTGACCTGGAAGGGCTACGCCCCCGATACCCCGGCAAGCCAGAAGAGCGCCACCATCTATTACTACGACGATGGCGCGCTGCACAAACTGCTCGGCGCCAAGGGCACGGTGAAACTCAGCATGTCCATCTCCGGCCGCCCGACGATGCAGTTCAGTTTCACGGGCAAGGATGGCGGCCTGACTGCCGCCGCCAACCCCAGCACCACGCTCACGGGCTGGAAGACTCCGTTGGTGATCACCGATCCCAACACCGCCGACGTGAAGTTCGGCGGCACCTACGCGTCCGGCATCGTCACCGGCGGCACCGCCTTCACCAGCCGTGGCCTGGAGGTCGACGTAGGCAACAACGTGCAATACACCCCTCTGCTGGGCGCCGAGTACATCGATATCACCGGCCGCTCCGTCAGCGGCAGCCTGGAGATGGACCTGACCGCCGCGCAGGAAGTCACCTACATGGCCAGCGTGAAGGCCAACACGCTGTCCTCCATCAGCCTGGAGCATGGCACCACCTCCGGCTACATCGTGGGTGTGTTTCTCTCGGCCGCCCAGCTCATCAACCCCAAGAAGACGGATGTCAATGGCCGCCGCCTGATCGGCTACGACCTGCGCAGCGTGCCCAGCACGGGCAACGACGACATCATCATCTACTGCAAGTAAGGCGGCTTCGCATGTTCAAGATCGTAGCCGACCCGACCTTTGTTGCGCCCGTGCCGCTCAGCCGGCCCGGCCTCTCGGCGCCCATCGTCGTGCAGGTCACCTACCGCTATAAAAACCGAGACGAACTCAGGGCCTGGATCGCGAGGTCCGGGACTGTTGACGATGTCCAGTATCTGGACGAAGTCATCGAATCATGGACCGGGTTTCAGGACGAAAAAGGCGAAGCGGTGCCGTATTCGGTGACGGCCCTGTCTGACATCCTCGCCCGCTTCACGCCGTCGCGTGGCGAGTTTTTCAGAACCTATCTGAGCGAACTCACGGACTCCAAAAGAAAAAACTCCTAGAGGCTGTCAGCAGACTGATTAACGGATGGGAAGATACCTCAACTACCTCCGCAGCGCTGGCAGCCATGGGTCTCAAGCTCGAGGCGCCACCTGCACCCCATGTGCACGGCATATGGCCGGAGAACGTGTACGCGTTCAATGTGTTCGGGCGCATGCGCAAGACCCAGTGGCGCGTGGCTGGCATGGGCGGCCTGCTCGGGCTGGATTACACGTCTTTGCCGTTCTTTCTGGATCTGGAGGGTGTGCCCCCATCGCAGCGCGTAGAGGTAGTCGACATGGTGCAGGCCATGGAGTCCGAGGCAATGCGTCTCTTCGACGAGGCGAAGGCTAAATAATGGCCAAAGCAGAAATTGCCCTCTCAGCGGTTGACCAGACCAAGGCAGCGTTTGACTCGGCCAAGAAGAACCTGCAGGGCCTGGGCGCTCAGGCGCAGGCGCTCCCGGCGAAATTCGGCTCCATAGGCCTGGCCATCGCCGGTGTATTCAGCGCGGCCACGCTCAAGGGTGCAATCGATGTGCTGGACAGGCTGGATGACCTGAGCGAAAAGAGCGGCATCACTGTCGAGAATCTGAGCGCATTGCGCTATGCCGGTGAAGTGACCGGCACTTCCTTCGAGTCCCTCGGCGGCGGGTTGACTAAGCTGTCCAAAAACATGGCGGAAGCCGCGGGCGGCGGTAAGGAGGCCGCAGCGGCATTCAAGGCGGTTGGCATCGAAGTGACCAATGGCGCCGGCGGCCTGCGCAGTCAGGATGAGATCCTGGGAGAGTTGGCAGACCGCTTTGCCGGCTATGAGGATGGTGCGGCCAAGGCGGCGCTGGCGCAGAAGATATTCGGCAAGTCCGGCGAGGAGATGATTCCGCTGCTCAATCTGGGCAGCGAGGGCATCGCCAGGCTGCGCAAAGAGGCTGCCGGCCTGGGCGCGGTGTACGGCTCAGAGGTGGCAAAGCAAGCCGCTGAATTCAACGACAACCTGAAAAAGCTGGAGCTCAATGCCGAAGCCACCAAGGTCTCGCTTGCTAGCGGTCTGTTGCCGACACTCAACGATCTTTTGGAAACGTTCCTGAAGCTCAAGTCTGCCGGACAGGTATGGACGGTTATCGAGGAGGGCATCAAGCGCGTTGTTTCGCTGGTGCCTGGGCTTTCCGCCCTGCAAATGGCAGCGGAAAAGCTTGGGCTCATGCGCGGCGCAAGCCTCACGGGCAACCCTGGCCAGGACATCAACAAGCTGCTGGGAGAACGAAGCGCGCTGCAAGACAAGCAGCGCGAGGCGCAGGCCTTCGCCTCCAGGGTCGAAAGCCAAAAGTTCGTGAGCCAACTGGACAGGCGCCTGGCGGCAAACAAGCGCGGGGAATCTGACTCCATTCAGCGAGACATTTTCAAGATTGATGACTTGCTAGAGGTTTCGCGTATTCGGCAAGCGACGGATGCACTGCGCGACAACGGCGACACCAGCGACGCCCTCACGCGCCGGCGCCGCCTGGCCACCGCAAAGACGCAGGCTCCTGTAGTGTCAGACGGCTCAGGCGCCGCGGCGGCCAACAAGGAACTCAAGGAGCAGGCCAAGCTGGTACTGGAGCTTGCAGGCCTCACCGGCACCTTCACCGAGGACTGGAACCGCCTCAACACGATGTATGCCAAGGGCACCATCAACCTCAAGACCTTGACGGCAGAGCAGGCCAAGCTGCTGAGCCTTCAGCCCGCCATCAAAGCCCAGCTTGAGCTGGAGCAGAAGATCGGCGAGGCCCGCGCCAAGAACGCCGAAATTACCCAGAAGCACCTGGAGGCCCTGGCGGCCGACAACGAGCAACTCGTCAAGAGCAACCAGGCCCTGCGCGAACAAAATGAGGAAATCGGCCTCAGCGCCGAAGCGATCAACCTGCTGCGCATGGCCCGTCTGGACGCCAACATCGCCCGCGAGGAAGAGCTGTTGCTTATCGCCCAGGGCGTCGAGGGCAACGAGGCCGAAGTCGCGCAACTGGAGCGCAAGATCAACCTTCTGCGGCAGGAGCGCCTGATCAATGGCGATTCCGCACAGAAGGAGATCCTCGCCACCGAGGCCGAAGACGCAAAGCGTCGTACCCAGACCATCAGCGAAAGCATCAGCGACGGCGTGCTGGACGGTTTCCGCAACAGCAAGAGCTTCAGCGATGTCTTCCTGAGCGAACTCAAGGCCCAGTTTTCCAAGGCCATCCTGCAGCCCGTCATCAGTCCAATCGTCCAGATGGGCCAGGACGCCATGTCCGGCGCGATGAAGGGCCTCGGCGGTGGCCCCAGCATCGCCGACCTGTTCGGCCTTGCTGGGAGTTTTTTCGGTGCCGGCGACACCACGGCACTGGCCACAGGCGACTTCGCCCGTATGGACCGCCTGATGAGCTTTGACGGCGGCGGCAGCACCGGCCCAGGCCTGCGCGCTGGCGGCATTGACGGCAAGGGCGGCTTCATGGCCATCCTGCACCCCGACGAAACCGTCACTGACCACACCAAGGGCCAGAAGGTCGGCGGCACCGTCATCAACAACTACAGCTTCGGCGCCGGCGTAAGCCGCGCGGAGGCCTATGAAGGCTACCGCCGCGCCCGTGCCGAGGCTGTTGGCGACGTGGTCGAGGGCAACCGCCGGAGGCGCTTCGGATGACCACCTACGCATGGCCCAGCACTCGGGCCTTTGTGCCGCAGCAGGCCGACCTATGGCTGCAAAACACCGACATCGTCGAGCGCTCGGTGCTCGGCGGCGGCCAGCAAACCAGCGGCCAGCCTGGCGCCCATTGGCAGATGGCCATGATGTTTCCTGAGGACAAGTCCGTCAACCGGCAGTTGCTGCTCGGCTTCCTGCGCAAGCTCAATGGTAAAGAGCACCGCGTCAGCCTATGGGACATGCGCAAGTTTGGCGTGGCCGATGCCCAGGGCGTGCCCGCCGGCACCATCACCACCACCGGCGTGGCTGTTAAAACTACCGTGGCCCAGTTCGGCATCAGTGTTGTGTTCAAGGGCTGCGGCGCCGGCGCCACGCTGCTGGCTGGCGACATGTTTTCCATCAACGGCCAGTTGATTGAAAACTGCGAACTTGCCACCGCCAACGGCTCCGGCGAAATGACGGTGCTCATTCCCTCACGGCTGCGTGCCCAGGCGCTGGCAGACGCTCCCGTCACGCTTATCAAGCCCACGGCACTGTTTGTCCTGTCCGACGTCTTCCACGCCCCGCGCAGCAGCGCCATGTACGAGCCCTTCACCATCGAGTTTGAGGAGGTCTTCGCATGAGCGCGCGCGGCTTGGCCTCCGATGTTGTCGACGCCGTCCAGCGCGAGCATGTGCCGTGCTTCCCGCTGCTCAAGCTGGAGTTTGATTCCGAAACCGTTTACCTCGCCGGCACTGACTTCAACATCGAGTACGACGGTCACACCTGGCTGGCCGCCCGCGGTATCGGCACCATCGAAAAAACCATCGAAACGCCCGACCAGGTGGAAGGCCTGACCTTCACCCTATCCGGCGTCACCGACGAGGCCCTGGCCCAGGCCCAGCAGGAGGAGTATCAGGGCCGGCCCGTAACCGTGCTGTGGGCCTTCCTGGACGGCGCCACGCTGTGCGTGGACCCCATGGCATGGCAGGGCCACCTTGACGTGCCCACGATCATGCTGGGCCGCCAGACGGCCACCATCAAGGTCACCGCCGAAAACCGCATGGCCGATTGGCAGCGCCCCCGCAAGCTGCTTTTCAACCACCCCGACCAACTGACCATCGATCCCACCGACAACTTCTTCCTGGGCATCGAGGCGATGGAGAACGCCGAAATCGTCATCTTCTCCAAAGAAAGCCAGATGCGATGACCCGCTACCCAGACTGGCCCCGCCGCCTGACCGAGCACCTGGCCGCCGTCAAGCGCACGCCGTTCATATGGGGGCAGCACGACTGCTGCACTTTCGCCGCCGGCGCGGTGATTGCCATGACGGGCACAGACGCCATCGCGCCCTGGCGCGGCAAATACACCAGCCAGCGCGGAGCCGCGCGCTTCATCGCCGCCGCTGGAGGCCTGCATGCCTTGACCTGTACCGTGATGGGCGAGCCGATGCAAACGCCTGCACTCGCCGGCCGTGGCGATCTGGTCATGTTTGAGATGGTCGAGCCCTACGGCCCCCAGGCCCTGGGCATCTGCGTAGGCGCCCAGATCGCGGCCCCTGGCCCGCAGGGCATGGTTCTGCTCCCCATCTCGGTGGCCAGCGCCGCCTGGAAGGTCTGACATGCCAGCAGCCATAGGCACCGCCATCGCCACCTGGCTCGCCAGCATCACCGTCACCCAGGTGGTGTTCACTATTGCCTCTCTGGCCATCAGCAGCGCCATGTCCAGCCGCGCGCAAAAGAAGGCAGAGGCCGCCCAACGCGCCGCCGCCGAACAGCAGCGCGCCGCCTATAACGCCGGGCTGGTTGACCGCACCAGCGTTCTGCGCACCGGCATCCAGCCGCGCAATATGATCCTGGGCCGCGACGAGGCCAGCGGCCCGCTGGTGTGCTGGTTCACCTACGGCCCGCTGCGCAACTTCCACGCCTTTGCCGTCGTGCTGGCTGGGCATGAGTGCGATGAAGTCGAGACCGTCATGTTCAACCATGAGCCCGTCACCCTCGACGGCAGTGGTGCGGTCGTTGCTCCAGACAAATATTTGCGAGTCGTCAGCCACAACTTCACCACGGCCTTCCCAGGTGGGCCAGCCGGAACCACTTGCGTATTGATCGACGCGCCCGCGCGGGTAGACTCTGTCCGCAGCTACCGCGATGGCGTTTACCTCAACACCATTGGCTACACCGTCGTCGGCAATGTACTCACCACCACGCAAGACGTTGACCCGGACCCCGATGGCAACATCCTGGATCTGCAGGTCACATATACCGTCGTCGTTCGGCAGCCGCTTTTCTACATCAAGAAATACCTTGGTGCCCCAGGCCAGACCGCAGCGCCCGAGCTCATCGCTGCGGCGGCTCAGGCAGGTATCCCCACTGCATGGGACGCCACCCGCAAGGGAACCGGCATTTGCTACCTGACCTGCGTGGTCGAGGCCGACTTCAACGTCCTGGGCCAGATCGGCATTCCCAACCTTAGCGCGGTCACGCGCGGCGCCAAGGCCTACGACCCGCGTACCGGTCTGACAGCCTGGACGCAGAACCCCCCAGTCCTGGCCAGGTGGTTCAACGTCGACAGCGGCTTCGCGCCCAAGACGCTCTCCAGCGAGATCAACGCCGACGAGCTGCTGGCGAGCGCCAATGTGTCCGACGAGGCGGTTTCTTTCAGCGCCACTGAGGTCGGCGCCCGCTACACCTGCAATGGGCAACTCACATGCGCTGCCACCCCGCTCGACAACTTCAACCACATCCTCGACGCCATGGACGGCGACGCCGTCTGGATCAGCGGCCAGTGGCAGATCGTTGCCGGCTACTACAAAGAGCCCACCCTCGACATTGACGAAGATACCCTGGACTCCGCCGCAATTTCGATCCTGCCGCGCACCGCCAAGCGCGACCTGTTCAACGGCATCAAGGGGCAGTTTGTCGACGCCTCGAACGGCTACATCCGCACGGGCTACGGCCTGATCACCAGTGACTTCTATAAGGCCCAGGACGGCGACGAATCGCTGCCGGCGGAAGCCAACTTTGAGCTGGTAAACGACTCGCGCCGCTGTCAGATGATCGCCTGGCAGCGCCTCACGCGCGCCCGCCAGCCGCTGACGCTGCAGCTAGGCACCACGCTCAAGGGCTACGACAGCGCACCGCTGCAAACAATCAATGTCAACCTGCGCCGGCCTGGCTACGTCAACAAGGTCTTCACCAACCTGCGCCGTGAGCATGACAAAAACACTCTGACATACACCCTGCAGGAGACCGGCCCCGAGGTGTGGGAGTGGGATTATTCCAAGGCAAGCGCGGCGGTGGACCTGCCGAACAGCAGTTTGCCTGACGCCATAACCATCCCCGTGGTGACCGACGTGGTAGCCGAGAGCGGCACAAACGTGCTGCAGCGTCTTGGAGATGGCACCATCATCAGCCGCGTGCGCCTGAGCTGGGCGGCCGTGACCAACATATATGTACTCAACGGCGGCAAGATCGAGTGGCAGCACAAGAGCGCCGCCGACACTTCAGACGACTGGGAAGTCTTGCCGCCGTCCCGTGGTGAAGATGTCGAGGCATTCACTGGCGCTCTGGTCGACGGCGATGTGAGGCTCTTCCGTGGCCGCTGCGTCACCATGCTGGGGCGCAAGGGCGACTGGTGCCCGCTGGTCGTGCATCGGGTGGTCGGCAAGACGGCACCACCGTCGGACGTTCTTTTTTTCACCATCAACGGAACGTCGCTAGCGTGGTCGGCTGTTACGGATGTCGATCTGGCCGGCTACCAGGTGCGCTTCAACTATTCGCAAAACAGGGCCTGGGGCACCGCCACGCCGTTGCACATTGGCCTCGTCACGGAATCCCCTTGGACCCCCGAGATTCTGCCGCCTGGTCAGGTCACGCTTTTGATAAAGGCGATAGACACGTCTGGCAACGAGAGCGCCAATGCTGCCCCCATAGTTACTAATCTTGGCGATCCTATCGTTATTAACTTGATTGACGAGTATGACGACAAGGCCGCGGGCTTTCCTGGCGTCAAGGTTAACGGCACCGTGAGTGGTGGCGACCTGGTAGCGGATGATTCCGGTGGACTGTTTTGGGGGCAAGACACCGGGAATTACTGGAAAGAGGACGCCGCTCTGGTCTGGCCTGGATCGACGTATCTGCAAATGGTCTACACGACCACCTACCGCGTGGGCGCAGATCAACGCGGCGCTCGTTTGACTCTACAGGTCGAAGTCGAAGGTGAGTCTTACACCATCGAGTACTGCTACACGACGCAAGGCCTCTACTGGGGGCCAGACGACGCCTATGCGTGGGGTGCAGATTCTGATCTGTATTGGCCCGCTGCTACCGATCGGGCAACCTGGCCAGGCGCAATCGAGAACATCTCCGAGGGAGATATCGAGCTGCGAATCACCACGCAGGCTGGCTCCGTTCGTGGCGCGATTCGTGAGCTGACTTTGCAGATCGATGTCGAGGACGAACTCGAATATGTGAACGATGCGGTCATTGCTGCGATCGGCACGCGCCTGCCCCTCACGAAGTCATTCCGTTCAATAAAAAACGTTCTGGTGACCTTGCAGGCGGCCCCTGGCGGAGCCGATAGCTACAAGGTGTTGGACAAGGTGGTGGCCGGCTCCTCCGGCCCTCTTATCGGGGTGTACGCCGCTGGCGTGGGCACCACAGGATTAATCGATGCCCAGATCCAGGGCGTGAAAGGAAACTAAAAATGGCAGCAGTACTTCCGACCTCGGCCGAAGTCACATCCGGCACTCAAACCAACGCGGAGCAGAAGGTTGACTTCGCCTCGATGCTTGATTTTCTTAAGGAGAATATCAACAAAGGAACCACCGGCGGCACCACGACGGCATACACCCTTACTTTGGTCCCGGCTCTAACGGTGCTTGAAGCGGGTCAGCGGTTCCGCGTCAAATTCAATGCGGCAAATTCCTCGACCACCCCGACGCTGAATGTTAACGGGCTCGGGGCTGTGTCGCTCAAGGTCTATGGTCCGAGTGGCGCGAAGGAGTTGCCCGCCGTGGGCGCATTCGCTGCCAGCATGCTCTGTAACGTCGAATACGACGGGACAGACTTCGTGGTGTTGAACCAATTGCCGCCTCCGGTGTTGCGGTCTTACCTGGCAGGGCTCACGTTGTCAAACAACGTGTCTGACGCCACCAACGACATCGACATCGCCTCCGGGATGGCTGCGGACAGTACCAACGCATACATGCTGTCGCTGACAGGTCCATTCACTAAGCGGCTTGACGCGACCTTTGCCGCCGGCTCTGGGAATGGTGGACTTGACACCGGCTCACTGACAAACGCCATTTACCACGCGTTCCCGGTCCGTAAAGATTCAGACGGTTCTGTTGACGTCGTATTTTCGCTTTCGTCCACAGCTCCGACGATGCCGGCTGGATACACCCCGAAGCGTCGAATTGGTTCGGTGTTGCGTGTTGGGGGGGTGATCCGCCCATTCATACAGGTCGGCGATAGGTTTTACTTCAAAACACCGACGCTTGACTATGAAACTACCTCTTTGGGGACGACGCCGGCAACGCCAACTCTTAACGTCCCACCGAATACGATTGCAATTTGCAATATCTACATCGAGCGCACGAGTGCCGCGATAGGTGTGTACATCAATCCAACTGCTGCCACGTCGATGGCTGCAAGTGATACTGCCGCTCCTCTCACCACGCTGGAGACAGGTGCTCAGGGGGCTGGGTTAGTTCTAGCTTCCACTCAGATAGAGGTTCTCGTTGACGCGAGCAGCCAGATTCGGGTGGTCTCCAACGCCGGCTCCACTACCTTACGAATTGTTCCTATCGGGTATATCGACACACGCGGAAAGGACGCATAAGAATGATCGTCGCAAATATCTCCACCCTAAAATCTCTCACCGTAACGCCCAACTGCGAGGTGGATTTGCTCGGCTATTTCACTCCGGGCGATGGCGGCGGAGGGCGCTTTTATTTTGATAGCGCAAGTGCTGCGGCAGACGACGGCGGAACGGTCATTGCCCCTACTTCAGGTTCGGGCCGCTGGAAGCGGATCTACTCCGGGGCGGTAAGTGTGGACTGGTTCGGCGCGACTGGCTCGGGTGATGTGTCAGCGGCTTTCGTCGCTGCATCAGTCTTTCCTGTTGTCGAATGTTCCGCCCGCACGTACCGTATGGACGGAACCATTGCCATCAAGGCAAACCAGCTTTGGGACTTCAAGGGCGCCACGATCACCCACACCGACCCTAGCAAGAAGATGTTCACCGCCACCACTGTGGACGGCTGGACATTCCGTGGCCCTGTCGTCCTGAAGGGGTTGCTTGTCAGCTCTGGCGACACGGGCGCAGAGGAGGGGCTGGTTATCTCTGGCTGCAACAAATACCGCGTTTCCGAGGTCGGTGCCACCCTGTTTCAGACTGCCGGCATTCACATCGCCGCTGGACTGTTCGCCGGCTCAAAAGGAGACCAAGGACAGATCACCGACTGCTGGGGCACGGAAAACCGTGTGGGCCTGCTGATTGACAACGATTCGGCCGCCGAATACAACACGGTGAGCAACTTCAACGCATCGTGGAACATCACGGGCGTGCAAATAGGCGCCGGGAATACTATCTTCACTGGCGGCACGATCATCCAAAACACCTACGGCGTGAAGCTGGTTGGCGGCGGTAATAACGGCCACGGCATTTTTTCGGGCGTCAATATCAACCATAACGGAAACCACAACATCCTCGCTGACGCCGTGACGAATGGCCACACCTTCATTGGTTGCCACATCTATGGCGACAGCTCATCGGCTGGGCTGGTGCGGTTTCAGAACGGATCGACAGACATCAGCATCACGGGCGGCGTGCTGGATGCGGCTGTTTACAACGACTCTGGCACAAACCGAGTCAGCAACAACAAGACTTACTCGCAGTTCTCTGTTGGTGGGGCGAACGCGGCAGGGCTGATCCAGTCCCCTGTCAATTTCTAAGCCTCAGCGAAAGTGATCATTCTGCTTTTGGCGAATCTTCACCGGCAGGGCCTATCCAGTCCGTAAACCTCTGAGGGCCAGCCGTACAGCCTGTTGCGCACGTAAACTTTCTCGATTTTTCCATCGACAACTTTTTCGAAGCATTCACCGCGGCGGTTGATGGTGACGGAGAAGGCAAAGAGACCGCCAACGCAAAAGGCGGCAATGACTAACCATTCAAAGACCTTGAGTTTGCGGTTTTTATCCATGGCCGCATTTTATGTCGAGCTGGCCAACGGCCGGGCGGTAGCCTAAAATAGCGGCATGAAGCCCCTGATCCTGCCCGCCATCTTGTTCGTTGCCGCTGTGGCCGCCTTCATGTTCTGGCCCAACCCGACAGAACCCGAATGCATAACGAAGGGTAGTATCACCTCGCTACCCTGGCTCGAATGTAAGAAGTAACCTGCTCCCGCCTCATTGAAGCCCGCCGCACGCGGGCTTTTTTACGCTCATGGCGGCCGTGGCGGGCATTCCGCCTAGCCTCCCTGAAATCGTCTCAGTTTTCCTTAACTTGAGACGGGCAGCGGCGCAAAGTGTGGTCAGCCGCCACCGCATTGGCTGAAAGAAGTAGTCGCAATTTGGCCTATTTTTTGGCCGGCATGCTGAATAAAGTGGGGCTGTAACCAAGCGCAACGCCCAGCCCATGAACCAAACAGATCTCACGCCGGTCGCCGTCATCACGATGCTGGCGTCTTTGATCTTCAGCGCATCCGTCGCGGCCGTTGTCGGGCCTTATGTGGTGATCGGCATAGGTGCCATGGGTGGCGCCGCGGTGGCGCTGATGCAGGCGGAAACCCGTGGCCGGCTCGGGGCCTTCCTCTTCTTCTTCGGCTACGCCACGTTGGCGGTGATGCTGACGGTGCCGGTCTCCATGCTGGTCACCGCCTATTTCACCAGCGTCCAGCAGCATTGGCTCTTTACCCCGTTGTCCTTTGGCCTCGGGTTTGTGGCCGACAAATGGCCCGCTGTGCTCTCCGCAATCGGCCGCAAGGTCGGCACCTTCATTGACCTGCTCATCCAGCTCAGGGGGCCCAAACCATGAACGCAGCCCACCTGCCTGCCGGCATCACATTCCTGATCTGCGTGGCCATCGTGTCGGTATGCATCTGCCGGCTCGACAAGATCGACAAGCAGGTGCGCCTCAGGGTTGGCATCCAGTACGTGATGCTGCTGATGGCGGCCAGCGGCCTGGCCTTGGCTCCGCTGCTCGGGCAGTTCCCTGACTGGGCTGTCACGCTGTTTGCCGCGGCCGTGCTCTTCATGCTCTGCGCCGATTCCTTCCAGTGGCGCCACGGCCCACCCGAAAGCGCGAGCGCGCCGGCTCCCCTCAGTGAGTTTTGACCAAGGACGCACCATGATCACCCTGAACCAATACGTCGGTCCGCACCGCAACTCTCCCGATTGGACCCCCACCCGCGAACAGAACGCCACCAAGCTGCTGGCCGCCTGCGCAGCCCTGGAGGTGGAAATGTCCGATGCCGGCGTGGCCTTCCCCGACAACCCCGCCACTGGCAGCGGCGTGAGTGGCCAGACTTTCGGCGGCTTCCGGCCGCAAGACTGCCCCCAGGGTGCCGCCAATAGCAGCCACAAGCAGGGCCAGGCCGTCGACCGCTACGACCCTGACGGCGAGATCGACGCCTGGCTCATGGCCAACCAGGACCGCCTGGTGTTCCATGGCCTGTACATCGAGCACCCCAGCGCCACGCCGCGGTGGAGCCACTGGACCACCCGCGCGCCTGGCTCCGGCAACCGGGTTTTTTACCCATGAGCCTTGCTCTGCAACTGGTGCTGGCCGGCTTGCTGCTGGTCGTTGGTGCCGCTGGCGGCTGGAAGGCGCACGTGGGCGTGATCGCCCAGCGCGACCTGGCTGCCGCTAAGGAAAACTTCCGCGTTGGCGAGCGCCGGCAGGAGGCGTCCGCCCAAATCACGAAAGCCAAAGATGAAAAAATCAATGCCATTAACGCTCGCCTCGTTGTTGCTCTTGGTGAGCTGCGCAAGCGTCCCGAACGCCGGCCCGCCGATACCCCCGCTTGTCAAGGCGCCACTGGGGCCGAGCTTTCAGGACCGGATTCAGGATTTCTTGAAGGGGAAGCTGCCCGAGCCGACACCCTCCGCGCCGAACTCGGCGCCTGCTACGACAAGTACGACTCTTTGAGGGTGGTGCCAGCCAAGTAGTGTTTCCGGTTTCGCCGGCTCACCACGATTAAGAAGCTGGCACATCAACTTTTTTGAAAGCACCACCATGCGAACCATGCGCGCAAAACTCCAAGTCGGCTTCGTTCAGGAGCACTTCTACGGCCCCGACAAGGCCAAATCGCAAGAGACGCTGACCATGCACGCCGTCGCCGCGTCCAAATATCCGGACGACGGCAGCGACGAGGACAACACCTTTGCCAAGTTCTCCCCCGGTGCCAACCTGTCGATCAACATTGCCAACCCGGCGTTGTTTGGCAAGTTCACGGTGGGCCAGAAGTTTTATGTGGATTTCACAGAGGCGCCAACCGCCTAAACAGCTTCGCAGTTGTCTCCTCCCGGCCTGACCTACCGGGATTACCCTGCTGGCTTCACGGTCAGCGGGGTTTTTTATGAGTGGCGCGGGCATCAGGCGCTGCGTGACTTTTGCGTGAGTTGTCCCTGCTCTATGGGGATCGATGCTGACTGCGTGAACGTGTGGGCGTCCGTAAGTCGTTGATTTAATTACAAGCTATCTCAATTTTTCGGGCTACGAACCAAGGGGTCGTGGGTTCAATTCCTGCCAGCCGCACCACTTTTATAAGTGATTTCAATAGCTTAGAGGCTCACCCCTCTAGGCTATTTTTCTTTCTGCCTGGGTTTTAGTGGTTTTCCTGGGGCCGGGCGGTGCTGTATGGGCTGTACGGCCGGCGGGTGCTCCGTTATTCTGGATGCTCATTCCGGAGGAGAGACATGGAAGCACTGAAGGTCGAGGACCACGGCGAGTGGCTCAGTTTTGGGATTTCGCACGCGGGCCAGGCGATTCCCGTGAAGATTTCACGCGAGGTGATGCAGGAATTTTTCGGCGCTGCGCCGGGAGATCCCCTGAAAAAAGCCTATGAGCTGGATGCCGAGATGATCCACGCCCGGGCCGCCGATCTGGTCGTGGCGGGCGTGAACTACACGCCTGACAATCCCCTGGTCCTGAGGATGGAAGATTTTTAGGGGCATTCGCGGTTGGCGGCCATGAATGCTAAGGTGGCCGAGCATGAACAAAGCCTTTACCAAAGAAACCGATGAGTCCGAGGACGACGAGCCCGCGCTCGCACCCTTGCCCGGCGGCGGCAAAAACTACATCACGCCGCAGGGCTACGAGCGCCTGCGCGGTGAGTTGCTGGACCTGATAGACAACGAGCGACCCAAGATGGTCGAGATCGTCCACTGGGCCGCCAGCAACGGCGACCGCTCGGAGAACGGCGACTACCACTATGGCAAAAAGCGCCTGCGCGAAATCGACAGGCGCATCCGCTTCCTGACAAAAAGGCTGGAAATCGCGGAAGTCAGCAATCCCTCCATCCATCACGGCAGCGACCAGGCCTTCTTCGGCGCCACCGTGACCTATGCCGATGACGATGGCGTCGAGCGCGTCGTGACCATACTCGGAATCGACGAGGCCAACAGCGCCCTGGGGCAGATCAGCTGGATCTCGCCCGTGGCCAGGGCGCTGCTCAAGTCGCGCGTGGGGGATGAGGTGAGCCTGCAGACGCCGCAAGGCCTGCAGACACTGGAAGTGCTCAAGGTGGACTACCCGGCGCCCGATGAGCGGGCGGCGGGCTAGTCGGCGACTCAGCCTGTTGACTTGGCGCGCTGTACCCGCAGGACCGAGGGCGTGCGCTTGACGCTGCGCAGGGCCGAGGCCAGGTGAACGCGGTCGCGCACCGCCACGCCAAAGCGCAGGTCGGTCGCGTCGTGTGAAGGCTCCTGCTCCATGTCGACGTGGGTGATGTCGGCCTCGGCGCTGGCCAGCGCGGCCGCCACCCTGGCCAGCACGCCCTTGCCGTTGGACACCGTGACCAGCAGGTTGGTCTCGAAGGTGCGCACCGGCTCGTCCGACCAGTCGACCGCGATGAAGCGCTCGCTGTCGCGGTGCTGCAGGCGCTTGGCGACGGCGCAGTCGTCGGTGTGGATGACCAAGCCCTCGCCGCGGCCCAGGTAGCCGACGATGCCGTCGCCCGGGATGGGCCGGCAGCAGGGCGCGAACTGCACCGAGGCGCCTTCGCTGCCGTCTATCACCAGGCCGCCTTGCGACACCGACTCGTGGGCCGTGTAGCGCTCGCGGCTCATCAAGAGCGCATTGGGTTTTTCGCCGGTCTCGGCCAGCAGGGTCACGATGCGCTTGGCGACCATGCTGGCGATCCGTTTGCCCAGGCCGATATCGGTCAGCAGGTCGGCGCGCGAGCGGTTGCCGGTAAAGCGCAGGATTTTTTCCCAGGTGGCGTGGTGGGCCTCGTCGTCCTCGGGCAGGCGCTCGCGCTCTATGCCCTCGGCGCGCAGCGCCTGGGCCAGCATTTTTTCGCCCAGATCCTGCGATTCAGACAGCGCCATGGTCTTGAGGTGGTGGCGAATCTTGGAACGCGCCTTGCCCGTGCGCACAAAGCCCAGCCAGCCCGGATTCGGGCTGGAGACGGAAGCCGTGATGATCTCGATCACGTCGCCGTTGTGCAGTTCGGAGCGTAGCGGCACCTGCTCGCCGTTGACTTTGGCGGCCACGGCGCGGTGGCCCACGTCGCTGTGGATGGCGTAGGCGAAGTCGACGATGGTCGCGCCGCGCGGCATGGCCATGATCTGGCTTTTCGGCGTGAAAACATACACCGCCTCGGGGAACAGGTCGATCTTGACGTGGTCCCAGAACTCGGCCGCGTCGCGCGTTTCCTGCTGTATGTCGAGCAGCGACTGCAGCCACTGCGTGCCCAGGCGCTGCGAGGCGTCGCTGTCCGGGTCGGTGGCCTTGTAGAGCCAGTGGGCCGCCACGCCGGACTCGGCCACCACATGCATGGCCTCGGTGCGCATCTGGAACTCGATGTTGGTGCCGAAGGGGCCGACCAGCGTGGTGTGCAGCGACTGGTAGCCGTTGATCTTGGGTATCGCGATGTAGTCCTTGAACTTGCCCGGCAGCGGCTTGTAGAGCTGGTGCAGCACCCCCATGGCCGTGTAGCAGGCGGTCAGGTCCTTCACGATCACCCGAAAGCCGTAGAGGTCGGTGACCTGGGCGAAGGACAGGTGCTTTTCGTCCATCTTGCGGTAGATGGAGTACAGCGTCTTTTCGCGCCCCGAGATGACCACGGGCACTTGCGCATTGGAAAAAGCCGACTCGACCTCGCCCTGGACCCGCTTGATCACATCGCGCCGGCGGCCGCGGGCCTTTTGCAGCGCCTTGGTCAGGGTGGCGTAACGCCAGGGGTGCAGGTGCTGGAAGGAGAGATCCTGCAGTTCGCGATAGGTCGTGTTCAGGCCCAGGCGGTGGGCAATAGGCGCGTAGATGTCCAGGGTTTCGCGCGAGATGCGCGTCCACTTGGCGCGCGGTACGTCGCCCAGTGTGCGCATGTTGTGGGTGCGGTCGGCCAGCTTGATCAGGATGACCCGCACGTCACGCGCCATGGCCAGCAGCATCTTGCGAAAGGACTCGGCCTGGTTTTCCTCGCGGGTGTTGAATTCCAGTTTTTCGAGCTTGGTCAGCCCGTCCACCAGCTCGGCCACCGGGGCGCCGAAGCGGTCTATCAACTCGGGTTTGGTGACGCCGCAGTCTTCAATCGCATCGTGCAGCAGGGCCGCCATCAGGGCTTGCGCATCGAGCTTCCATTCGGCGCACTGCTGCGCCACGGCAATCGGGTGGGTGATGTAGGGCTCGCCGCTGTTGCGCAGTTGGCCCAGGTGGGCCTCGTCGGCAAAGCGGTAAGCGCGGCGGACATTATCGATGTCGGCGGCGCTCATGTAGTCCAGCCTGGCCGTGAGCGCGGCAAAACTCGCGGCAGCGGCATTGGCGGCGGCCGGGGTCGATTTGCTGGCAACAACAGGCGAAAGCATGGCGCTCATGCCTTAAATGTATCGCGGCATGAATAAAACGTGAAAAAAATGGACTTTAGAGGGTGGAAATGAAAAAAGCACCGATATTCGGTGCTTTTTGCGAAGCTGAACGGTGTCTCAGGTGGGGACTTTTTTCAGCATTTCGAGGCCGATTTTGCCTTCGGCGATTTCGCGCAGGGCGGTCACGCCGGGCTTGTTCTTGCTTTCGATCTTGGGGGCATGGCCCTGGCTGAGCATGCGTGCGCGATAGGTGGCGGCCAGCACCAACTGGAAGCGGTTCGGGATTTTCTCGAGGCAATCTTCGACGGTAATGCGGGCCATGGTGATCTCCGGTGTGATCGATAAGGAAAAAAGCGCTGAAATCAGGGAATTTGAAGGGCCTGGAAGGTCTCGGCACGGGCACGCCGCTGGGCCGAAAACTTGAGCCGCTGGGCATGCACAATGGTTTTCAGGTCGAAAACCGCCCGCTCAAACAACTCGTTGATTATAACGAAGTCGAATTCCCGGGCCTGGGCCATCTCCAGGGCGGCATTTTTGAGCCGCAACTCGATGACCTCGGGGCTGTCCTCGCCACGCCGCTGCAGGCGGGAGCGTAATTCCTCCCAGCTGGGCGGCAGGATGAAGACCAGCACCGCATTGGAAAAAATCCGCTTGATGTTGATGGCGCCCTGGAAGTCGATTTCCAGGATCACGTCGGCGCCGTGGGCTACCCGCTCTTCAATGGTCTGGCGCGAGGTGCCGTAGCGGTGGCCGTGCACGTGGGCCCATTCCAGGAAGGCGTCGCGCGCCACCATGCCGTCGAACTCCTCGGGGGACAGGAAAAAGTACTCCCTGCCGTGTTTTTCCTGGCCGCGCGGGGGCCGGGTGGTGTGCGATACCGAGGGCTGGATGCGGGAATCCAGCTCCATGAGGGCCTTGACCAGGCTGGATTTGCCCGCCCCGCTGGGGGCGGCCACGACAAATAGGTTTCCGGGATAGTCCATGCGTTCGGGGCGGTGAGTGCTTATATATATGAGAGGGTGGCCGAGGGGCTATTCGATGTTCTGGACCTGCTCGCGGATCTGCTCGATCAGCACCTTCATGTCCACTGAGATGCGGGTCAGTTCCAGGGACGCGGATTTGGAGCCCAGTGTATTGGCTTCGCGGTGCAGCTCCTGGATCAGGAAATCCAGGCGCTTGCCGAGTTCCCCGCCGCTGGCCAGCAGGCGGTCGATTTCGTCGAGGTGGGACGACAGCCGGGTGATTTCTTCCGCGACGTCTATGCGTATGGCGAAGGCCGTGGCCTCGGTCAGGGCCCGGTCCTGGGCGATTTCCGGCAGCGTGCTGCCGTCGGACAGGGCCATGGCCTCTTTCCAGCGCTCCAGGAAGCGGTTTTTCTGCTGCTCCACCAGCTTGGGAACCATGGGCACCGCCAGCGCGGCCAGGGCGCGCAGCTGTGCCGTGCGGTCCAGCAGCATCTCGGCCAGGCGGGCGCCCTCGCGTTCACGGGCCGCCATCAGCTCTTTCAGGGCTTTTTTGGCCAGCTTGAGCAGCTCTTCGCTGTAGTCGTGTGGTTTTTTGTCTTCATTCGTCGCAATTCTGAGAATATCTGCGACGCTCAGCGCCCCGGCCTGCGGCAGCCAGGATTTGATGCTGTCCTCCAGCGAGCCCAGGCGCTGCAAGGTGGCCGAGGAGGGCGCGCGCAGGTTGCCCGACGACGCGCTTTCCAGCGAGACCCGCATTTCGACCTTGCCGCGCTTGAGTTTGCCGGTCAGCAGTTCGCGCAGCGCCGGTTCGGCCTGCCGCAGCTCGTCGGGCAGGCGGAAGGCCAGGTCCAGGAAGCGGCTGTTGACGGAGCGTATTTCGACGCCCAGACGGGAGCTGGCGTCCGGGCCCGATTCAGTTTCCGGGGCGGATTGCGCCATGCTTGATTGCACGGTTGCATAACCCGTCATGCTGTAAACTGACATTTTTAGATACGCTTTACTAGACTAGAGAGAGAAACAAGACCCAGCTTGACATTGTCACGTCTGGGCAACCCCAAATTATGTCAAAGGTCAAGCCTGCACCATTGCCGCCCGACACCGTGATTGGTGGCTATCGTGTTGTGCGAAAGCTTTCGGCCGGGGGCTTCGGGGTAGTTTACTTGGCCGTCGACAACGAGGGCCAGCAGGTCGCCATCAAGGAATACCTGCCCTCATCTCTCGCCAGCCGCTCCCCGGGTGAACTGCTTCCCCAGGTCCAGCCCGAAAAACTCTCGCTCTACCGGCTGGGGCTCAAGAGCTTCTTCGAGGAAGGCCGCTCCCTCGCCCAGATTTCGCACGGCTCCGTGGTCAGCGTGCTGAACTTCTTCCGTGAGAACGAAACCGTCTACATGGTGATGAACTACCTGGAGGGCGGCACCCTGCAGGACTTCATCATCACGGCCCGCGAGCTCAAAAAGCAGAAGGTCTTTCGCGAATCGACCATACGCTCGCTGTTCGACGAAATCCTGCGCGGCCTGCGCATCGTGCACCAGCACAAGATGCTGCACCTGGACATCAAGCCCGCCAACATCTTCATCACCGACGACAACCGCGCCGTCATGATCGATTTCGGCGCCGCCCGTGAGGTGCTGAGCAAGGAAGGCAACTTCATCCGCCCCATGTACACGCCCGGGTTCGCCGCGCCCGAGATGTACCGCCGCGACTCCTCCATGGGCCCCTGGACCGATATTTACGCGATTGGCGCCTGCATTTACGCCACCATGCAGGGCTATCCGCCCAACGACGCGCCCCAGCGCCTCGAAAAAGACCGTCTGTCGCTTGCCCTGTCGCGGCTGCGCGGCGTCTATTCCGATAACCTCATTGAGGTTGTAGAGTGGTGCATGTCCCTCGATCCGCTGTCACGGCCCCAGTCGGTCTTCGCCCTGCAAAAAGAGCTGAGCCGGGAAGGCGAGCGCCGCTACACCAAGCTTACCGTCAGCGAAAAAGTTCGTCTGCAGTTTGACAACATGGTGTCCGACACCAAAAAATCCGCGCGCAAGGCCACCGGCTACGCGACCAAATTCAAATGAAATTCTCAGTCTTTCAGGTCAGCCGCAAAGGCGGGCGCGAGAAGAACGAAGACCGCATGGGCTATTGCTACACGCGTGAATCGGGCCTCTTCGTGCTGGCCGACGGCATGGGCGGCCACCCTGAAGGCGAAGTGGCGGCCCAGCTCGCCCTGCAGACTATCTCGGCGCTCTACCAGAAGGAAGCGCGCCCCGTCATTGAGGACACCACCGAATTCCTCTCCACCGCCCTGATGGCGGCGCACCACCAGATCATCCGCTACGCCAGCGAAAAAGGCATGCTGGACACCCCGCGCACCACGCTGGTGGCCGCCATCCTGCAGGGCACGGGCGCCACCTGGGTGCACTGCGGCGATTCGCGCCTGTACGTCGTGCGCGACGGCGAACTGCTCACGCGCACCCGCGACCATTCTTACCTTGAACAACAAAGCGCCGGCGTCATCAAGCTCGAGCGCATCAACCGCAACATCCTCTTTACCTGCCTGGGCTCGCCCACCAAGCCCGTCTTCGACGTTGCCGGCCCCGTCACCCTGCAGCAAGGCGACAAGCTGCTGCTGTGCTCCGACGGCCTCTGGGGTAGCCTCAGCGACGCCGAGATCGTGCGCCAGCTGGCCAGCAAAGGCGTGTCCGACGCGGTGCCCGACCTGGTCGAGAACGCCCTGCGCACCGGCGGCGAGCACAGCGACAACGTCACCGTGCTGGCCATGGAATGGGAAACGCCTGACGCTTTTGAATCCACCCGCGGGGTTTCCACCGACAGCATCATGGACGGCGTGTTCGCCTCCACCATCCAGGCCGGCGTGCTCGACTCGGTGGTCGATGACCTCGACGAGGCCACCATTGAGCGCTCGATCGCCGAGATCAACGAAGCCATACGCCGCTCGGCCGCCAGAAAAGCCTGATACCGGCGGCCTTTTTGCAGGTGCCGGCCGGCCTCCCGCTTTTTCCTTACCTTTTCACTTCGCTGATCCCCCGGCGTTTTTGCCAGAAAGCCATTCCCATGAGCCAGTTTGAACGAAGCGGTGCGCGCGCCGCCGATGCCCTGCGCAGCGTGCGCATCACCCGCCACTACACCGCTTACGCCGAAGGCTCGGTGCTGATCGAGTTCGGCGGCACCAAGGTGCTGTGCACCGCCTCTGTCGAGGAAAAAGTCCCCGGCCACAAGAAAGGCAGTGGCGAAGGCTGGGTCACCGCCGAATACGGCATGCTGCCCCGCGCCACCCACACCCGCAGCGACCGCGAAGCCGCCCGCGGCAAACAAAGCGGCCGCACGCAGGAGATACAGCGCCTGATAGGCCGCTCCATGCGTTCGGTGTTCGACTTGAAGAAACTCGGCGAGCGCACCCTACACCTGGACTGCGACGTCATCCAGGCCGACGGCGGCACCCGTACCGCCAGCATCACCGGTGCTTTTGTCGCTGCGCAGGACGCGGTCAACACCCTCATCGCCGGCGGCAAGCTCACGCAAAGCCCCATCATTGACCACGTCGCCGCCATCTCCGTCGGCATCGTGCAGGGCACGCCGCTGCTGGACCTCGAATACACCGAGGACTCCGCCTGCGACACCGACATGAACGTCGTCATGACCGGCGCCGGCAACTACGTCGAAGTGCAGGGCACGGCCGAAGGCGCGGCGTTTTCGCGCAAGGAAATGGACGCGCTGCTGGTGCTCGCCGAAAAAGGCATCGCCGAGCTGGTGGGCCTGCAAAAGCAGGTGCTGGCTGCTTGATTGCCCGCCGCCCATGAAAAAAATCGTACTGGCCTCCAACAACCCGGGCAAGCTCGCCGAGCTCAAGGCCATGTTCGCGCCCCTGGGGCTGGAGCTCGTCAGCCAGACCGAGCTGGGCCTGCCCGAGGCTGAAGAGCCTTTCCGCACCTTTGTCGAAAACGCGCTTGCCAAAGCCCGCCAGGCCTCGCGCCTCAGCGGCCTGCCCGCGCTGGCCGACGACGCGGGCCTGTGCGTCGACGCCTTCGGCGGCCTGCCCGGCGTCGACACCGCTTTTTACGCCACACGCTTCGGTTACACCAAAGGCGACGACAACAACGTCAAGGCCCTGCTCGAGCAGATGGCCCACCTGGCCGACCCCGCCCAGCGCCGCGCCGCGCTGGTCAGCACGCTGGTGGCCGTGCGCTCCGACAAAGACCCCGAGCCCTTGATCGCCTCCGGCCGTGTCGCAGGGCAGATCGCGACGGCGCCCGTGGGCGACAACGGTTTCGGCTTCGACCCCGTGATGTTCATCCCCGAGTTCGGCAAAACCTTTGCGCAACTCCCCGTTGACGTCAAAAACGCCAACAGCCACCGCGGCAAGGCTGCGCGCCAGATGCTGGAACTGATCCGCGAGCGCTGGCTGCCCGCAGCCTGAGACACGCCATGGCCGCGCAGCAAGACATCCAGCACTACATGCGTAGCGGCACGCTGCAGCTGGCCGCGCTGCCGCCGCTGTCGCTCTATGTGCACCTGCCCTGGTGCATACGCAAGTGCCCCTATTGCGACTTCAATTCGCACGAGGCCGTCGGCGAAATGCCCGAGCAGCGCTACATAGACGCCGTGATCGCCGACCTCGAGGCCGCGCTGCCCCTGGTCTGGGGCCGCACCGTGCACAGCATCTTCATAGGCGGCGGAACGCCCAGCCTGTTTTCGCCGCAGGCCATAGACCGCCTGCTGGGCGACATACGCGCGCGCTTGAGGCTCGAGGCCGATTGCGAAATCACGCTCGAAGCCAATCCCGGCACCTTTGAGAAAGACCGCTTCAAGGCCTTCCGCGCGGCGGGCGTCACGCGCCTGTCCGTCGGGGTGCAAAGCTTTGACGACCAGCACCTCAAGGCCCTGGGCCGCGTGCACGACCGTGCCCAGGCCATCGCCGCGGTCGAAGAGGCCGCGCAGGCCTTTGACACCTTCAACCTCGACATCATGTACGCGCTGCCCGGCCAGACCATGGAAAGCCTGGAGCGGGACATGCGCCAGGCCCTGGCCCTGCAGCCTCCCCACATTTCGATTTACCACCTCACGATAGAGCCCAACACCTACTTCGCCAAATTCCCGCCCGTGGTGCCCGAGGAAGACACGGCCTACGCCATGCTCGACAAAATCACCGAGCTGACTGAGGCCGCCGGCCTGCGGCGCTATGAAGTCTCGGCTTATGCCAAAGCCGGCCACCAGTGCTTTCACAACCTCAACTACTGGCAGTTCGGCGACTACTTGGGGCTTGGCGCGGGCGCCCACAGCAAGCTCAGCTTCGCCCACCGCGTGGTGCGCCAGGTGCGCTTTCGCGAACCCAAGCTCTACATGGAAAAAGCCCTGGCCGGCGAAGCCGTCACGCAGGAAACCGAAGTCAGCCGCGCCGACCTGCCGTTTGAGTTCATGCTCAACGCCCTGCGTTTGCGCGAGGGTTTCAAACTGCAGGACTTCACGGAAAAAACCGGCCTGCCCGTCACTGCCATCCGGCAGGGCCTCGAAGAAGCCGAACGCAAAGGCCTGATTGAGCGCGACTTCGCGCGTGTCAAACCGACCGAGCGCGGCTTTGATTTTTTGAACGACTTGCAGTCACTGTTCCTGGCCGGCTGAGCCGCGCGGCCCTTTACGCATGGAAACTCCCGCCCTTATCTTTCTGGTTGTCAGTTGCGCCATCAGTTTCGGCCTGGGCCGGCTGTTTGTTCACTTCCGCGACAAGAAACGCAAAAAGGCGGCCGAAGAGCGCGAGGCCCAGGCGCTGCGCAACCGCCCGCCCGAGCCCGAATCCCTCAACAAGGCCAAACGCAAACGGCAGCTTCAGCAAGCCGCCAAAGGCAAGCGCTGATTCAGCGCATGGATTGCGCAGGGCCCATCAACCGCAGTTGACCCGCGTCACACGGCCCGCGTCATCGACCGTGAGGTTGAGCCGCTCGGCATTGAACTCCATGGTCACGACCTGGTTGGGCCTGAGCACCCGCACCGCCTTCGCGCCAGCGCGCGTGCGCGCCTCATTCTCGAGCGCGGCATCCGCATTGCGGCCCACGGCGAACTGGGCCGGTGCGGCGTTGCAGCGGCTTGACACGGGGGCGGGGTCGGTACCCTGGCCAGTAGCGGGGGCGCTGCCGCAGGCGGACAGCAGAAGGGCGGCGGTGGTGGCAAAGGTTGTGAGGATCGGCAAACGCATGGTGAGTCCTTTCAGGATGTGGCGGCTGGTTTTGGTGCCACATAGGCAGCTTATGTTCAGAATATGTTGTCGAGAGCTTGGCGCTTTCCGAGCGGACTGCAAATAGGCCGACGGTCGATACTTTTGTAGGCGCGGGCCCCAGGAGCGCGAAATGAACGTTTCGCGATTCCAGTCAATGCGGCATGTAGTCGACTGAGGAGGCGGTCGCTTTGAACGACGCAGAGCGCTAACGCGAACACGAGGTCGGGTCGGTTCCACGAATCCACGCTTGAGGCCTTATCTCTTGTGCGCCGATGCGTTGCATGGAAACTTTGTAATAAGCCGAGTCACCATGGGCACATGCCAGTGCAGCGGCCCAGTTTTTATGCACGGGGTCGGGGTAGCGCTTGATAAGGTCATCAAGACTTCTTTTCATGCGTGGCCAATCAAGACGCGTTTCACTAGGGGCTGCACCGCTGAAAACAACGCTTGCATACAGCCGAGCGTAAAGCGACTCGCCCTCACTGGCCTGAAGTTGCTTGGCCCAGCCGACGATGAATGCATCAACAACTTCCCAACTGCCTCCCCATTTGGGAACCAAACGCGTCAAAGCGACTTCATAAAAATCGTAGTAGTTTGGCCAGCGCTTGGCCCCTTCTTCGAAGATGCTGTTCGGATCTGATTTTCCTTCCGCCGCGTCAAGGCTGACCGCAAGCAGCAGGTTTTGCCAGATAGGCGTTTGCTGAAATTCTTTGCGGGCTTCAAGAAGCGACTTTTCGGTCTGAAGCAAACCTTGCTGGAATGACTGCATACCGCCACCCGGAACATCTTTCGCATAACTGGATCCGCGTGCGTTCCAGGCGAGTGCGTATTGGAGCCGGAGATTCGCAAATGCCGGAAATATCGAGTCGGGCTTTTGCTTTTGCCATTCTTTAACCCGTGCACCTTGGCCCGCCTCCACGCCGGGCGCGGGCATTTCACGCCGGAAGAACCAATATGCGGCGCTGGCGCCGGTCTTGCCGGACTGAAATCGCTTGGAATCACGCAACAGGCATGTGAGAGTGGCATCCAGATCCCCGAAGTTTGAGGTCTGGTATAGCTGGCGAAGGTATGAAACGGCTTCGTCATGATTGTTGTAATTGATTTCACTCAGAAGCGAGCAGTCTTTCTGAGAGCCGGGGGACGGTTTCGGTTCAGGGGGATTCGCACTCGCATCGCCGGCGAACAGCAGGAAAGCGCTTGCCAGGATGGCCAGCAAGCGGCTGATTGGTTTGTTCAATCTTATTCCGGCATTGTGCGTGGGCATGGATACTCCTAAAGGCTGGTGCTGGCGATAGTGCAAGACGATGTACTGATGGCTTTGAGGGAACTCAATCCCTGTCTAATGTAGCTTCCGATGGATAGATGCCTGCCCCGCTTCCTGCGGTCTGGAATACCGAGTACCGCCGACTCTGTGGTCTGGGCTCTGTGTCTGGCATACGCTCGGCTGTCACCGCAATCCATGCGGTTAAACTACCCGACTCGGAAGCGTGGCAGAGCGGTTGAATGCAGCAGTCTTGAAAACTGCCGAGGATGCAAGTCCTCCGTGAGTTCGAATCTCACCGCTTCCGCCACTTTCAAATAAGTGGCACCGGCTTTAACGCCAAGCTCATCGCCACTCCGGTTCGGTCTCTCATGGCTGCAACCGCACCCCTCTGTCCGGAGATTCCCTCGTTTGATAGCAGGCTTGCAGCCCGCGCGGCGGCTGTCTTTGCCTGAGCCTGGTGGCTTGTGAGGCCATTTCGGGTGCTTTCATCCTCATTTGCGTGGTTTTTTTGCAGGACTGCGCCCAACGGACGATTTGCAACCAAAAAGCCTCACCAGACCGGGCTTGGGGCAGGCAAAGTTACGCCTTACGTTCGCATTGCAACAAACAGACCCGAAAAAACGGAATTATTTCCCGGAACTATTCCCGCCCAATTCTGAAAACCTTTTTCAGGACAGTGACGAGAAGCGTGGGCGAGGCCATCATAGAAACATCCAGTTACAGCGTAGAAGGGCGCCTTAAATCCTATGACAGTTCCTGCTTTCCACCCCGAAGTCGCCGAGAAGGTGGCAACCGCTTTTGTCAAGGCTACCGGAGCCCGCTGGTCGTTCCCGCGGGTCGATATGCAGGACAAGGGCACTTTCATGTTGATCAGCGTCGATGCGGTATCGCCGGAGGTCCGGGAGGTGGCGCTCCCGGTCAAAGAGTCGATCACGCTGGCGCTCAACGAGGTCATTCCCTCTCATCCGTCGCAAAAATTCGGCAACTGGATGGTGGTGTTTTTCCACGAAGGCAAGATGTACGAAACCGTGCATCCCAGCGAATTCCACACCTGAATTCGTTGGCGTGAGCCTTCAAGCCGCCCAGCGGCACTGCGGCGGCCGCCCCCGCTTCAAGCGGTCTCGGGCTGGCTTTGCTGCAACATTCCCCGGGTTTCAATAAAGCTGATCACTTCGGCCAGGCCGGCCTGGGTTTTAAGGTTTGTCATTACAAATGGTTTCAAACCCTTGGCCGTAGTGCGCATGCGGATGGTGTCTTTTTTCATGACCTCGAGGTCGGCACCCACATAAGGTGCCAGGTCGGTCTTGTTGATCACAAACAAGTCGCTTTTTGTGATACCGGGGCCGCCCTTGCGCGGAATCTTCTCGCCGGCCGCCACGTCGATCACATAAATCGTCAAATCGCTCAATTCGGGGCTGAAGGTGGCGGCCAGGTTGTCGCCGCCGGATTCAACGAATACGACGTCGGCATCGGGGAAATCCACCAGCATGCGGTCTATGGCCTCCAGGTTGATGGAAGCGTCTTCGCGGATCGCGGTATGCGGGCAGCCGCCGGTTTCCACGCCCATGATGCGTTCGGCCGCCAGCGCGCCGCTCACGGTCAGCAGGCGCTGGTCTTCCTTGGTGTAGATGTCGTTGGTGATCGCGACCAGGTCGTACCTGGCCTTCATGCTTTTGCACAGCATCTCGAGCAGCGTGGTCTTGCCGGAACCCACCGGGCCGCCTATGCCCACGCGCAGGGGCGGAAGTTTTTTGCTGCGGTTGGCGATGTGGTGCAAGCTCATGGGCGTACCTTGAAAGAGGATGGTGTAAAGAGAGTCAGGAGCGGAACAGCCGCGAATACTGGGTTTCATGCCGGGCCGACAAAATCGCCAGCATGGGGGAAAAAGCCTGCCGCTCGCCGTCCGGCAGGCGCAACGCCGCTTCCACCGCGGGCGGTATGTCCCGGCTCAGCCGGGCCAGTATGCGCTGGCCGGCGCTCTGGCCCAGGGGCACGGACTTGATCGCGGCCTGCATCATGTTTTCGGCCCAGCCAAAAGCGTAGGCCAGCAGGCAGTCGCGCACACCGGCGGCGGTCTGCGAGGCCGCCAGCGCAAAGGCCACGGGGTAGGTGGGTTGCAGCGCGGCGCAGGCGTCGATGTGCATGGCGCTGGCCCCTTCATGGTTACGCAGCCATTCGAGCAGAGAGCGGCCCATCTGCTCGGTTTGGGCGCGCAGTTCGCTGGTCTCACGGGTTTGCAGCACCCAGGTGTTCAGGCCGGCGATGCGCTCCAGCTTGCCTTCGCGCCAGGCTGGAATGGCCTGGGCAATCACCGCCAGGTCGCCGCGGGCCAGGGCCAAATGGAGCTGGTCGCTGAGCCAGCTGGCGGCCTGGCTTTCCGTCGTGACTTCATCGCCCTCAACGGCGGCCTCCAGGCCCTCCGAATACGAGAAGCCGCCCACCGGCAGGGCAGGCGAGGCCAGCCAGATCAGCTGCAGCAGGCTGGATGCCGCAAGCTGTTCCAGAGGGGCTGCGGGCGTTGTCGGCGCGTCCACGGCGTGCCTAGTGGCTGTGGGGCTTGTGCTTGTGGACCTGGATGGCCACGGGCTTGGCTTCGTGCGCGTGGTCATGGTCATGGTCATGGTCATGGTCATGGTCATGGTCATGGTCATGGTCATGGTCATGGTCGTCATGGCCATGGTTGCAGCCTGGCCCGTGCACATGCGCTACCGGCGCGGCGGCTACGGCAGCAGGCGCATGGCTGTGTCCATGTCCGCCGTGGTCATGGCCATGGTCGTGAGCATGCCCATGGCCGCCCGAGCTGTAAGCGCCGCCCTCGGGTTCAAAGGCTTCTTCGGCCTCATTCACGATCAGGTGCATGGCGCGCAGCATGTCGGCCAGCACATGGTCGGGTTCTATCTTGAGGTGGTCGGGCTTGAGCTCTATGGGTACATGGCGGTTGCCCAGGTGGTAGGCCGCGCGCGTCAGGTCAAAAGGCGAGCCGTGCGAGGTGCAGGCGGTGATGCGCAGCACCGCCTGCGGCGCGGCGATCACCCTGACCATGGAACCATCTTCGGCCACCAGCACGTCGCCGCCGCGCACCAGCGTGCCGCGCGGCAGGAACACACCCAATTGGCGTCCCTGCGAGTCGGTCGCGTCAAAGCGGCTTTTCTGGCGCACGTCCCAGTCGAGCTCGACGGTGGCGGCGCGTTTGACGAGGACAGAGGCCAGGCCCGTGCCCTGGGAAATGACTTTGGAAACCTGAAGCATGAGGCCTTAAAAAAAGCAAAACCTGGAACAAGGTTTAAAAAAGGAAATAACGCTGCGTCATCGGCAGGCTGGTGGCCGGCTCGCAGCCCAGCAGCTGGCCGTCGGCCCGCACCAGGTAGGTCTGGGCATCGACTTCCATTTTGGGCAGGTAGGCATTGTGGACCATGTGCTGCTTGCGCACGCCGCGCACGTTTTTTACCGCGCTCAGGGTCTTGGCCAGGCCGAAGCGCTCCTTGATGCCGGCATTCAGGCCGGCCTGCGAGACAAAGGTCAGCGAGCCCCTGGCGATGGCACCGCCGAAGCCGCCGAACTGCGGGCGGTAGTGCACCGGCTGCGGCGTGGGGATGGAGGCGTTCGGGTCGCCCATGGCCGCCATGGCGATAAAACCGCCCTTGAGGATGACCGAAGGCTTGATGCCGAAAAAGGCCGGTTTCCAGACCACCAGGTCGGCCCACTTGCCGGGTTCGACCGAGCCGACCTCGTGCGAGATGCCGTGGGCGATCGCCGGGTTGATGGTGTATTTGCTGATGTAGCGCTTGGCGCGGAAGTTGTCGTGGCGGTCCGTGTCGCCGGGCAGCTTGCCGCGCTGCAGTTTCATCTTGTGCGCAGTCTGCCAGGTGCGGATGATGACTTCGCCGACTCGGCCCATGGCCTGGCTGTCGGAGCTGAACATGCTGATCGCGCCCAGGTCGTGCAGCACGTCCTCGGCCGCGATGGTTTCCTTGCGGATACGGCTTTCGGCAAAAGCCAGGTCCTCGGCAATGCCGGCGTCCAGGTGGTGGCACACCATCAGCATGTCGACGTGCTCGTCCAGCGTGTTGACGGTGTAGGGCATGGTCGGGTTGGTGGAGGAGGGCAGGAAGTTCTCCTCGCCCACCACGCGCAGGATGTCGGGCGCATGGCCGCCGCCCGCGCCCTCGGTGTGGAAGGCGCAGAGGCTGCGGCCCTTGGTCGCGGCAATCGTGTTCTCGACGAATCCGGATTCATTGAGCGTGTCGCTGTGGATGGCAACCTGGGTGTCGGTGGCTTCGGCCACGTCCAGGCAATTGCTGATGGCCGCCGGCGTGGTGCCCCAGTCCTCGTGCAACTTCAGGCCTATGACGCCGGCGTTGATCTGCTCGTGCAGCGCGGCGGGCAGGCTGGCATTGCCCTTGCCGAGGAAGCCCAGGTTCATGGGGAAGGCGTCTGCCGCCTGCAGCATGCGTTCGATGTTCCAGGGGCCGGGCGTGCAGGTGGTGGCGAAGGTGCCGGTGGCCGGGCCGGTGCCTCCGCCCAGCATGGTGGTGATGCCCGAGGTCAGCGCTTCCTCGATCTGCTGCGGGCAGATGAAATGGATGTGCGAGTCGATGCCGCCGGCGGTGACGATCATGCCTTCGCAGCTGATGATCTCGGTGCCGGGACCAATGATCATGTCGACGCCGGGCTGGGTATCGGGGTTGCCGGCCTTGCCGATGGCCGCGATGCGCCCGCCCTTGAGGCCTATGTCGGCCTTGACGATGCCCCAGTGGTCGATGATGAGGGCGTTCGTCATCACGCAGTCCATGGCGCCTTCGGCCCGCGTCTTTTGCGACTGGGCCATGCCGTCGCGAATCGTCTTGCCGCCGCCGAACTTGACTTCCTCGCCGTAGCTGCCGGCGCGCAAGGTGTAGTCGGCCTCGACTTCGACCAGCAGCTCGGTGTCGGCCAGGCGCAGGCGGTCCCCAACCGTGGGGCCGAACATTTCCGCGTAGGCGCGGCGTCCTATGGTTGCCATTTAGAGTTTTCCTTGGATCAGGCCGCGAAAGCCATAGACGTTTCGTTCACCCGCGAATTCCACGAGTTCCACCGTCCGCTGCTGGCCCGGCTCAAAACGCACGGCCGTGCCCGAAGCGATGTTCAGCCGCATGCCGCGCGCCGCGTCGCGGTCAAATCCGAGCGCGCCGTTGGTTTCGGCAAAGTGGTAATGCGAGCCGACTTGAATAGGGCGGTCTGCCGTGTTTTGCACAACGACAGTCAGCGTGCGCCGGCCCGCGTTGAGCACATGGTCGGGTCCGTCGGTGATCAGTTCTCCCGGAATCATGGTGCCTCCTCAGGCCAGCCGGGCCAGCAGGGTCACGCCAAAGACGGCGACGGCTGCACCGGCCGCGCGCGGCAGCCAGGCGCTTGCGCCGCGCAGCGCCCAGCCGGCACCCAGTCCCACCAGGTGCAGCAGCGCGGTGGCGGCCAGCATGCCCGACAAGGTCGCCCAGGCGCTGGGGGACCCGGCCAGTTCACCACCGTGGGCCAGGCCGTGGAAGACGGCGAACGCGCCGACGATGAGTGCGGCCGCGATGCCGGGCACATGCCAGCGCGTCACGACCAGCAGGCCGGTGACCAGCAGCGAGGCCGCAATCATGGGCTCGACCGCCGGGGTCTGCACACCTTGCAGGCCCAGCAGCGCGCCCGCCAGCAACATGCCGGCAAAGCCCAGCGGGCCCCATAGGAGCTCAGGGCCGGCGCGGCGCGCGGCCAGCGCGCTCCACAGGCCCACGGCCACCATGGCCGCCAGGTGGTCCATACCGGTCAGCGGGTGCACAAAGCCGCTGAAAAAATCCAGGTGCGTGTGCCCGTCCACGCCGGTGTGCGCGAAGGCCGCCGCGGGCAGCAAGGCCGCCAGGGCCAGCAGGGCGCGCAGGCTCCGGGATGAAGGCAGGGTGGAAAAACTCACGGCGATCTCCTGTTGGGCGGGTGTTGTTGTACTTAAACGGAAAGCGGGCGGCACTCAGACAATGGGCTGGTGCACGGTGACCAGCTTGGTTCCGTCGGGAAAGGTCGCTTCGACCTGGATGTCGGGGATCAGCTCGGGAATGCCGTCCATCACGTCGGCGCGGGTCAGCACGGTGCGGCCCTCGCTCATCAGCTGGGCGACGGACTTGCCGTCGCGCGCGCCTTCCATGACGGCGGCGCTGATCAGCGCCACGGACTCGGGGTAGTTGAGCTTGAGGCCGCGGGCGCGGCGCCTTTCGGCCAGCAGGGCAGCCGTAAAAATAAGCAGCTTGTCTTTTTCGCGGGGCGTCAATTCCATGGGGCTCTCTCAGGGCAGGCTGCCGGCTTGGGGATGCTTGCCGGGGTGCAAGAATGGTGCCATAAGACGCTGTCCACGGTCCAGCCTGGGGCGGGCCACCGGGGCGCATGGCACAGAACATGCACCTGAAGACGCTCAATCACTACGCGCCCGGCGCATCTGCCCCCCCATGGACGCCCCGCCCACGCCCCTGCAGCCGCCCTTGCCGCCCGAAGCGGCAGTGGCCGCGCCTGTGGCGGCCGAAGCACCGCCGCTGCAGCGCATCATCAAGGTCAGGCGCGACTACAACAGCTGGGTCGCCAGCGAAACCATGGAAGACTACGCGCTGCGCTTTACGCCGCAGCGTTTTCGCAAGTGGTCGGAATGGCGGGTCGCCAACACCGCCTTTGGCGCGGCCTCTTTTTTGATCCTCGAGGCGGTGGGCGCCACCTTGCTGGTCAAGTACGGCTTCACCAATGCTTTCTGGGCCATCGTCGCCACCGGCCTCATCATTTTCCTGGCCGGCCTGCCCATCAGCATTTACGCGGCGCGCTACGGCGTGGACATGGACCTGCTCACGCGCGGCGCTGGCTTCGGCTACATAGGCTCGACGCTGACCTCGCTGATCTACGCCTCGTTCACCTTCATCTTTTTTGCGCTGGAGGCGGCCGTCATGGCCTATGCGCTGGACCTGGCCCTTGGCATCCCGCCCAGCTGGGGCTATCTGGTCTGCGCGCTGGTGGTGATTCCCCTGGTCACCCACGGCGTGTCCGTGATCTCGCGCCTGCAGGTCTGGACCCAGCCCTTGTGGCTGGTCATGCTGGTCGTGCCCTTTGTGTTTGTGCTGCTGCGCGATCCTGGTGCTTTTTCAGGTGTTCTGCACTATGGCGGTGAGAAGGGTGTGGGCGGCGAGTTTGATCTGCACCTGTTTGGTGCCGCCTTGACCGTGGGCATTGCGCTGATTACCCAGATGGGCGAGCAGGCCGACTATTTGCGCTTCATGCCGGTGCAGACGCCGGCCAGGCGCTGGCGCTGGTGGGGCGGCGTGCTGGCCGGCGGGCCGGGCTGGGTCTTCCTGGGTGTGGTGAAGATGCTGGGTGGCGCCTTCCTGGCCTACCTGGCGATTTCCAACATGGTGCCGCTGGACCGCGCGGTGGACCCGAACCAGATGTACCTCGCGGCCTATGAGTACGTGTTCCCGCACTACGGCATGGCCGTGGCTGCGACCGCGCTTTTCGTCGTGGTGTCGCAGCTCAAGATCAACGTCACCAACGCCTATGCCGGCTCGCTGGCCTGGTCGAATTTTTTCTCGCGCATCACGCACAGCCATCCGGGCCGTGTGGTGTGGGTCGTGTTCAACACGCTGATCGCCTTCATGCTGATGGAGATGAACGTCTTCCAGGCGCTGGGCGACGTGCTGGGCCTGTACTCCAACATCGCCATCGCCTGGGTCATGGCCGTGGTGGCCGACCTGGTCATCAACAAGCCGCTGGGCCTGAGCCCGCCGGGCATAGAGTTCAAGCGCGCGCACCTCTACGACATCAACCCGGTCGGCGTGGGCGCCATGGCCCTGGCCTCGGCGCTGTCGATCACGGCGCACCTGGGGCTGTACGGTGAAATGGCGCAGGCCTTCTCGGCCGTGATCGCCATGGGCACGGCCTTTGTCACGGCGCCCTTGATCGCCTGGGCCACCAAGGGCCGCTACTACATAGCCCGCGGCCCGGCCGTGGCGGCCGGCGAGGGCGCCTACAAACCTTATGCGCTGCAGCAGTGCGTGATCTGCGAGCGCGCCTACGAAGGCCCGGACATGGCCCACTGCCCGGCCTACCAGGGGCCCATCTGCTCGCTGTGCTGCACGCTGGATGCGCGCTGCGGCGACCTGTGCAAGCCGCACGCGAGCCTGTCGGCGCAATGGTCGGGCGCGCTGCGCTGGCTGCTGCCGCGCCGCGCCTGGCCTTACCTGGACACCGGCCTGGGCCACTTCCTGCTGCTGATGCTGATCATCGTGCCGCTGCTGGCCAGTGTGTTCGGCCTGCTTTACCACCAGGAGATCAGCGCGCTGTCGGACTTCACGCCCTCGGAGCCGGCCTTGAAGTCGGGCTTTCTGAAGGCCTATATGGCGCTGCTGGTGATCGCCGGCCTGGTTGCCTGGTGGCTGGTGCTGGCGCACAAGAGCCGGCAGGTGGCGCAGGAGGAATCGAACCGCCAGACACATTTGCTGATGCGCGAGATCGAGTCGCACCGCCAGACCGACGAGGCGCTGCAACAGGCCAAGCGTGTGGCCGAAGAGGCGCGCCACCATGCCGACCAGGCCAACCAGGCCAAGAGCCGCTACATCAGCGCCATCAGCCACGAACTGCGCACGCCGCTCAACAGCATCCTGGGTTATGCGCAGCTCATGGGCGAAGACAGCGCGATACCGCCGCACCGCAAGCAGGCCGTCAGCGTCATCAAGCGCGGCGGCGAGCACCTGCTGTCGCTGATCGAAGGCACGCTGGACATCGCCCGCATCGAGGCCGGCAAGCTCACGCTCAACGTCAAGCCCATGCATTTCGCCGATTGTGTGCACGAGATGGCCGGCATGTTTGAGCTGCAGGCCGCGGCCAAGGGCCTGGCCTTTCACTTCGAGGCCAGCGGCAACCTGCCCGAGCTGGTGCGCGCCGACGAAAAACGCGTGCGCCAGATACTCATCAACCTGCTGGGCAATGCCATCAAGTTCACGGTGCAGGGGCAGGTGACTTTCCGGCTGCGCCATGCGCGCGAGATGGCCTACATCGACATCGAGGACACCGGCCCCGGCATGCGCGAAGCCGAGCTCGCGCGCATCTTCGAGCCCTTCGCGCGCGGTGCCGCGGCGGGCCAGAGCGCCGAAGGCACGCCGGGCGCCGGCCTGGGCCTGACGATTGCCAAGATGCTGACCGACCTGATGGGCGGCGAGATGACGGTGGTCAGCACGCCGGGCCAGGGTTCCATCTTCCGCATACGGCTGTTCCTGCCCGAGGTGCACCTGCCGGCGGGCGCCGCCAAAGAGGCCGCCGTCGTGCCGGCGCGGCGCCGGCCGCGCGGCTACGAGGGCCCGCGCCGCAAGCTACTGGTGGTCGACAACGAGGAGCCCGACCGCGAACTGCTGGTGCAGCTATTGCAGCCCATGGGTTTTGAGCTGCGCACCGCCGCCAGCGGCCACGACTGCCTGGACCTGCTGGCCGCCGGCTATCAGCCCGACGTGATCTTCATGGACCTGGCCATGCCGGGCATAGACGGCTGGGAAACGCTGCGCCGTGTGCGCGGCTCCGGGCATGGGGACATCCACCTGGCCATCGTCTCGGCCAACGCCTTTGACAAGGGCATGGAGAACGACGCCGGCATTCTTCCCGAAGACTTCATCTTGAAGCCCGTGCGCCACACCGAGCTGATCGCCTGGCTGGAGCGGCGCCTGTCGCTCACCTGGCGCTATGACGAGCCGGCCGAGGAGGCTTCGCCCGCGGCCGTACCCCCGCGGCGCGTGCTGCCGGACGCTTCACAGCTGGCCGCGCTGCAGGAGGTGGTCAGCCTGGGCTTTTACCGGGGCATCATGAACATGCTGGCGGAGATAGAACGGCAGCAGCCCGACACCGCCGCCTTTGTCGAAGACATGCGCGTGCTGGCGCGGCAGTTCCAGTTCGAGGCCATGGGCCGCCAGCTCGCCAACCAGGAGGCCAGCCATGAGCAGCGTGCTTGAAGAATCTCCCCTGCTCAATCGCAGCCTGGACCGCACGCTGGACCGGGCCAACAGCGACGTCGTGCTCATCGTGGATGACGTGCCAGACAACCTCTCGGTGCTGCACGACGCGCTCGATGAATCGGGCTATACCGTGCTGGTGGCCACCAGCGGCGAGGCCGCCCTGCAGCGCGCACTGCAGGCCAGGCCCGACATCGTGCTGCTGGATGCGATGATGCCGGGCATGGACGGTTTTGAAGTCGCCAAGCGCCTCAAGGCCATGGCCGAGACCGCCCACATCCCCATTATCTTCATGACGGGCCTGACCGAAACCGAGCACCTGGTGGCCGCGCTGGAGGCCGGCGGCGTCGACTATGTGACCAAGCCCATCAAACCCAAGGAAGTCATGGCGCGCATGGGCGTGCATCTGCAGGGCGCGCGTCGCGCCCGCCAGGAGGCGCGCCAGGCCGGCCAGGCGCGCAACGCGCTGGACGCCTTCGGTTATGCCAGCATCACGGTGCGCATGGGCGGCGCGGCCGACGGCCGGCTGATCTGGCAGACGCCGCTGGCGCGCGAGCTCTTGATGCGCTACTACGGCACGTCGGCGCCGCAAACACCCGAGCCGGTGCTGGCCTGGCTGCGCAGCCACCTGGCGGACGCCGAGCGCCAGGTCGAGCCGCCGCGCCTGGCGGTGGAAATGGGGCCGCGCCGGCTGACCTTCCGGCTGCACCAGCAGACCGGCGACGGCGGCGAAAGCGGCGACGCCGCCGGCCGGGGCGACTGGCTGATCGTGATGCGCGAGATTTCCGACGATGCGGTGGTCGAGGCCATGAGCCTGAGCTTCAAACTCACCGCCCGCGAGGCCGAGGTGCTGTACTGGGTGGTCAAGGGCAAGACCAATCGCGACATCGGCGATATCCTGGGCTCCAGCCCGGCCACCGTCAAAAAGCACCTGGAACGGGTCTATGCCAAGCTGGGCGTGGAAACCCGCACCGCCGCCGCGGGCATGGCCATGAACCGCATCCGCCAGCTGCACCCTCAGTTTGAGGGCTGAGCATATGGCCCCCACGGTCGCTCACTGCGTGTAGCTCCCTGCCCCCCCGAGGGGGCCGCTGCGCCTGCGGCCCGGCAAAGCCGGTTCCGCGGCCCCGGCTGGATTTAAGAGTTCAGGGGATTCAATCAGCGGGGGGCCGAGGGTCCGGCTTGCCGGCCCGAGGCGCCGCCCCCTTGAGGGGGAGCAGGCTACACGAAGTGAGACTGGACAGGGGTGAGCCTGTTCTGCCCGGCAAAGCCGGTTCCGCGGCCCCTGCTTGCAAGAAGAGAAGGCTGGCCTTGCGCTGTACCGGGCTTTATGCAAGCTAATGCGTCAGCGGTTACAATGGCAGCTTCGGTAAAGCATCAGCTTTTTACATCGAAGCCTTTTCCCAACAGGTTTCCTTCTCAAGCGGCGCTTCCCAGAGCCCGAATCCACAGTGTTTTCAGTGCCCATACAGCCCTGAACCCTCTCAGCACTGTTCCGTTTTTCCGGCGAGCACTCTTCCCGACAGTGCCCACGCATGGCTCAACCAGCCCAGCCCCTGACAAGGGCCAGGCGGGTGGACACCGAACACCCGCCGGCTTGCTCGCAAGCCGATTCTCCTTATTTATCAAGCCGGGATACATAACCCGGCACGGACTTTTTATGAACGTAGATCACACCAAAATCGCGGTGGGCAAGTACCTTGTCTCACCACTGGCCAAGCAGCAAGGCGAAGGCTACGCTGCATCGGTCTCCATCCGCTCCGGCCGCGGTAGCGCCACGCACGACCGCGTGCTGCGCTTCAGCGGCCTCTTCGACAGCGCGGCCTCGGCCCTGCAGTACGCGACGGAACACGCCCTGCGCTGGATCCATGAGCGCTCAACGCCGGCCTGCGCATAAGCATTGCCAGCCCTGCCAATAGACATCACGGACAACTTTTTCAATTCCCTAGGAGTTACATCATGGCCAAAGAAGAACTGATTGAAATGCATGGGCTGGTCGACGAAGTGTTGCCGGATTCGCGCTTTCGCGTCACGCTCGAGAACGGCCACAAGCTTGTGGCTTACACCTCGGGCAAGATGCGCAAAAACCATATCCGCATCCTCGCCGGCGACCAGGTGTCGCTGGAGCTCTCGCCCTATGACCTGAGCAAGGGCCGGATCACCTTCCGCCACATCGCAGGCCGCGGCCCGGGCCCGGCGCCGCGCCAGGCCCGCTAAATCACCGGCGTTCGCCGGCGAAAAAACACAAAGCCCGGCAGGTGGAGAGGAATCTCCGCCTGCCGGGCTTTGTTATTGGTGGTGTGTTTTCAGCGGCGGCCGGTTGCCATGTGCTCGGTCTTCTTGTTGATCAGCACCTCGGGCTCCTGGGCCTCGACCCAGCTCTCGTTGTTGAGCCCGGCCTTGAGCCTTTCGGTGTCCAGGTCATTCGTCCATTTGGCGACCACGATGGTGGCCACGCCGTTGCCGATCAGGTTGGTCAGCGCACGCGCCTCCGACATGAAGCGGTCTATGCCCAGGATCAGCGCCAGCCCCGCCACGGGCACGGTGCCCACGGCCGACAGCGTGGCGGCCAGCACGATGAAGCCGCTGCCGGTGATGCCGGCCGCACCCTTGGAGGTCAGCAGCAGCACCGCCAGCAACGTGAGCTCCTGCGTGAGCGTCATCGGCGTGTTGGTGGCCTGTGCGATAAACATCGCCGCCATCGTGAGGTAGATGGAGGTGCCGTCCAGGTTGAAGGAGTAGCCGGTCGGGATCACCAGGCCCACGGTGGTCTTTTTCGCGCCCAGGTTCTCCATCTTTTCCATCATGCGCGGCAGCACCGATTCGGATGAGGACGTGCCCAGCACGATCAGCAGCTCTTCCTTGATGTATTTGATGAACTTCCAGATGCTGAAGCCGTGCGCGCGCGCGATGGCGCCCAGCACCACGAAGATGAAGATCAGGCAGGTCGCGTAGAAGGCGGCCATCAGCTTGCCCAGCGACACCAGGCTGTCCACGCCGTAAGCGCCTATGGTGAAGGCCATGGCGCCGAACGCGCCTATGGGCGCCACCTTCATGATGAAACCGACGATGGTGAACAGCACGTGCGAGGTTTTTTCGACGAAGTCGAACACCAGCGTGCCGCGCCCGCCGAAGCGGTGCAGCGCGAAGCCGAACATCACCGCGATCAGCAGCACCTGCAAAATCTCGCCCTTGGCGAAGGCGTCCACCACGGTGGACGGGATGATGTTCATGATGAAGTCGGTGGTGCCGACCATCTTGCCGGGGCCGGTATAGGCCGCGATGGCCTTGGTGTCCAGCGTGGACACGTCGACATTCATGCCCTGGCCCGGCTTGAACACATTGACCAGCACCAATCCGATGATCAGCGCGAAGGTGCTGACGATCTCAAAGTAAAGCAGCGCCAGGCCGCCGGTCTTGCCGACCTTCTTCATGTCCTCCATGCCGGCGATGCCGATCACGACGGTGCAGAAGATGATGGGTGCGATCATCATCTTGATGAGCTTGATGAAGCCGTCGCCCAGCGGCTTCATGAGCTTGCCGGCCTCGGGGTAGAAATGCCCCAGCAGCACGCCGGCGATGACCGCGCAGATCACCTGGAAGTACAGCGATTTGTAAAGGGGCGGCTTGCGCTTGCTTGTCTCTGTTGTCGTTGTTGTCATGGCCGGGAGGCGCCAGGTTGCGCGCTGTGGTGTGGTGATCGGGTCATCAAATATAGTCCCGCCACACGATTTGTCCATGTGGGAAACCACAGATCACAAACCTTTACGCGGCCGCCGTGCGCGGCCCGAAAACTCAGCCGGCCGGCGTACCGCCGCCATCGCCCGCAGCCGGAGGGCGCGCCATCCAGGCGATCAGCGAGGAGCGCATGGCTTCCTCCACCGACATGTCTATGGGCTGCACCCAGTCGGCCGGCACGAACACCGTGTAGCCACCGATCATGTAGCCCATGGGCAGGTAGACCGCCACACGCTCGCCGGGCAGAAAGCCGGCGGGCAGGTCGGCAAAGCTGCGGCGCGTGATCAGGCCCACGATTTCCATCGCATGGCCCGGCATGCGCAGTATCACCACGCTTTGCTCGCCCTGCTTGCCCGAAGGCGAGAAGTAGTCGGCGAAGCTTTTGAGCGAGGAATAAATGCTTTTGACGACCGGCAGGTTGGTGAAGGGCATTTCCGCGAAAGACAGCAGCTTGCGCACGCTGCGCTTGGACACCAGGTAGCCGATCACCAGGATGCTGAGCACGCCGAACACCAGGCCCAGGCCCGGGATGTAAAAGCTGCCAATCAGCGGGCGCAGTATCCACAGCGCCGCGGTTTCCATCCAGGCCAGGAAGATGTAAAGCAGGTAGACCGTCAGGGCCACCGGCAAGATGGTGATGAGGCCGCGAAAGAAATATTTGTAAAGGCTTTTCATGGGTTTTTTATTCGTGCCTCCGCGCACGATGCGGGCCTGGCGATGCCTGCAATATAACCATTTCAGTTGACGCTCCACCCCGCTGGGCGCCTGTCGGCCTTTTCCTACATTTTTCGGGTACTAATCACCGCAGCTTGTCATATTTCCATGCTTAAACTGGCGTCATTGCGAACACCTGATATGAAAGCCCACGCAGTTGCAGAGACGACACCGGACACGGACCGGCGCGCCCTTGCCCTTGTGCTTGATTCATGCTGGCCGCTTCAGCAGCCTTCGGCCCCTGTGCTGAAAGTTACGTTTGCACCCCTTGATATTTTTTTGCGGCGCTCCAAGCTGCGTCTGCAAGGTCACGTCCGGCCTGTCCGGATATTTTTGAGGATCCCTGTTTCATGAGCCACTCCACATTGGTCAACGCACAACTCAAAGTCCCTCTCCGTTCTTTAGCCCTCACCGTCGAGGAGCCCGCCCCCGGCGAATTCTGCTGGCGCATTCTTGAAAGCCGCGAAGACCCGCGGGTATTTGAATCGATCTCCTGCTCCGACATCACCTTCGCGGCCTACGACACGGCCCTGGCCACCGGCTACGGCGAACTGCAGCGCCTGGTCGGCCCCGACCTTCAATACGGGCCGCGCAGCGAGGAAGACTTGCAGGCCGAACTCTTCAGCGCGCCTTCGCCCAAGCCCGCCGCGGACGGCCCGGACAAGCGCGCCTCCATCAACGGTTTCAAGCCCGGTCCGGTGGCGGCATGAAACCCGACCTGGAGGCTGACTATGCGCGCCTTCGCGCGCAGCTGCAGGCCTTGCAGGCGGCCCCGACCAAGGATTTCGCGAAGATAGACCAGCTCATCGACGAGCTTGAAAGACTCCAGCTCGCGATCAAGGCCGAACACGGCCTTCAGGGCAACAACCCTCTCGAATAAGGGCGTCCGCTCCAGGGGATGAATGCGTGTTCGCGCATGTGCCATCCTGCATGCGTCTGTGAGGCACGTAGCATTTTGTGACCTCGCTTGTCCTACACGGCGCGCTGTACCAGGCCGACGAAACAGGCCTTGCTCCCTACCGTAAATTGAACCCAGTCGGCAATACGGCCGGCGATTTACCAACCCGATTGCCTGTGATGGGCATGACCTTAGGAGTACACCATGAGAGCATCGAAAACCCTGGCTTCCGCCGTTGCCGCAGCCGCCGTGGTTGGCGCCATTGGCTTGGCTTATGCCCAGGACACCAGCACCACCACGCCCAGCACGCCGGCAGACCAGACCCTGCAGAACCAGGGCAGCACCAGCCCCAGCACCTCGCCTTCGACCAGCACGGACATGGCCGTTACGCCGACCGAGCGTCCCGCACAGGCTGACCGCAACTAAGCCAGGCCGCTCATGCATCTGCGCATGAAAGCGCTCCGGATCGCCTTGGCGGCCCGGAGCGTTTTATGTGGGGTGTGGCATTTTTTTATTCCTGTCCATGGCTGCCTCCCTGCCTGATGTTCAGCAGCGGCCTGCCGGTGAAGGACCGACCCCGGCGCCGGTGAACACGCGGCATTCCGATATTCTTGACGGCATCAAGCAGGGCGTTCTCTGGGGCGCCGCAGTCGCGGTACTGGTCCTGCCGCTCTTCAGGCCCCACCCCGTGGCCCCGTCGGCGGCCGCCGGCCTTCAAGCCACGGCACCCCGGCCCATCACACCGCGCGTAGCGGATTTCGGCGGCGAGGAGGCTTCGAACGAAGCGCGCGAAGTCGCCAACTGGGTCGTCAGCTCCGGCGACAACCGCAAACTCTTTTTTGTCATCCTCGACAAGATCAACACCAAGGTGTTTGTCTTCGAGCCCTCCGGCAAGCTGCGCAGCGCCACGCCGGTGCTGATAGGCGCGGCGCGCGGCGACGATTCGGTGGACGGCATAGGCGGGCGGCCCATCGCCCAGGTGCAGCCGCAGGAGCGCACCACGCCCGCGGGCCGTTTCGTCGCCGAGCCCGGGCGCAACGCCACGGGTGAGGACGTGGTCTGGGTCGACTACGACGCGGCCGTGTCCATGCATCGCGTGCGCACGCTGGAGCCCAAGGAGCGCCGGCTGGAGCGCCTCGCCTCGCCGACCACCGAGGACAACCGCATCTCCTACGGCTGCATCAACATGCCGGTGGAGTTTTATGAAAACGTGCTCAAGCCGGCTTTCAATGCGAGTTACGGTGTGGTTTATGTATTGCCCGAAGTCAAGCCGCTGGCCGAGGTGTTTCCGGCCGCGCATGAACTCGCGCTCAAGCAGGCACAGGCACGCGCGGGCTAGCCGGCCCTCGAAAATCCTCCGTTCGCAGGGCAAAAAAAAACGGCGCACTGCTTTCGCAATGCGCCGCTTTGGCTTCTGCCAGAATCAATTGAGCCGGGACCCTTTCGGCAGCCGTGCCGACAGCCATTCGTGCACGTCGGCCCGCACGTTGCGCCCGCGCAGCAGGAAGTCCTCATACCGGCTGGGCACATAGGGAAGGTAGACCAGCGGCATTCCGGCTTGCTCGGGCGTGCGGTCCTTCTTTCTGCCGTTGCAATGGCGGCAGGCGCTGACCAGGTTGGTCCACGCGTAAGGCCCGCCCTTGCTTGCCGGAACGATGTGCTCGGCTTCGAGGTCCTTTTCCGGGAAGACCTGGGCGCAATACGCGCAGGTGCAGCGGTCGCGGCGCAACAGCTTGGGTTTGGTGACCGCCGGTACCACCTCGTGGAGGTTGCGGCGCGGTGCACCCCGCAGCGCGATGATGGGGTGGATGACCAGCGTGGATTGCCGGCCGCGCGCGACGTTCCAGCCGCCGCGCAGCGTCACCAGGGGGCTTTCGCCTTGCTCCCATGCGACGGTATTCGTGGCGTAGTGCAGGGCCGCCTCTTCAGCCGTGATCCAGGCCTGGGGCGTTCCCTGGATATCGAGCTGAAGAACATGGTGCATCAGAGCCTCCTGAGTTGAATGAATGGTGGTGCGGGCAGGGAATTTCGAAATCCCGGCCTGCCGGTTAAAAGCCGGCTGCTCTTTCGCTGAGCTATACCCGCGTATGAAAATGGGGTGCAAGACCGGACTCGAACCGGTGACCCGCGGGGTCACATCCCGCTGCGCTGCCAACTGCGCCACATGCACCAGAAAAAAGAAAAATGGCTCCACAGCCTGGGATCGAACCAGGGACGACGCGATTAACAGTCGCGCGCTCTACCCGCTGAGCTACCGTGGAATGGAAAGGAAACGCTCACCACTCGCCGCATTCACGCACGCGCTGGTCCAGCTCGCGGTCGTCGCGCGTTTGCCCGCGTTGGGGCCGGGCATGGCTGAGCCGGGCGCTGCCGGTGGCGATGATGCCGCCCAGGAGCGCGCGAACAATGCGCTTGCGGAGCTTCTCCGGCCTTCTGGAGGCCGCTGTGTTTCTGGCTGTCATGGCAAACCTCCTTGGCTTGGGTGGATAAAAGTGGCGCACCTGGGTCAAATCATTGGCTGGCGCGGGAAGAATCGAACTTCCAACCTTCGGTTTTGGAGACCGCTGCTCTGCCTGCTTGAGCTACGCACCAATGGAAAAAGCACCCGGCGGCATCCCGGCGTGCAAACTGGCGGCCTGTACGGGAATCGAACCCGTGACTTCATCCTGGACAGGGAAGTGCTCTACCAGCTGAGCTAACAGACCAGAAAAAAATTGAGTGGCCTCGCGTGAAAGATTTGAACTTCCGACCCTCTGCTTCGTAGGCAGATGCTCTGATTCCGGACTGAGCTAACGCGAGAAAAAAGATGCGCCTGGTGCGCGCAGGCAGGTTCGACTACTGAAACAAACTGGCGGAAGATAAGGGATTCGAACCCATGAGCCCGCTTTCGCGGGCTCTCGCTTAGCAAGCGAGTGCCTTGAACCTCTCGGCCAATCTTCCAAAAAAATCTCCGGTTACGAGTTCCGGTGCCCCCCTATCTTTGAGGCCGGTTTCCGCACTACACCCTTTCGGGCGCTGCGCTTCTTTGATCAATAGCGGGAAGTGAACATGCTTCGACTTCTCGCCCTGGAATTGGCGTCACGTAGGGGATTCGAACCCCTGTCTACAAGAATGAAAATCTTGTGTCCTGAGCCAGCTAGACGAACGTGACAAATATTGAGTTCCTGTCGTGATGACGCGGGCTCAAAAAACAAAATCCATTTCGGCTGTACCCGTATGCGGGCGGCCGGCATCAAGCCGGACCGGGATCTCCCACTGCACTGCTCTTCCGGGGCCATGAACCCCGGCTGCTGGCACACACGCCGCCAGATCGTCTCCTCGATCTCGCGCAGGCGGCATGAAACAGACACACCCGAAATGGAGCGGACAGCCGGCATCGAACCGGCGACATTGACCTTGGAAGGCTCGCGCTCTACCTGCTGAGCTATGTCCGCAATTTTTTGCGGGATCGCTGCCATCCAGTGTGTGGCCGCTGTCCCGCTGCTGAATTTTTAAAGAGCCCCGCGCCTGGGCGCACAGACGGCACGATCACCGCCAGGGGAAAACAAAAAGGCCCGGTTCCTTGCGGATACCGGGCCTCTGGATGTCAGAGATTCAGAAGGTACGCTCAGGCGTCTCCTCCTCCCGGTGGTGTGCAATCCTCATGGTTCTGTTTGGACATGGCCGTCGGCAGAACGGATGCCGCATAGGAACTCAGCCCCCATGAGCCCAGATAAACGTCAAGGCGACGCACGCCGGCACCGCCCCAAGCGGGGGTGCTGTTTCTGGCGATGGCGGCTATCGGTTTCATGATGGGCTGCGTGGAAAGCGTTAAAGGGTTGATGTCAAAAGTAGCAATGGAAGGTAATGTAAAATCTTTTTACGTCACCGTCAACGCATCGCTGAAAAATAATTTTGATTGTTGCAATCACGTCACATGGATTCACCGGACATCAACCGAACCAGGCGCAACAACCTGCTGATCATCATTCGCGAATTCAGCGAAAGGGAATTGGCGGCCGGTGAATCGCCGGTAGGCATGCTGGGCAGGCTGGCGAAAGAGCTGGGCCTGAGCGCCGGCGGGCTGAGCCAGTTCAAGGGAGACGCCAGCGGTTCAGGCCGCAACATCGGCGACGCCGCCGCCGCCCAGATCGAGAGCAGGTCGGGCAAGCCGAAAGGCTGGATGGATGAGGACCATGGCGGCGATGCTTTCAACCCCGCCGAGAACGCCTTCATCGAAATGGCCCGTACCGCATGGCGCACAACGGATGCCAAGGGCCGCCGGCATCTGATGCAGCTTGCGAAGCGGGGCTTTGGCGGCGCCAAGCCCGGCGATCAATAAGCCTGTTTCCCCTGCCGTGATTTGTAACTTGTAACGGCAGTGGTTCGCCTTTGTGCGCAGCTGTTGCGCATAGGCATCTGTCGCGCGAAAAAATGCCGTCTCCCGCGACTGTTACATGCCCGGACGGGCGTTTTCGTCGCCCTACCAAAACTGCTCCATCGCTTTGCCTGAAAAGGACACGTTGCTATACAAGTCATAGCGAGTATCCGAGGCGGTTCGGGGTTTCTCCGTTGAGAACAATTGCTTGCATCGCTAACATGGTGCAACCGTGCCGGGGCGCCTCCACAGACAGCGATTCCGGTTTTTTTGGATGTGCGTTCGCGCACTTTTTCAGCGCCACGCACAGGACCCGGATGTTGTTCGCAGGCAGGAAACACGCAGCAAAAATCGCCCTCGCGACGGCCTTTGCCGTTCTTGCCGCGAGCCCTTTGTTTTCCGTTGCCGCGCCGCTGGCGCCCTACACCGACACCGCCGCCACGCCTGCCGCAAGTCCCGACACCGGCATGGTGCTGGTTTCCGCCTCTCCTGATGCACGCCAGGCTTTGCGTTGGGTGGTGGATGCGCGCGACAACGAAGGCCTGCCCTTTGTGATCGTCGACAAAAAAGGCGGTCGCATCTTTGTGTTCGAGGCGGGCGGCCAGCTGCGCGGTACGTCGCCCGCGTTGACGGGCCTGGCGCCCGGCGACCACAGCGTGCCCGGCATGGCGCAGCGCAGCGTGGCCAGCCTGCGCGAGGATGAACGCACCACGCCCGCGGGCCGTTTTGTCTCCGAGCCCGGCCATAACCTGCAGGGTGAGGCCATTGTCTGGATCGATTACGCGGCCAAGCTCGCCATACACCGCCTGCGCCCCGCGCCGCCGGCCGAGCGCCGCGCGGAGCGCCTGGCCTCGGAAACACCCGACGACAACCGCATTTCCATGGGCTGCGTGGTGGTGCCGGTCCGCTTTTACGAAACCGTGGTCGGCCCCGTCCTGGGAAAAAGCCGCGGCATCGTTTACGTGCTGCCCGACACCCAGCCTCTGGCCAGCATGCTGGGTGCGCTGCAGCTCAGCCAGCGCTAGTCCTTTTCGGGCCGCAACCTTCCTGGCTGCTTTTGTAAGGCCCCTGCCTGCAAGCGGCTGCTTGCACAACTACACGCGCGTCAGCCATGCCCTACTTGCAGCGGGCCTTCAGGCTGGCATGGGCGGCACAGCGCGCTGTCTACATTGGAGTTGTCTTTCAACCATGACTCTTTAGGAGAAACAGCATGCCCATCATTGCCTGGCTACTTGGTGTCCCCCTCAGCGTGATCCTGATCCTGATGCTGCTGGGCGTGTTTTAGGCGCCACACGCTGAGCGGCCTCGCGGCCGTTCAAACAAAAAGCCCGCATTGGCGGGCTTTTTGTTTACAGCGCGGCGGCGGTCTCCCTGCGCCGTGCGTGCACACGCGCCACCTTCCACCAGCCCGGCAGCAGGCTTTGTATTTCGGGCCGGGTAAAGCGGTCGTCTATCAGGTAGACCACGCCGCGGTCGGAGGTCGTGCGTATCACCCGGCCGGCGGCCTGCACCACTTTCTGCAGGCCGGGGTAGAGGTAGGTGTAGTCATAACTCTGGGCCGCGCCGAAGTTGGCGCCCATGCGCTCGCGGATCTGCTCGTTCACCGCGTTGACCTGCGGCAGGCCCAGGGTGGCGATGAAAGCGCCTATCAGGCGCTCGCCCGGCAGGTCTATGCCTTCGGCGAAGGAGCCGCCCAGCACGGCAAAACCTATGCCTTGCGAGGCCGGTGTGAAGCGCGCGAGGAAGGCGTCGCGCGCGGCTTCCTCCATGCCGCGCGTCTGCTCCCACACCGGAATGTGCGGATAACGTTGGCGAAACAGCGCCAGGAGTTGCTGCAGGTAGTCGTAGCTGCTCAAAAACGCCAGGTAGTTGCCGGGCCGGCCCTCGTACTGCCGCGCCATCAGGTCGATGATGGGCGAGAGCGAATCGCCCCGGTGCTGCAAGCGTGTGGAGACGTCGCTGACCACCGAGACCTGCAGCTGTTCGGCCAGGAAGGGTGACTCCACCTCGGCCCACACCGTGCCGGCCGGCAGGCCCAGCGTGTCGGCGTAATAGTTCTGCGGGCTCAGCGTGGCCGAAAACAGCGCCGCCGACTGCGCAGCCGCAAAGCGCGGCGCCAGAAAGGGCGCCGGCACCACGTTGCGGATGTTGAGCAGCGCGAGCGGCTGGCCCAGCGCCTGCCCGAATGCGCCCGGACCGGTGTCAACCTGCAGCGTCACGTCAAACAGCGAATGCTCGCCAAAGGCCTCGGCCATGCGCGAGAAATGCAGGGCCTCGAAATAAAAATCCTGCAGCTCGCCGTCCATGCGCGTCGGGTTGGCCAGCAGGAAGTCGGTGACTTGCGTCAGCGCCTGGCCCAGGGTTTTGAGGAAAGGCGCGGGCAGCTCGGCATGGACCTGGTAGGGCTCGTCCTGTGCCTGCTGCAGCTCCTGCAGGCCGCGGTTGAGCCGCTCCAGCGCGCCGCGCACGGCGCGTGGCGCGCCGGCATGCACCTGCTGCAGCTGCGCCTGGCTCAGCGTGGCCGAATACATTTTTCGCGCGCGTTCCACCAGGTTGTGCGCCTCGTCCACCAGCACGGCCACGCGCCACTGGTTGCCCTGGGCCTGGCCGTGCAGCAGCGCGCTGGTGTCGAAGTAATAGTTGTAGTCGCCCACCACCACGTCCGACCAGGTCACCAGCTCCTGGCTCAGGTAGTAAGGGCACACCTGGTGGTCCAGCGCCAGTTCGCGCAGCGCGGCCTTGTCCAGCGGGCCGTGCGCCGCGGCGTGCTTCACGGCGGCGCTGCGCGCCTGCGGCAGGCGGTCGTAAAAACCCTTGGCCAGCGGGCAGGCGTCGCCGTGGCAGGCCTTGCCCGGGTGCTCGCAGGCCTTGTCGCGCGCCACCAGTTCCAGCACCCGCAGCGGCAAGGCCTGGCTGCTGCCCTTGATGCGGTCCAGCGCATCCAGCGCCAGCCGGCGCCCCGGTGTTTTGGCGGCCAGGAAGAACAGCTTGTCGAGCTGCTTTTTCGGCATTGCCTTGAGCAACGGAAACACCGTGCCTATGGTCTTGCCTATGCCCGTGGGCGCCTGCGCCATCAGGCAACTGCCGGCTTGCGCGGTCTTGTAGACGGCCTCGGCCAGTTCGCGCTGGCCGGGCCGGAAGGCGGGGTGCGGGAACGCCAGCGCCGTCAGTGCCGCGTCACGCGCCTGGCGGTGCGCCAGCTCCTGCTCGGCCCAGGCCAGGAAGCGTTCGCATTGCGCTTCAAAGTAGTCCTTGAGCGCGGCGGCCGTGAAATGTTCGGTCAGCGGGGTTTCCTGCGCGCTGGCCACGTCGAAGTAGACCAGCGTCAGGTTGATGTCGGGCAGCTGCCTGTCCTGGCACAGCAGCCAGCCGTAAATTTTCAGCTGCGCCCAGTGCAGGTGGCGGCGGTTGTCGGCCATGGCGTGCAGGTCGCCCCGGTAGGTCTTGACCTCTTCGAGCTGGTTTTGCTCGGGGTCGTAGCCGTCGGCGCGGCCGCGCACGGTCAGCGACTTGTACTCGCCCTCCAGGCTGACTTCGGCCTGGTAGGACTCGCCACGGCGCGACGCCACCAGCGCATGGCCGGCCATGCCTTCCTGGGCTGAAGGCGAGGGGGTAAAGCGCAGGTCCAGGTCGCCATGCTTGGCGGTGAACTCGCACAGGGCCCGGACGGCCACAAGGTATTTCAATCGGGGTGCGCTCTCTGGATGGGGGGAAGCGGACGGGGCAGGGCTTCATGGTAGCGCAGCCGCCTCTTCGCGAGATTGTTCCCTCAGTGGAAACAGAACATTACCGCGCCCGCCATTTACCGATGCACCGCAGCCGTCTACATTGACGCCCATGGACCAAATTGTTGTGTGGCTGGAGCAGTACGGCCTGGCCGCCGTTTTCCTCAACATCGTGCTGGAGCAGCTCGGCCTGCCTGTCCCGGCCTACCCGGTGCTGATCCTCACCGGCGCCCTGAGCTTTGGTGGCCGGTATTCGGCCGGCGGCCTGCTCGCGACGGCCGTGCTGGCCTGCCTGATCGCCGACAGCCTCTGGTACTGGGCCGGCCATCGCTACCGCAGCCGCGTGCTCAAGACCCTGTGCCGGATTTCGCTGTCGCCCGATTCCTGCGTGCGGCAGACCGAGTCCATCTTCACCCGCTGGGGCGCCAGGTCGCTGGTGCTGGCCAAGTTCATCCCGGGTTTCGCCTCGCTGGCCACCGCGCTGGCGGGCCGCACCGGCGTGCCTTTCGGCCGCTTCCTCTTTTTTGATGCGATAGGCGCGGCGCTGTATGCCGGCGTAGGTCTGGCCATAGGCATGGTGTTCCATGACGCGGTGGCCGATGTGCTGGCCGTCTTCGAGCAGATGGGGCGCATAGGCCTGATGGTGCTGCTGGCCGCCTTCGCGCTCTTCCTGGCGCACAAATGGTGGCAGCGCCAGCGTTTTTACCGCCAGCTGCGCATGGCGCGCATCACGCCGCAGGAATTGCTGCAGCTCACGCGCGGCGAGCAACCGGCCGTGATCCTCGACGTGCGCACCGAACTGAGCCGCGGCGCGGGCGGCATCATCCCGGGCGCCTTGCTGTGGTCGGACCCGGACCGCAAGATGGCCACGCTGGACCTGCCGCACGACGTGCCCGTGGTGGTGTATTGCGCCTGTCCTAACGACGCCTCGGCCGCCCAGGTGGCCAGGCGCCTGATGGCCGCGGGCTTCAGGAACGTGCGGCCGCTGCACGGCGGCATAGACGCCTGGCAGGCGGCCGGGCTGTCGCTGGAATACCCGCATGCCGTGTGAATGGGTAAAAGTACCTTTGCCTTTCGGGGAAGGGCGGCACTAAGCTCTTGTGCCCAAGCCGCTTGATCGGACTGCCGAAAAAAGAGGTCTTAAGTTCGCAAATTTGGCGCCCCCCGGCGGCTTGCCACACCCAAAAGAAGACAGGGTGTTGTCCTATGGCGGATTTTCCGGCGGCGCAGCACACTCGGGTTCGCAAACGCCGTGCAAAATGCATGAAGGCATCTCGCCTTTGCCAAGAAAGTAAACAGCAGCGCATGAAGCCCTCTTCGCCAGGCGAATTGACCGCAGCCCACCGCCCGCATGGCGCGACGGGAGGGGCCGGCGACACGTTGGTGGGACTGTTCACCGGGGTGAAGCCGTGAAGCGCGACGAAACCCTGGCCCAGGCCAACGAGCGCCTGCAGGCCGAGGCGCTGGCGCTGGCCGAGGCCAACAAGGCCCTGATGCAGGAAGTCGCCGAGCAGCGCCGCGCCGCCGAGGTGCTCCGGGACGACGTGGACAGCCTGCGCAGCCTGGCGTCGATCTCGGCCGACTGGTACTGGGAGCAGGACGCCGATTACCGCTTCACCCGTTTCGCCGCCGAGCGCGGCGTGGGCAGCGTGGGCGGCAGCGATGCAGACCCGGACCTCAACAACGCCATCGGCAAGCAGCGCTGGGAGCTCGACGGCGCCTATCCCCTGAGCATGTCCTGGGACCATCACCGCGCGGTGCTGGAGGCGCGCCAGGCGTTCCGCGATTTTGAGTACATCCGCGTGCTGGGCGACGGCGTGGCTCATTATTTTTCCGCCAGCGGCGTGCCGGTGTTCAACAAGCAGCAGGAGTTCACCGGCTACCGCGGCATCACGCGGGACACCACGGTGGCCAGGCGCATCGAGGAAAAAGAGCGCAAGGCCGCGCGTTTCCTCGACGACGTTGTCGACAACATGCCGGTCGCCGTGCACCTGAAGTCGGTGCAGGACGGCCTGCGCATCGTGGCCTGGAACAAGGCGGCCGAAAGCCTCTACGGCATACGGCGCGAGGACGCCATGGGCCGCACCGTGCACGACCTCTGGCCGCAGGACCACGCGGACCGGATCAATGTCTCCGACGTGGAGGTGGCGAACACCGGCATCATGCAGGACTTCCCCGACCGGGTCATCATGACGCGGGACCGCGGCAGGATACGCGTGCACATGCGCAAGCTGCCGCTCAAGGACGGCGGCGGCAGGGTCACCCACATCCTGATCACGGCCGAGGACATCACCGAGCGCCTGGCCGCCGAGAACCGCTTGCGCAGCAGCCAGGCGCGGTTCAGAAGCCTCACCCAGCTCTCGTCCGACTGGTACTGGGAACAGGACAAAACCTTCCGCAACGTCTTTGTCTCCAACGATCCGCAGCGCTTTGCCCTGGGAACCCAGGTCATCGGGGAAGGGCTATGCCGATGGGACCTGCCCAACTCCGCGCCGCTTGTCGGCACGTGGGAGGAGCACAAGGCCGCCTTGCAGGCGCATTTGCCGTTTCGTAATTTTGAGTACCAGCTGACCAAGGCGGATGGCGGTGTCATTTACCGCAGCGTCAGCGGAGAGCCGGTGTTTGGCGACGACGGAAGCTTCGAAGGCTACCGCGGCGTGGGAAGCGACATCACCGAGCGCAAGCAGACCGAAACCGCGCTGCGCACGAGCAATGCGCGTTTCCGGGCGGTGGTCGGGGCGCTTGCCGAAGGCGTGGTGCTGCGCGACGCCGAAGGCAAAATCATCGACTGCAACGCCAGCGCGGAGCGCATTTTCGGCAAGACCATGGCACAGATGAAGGGTCTGACCTCGGCGGCGCTGGATTGGGAGCGCTTGCGCGAGGACGGCACCCATATGCCCGAAGTTGAATGGGCCAGCGTGCGCGCCGTAACCAGCGGCCAGGCGCAGAGCAACGTCGTGCAGCGTTACCGCAGGCCCGACGGCAGCACCTTCTGGGGTCTCATCAACGTGCAGCCTCTCTTTGACGGCAAGGACGACAAGCCCATCGGCTTTGTCTCTTCCATCTCCGACATCACCAAGCGCAAGCAGGCCGAGGTGGAAATCGTCCGGCTCAACGTCGACCTGGAAAACCGCGTGCTGCGCAGGACGGCGCAGCTCGAGGCCGCCAACAAGGAGATGGAGGCCTTCTCCTATTCCGTGGCGCACGACCTGCGCACGCCGCTGAGCACCATAGACGGCTTCTGCGCGCTGATGGAAAAGCACATGCCGCCGGCCGCCGGCGAGCGCGCCCTGCATTTCCTTGAGCGCATACGCAGCAGCGTGCGGCGCATGGGCGAGCTCACCGACGGGCTGCTGGCCCTCACGCGCCTGTCGCGCACCAGCATGGTCTGGGACACGGTTGACATCAGCGCCGAGGCGCTGCGCGTGGCCAGGCGGCTCAAGGATGCCGAGGCCGGGCGCGAGGCGCGCATCGCGATCGAGCCCGGGATGGAGGCGCGCGGCGACCAGGCCATGCTGGGCCAGGTGCTGGAGCAACTGCTCGCCAACGCCTGGAAGTTCAGCGCCAAGAAGGAGCGCGTCGAGATCGAGGTCGGGCGCCAGCGCGGCAAGGACGCCCAGCCCGTGTTCTTCGTGCGGGACAAGGGCGCCGGCTTTGACATGGCCTATGTCGACAAGCTGTTCGGCAACTTCGAGCGTCTGCACTCGCCCGAGGAGTTCGCCGGCAGCGGCATAGGCCTGGCCACGGCCAAGCGCATCGTGGACCGGCACGGCGGCAAGATCTGGGCGGAGTCGGTGGTCGGCGAAGGCAGCACCTTTTATTTTTCGCTGGGCGGCGACCAGACCGGCCTCGGGCAGGGCGGGCGGGGGGCTCAGGGCGCCCAGGCCGCCGAAACAGCGCACGAATCAGGCTTCTCCACGCTGGAGGCGCCTAGCAGCGCGCCCTTGAGCAGCGACAACGACGCCTTCATGCTCAACGACCAGCAGTTCAGCAACGCGTTCGAGCATGCCGCGATCGGCATGACGCTGATAGGCATAGACTCGCGCCGCCTCAAGGTCAACACCGCCTTCTGCCAGATGCTGGGTTATTCCGAGGCGGAGATGCTGGCGCGCACCATCCACGACCTCACCCACCCCGACGACATCGAATGGGACCTGGCGCAGCGCAAGCGCGCGCTGGCCGGCGAGATCGAATCCTTCCACACGGAAAAGCGCTACATCCACAAGGACGGCCACATCGTCTGGGGCTATATGAGCTGCTCCCTGGTGCGCGACGAGGACCGCAAGCCGCTGCGCTTCATCGCGCAGATCCAGGACATCACCGAACGCAAGCAGACCGAGCAGGTGCTGCGCGAAAGCGAGGAGCGTTTCCGCGCACTCACCGCGCTGTCCTCCGACTGGTTCTGGGAGCAGGACGAGAACTTCCGCTTTGTTGAAGTTTCCGGCGAGGCTCCCAGCGCTTCGGGTGTGCAGAAATCGGCCTACGGCAAAGCCCCCTGGGAGCTCGACTACATCCAGATGAGCGATGCCGCGTGGGCCGAGTACAGGGCCGTGATCGCGCGGCACGAGGTTTTCCGCGACCTTGAAACCACACGTCGCGACTCCAAGGGCCGGACCCGCTACTTCAGCATCAGCGGCGTGCCGAAATTCGATGCCAACGGCAAATTCACCGGCTACCGCGGCACCGGCCGCGACATGACCGAGATGCGCCGCGTCACCGAGGCGCTGCGCACCAGCGAAGCCCAGCTGCGCGAGATCACCGACACCGTGCCGGCCTGGATTACTTACGCCGACGCCGGGCAGCACCTGCGCTTTCACAACCGGGCTTACGAGGAAGTCTTCGGCATGACGAGTGATCAGCTCAAAGGCAAGACCATCCGGGAAATCGTAGGCGAGGAGATGTACGCGGTGATCCAGCCCCGGGTGGAAGAGGTGTTGCAGGGGTATCCCGTGGTCTACGAGCGCTCGCAGAAGACCGCGCGCGGCGGCACGCGCGACTACGTGCTCAACTACTTCCCGCGCTACGGCGAAGGCGAGGACGAGGGCAAGGTGATCGGCTTCTACACGCTGGCCAACGATGTCACCGAACTCAAGCGCATAGACCGCATGAAGAGTGAATTCGTCTCCACGGTCAGCCATGAGCTGCGCACGCCGCTCACCTCGATACGCGGCTCGCTGGGCCTGATCTCCGGGGGTGTCGCCGGCCAGCTGCCCGAGGCCGTCAAGACCCTGGTCGGCATCGCCAAGAGCAACTGCGAGCGCCTGATCCGGCTCATCAACGACATCCTGGATATCGAGAAGATCGAGTCCGGCAAGATGACCCTGGACCTGCAGGTCATCGAACTCAAGCCCCTGCTGGAGCAGGCGCTGGCCGCCAACGAGGGCTATGGCGCCGCCAAGAACGTCAGCCTGAGCCTGCAGTTCCCCGACGAGGAACTGATGGTCAGGGCCGACGGCGACCGCCTCACGCAGGTCGTCACCAACCTGCTGTCCAACGCGATGAAGTTCTCCCCGAACGACGGCGTGGTGGAAATCCACGTGGCGCGCAACGAGTCCCGCTTGCGCGTCGAGGTGCGCGACCACGGGCCGGGCATTCCCGAGGAATTCCGCAAGCGCATCTTCCAGAAGTTTTCCCAGGCCGACTCCTCCGACACGCGCCAGAAGGGCGGCACCGGGCTGGGACTGAACATTTCGCGCGCCATCATCGAGCGCCTGGGCGGCAGCATAGGCTTTGAAACCCGCAGCGGCGAAGGCACCACCTTTTACTTCGAACTGCCCGAATGGGAAGAGCCGCCGCCCACGCGCCCGGTGGAGATGACCGGCGACAGGCCCTGCGTGCTGATCTGCGAGGACGACCACGACATCTCCCGCCTGATCGGCATGATGCTGGACAAGGGCGGCTTCGATTCCGACCCGGTCTACAGCGCCGAGGAGGCCCTGACCCAGCTGGGGCAGCGGCACTACGACGCCATCACGGTCGACCTCAAGCTGCCAGGCCAGGACGGCATCTCGTTGATACGCTCGCTGCGCGGGCGGCTGCTCACGCGCGACGTGCCCGTGGTCGTCATCTCGGCCTGGGCCGGTGAAGGCAAGGTGCAGTTCAACGACCAGGCCTTGACCGTGTCGGACTGGCTGGAAAAGCCCATAGACGAAAACCTGCTGGTACTCGGCGTGCGCCGCGCCATCGAAGGCGCGGCCGAAAACAAGCCCGTCATCCTGCACGTCGAGGACGACCCCGACATCCAGCGCATCGCGGCCACCATCGCACAGGACTTCGCGACCTTCGTCTTTGCGGCGACCCTGCAGGAAGCCCGCGCGCGGCTGGAGAGCCAGCCCTTCGACCTGGTCCTGCTCGACATCAACCTCAAGGAAGGCTCGGGCTGGGACCTGCTCACCGACATCGAGGCACTGGAGTCGCCGCCGCCCGTGGTGGTGTTCTCCGCGATGGAGGCCACCCGGGCCCAGGCCGCGCGCGCCACCGCCGTGCTGGTCAAGGCCAAGACCTCCAACGAGGAACTGCTGGCCACCCTGAGGCGGGTGTTGGGCCTGGCGCGGCCACCCGAGATAGAGCTCGAATAAGTCGCGGCCCTAGGCGCCCGGTGATTCCAGCAGCGCGGTGTAGCGGCGCTGCATCTCCTCGGGCGTCAGCGCTTCAATGCTGTGGCCCACGCTCCAGCGGTGGCCGAAGGGATCGCGAAAGCTGCCCGAGCGCTCGCCGTAAAACTGGTCCTGCGCGGCCATCTCCAGCGTGGCGCCGGCTTGCAGTGCCCGCGCGATCACCGCGTCGCAGTCGTCGACATGCAGGTGCAGGGTCACGCTCACCGGCGTGCCCTTCGCGGGCGCGCCCGTGCCGCATTCCGGGAACTCGTCCGACAGCATCAGCGTGGTGCCGCCGAATTCCAGCTCGGCGTGGCCTATGCGTCCGCTGGGCTCCGTCAGGCGGAATTTCTCGGCCACGCCGAACACCGAGGTGTAGAACGCCAAAGCTTTTTCGGCGTCCTTGACGTGGATATACGCAAACAGTTCGTGAATCGCCATATGGGGGAGCTCCTGAAAGGGAATGCGGCCAGTCTAGAGACCGGCCGCCCCGCGGTCTTGAACAAAATTGACATGCGGCCGTGAAGGGGATGAAGGGGATGCGCAGAACCGAGGCACCGGCACATGGTTGGCCGATGCGGGCCGTGCCAGGCGGTACTGCTCGGGCGTGAGGCCGGCGAATTCGCGGAACTCGCGGCTCAAATGCGACTGGTCGCTGTAGCCCGCTTCCATGGCCACGGCGGCCAGGCCCAGCGGGCCCTGCAGCAGCGGCAGCGTTTTCTGGAAGCGCTGCAGCCGGCAATACAGCTTGGGCCCCAGGCCCACGGCCTGTGAGAACAGGCGTATGAACTGCCGGTGGCTGTAGCCGCTGCGGGCCACCGCGTCCTCCACGCCCATGCCCGCGTCGAACTGCCGCAAGGCCTGCAGCGCCACCGGGTGCGCCGGCTGCGCCGGGCCGGTGCGCAGCCGCTGCAGCAGCAGTGCCTCCAGGCGGCGCAAGGCCTGCTGCGGCGTGGCGGCGGCCAGCAACTGCTCGCGCATCAGTTCCGCATGGTTCCCCCAGAGGTCTTCCAGGCTCACATGCTGCCCGGCCAGCTCATCGGCCGGCAGGCCCAGCAGCGCCTGCGCCGCGCCGGGCAGCAACTGCACACCCACCGAATGCGAGGGCGCGCCGACATCCTTGGCATAAAAGCCCGCGCGCGGCCCGCCCACGACGCCATGGCCCAGCGCGCGGCCCTGGCCGTCCGCGGCGTGGTCGAAGATGCGCACGCCCGGCCCCGAGAGGCGGAACACCAGGTGCATCAGGCCGGTCGGCAGCACATGCTCGCGCGCCGGCGCCGGCCGCGCTTGGGCCGCGGCGGGCAGGCTGGCCCACGCGGTCTTGACGAAGCGCGCCAGCAGGGGATGGGGTGCGTGTTGCATGGCTTGGAGGCGATGTGTGTGCCTTCAGTCTAGGCCCTGGCAGGCCCTTGCGCCATGCCGCCGGCCATGCGGCGGCCCAGCCTGCGGGCTTTCCGGTCCGCAAGCTTTGTTTGTCTTGAATGAGAAATTTAATTTCATAATTAATGCACGACATGCAGGGTTTTCACTTACATAAAGTCACATTTAGCCAAATATCCTACGGATTCTGAAAATTACTTTCACTTAGGAGTGCTTTATGGTTAACCATCGCCTGCATACGCGCCGGCTGCTGCCGGCTCTGGTTTTTGGCCTCATGGCCGCCCTGCAGGGTGCCGCGCCCGCGCTGGCGCAGGCGCCGGCCTCTGCGGCCAACCTGGCCATGGTGGGTGAACCGCCCTCGCTGGACCCCATGCAGGCCACCACCGACCTGGTCGGCACCATCATGCAGCACGTGTATGAGCCGCTCTACACCTTTGACGCCAAATGGAATGTCGTGCCCATGCTGGCCGACGGCATGCCGCGCTTCTCGGCCGACGGCAAGGTGGTCACCATCACGCTGCGCAAGGGCGTGAAGCTGCATTCGGGCCGCGCGCTCGACGCGGAGGACGTGGTCGTCAGCCTCAAGCGCTGGATCAAGGAAGCGCCCCGCGGCAAGGCCGTGGGCAAGGAAATCGTCGATTTGAAAGCCGCCGGCCCGCTCACGGTAGAGCTGACGCTCAGGGGGCCTTACGCGCCGCTGCTCGCGCAGCTGGCCCTTCCCAGCGGCATGGCCGCCATCATGGCCAAGGAGGCCGTGCAGATTCCGCTGCGCGACTTCATAGGCACGGGCCCCTACAAGTTCAAGGAACGCCGCACCGACCAGTTCGTGGTGCTCACGCGCTTTGACGGCTACACCTCGCGCAAGGAGCCGGCCAACGGCTACGGCGGCAAGCGCGAGGCCTTTATCGAGGAGCTGCGCTTCATCCCCGTGCCCACGCCCGGCACGCGCGTCGAAGGCGCCTTGTCCGGCCAGTTCCACTTCGCCGACCTGCTGCCCATAGACGCGCTGGCCCGCCTCGAAAAATCCGGCGGCCGCGCCGTGCCCGTGATCACGCCGGCCTTCGGCTTTCCTTACCTGGTGTTCAACACCCGAGAGGGCATCAACGCCAACAAGGGCATGCGCCAGGCGATACAGACCGCCATAGGCCCCGGCGAAATGATGGCCGCCGGTTTCGGCGACACGCGCTTTTTCACGGCCGAGGCCAATCACTTTCCGCAGGGCTCGCCGTATTACTCCGCCGCCGGCGGCGAGAGCTACAACCAGCGCGACCCCGCCAAGGCCAAGGGCCTGGCCGAAGCCGCCGGCTACAAGGGCGAGACCGTGCGCATACTCACCAGCCGCCAGTACGACTTCCACTACAACATGGCCGTGGTCATGGCCGAGCAGCTCAAGCGCGCCGGCATCAAGGCCGAGCTCAACGTGGTCGACTGGTCCACGCTGGTGCAGCGCCGCAACGACTCCTCCGCCTGGGACATCTACGTCACGCACTCGGGCCTCTTGCCCGAACCCATGCTCTCGCCGCCGCAACTCGGCGACGGCGCGCCCGGCTGGTGGAACACCCCGGGCAAGCAGGCCGCGCTGCTCGAGTTCAACCACACCCCGGTTCTCGCCAAGCGCGGCCCGCTGTGGGGCAAGGTGCAGCAGCTGGTGTATGACGAAGTGCCCTACATCGACATCGGCAAGTTCAACAGCCTGTCGGCCAAGTCCACCAAGCTCGAAAACTACCAGCCCGCGCTCTGGCCTTTCTTCTGGAACGTGAAGCTCAAGAACTGAACCGAGCCGCTCAAAAAACCTCCTGGCGTTGTTGCGCCGCCTTGCCGTGCTGGTTGGTGCACTGTCTGCGGCGTCGCGCCTAGCCAGGACCGCTTCGCTGGATTTTGTGAGCAGCTCTTTAATGCAAAAAAGCCGTGCGGCTGCGAACCGCACGGCTTTTTTGTACCTGCAGACACGCCGCTTATGGCGCCTTGTTTTTGAGGCTTTTGTTCATCGCGTTGTCAAACTCCTCGCGCGAGAGAAACCCATCCTTGTTGGTGTCGGCCTCATCAAAGTGCCTGGAGACACCGCGAAAGTTCGAGGCTTCGTCGCGGCTGACCTTGCCGTCGCCGGTCTTGTCCATGAACTTGAAGGCGCGCTCCAGTTCCTTGGGGTCGTAAAAGGTCGTTGTGGACGCGGCCGGAGCCGGTGCGCTGGCGGAGGAGGCGGGCGTGGCTGGCTCGGTCTGAGCTTGCGCCTGTGCGGCCAGCATGACGGCCATGGCGGCAAGGATCAGCGAAATGGTGTTTGTCGGGGGCTGCTTCATGGGCTTCCTGCAAGGGTGGTCAGTCATCGTCTTATTGGATGCTAGCCCCGTCCCCAATGCCAGTGTTCTTGCAGGGCGTTGCGCTGCTTTACATCAGCACCAGCGCTGGACACACTTCTTTGCGCGACATTCCCGCGGCAGGGCTTGAACTTGAGGAAAACGGCGCAACAAGGCGATGCCAGGCTGCTGCCGGAGAACCACCCGCAGAGAAATTTAAATCCAGATTCGCACATGCCCTACCGCGCGTCAATGTGGACAGGGCCGCGCTGACAACACAAAAAAACATCTTTGCCCCCGGGTCGGGTTGACAAGGCTGGTCCGTCCGCTCAATACTAAGCCAAATGGTTAAGTATAAAGACGACATCGAAGAAGAAGCCCTGAACGCCGTGTTCGCCGCGCTGGCGGACCCGACCCGCCGCAAGGTGCTGCAAGACCTGGAGCGCGGCCATCTCTCCGTCGGCGAGCTGGCCCAGCCGCACGGCATGTCCCTGCCCGGCTTCATGAAGCACCTGCGCGTGCTCGAGGACGCCGGCCTGGTGACCCGCGCCAAGGATGGGCGCGTCGTCAACCTGGCCCTCGCACCCGAGCCCATGCAGGAGGCCGCCATGTGGCTGTCCCGTTACGAGAAGTTCTGGTCCGCGCGCCTGGACGCGCTGGGCCGCTACCTGTACCACCAAGAGGAGCTGAACCCGCCATGGAAAGAAGCGCAACGCAAGACAAGCCGTCCGTCAACTTCACCCGGCACTACCCCGCCAGCTGCGAAAAAGTCTGGCGCGCGTGGACCGACCCGCAAGCGCTAGCGCAGTGGTTCGGGCCCGACCCGGCCGGCGTGGTGACCCTGGCCGAGATGGACGTGCGCGTGGGCGGCCGTTACCACATCCGCTTCGGTGTGCCCGGCCAGGAGACCCACAACGTGGCTGGCACCTACCTTGAAGTCGAGCCGCCCCACAAGCTGGTGTTCGATTGGGGCTGGCAGAGTACACCCGAGCGCGTGTCGCGGGTCACTGTCACCCTGCGGCCCTCGGGCGGCGGCACCGAGCTGGTGTTCGTGCACGAAAAATTCTTCGACCAGGCCGCCCGCGACAGCCACAACCAGGGCTGGGCCGGCGCCTTCCTCAAGCTCGACAAACTGTTCGCCGCTGGATTGGCCCAGACCTGAAAGCACCGTCACCCGCACATCACGCTGAAAGGAACTCACCATGCTTGCCAACCGAAACGCCATGGCGACCATCGCCGTCAAGGACCTTGCCGCCGCCAGAAAATTTTACGGGGACAAGCTCGGCCTCACGCCGCTGGAAAGCGCGGAAGAGGGCGTTCTCACTTACCAGAGCGGCACCGCCACCATCGTCGTTTACGTCTCGCAGTTCGCCGGCACCAACCAGGCCACCGCCTGCACCTGGTCGGTGGGCGACGAGTTCGACGCCATCATGAAAGCCCTCAAGGCCAAGGGCGTGACTTTCGAGCATTACGATCTGCCCGGCATGACGCGGCAGGGCGATGCCCATGTGGCCGGCGACTTCAAGGGTGCCTGGTTCAAGGACCCGGACGGCAACATCCTGCACATCCTCAACCGCTGATTCACCCGCTTTTCGCCAATCCCTCCCAAGGAGTCCCGCCCGTGAACACCCACCCCGCCATGCATGCCATCGTTTCCAGGGACGAATGGCTCGCCGCCCGCCGCCTCTTGCTGGCCCGCGAAAAAGAGCTCACCGCCCAGCGCGACCTGGTGAGCGCCGAGCGCCGCCGCCTGCCCTGGGTACCGGTCGACAAAGCCTATGTGTTCGACGGCCCGAACGGCCCCGAAAGCCTGGCCGGGCTGTTTGAAGGACGCAGCCAGCTCATCGTCTACCACTTCATGTTCGGCCCGGACTGGAAAGAGGGCTGCCCCAGCTGCTCGTTTTTGGCGGACCACGTCGACGGCACCCTGCCGCACCTGGCCGCGCGCGGCATCGCGCTGGCCGTGGTCTCGCGCGCGCCGCTGGCCAAGCTCGCCGCCTTCAGGCAGCGCATGGGCTGGCGCTTCAAGTGGGTGTCGTCCTCCGGCAGCGATTTCAACTACGACTACCACGTCTCCTTCACGCCCGAAGCACTCGCCGGCGGAAAGGTAGCCTACAACTACCGCATGGAAGACGTCGGCGACATGCAGGACCTGCACGGCATCAGCGTGTTCGCGCGCGACGGCCAGGGCAACGTCTTCCACACCTATTCAAGCTATGCCCGCGGCGCGGATTCCCTGGTCGGCAGCTACCACTACATGGACCTCACGCCCAAAGGGCGCGACGAAGACGGCCTGCCCTTTCCCATGGCCTGGGTGCGCCACCACGACAAATACCCTTTGGCTGAACCCGCAGCCCAGGCCGTGCCGGCCTGCTGCCACGCCGAAGCCGGCAGTGCTGCATGACGGTTTCCCCCAAAGCCACGCGCCGCGACTGGATTGGGCTGGCTGTCATCGCGCTGCCCTGCCTGCTGTATTCCATGGACCTCACCGTGATGAACCTGGCGGTGCCGCACCTGAGCGCCGAGCTCAAGCCCACGGGCGCGCAGCTATTGTGGATCGTCGACATCTACGGCTTCATGATTGCCGGCTCGCTCATCACCATGGGCACGCTGGGCGACCGCATAGGCCGGCGCCGGCTGCTGCTGATGGGCGCGGCGGCGTTCGGGGCCGCGTCGGTGCTCGCCGCGTTCTCCACCAGCGCCGAGATGCTGATCGCCACGCGCGCGCTGCTCGGCGTGGCCGGGGCCACGCTCGCGCCTTCCACGCTGTCGCTGATCCGCAATATGTTCCTCGACGCCGGCGAGCGCACGGTCGCCATCGGCGTGTGGATCACCAGCTATTCGGTGGGCGGCGCGATAGGCCCGCTGGTGGGCGGTGTACTGCTCGAGCACTTCTGGTGGGGTTCGGTGTTCCTGGTCAGCGTCCCCGTGATGGTTTTGCTGCTGGTGCTGGGGCCCATGCTGCTGCCCGAATACCGCGACCCCGGCGCCGGCCGCCTCGACCTGCTGAGCGCGGCGCAGTCGCTGGCGGCGGTGCTGGCCGTCATCTACGGCCTCAAGCGCATCGCCGAAGGCGGCCTCAGCTGGCTGGCCGCGGGTTGCATCGTAGCGGGGCTGGTGATTGGCATGGCCTTTTTGCGCCGGCAGCGCACGCTGGCCAGCCCGCTGATCGACCTGGCCCTGTTCCGTGTGCCGGCTTTCAGTGCGGCCCTGGCCATCAACACCTTCTGCTTCTTCGGTGCGTTTGGTGCCTTTCTTTTCATCGCGCAGTATTTACAGCTGGTGATTGGTTTGTCGCCGCTGGAGGCAGGTCTCTGGTCGGTGCCGTCGGCGCTGGGCTTTGTGGTGGGTTCCATGCTGGCGCCTGTCATGGCGCGGCGTATCCGCGCCGGGTTGGCGGTTACCGGTGGGCTGGCGTTGGCGTTTGTGGGTTTTGGGGTGCTCACGCAGGTCGGTGGCGCCTCGGGCCTGGCCACGCTGGTCGCCGGCAGCGTGATTTTTTCGCTGGGGCTGGCGCCGGTGGTCACACTGGGCACCGACCTCATCGTCGGCTCTGCGCCGCCCGAGCGTGCGGGCGCGGCGGCGGCGATTTCAGAAACCAGCTCGGAGTTCGGCGGCGCCCTCGGCATTGCCGTGTTGGGCAGCGTCGTGACGGCGGTCTACCGCCACGCCATGGAGGACAGCGTGCTGGGCGGTGTTCCGGCCGCGGCGGCGCAGGCCGCGCGCAGCACGCTGGGCGGCGCTGTGGCGGTAGCGGCTGAATTGCCCGGCGCCAGTGGCGCGGCCTTGCTCGATACCTCACGCGACGCCTATGCCCAGGCCTTCCAGGTCACGGCGGGCATCAGTGCCGCGCTGGTGCTGGGCACGGCCGTCCTGGCTGCTTTCATGCTACGGCAGGCCGGTGCAGGCCCGGCCGCCGGGTCCGTGCACTGATGCAAACAGAGGGCCCGCCTTGCAAAATCCGCAATGTTCAGAACCGCACTTTCAGAAAGGCCGACGGCCCTTTGAGCTTGACGCGAAAGCGCGCATTGTTGCTGTCCTCGCGGCGCAGGTCGATGTCCGTCAGGCCGTAGTCCAGTACCACACCGACGTTTTTGGCCGGGAACCATTCCACGCCCACGGCCGCGTTGTAGATTTCGCCGCGCGTGCTGCCGCCGGTTTTTTTCACGCCCGAGGCGTCGGCAAACAGCCGCAGGTCCGGCGAGATCGCATGCCGCAGGCCCAGCTCCAGCAGCGGCGCCACCGCGTCGTCGCTGTCGCTTTGCCGTATGCTGCCGGTGCTGCCGCCCACCGTCGCGGTCGCGCTCAGGTCCAGGCCCACGCGGTAGTAGGCTGCGCCCGCACCCACGCCGAACACGGTGTTGCCCGAACCGAACCACCATTTGTAGGCCAGCTTGGCGAAGTCCACCTTAACGTCCAGGTTGGCCGTGCCCGTGGTCGTCACCGTGCCGCTGCCCGTCCTGAAATTGCTGGCCAGCGAATCCCCGTAGCCGCGCTTGAACTGGTAGTAGTCAAAGGACAGGCCCTGGCTGTCGAACAGCAGCAGGTCGGCCTTGATGCGCGGCAGGGTCACACTGCTGCTTTTCGAGTCGCCCGAGTCCAGCCGGCCGAAGTTGGTGTTCACCGCCGCGTTAAAGGTCGGGTCGGCATGGAAAGCGCCTATCGAAAAGCTCGCGCGGTCCAGCGCGGGCGAGGGCTGGGCCAGGGCCGCGCCGCCCAGCAGCGCCAGGGCGGCCAGCCCGGCCGTCTTCAGGGGGAGCCGTCCGGCACGGCGGGGCAGTGGAGTCATCCGCATGAAATTCATCCCATGAAAAAAAGTGCGCGGCACGCCTGGAACGCCTGAATCGAAATGCCGCAAAACGCCAGCGTTTACTGCCCATAAATTAGCAGCGGCATCTGGCCTCGCTATCCGCCAAACACCGAGGCGCATGTAGGACAGCATGTAGGACAACGCGCGGCGCAGGCATGGCGTAACATGCGCGGCCACGGTACCGTTTTTGCGACGGATGGACCTGAACCTGACCTGATTTGACTGGCGACATTCACTGATGAAGCAGAGGAGAGACCGCAAATGAGACAACACATGGACAGCCGCAAGCGCTGGTGGGCCCTGATGGTGCTGTGCCTCGGGGTGCTGATGATCGTGCTCGACACCACCATCGTCAACGTGGCCCTGCCTTCCATACGCACAGACCTGCATTTCACCGAAACCTCGCTGGTCTGGGTGGTCAATGCCTACATGCTGACCTTCGGCGGTTTTCTGCTGCTGGGCGGCCGGCTCGGCGACCTCTACGGCCACCGCCGGCTCTTTCTCGCGGGGCTCAGCCTCTTCACCCTGGCTTCGCTGGCCTGCGGCATCGCCAATTCGCAGGCGCTGCTCATCGTCGCGCGCGCGGTGCAGGGCCTGGGCGGCGCGGTGGTCTCGGCGATCTCGCTCTCGCTCATCATGAACCTGTTTACCGAGCCGGCCGAGCGCGCCAAGGCCATGGGCGTCTACGGTTTTGTCTGCGCCGGCGGCGGCAGCATAGGCGTGCTGCTGGGCGGCGTGCTCACCGACTCGCTGAGCTGGCACTGGATCTTTTTGGTCAACCTGCCCATAGGCGGCGCGGTCTTTGCGCTGTGCCTTTTGCTGCTGCCCGGCGGCAAGGGCCAGGCCGGCGGCGCCAAACTCGACGTCGGGGGCGCCGTCACCGTCACCAGCTCGCTGATGCTGGCCGTCTACGGCATCGTCAACGGCAACGAGGCCGGCTGGCTCTCGGGCCAGACTTTGGGCCTGCTGGGCGCGGCCGCGGTGCTCATGGCCGTCTTCCTGGCGATTGAATCCAAAGTGCAGACGCCGCTGATGCCGCTGGGCCTGTTCCGCCTGCGCAACGTCGCCACCGCCAATGTGGTGGGCGTGCTCTGGGCGGCAGCCATGTTCGCCTGGTTTTTTATCTCGGCGCTCTATATGCAACTGGTGCTGGGCTACAGCGCCCTGCAGGTCGGCCTGGGCTTTCTGCCCGCCAACCTCATCATGGCCGCCTTCTCGCTGGGCCTGTCGGCCAAAATTGTGATGCGCTTCGGCATACGCGCGCCGCTGGCCGCCGGCCTGCTGCTGGCCGCCGTGGGCCTGGCCTTGTTCGCGCGCGCGCCCGTGGCCGGCAGCTTCGCGCTCGACGTGCTGCCCGGCATGCTGTTGCTGGGCCTGGGGGCCGGCATGGCCTTCAACCCGGTGCTGCTCGCCGCCATGAGCGACGTGGACCCCAGCGAGTCCGGCATCGCCTCCGGCGTGGTCAACACCTCCTTCATGATGGGCGGTGCACTCGGCCTGGCCGTGCTGGCCAGCCTCGCGGCCGCGCGCAGCACGTCGCTGGGTGGTGCGGGGCTGGACGCGACCGCCGCGCTCAACGGCGGCTATCAGCTGGCCTTTGTGATCGGCGCCATTTTCGCGGCCGTGGCCGCCGTGCTGGGCGCCGTGCTGCTCAGGCCCGGCGCGGCCCCGGGCGGGGCCGCCGCGCAGGGCGTGGCGGACGCGGCCGAATAAGCGCATCAACGCCGCCCCGCAAAACGCGGCGTTTTCCTACCTCGCCGGCCTCGCGCCGGCCTCACCATGCGGGTTCAAGCCATGGGCAGTACCGGGCCGTCGCTGTGCCCGGGCCTTGGTTTCACCCCAGGAGAACGCGCATGAGCACCCTCACCGGAAGCTGCCATTGCGGCAAAAACGCCTTTCGCATAGACGGCGAAATGCCGGCCCAGCTCACGCGCTGCACTTGCTCCTTCTGCAGCAAGCGCGGCGCGCTGCTGGCCTACTACACTCCCGAGCAATTCCACGTCACCACACCCAAGGACGCCGACGCGGTTTACCGCTGGCAGACCAAGCTGGTGGACCACCATTTCTGCGCCGAGTGCGGTGTTTCCACCTACACCGACAGCCCGGCCTTCGAGATGGACGGCAGCTGGGATGGCAGCACGCGCCGCATAGGCGTCAACGCGCGCCTGTTCGATGATTTTGATGCCGCCACGGCGCCCGTTGCCGTGATAGACGGCAAAAACCTCTGGTAGCCCGTGCCGCGTAATCTGGGGATACAAATTCATCCGCAGATTGCGCAGATTTACGCAGATTGAAAACAACAGGCTTTCATCGACCTGAACCGCAAACGAATTTGCATTGGAGGGTCTTCATCTGTGTAAATCTGCGTAATCTGCGGATATAAATCCCCGCAATTCAGAAGTGCGGCGGCAAATCGTCGCGCAGGCTGCGCGCGGTGGTGATGTCGCCGTCACGCACGGGCGCGGCCTTGAGTTCGGCCACCTCGCGCAGCAGCGCGTCGATTTGCTGCTGCTGGCACACGATGATTTTGTCGAGCTGCTCCAGCAGGTCCTCGGCAAAGCTGGCCTTGATCTCGAGTTCGGTCAGGCGGCTGTCGGTGTGGTTCTCGGCTTGCATGCCCTTATTGGACACCATGGCGGGGAAGCCGGGGAAGTCGGGGAAATAACCGGCGCCCTGCGCGTTTGCCCGGCTTGGGCTACGCTTGACGGCTGTCGTTTATTTCCTGCCGCACACACACCATGACCCAAGCCAAAACCTTCCCCCAGGACTTTCCCATCACCCAGAAATGGCCCGCCCAGCACCCTGACCAGATCCAGCTGTACTCGCTGCCCACGCCCAACGGCGTCAAGGTCTCCATCATGCTCGAGGAGACCGGCCTGGCCTATGAGCCGCACCTCGTGAGCTTCGACACCAACGACCAGATGTCGCCGGCCTTTCTCTCGCTCAACCCCAACAACAAGATCCCCGCCGTCATCGATCCCAAGGGCCCCGGCGGCCTGCCTCTGGCCCTCTTCGAATCCGGCGCCATCCTGCTCTACCTGGCCGAGAAGACCGGCAAGTTCATCCCCCAGGACGCCGCAGGCCGCTATGAAACCATCCAGTGGCTGATGTTCCAGATGGGCGGCATAGGCCCCATGTTCGGCCAGTTGGGCTTTTTCCACAAATTCGCCGGCAAGGAATATGAAGACAAGCGGCCCCGCGACCGCTATGTCGCCGAGTCGAAACGCCTGCTCGGCGTGCTCGAGCAGCGCCTGGCAGGCCGCGACTGGATCATGGGTGAGCAGTACACCATTGCCGACATCGCGATCTTTCCGTGGGTCCGGAACCTGGTTGGGTTTTATGAAGCCGGCGAGCTTGTGGGGTTTGCTGATTTCCCTAACGTCAAGAGGGTGCTTGAGGTTTTTGTGGTGCGGCCGGCGGTGGTGAAGGGGTTGCTTATTCCCAAACGGGGGTGATGTCGGGTCTTGCTCCGACGAGCGCGCTCTTCCCCGCTCTTCCCTCTTCTTGGTTCTGCTGGCCGGGTCTCGCCCCGGCGGGCGACATACTTTTCTTTGCTTCGCCAAAGAAAAGTACCCAAAAGAAAGGCGACCCGCAGTCTGGGTCCCTCCGCTTCGCTACGGGCAACCTGCGGTGCTCGACTGCGGAGGGGGTCTGGCTAAACTCGCTACGCTGCGCTTCGCTCAGACAACGCCAGCCCTTATCCCTCCTCCGTCTGCGCTGCTCGGCCCAGCCAGGACGGGGCAATCGGGAGCGGAAACCGAATACCGAAATACCAAGAAGACAAATACAAACAAGGACACGCCATGGCGTGTCCTTGTGGTTTTCGGTATTGGTATTTTTCTCCC
>NZ_AKIV01000149.1 GCF_000282655.1 Polaromonas sp. CF318
TTGCAGGCCCCGCCACAAGCTCGCCGGCGCGGGCGCGCCGGTGTTTGTGGCTGGCGAGGAAGCCGGCGGCAATATCGCCGCGGCCGTGGCGTTGATGGCGCGCGACCTGCAGGAGCCGGCCCTGGCCGGGCAGATATTGCTCTCGCCCATGCTGGACCCTTGCCTGGCCACGGCTTCGCTGCGCGACGCCGAAGCCGGCCCGGTGGGCTGCACCTGGGCCGACGGCTGGCACAACTACCTGCCGCGCCTGGAAGACGCGAGCCACCCTTACGCCGCGCCGGGCTCGGCCTTTCGTCTGGCCGGCCTGCCGCCCACCCTGCTGATCACGGCCCAGGACGACCCGCTGCGCGACGAGACGCTGGCCTATGCCGCGCGCCTGCGCGCCGCCGGCCTGGTCGCGCTCGACACGGTGTTGCCGGTTCCCACCGGCTGGCCCTGCAGCTACCTGGAGCCGGCGGACCCCCAAAACGCCTGGGGGCCGCTGCTGCGTGAGCGCTTTGGCCGTTTCTTTGCCACCGCGCTGGATGCGCGGACCGCCGCGCACGGCGCCGTGGCCTGAGTTTTATCGATTGTTTTATTGCTTCAATTTTTTCTTTGAGGGAGTTCACCATGCCACTGATTCATCCGGATACCGATCAACGCCGCGCGCAAGGCCGCGGCGGCTTGATGTCCCTGCCCGGGCAGCGTGTCGGGCGCCGCGCGCTTGACCTCAACTTAAGTTGAGGTTTTAGAGTCGCCGGTTTGCCGCTTTGCCCAACCCGCTCATCACCCCTCCATTTATCCGTTTATCCGTTTTCTTCATCCATCCCATCTTCGAGAGAATTGACATGCCATCCATACAACTGCATACCCCCAAGCGCCGCCTGCTGGCCGTGGCCCTCGCCGTGCTGGCCGTGACCGGCATCTCCGCCGCCGTGTTCGGCGTCTCCGGCACCCGCGCCCAGTCCGGTCCCGCCGCGCCGCAAGCCACCCCCGTCTCGGTTGCCACCGTGGTGCAGAGCGACGTGTCCGCCTGGGACGAGTTCTCGGGCCGGCTGGAGGCGGTCGAGCGCGTGGACGTCCGTTCGCGCGTGGCCGGCACCATACAGTCCGTGCACTTTCGCGAAGGGGCGCTCGTCAAAAAGGGCGACCTGTTGCTCACCATAGACCCGGCGCCTTATGCCGCCGACGTGGAACGCGCCGATGCGCAGGTCGCCGCCGCCCAGGCCCGGGTCACCCAGGCCAAGGGCGAGCAGGAGCGTTCGCAGCGCCTGTGGAGCGAGCAAGCCATCTCCAAGCGTGAATTCGACGAGCGCACCAACGGCAAGGGTGAGGCCGAGGCCAACTTGCGCGCCGCGCAGGCGGCCCTGCAGACGGCGCAGCTGAGCCTGGGTTACACCCAGGTGCGCGCGCCGGTCTCGGGCCGTGTCGGCAAGCTCGAAGTGACCGTGGGCAACCTGGTCGCCGCCGGCCCGGGCGCGCCGGTGCTGACCACGCTGGTGTCGGTGAGCCCGATCTACGCGAGTTTTGATGCCGACGAACAGGTCGTCACCAAGGCCCTGAAGGACGTGGGCGGCAATGGCGGCCCGGCCAGCCGCAACCTTGAGCGCATTCCCGTGCAGATGGGCACCGCCGCGAGCACCGACACGCCGTTTGAAGGCCGCTTGCAGCTGGTCGACAACCAGGTTGACGCCCGCAGCGGCACCGTGCGCGCCCGCGCCGTCTTCGACAACAAGGACGGCCAGCTCATGCCCGGCCAGTTCGCGCGCATCCGCATGGGCCAGGCCACCAAGGGTACGGCCTTGCTGATCAACGAACGTGCCGTCGGCACCGACCAGAACAAGAAGTTTGTGCTGGTGGTGGGCGCCGACAACAAGGCGGTCTACCGCGAGGTCACGCTGGGTGCGGCCGTCAACGGCCTGCGCGTGGTCAAGGGCGGCCTTGCCGCCAACGAACGCATCGTCGTCAACGGCCTGCAGCGCATCCGTCCCGGCGCGCTGGTCGCGCCGCAAACGGTGGAAATGTCCGCCAAGGCCGAGCTCACCGAAAAAGCCGTCAAGGTCGCGGCCAAATCCTGAGCCGGCTTTGACACCTGAACAAGAAGAATCGCCATGAATTTATCCAAGTTTTTTATTGACCGGCCCATCTTTGCCGGCGTGCTGTCGCTGCTGATGTTCATCGCCGGACTGATCGCGCTGCGCTCGCTGCCGATCGCCGAATATCCCGATGTGGTGCCGCCCACCGTGGTGGTGCGCGCCAACTATCCCGGCGCCAACCCCAAGGTGATCGCCGAGACCGTGGCCACGCCGCTGGAGGAATCCATCAACGGCGTGGACGGCATGCTCTACATGAGCAGCCAGGCCACCACTGACGGCCTCATGACGCTCAACGTCACCTTCAAGCTGGGCACCGACCCGGACAAGGCGCAGCAGCTCGTGCAGAACCGCGTCTCGCAGGCCGAACCGCGCCTGCCCGAGGAAGTGCGCCGCCTGGGCATCACCACCATCAAGAGTTCGCCCGACCTCACCATGGTGGTGCACCTGCTTTCGCCCAACGACCGCTATGACATGACCTACCTGCGCAACTACGCGGTGCTCAACGTCAAGGACCGCCTGGCGCGCATCAACGGCGTCGGCCAGGTGCAGCTCTTCGGCTCGGGCGACTATTCGATGCGCGTCTGGCTGGACCCGCAAAAGGTGGCAGAGCGCGGGTTGTCCGCCGGCGATGTGGTGCGCGCCATCCGCGAGCAGAACATCCAGGCCGCCGCCGGCGTGGTGGGCGCTTCGCCCGGCCTGCCCGGCGTGGACATGCAACTGTCCATCAATGCCCAGGGCCGCCTGCAAAGCGAGGAAGAGTTCGGCGACATCATCGTCAAGACCGACAAGGGCGGCGCCGTGACGCGCCTGCGCGACATCTCGCGCCTTGAACTGGGCGCCTCCGACTACGCCCTGCGCTCGCTGCTGGACAACAAGCAGGCGGTTGCTGTGCCGGTGTTCGCCGCGCCGGGCTCCAACGCCATCCAGATTTCAGACGACGTGCAGGCCGTGATGAAAGAACTCAAGAAGAACATGCCCGAAGGCGTGGACTACGAGATCGTCTACGACACCACGCAGTTCGTGCGCTCCTCCATCGAAGCCGTGGTGCACACCCTGCTCGAGGCCGTGGCCCTGGTGGTGCTGGTCGTGATCATCTTCCTGCAAACCTGGCGCGCTTCCATCATCCCGCTGCTGGCCGTGCCCATTTCCGTCATCGGCACCTTCGCGGTGATGCACCTCTTCGGTTTTTCGATCAATGCGCTCAGCCTGTTCGGGCTGGTGCTGGCCATCGGCATCGTGGTGGACGACGCCATCGTGGTGGTGGAAAACGTGGAGCGCAACATCGAGGCGGGGCTGAGCCCGCGCGACGCCACCTACCGCGCCATGCGCGAGGTGTCCGGGCCCATCATCGCCATCGCCCTGGTGCTGATCGCCGTGTTCGTGCCGCTGGCCTTCATCACCGGCCTGTCGGGCCAGTTCTACAAGCAGTTCGCGCTGACGATTGCGATCTCGACCGTGATCTCGGCCGTCAACTCGCTGACGCTGTCGCCCGCCCTGGCCGCCATGCTGCTCAAGGGCCACGACGCGCCCAAGGACGCGCTGACCCGCGGCATGGACAAGGTCTTCGGCCGTTTCTTCGGAGCCTTCAACAAGGCCTTCAGCCGCGGCTCCGAGAACTACAGCCGCGGCGTCAAGGGTGCGATCTCGCGCAAGGCCGTGATGCTGGGCATCTATCTGGTGCTGGTGCTGGCCACCACGGGCCTGTTCAAGGCCGTGCCCAGCGGTTTTGTGCCCGGCCAGGACAAGCAGTACCTGATCGGCTTCGCGCAGCTGCCCGACGGCGCCACGCTGGACCGCACCGAAGACGTGATACGGCGCATCAGTGACATCGCCATGAAACAACCCGGCGTGGAACACGCGATTGCCTTCCCAGGCCTGTCGATCAACGGTTTTACCAACAGCTCCAACTCGGGCATCGTGTTTCTGTCCCTGAAACCCTTTGACCAGCGCAGGAGTGCGGACCTGAGCGCGGGCGCCATCGCCGGCCAGCTCAACGGCAAGTTCAGCGGCATCCAGGAAGCCTTTATCGCGATGTTCCCGCCGCCGCCCGTGCAGGGCCTGGGCACCACCGGCGGCTTCAAGCTGCAGCTGGAAGACCGCGGCTCGCTCGGTTATGCCGCGCTGGACAAAGCCACCAAGGACTTCATGGCCAAGGCCTACCAGACGCCTGAACTGGCCGGCCTGTTCTCGAGCTTCCAGGTCAACGTGCCGCAGCTCTACGCCGACATCGACCGCACCAAGGCGCGCCAGCTCGGTGTGCCGGTGACCGACGTCTTCGACACCATGCAGATCTACCTGGGCAGCCTCTACGCCAACGACTTCAACAAGTTCGGCCGCACGTATTCCGTGCGGGTCCAGGCCGACGCGCCTTACCGCGCCCGCGCCGAGGACATAGGCCTGCTCAAGGTGCGCTCGGCCACCGGCGAGATGGTGCCGCTGTCGGCGCTGATGAAGGTCACGCCCAGCTTCGGCCCGGAGCGCGCCATGCGCTACAACGGCTTCCTGTCGGCCGACATCAACGGCGGCGCTGCGCCCGGCTATTCCTCGGGCCAGGCGCAGGACGCGGTCGCCCGCATCGCGGCCGAAACCCTGCCGCCCGGCATCAGCTACGAGTGGACCGACCTGACCTACCAGGAAATCATCGCCGGCAACTCGGCTATGTGGGTGTTCCCGCTGGCGCTGCTGCTGGTCTTCCTGGTGCTGGCCGCGCAGTACGAAAGCCTGACCCTGCCGATCGCCATCGTGCTGATCGTCCCCATGGGCCTCCTGGCCGCCATGCTGGGCGTGAAGCTGACCGGCGGCGACAACAACATCTTCACGCAGATCGGCTTGATCGTGCTGGTGGGGCTGTCGGCCAAGAACGCCATCCTGATCGTGGAGTTCGCGCGCGAGCTGGAGTTTGCCGGCCGCACGCCGCTGCAAGCCGCGATTGAAGCCAGCCGCCTGCGCCTGCGTCCCATCCTGATGACCTCGCTGGCCTTCATCATGGGCGTGCTGCCCCTGGTGCTGTCGACCGGCGCCGGCGCCGAAATGCGCCATGCCATGGGTGTGGCGGTGTTCTCGGGAATGATTGGCGTCACGGCTTTCGGCTTGTTCCTCACGCCGGTGTTCTACGTCACCTTGCGCGCGCTGACGGGCAACCGCCCACTCAAGTTGCACGGCGAAGTGCCGCACCTCGAAGCCTTCGCGGGCAGCGGCGGTGCAGGCGCGCACGCCCAGCCGGCCGCGCCCGTCAAGCTACACGAATAACAACAAGCATCAAGTTACAGGAGTTCATCATGAACCACGCATCCACAAAGCTGCGCAGCGCACTGCTGCCCCTGCTGGCCGCCCTGGTGCTGGCCGGCTGCGCCACCAGCGCCTCGGTAGACCCGGCCAGCATTCCCGCCGCGCCCGCGGCCTACAAGGAAAACGCCGGTGCGGCGGCTGTTGCCACGGCTACTGCCCCGCAATCACAAGGCGCCTGGTGGAAGGTGTTTGCCGACCCGGTGCTGGACCGGCTGGTCGAGCAGGCCGGCCAGAACAACAACAGCGTCAAGGTGGCCGCGGGCCGCCTGGCCCAGGCGCGCGCGATCTTGCGCAACACCGACGCCGACCGCCTGCCGCAAGTGGGCTTGAGCGGCGGCGCGGTGCGCCAGAGCAACATCACCACCAACCGCGTCGCGCAGACCACGGTCACGGCCGCCGCCAATTTTTCCTATGAGGTCGACCTGATCGGCAAGCTCTCGCTGAACTCGGACGCCGCATCGCTGGACGCCCAGTCGCGCGAAGCCCTGCTGCGCAGCACCCAGCTGCTGGTGCAGGCCGACGTGGCGCAGGCCTACCTGAACCTGCGCGCGCTGGACACCGAACGCACGCTGGTGCGCGATACGCTGCAGGCCTACCGCAACACCTTGCGCCTGACGGAAGTGCGTTTCCGCGAGGGCGACGTGGCCGAGCTCGACGTGGCCCGTGTGCGTACCGAAGTCGCTTCGACCGAATCCGAGGCGCTGGCCTTGGACCGCCGCCGCGCCGAAATCGAACATGCGCTGGCCGTGCTGGTCGGCGAGGTAGCCTCCAGCTTTGCCGTCGCGCCCACCGAATGGGCTACCGTGCTGCCCGTGATCCCGGCCGGCGTGCCCAGCACGGTGCTGGAGCGCCGCCCCGACGTGTCCGCCGCGCAAAGCAGCATGCAGGCCGCGCAGGCCCGCGTGGGCGTGGCCAAGGCCGCCTGGTTCCCGACCTTCTCGCTGACGGCCAACGGCGGTTATGCCGCGCCCGAAATCAAGGACCTGTTCAAGGTCTCCAGCCAGGCCTGGGGTGTGGGCGCGCTGCTGTCGCTGCCGCTTTTTGACGGCGGCCGCCGCCAGGCCGGCGTGCAGAACGCAAATGCCGAGCTCGACATCGCGCTGGCCAACTACCGCGAGCAGATCCTCGTTGCCTTCAAGGATGTGGAGGACCAGCTCTCGGCCCTGCGCCTGCTGGCCGAGCAGTCGGAAGCCCAGTCGCGTTCGGTGGCCTCGGCCACGCGCGCCACGGTGCTGTCGGATTCGCGCTACCGCAACGGCTTTGTCAGCCAGCTCGAGCTGCTGGACGCCCAGCGCAGCGAGCTGCGCAACCGCCGTCAGGCGCTGCAGGTCAAGACCGCGCAGTACCTGGCGACGGTGGGTTTGATCCGTGCGCTGGGTGGCGGCTGGAATGTCTGACTGGCACACCCCTATCGGCGCTCACTTCGTGTAGCGCCTTTTCCCCTTGCAGGGGACGGCGCCTGCGGCCTGGCAAAGCCAGTTCCGCGGCCCCCGCTTGGGAAGATGGGTACACCCCTATCGGCGCTCACTTCGTGTAGCGCCTTTTCCCCTTGCAGGGGACGGCGTCTGCGGCCTGGCAAAGCCAGTTCCGCGGCCCCCGCTTGGGAAGATGGGTACACCACTGTCGGCGTTCACTGCGTGTAGCGCCTTCTCCCCTTGCAGGGGGATGGGCGCCTTGGGGCCGGTAAAGCCGGACCCCGGCCCCCGCTTGTCAAAGCGCTATGCCGGGCCGGTCTTGGGCTCAATTCACCTTGTGTGTTTTGCGCGGGATGAATTCCGCGTGGGGCACCGCGTTGATATTGGGCAGGTTCATGCCGAAGCCGGGTGGCAGGTTGTAGCAGCCGTCGAGGAAGACGCCGCCCACGCGCAGCGCTTGCGCCACCAGGCATTCGGCTTCGTCAGGGCGCCAGGCAAAGCCAGGGGAGAGTTTCACGAAGGAGTAGCGGCAGTGGCCTTCCGACTCGATCAGGGCGAACTCCCTGCCTTGGATCAGCAGGTAGCTGAAGGCCCAGTCCTTGCCGTTGATGAGGCTGACCTCGAGGAAATAGGCATCGCGGCCTGGGTCCACGGCCCAGCTGCGGCGGCTCAGGTCAAACCGCTCCCGGGTGGGGTGGACAAAACCCATCAGCTGCTGCGTGAGTTCCGGTGTGTAGACCGCGTCAAAAGTCTCCTGGTCGATGGGCTTGATTTCAAATGGCATGGTGTTTTTGGACAGGCCTGACAGCGGCCTGTCCTCTCCAGAAGCCGCACCATAGAGGTATTCGCGGCGCGCGTTGGCGTTGAATGTCCGTGCGTGGAACATTGGCGCTGGATTTTTGAAAATAGTGCCGTGGGCCGGCTTTGGATACGGCATGCACTGCAGTTGGTGCGACCTGAACTTTCATGAAGGTTCCACCGGAAAAGCGGCCATTTGCAGCATTGGCAGGCAGTTTTAGGGCCATTCCGCCCAAACGGGTGGCTGCATCTGTTAAAACACTTGGCTCCCTTTGCTGTGTTTGCCCCTGATGCCTGTTTCACCTGCCGTCCCCGTTTCCCCGCCGCCCGCGCCCGCCTTGATCCACTGGATGGAAGGCGGCGAAGCGCATTCCGCGCGCTGGCGCTCCGAGCGCGGCGCGGCGCCGCCCAAGCGTGTGGTGCTGGCCGACGACAGCATGAGTGCCGACACGGCTTACCGCCTGGCCTGTGAGGGCACGGGGCTGCTGTGGCGCGGCGATTTCCAGAATGCCCGCATGCTGGTGCAGGCGCTGGCGCGCCGCGTCGACAAACCGGCCAGGCCCAAGCGCGACAAGCGCGTCAAAGCCCAAAAGGCCGGGGAGGCCGTGCAAGCCGTAGAGGCCGGCGCCCCCGCCGAAGCGCCGGCACCGATATTTCCGCAAGCTTTTCATCTGCATCGCCAGGCCCAGGCGCAGCGGGCCCGTGTATTGGGCATGGTGCTGGTTCCGTTTGACGCGGACTACGGCATTCCCCTGCGCCGCGCACCTGATGCCAAAAAAGCCTGCGCCGAGGCCTGGGGCCCCGCCAGGGACGGTGCGGGTCCTTCGGTCGCCTCCTTGCGCGAACTCATGGGATTTATCAGCGCGCACGAATGGCGCCGCAAGGGTGTGCCGATCCCCGCGCTTGGCGAAGACGGGCCGCACAACCGCATCCATCCGCATTACGGCGTGTTCTCGCCGGTGCGCGGCGAATACATAGACCTGGTGGCCCAGGCGCCCGTGCCCGAGGGCATGGCCGACCTGCTGGGCTTTGACATAGGCACGGGCACCGGTGTGCTGGCTGCCGTACTGGCCCTGCGCAGCGGCGTGCAGCGTGTGGTCGCGACCGACCAGGACCCGCGCGCGCTGGCCTGCGCGCGCGACAACCTCAAGCGCCTGGGTTTTCCGCAGGTCGAGGTGCGCGAGGCCGACCTGTTTCCCGAAGGCCGCGCCCACATCATTGTCTGCAACCCGCCCTGGTTGCCCGCGCGCGCCGGCTCGCCGGTCGAGCATGCGGTGTACGACGAAGACAGCCGCATGCTGCTGGGTTTCCTCAAGGGCCTGGCCGCGCACCTGGAGCCCGAGGGTGAGGGCTGGCTGATCCTGTCGGACCTGGCCGAGCACCTGGGCCTGCGCACGCGCGCCTGGCTCATGCAAGCCATCGATGCCGCGGGCCTCAAGGTCATAGACCGCCTGGACGCGCAGCCGCAGCACCCCAAGGCTTCGGACGCAAGCGATGCGCTGCATGCGGCGCGCGCGGCCGAAGTGACCTCGCTGTGGCGATTGGGCGCCAAACAAGCGTGAAGCGCGATGAAGGCTGAAGCGCACGCCACCGTCCTGCTGGCCCCCATGGAAGGGCTGCTGGACTTTGTGCTGCGCGACATCCTCACCCGGGTCGGCGGCATAGACCGCTGCGTCTCCGAATTCATCCGCATCACCGACCAGCTGCTGCCCGAACGCGTTTTTTACCGCATCGTGCCCGAGCTGCACCACGGCGGCCGCACCCTGGCCGGCGTGCCGGTGCGCGCGCAACTGCTGGGTTCGGACCCGGGCTGCATGGCCGAGAACGCCGCGCGGCTTGCGGGGCTGGGGCCGGCCGGCATCGACCTCAACTTCGGCTGTCCGGCCGCGGTCGTCAACCGCCATGGCGGCGGGGCCTCGCTGCTCAGGGAGCCCGAAACCCTGACGGCGGTGGTCGGTGCGGTGCGCCGCGCGGTGCCGGCGCACATGCCTGTTTCCGCCAAGATGCGTCTGGGTTATGAGGACGACACGCGCGCCGTCGAATGCGCGCTCGCGATCGAAGCGGGCGGCGCGGGCGAGCTGGTGGTGCACGGCCGCACCAAAGCCCAGGCCTACAGGCCGCCGGCTTACTGGGAGCGTATTGCCGACATACGCGCCGCGGTGAAGATTCCGGTCGTGGCCAACGGCGAGATCTGGACGGTGGAGGACGCTCGGCGCTGCCGTGAGCTTTCGGGCTGCGACACCCTGATGATTGGCCGCGGTGCGGTGCGCGACCCCGGCCTGGGCCTGGCAATCAAGGCAGACCGGCTGGGCGCGCACGCCACCGTGGGCTGGCCCGATTTGCTGCCGCTGGTCGCTGAGTTCTGGCGCATCGTCTGCTCACGGATTGAACCGCGCGCGCGGGCCGGCCGGCTCAAGCAGTGGCTGAATTTTTTGCGGCGGCGGTTTCCCGAAGCCGAGGCCGCTTACCAGGCGATCAAGACGGTCAACGACCCGGTGCTGGTGGAGGCCTGGCTGGTGCAGGCGCTGCGGGGCAGGGACCTTGATGCGCCTGCTGTGTGCCCGCGCGTGCCCGAAACCGTTTGAGAGAAGGGTGCTCAGGCGCTGACGCTAGCGCGGCGTCGCGACAGGCGTGGCGCGCGCGCCGCCCAGCGTGCCGCGCGCCATCGCATACGCCAGCAGCGCGCAGCCCGCGATGCCGGCCACCATGGGCAGGGCGGTTCCGTCGGCAAACACGCCGACCGTCGCCATCACCACCGCGCCGGTCACGAACTGCAGGGTGCCCATCAGGGCGGAAGCCGTGCCGGCAATCGCGCCGTGCTCTTCGAGCGCGAGCACGGCGGTGGTCGGCACCACCAGGCCCAGGAAGCCGTAGCCCACCAGCAGCAGGGCGATCATCACGTCCAGCCGTTCGATGCCGGCCAGGTTGACGACCAGCAGCAGCGCCATCACCGCCGCATAGCCCGTGACCGCCACTTTCACGATGGGCACCAGGCCGAAGCGCGCCGCGAGCTTGCCGGTGAACTGCGAGACACCGATGAAGGAGGCCGCGTTGACCGCGAAGGCGATGCTGTATTGGCGCGGCGTGAGGCCGTAGTGGTCTATCAGCACAAAGGACGAGTTGGCCAGGTAGGCGAAGAAACTCGAGATGCCGAAAGCGCCTATAAACACCAGGCCCATGAAATGGCGGTCCCGCAGCAGCACGCCGTAGGCCTTGATCGCGCTGCCGAAGCTGCTGTCCACGCGCTGCTCGGGCGGGCGCGTCTCGGGCAGGGTGAAGCCCACCAGCAGCAGGCCGGCGGCGGCCGCCACCGTGACGGCCCAGAACACGCTGCGCCAGCCGAAGGATTCGATCAGCAGGCTGCCGGCCAGCGGCGCCAGGATGGGCGAGACGCTGAAGACCAGCATCAGCAGCGACATCAGCCGCGCCGCGTCGTGGCCGGTGTGCAGGTCGCGCACGATGGCGCGCGGCACCACCATGCCGGCGCAGGCGCCCAGGCCCTGGATGAAACGCAGCACCACCAGCGTGTGGATGTCGGGCGCCAGCGCGCAGCCTATGCTGCCCACGGCAAACAGCAGCAGGCCGAAGTAGAGCGGCGCCTTGCGGCCCACCATGTCGGACACCGGGCCGTAAACAATCTGGCCTATGCCCAGCGAGATGAAGAAGGCCATCAGGCTGGCCTGCACCGCGCCCATGGAGGCACCCAGGCTCTGCCCGATGGAGGGCAGGGCGGGCAGGTACATGTCGATGGCGAAGGGGCCGATGGCGGACAGCAAACCCAGCACCAGGGCTGCCCGGTAGAAACTTTTGGTCATGAAAGGAAGTGGGTCAGGCCGCCCGTGCGCTAAAAAACGAGGGCTTGACCCTTGCACGAAAGCGGTTTTGTGAAAGCTGCCAGGGCCGCTGCCGTGGCTGCCAAAAAATACCTGGCGCTATTGTCGCCGACCTCGGACCATCGCGCTGGCGGGGCGATCCAGGCGGGTGTCCTGTCAGGCCTGACAGGGCCGAACGGACCTGAAATGTAAGCAGCCCCGAGCTGCTGCGTCAAACTGTAATGAACCGCTGAATTGGGCCTTAACCTGAACGCTTCAGGAAAGGGTTTTCATGCAAAGACGCGAATTTTCACAGGCCGCCCTGGCCGCAGGCGCCCTTGCGGCCCTGGGCCCCCTCACCGTGAGCCGCCAGGCGCAGGCCGCCGTGGCGCGCGCCGCGGCCGGCATGCCCGCCATGGGCACCAACCTCTCGGGCATGGAATGGGCCAAGCCCGGCTTGCGGGCCAACACCAGTTCGGCGCCCAACTACCATTTCACCGTGCCGCGCAAGGCCGATGTGTCTTACCTGGCGGCCTGCGGCTTCATCAAGAACCGGCTGCCCATCCAGTGGGAGCTGCTGCAGCCCATGCTGCACGACACGGTGGCCAATGCGGCCGCGAAAGCGGCCATAGGCAACCCGGGCGTCTTCCACGCGGGCTACGAGGCCTTTATCACCGGCGTGCTCGATGCCCATGCCGCGGCAGGCACGCGCTGCATCATCGACAACCACAACTACGGCCGCTACCAGGATTTCCGCTTCCAGCCCGACGGCTCGGTGATAGGCCTGACCGTGCCGCCCAGCCCTTTGCGCCCTTACACCACGGATGCGGTGCAGATCCAGTCGCGGATTTTTTCGCTGGCGCCGGGCGCGACGCTCAGGATTGCGCACTTCACCGATTTCTGGACGCGCGCCGCGACCAAGTGGAAGAACCACCCGGGCTTTGGCGGCTACGGCCTCATGAACGAGCCGCACGACATGCCCAAGCCCGGCGGCGTCATCGCCTCCAACGAGGAAGCGGTGAAGGGCGGCGAAGACCTCACGATATGGCCCGCCTTCGCGCAAGCCGCCATCCAGGCGATACGCGCGGTCGACACCGTCAATCCCATTTATGTGGCCGGCAACCTCTACGACTCGGCCATGTACATAGGCACCAAGAACCCCGGTTTCCCGCTGACCGGTGCCAACCTGGTCTACGAAGTCCATATGTACCTGGACGCCTTCAGCAACGGCGCTTTTTTTGACTACGACACCGAGGTCGCCAAAAACTACAGCGCCGGTTTCGGTACCGGCCCGATCAAGGTCTCCACCGGCGCGGATCGCCTCAAAATCGCGGTCGACTGGGCCGCAGCCAAAGGTGTGAAGCTGGCGCTCACCGAGGTGGGTATGCCCATAGACGACCCGCGCTGGGAGGCCATGTTCGCGCAGGCGGCGGTCTATGCCGCGCAGTCGGGCTGCGAGGTCTACACCTGGATGGGCGGCAACCACTGGCCCATCCACAACTACGCCATCAACCACGTGCCCGGCTGGCACCAGAACAAGTCGCTGGAGCCGGCGGTCTCGGGCGTGCTCAAGGCCGCGACCGGCATCGTGCAGGCGACCCTGTTCGACGACGGGCCGGGTTATGCGCCGGCGGGCACGCCGCTGACCATCACCGTCTATGCGCGCGGCAACCTGGCCCAGCCGGTGGTGCTCACGGTGGCCTCCAACAAGGGCGGCACGCTGAGCAAGTCGCGCCTGACGATTCCGGCCGGCGCCAACGGGCAGGACAGTTTCACCTACACGCCCGCGGCCAACCAGGTCGCCACGCTGAGTTACACCAGCGACGGGCAGCTCTCAGGCCAGGTGCCGCCGCCTCGCAAGGTGTTTTCGCTCACCGACCCGGTGGCCTATGCCGCGACCAGCCTCCCGGATGCCGCGCTGGCCATCATCGCCAAATACGGTGCCTGCAAATGGGAGCTGGCCGACGGCTACACCGACTACCTGCTGGGCGCGCCGGCCGCCGCCGGCCAGGTGGTGCGCGCCGTATCGGATTCGGGCTATGGCTCCAGTCCGGGCAATGCCATGGAGATGATCAACTGGATGAACAAGGACAGCGGTGCCGCCGGGCCCATGTCGGTGCCGGTGATGCGCGTGACCAACGGCAAAAAGAACTCCGACCACAGCGTGCCCGAGTCCTTCGGCTTCTGGTGCAAAAAATCCGGTCGCGTGGCGGGCGTGCAACCGAATCCGCGCAACCGCGTGCCCTACAACCTCGAGGATGCGCATTTCGCCATCGCGGCCCTCAGTGTTCCCGCGGCGACCAACACCGGCGTGGTGTTCCAGGCCTCCAAGGCGGAAGACCTGCAGACCTCGGAACTGGGTTTTCTCAACGGCCAGCCGCGCGCCAGGTGGATTGATTCAAAAGGCCAGACGGTGCAGTTGCTGGCCCCAAGCCGGTTGGCCGTCAACACGCCCGCGGTGCTGGCGCTGGCATCGGTGCCGGGCGCGCAAAAGCTGCGCCTCAATTCCGCCGAAATCGGCAGCGCCGCCGCGACCTTCGCGCCCAGCGCCTTCACCCAGATGCTGATGGGCTGCGGCTATATCAGTTACTACCCGCGCGAAGGCTTTCGGGGCAACCTGTATGCCGTTATCGCGGGCAAGGGTGCGCCCACGGCGGCCGAGCTGGCGGTGCTGGAGCAGTACCTGGGTAGCACCGCGGGCCTGGCGCTCAAGTAAGCGCCGGGGCCTTACCAGGCCGCGATGGCGCCGTCCGCTCGCGGTTCAGTGCCGCCGCAAAGCACGCCGTCGGCATTGCGCCAGATGATCTGCCCGCGGCCGAAGCCCATGCGGTTGCCGGACCAGGCCACCTCATGGCCCAGGCCGGCGAGGCCGTGGAAAAGGTGCTCGGGCGTCGATCGCTCAATGCTCACGCGCTTGCCGTTTTCCCACTCCCAGCGCGGGGCGTCCAGCGAGGCCTGCGGGTTCAGGCCGAAGTCCACGGTGTTCATCACCATCTGCACATGGCCTTGCGGCTGCATGAAGCCGCCCATCACGCCGAAGGGGCCGACCGCCTTGCCGTCCCGGGTCAAAAAGCCGGGGATGATGGTGTGGTAGGGCCGCTTGCCCGGCGCCAGGCAATTGGGGTGTTTGGCATCCAGCGAAAAATTGTTGCCGCGATTGTGCAGCGCGATGCCGGTGCCCGGCACGACCATGCCTGAGCCGAAGCCCATGTAGTTGCTCTGGATCAGCGAGACCATATTGCCTTCGCCGTCGGCCGTGCTCAGGTAGACCGTGCCGCCGCGTGAGGGCTCGCCCGGCATGGGCTGCAGGGCGCGCGCGCCTATCAGTGCGCGGCGCTCGGCGGCGTAGGCGTCAGACAGCAGGTCGGCCACCGACACGCGCATATGCGCCGGGTCGGCGATGTGCGCCAGGCCGTCGGCAAAGGCCAGCTTCATGGCCTCGATCTGCAGGTGGTGGGTGCGCAGGCTGTCGCGCTCGCTGAAGTCAAAGCCCTTGAGGATGTTGAGCGCCATCAAGGCCACCAGGCCGTGGCCGTTGGGCGGGATCTCCCAGACGTCGTAGCCGCGGTAGTTGACGCTGATTGGCTCGCACCAGTCGACCTGGAAGGCTGCCAGGTCTTCCTGCGCCAGGTAACCGCCTGCCGACTGCACAAAGGCCGCGATGCGTTCGGCCAGCGGACCGCGGTAAAAGCTCCCGGCGGCGGTGTCGGCAATCGACTGCAGGGTGTCGGCATGCGCGGCGGAGCGCCAGAGTTCGCCCGGCTTCGGCGCGCGCTCGGGCGCGAAGGTGTCGAACCAGGATTTGAAATACGGCTCCTTGAATTTTTCACGGAACAGCGCCGTGGCCTGCTGCCAGGCGGCCGCCACCGTGGGCGATACCGGGAAGCCTTCGCGTGCCAGTTCAACGGCGCGCGCCATCGAAGTCTTGAGCGGCAGTTTGCCGAAGCGCTGCGCCAGCGCGGCCCAGGCGGCGGGCGTGCCCGGCACCGTCACGGGCAGCGGGCCGTACTTGGGCACTTCGGTCAATCCCTGGCTGGTCAGTTTGTCGAGTGTGATGGCGCGCGGCGCCGGGCCGCTGGCGTTGAGGCCGTGCAGCTTGCCGCCGTGCCAGACCAGCGCGAAGGCATCGCCGCCTATGCCGTTGGCGTTGGGCTCCACCACGGTGAGCGCGGCGGCCGTGGCGATCGCCGCGTCGATCGCGTTGCCGCCGGCCTGCAGCACCTGCAGGCCCGCCTGCGCGGCCAGCGGCTGCGAGGTGGCGACCATGCCCTTGTTGGCATACACCACGTTGCGGCGGGAGGCATAAGGGTAGTGGAGGGCGTCGAAAGTCGGCATGGCGAATAGGAGGGTGGGCGCCTTGCGGCGTGAATTATTTGTGCTTGGGGTCCAGCGCGTCGCGCAGTCCGTCACCCAGCAGGTTGAAGGACAGCACCAGCAAAAAGATGGAAAGACCGGGCCAGATCGCCATCCAGGGTGCATTGTCCACGTAATTCTTGGCGGTGTTAAGCATGCTGCCCCAGCTGGGTGCCGGCGGCTGCTGGCCCAGGCCCAGGAATGACAGGCTGGCCTCGGCGATGATGGCCGCGGCAATTGCGAGCGAGGCCTGCACGATCAGCGGTGGCAGCACATTGGGCAGGATGTGGCGCAGCGCGATGCGCCAGTGCGGGTTGCCCACGGCGCGCGCCGCTTCGACGAAGTCTTCCACCTTCATGGCCAGCACCTGGGCGCGCGTCAGGCGTATGAAGATGGGCGTGGCCGACACGCCGATGGCGATCATCGCATTGCTCAGGCTGGGGCCCAGGAAGGCGGCCAGCGCGATGGCCAGGATCAAAAAGGGCACGGCCAGCATGGCGTCGGTAAAGCGCGAGATCAGGCTGTCCGTCCAGCCGCCGACGTAAGCCGCCAGAAGGCCGACCGGCACGCCCAGCGCCATGGAAATGCAGACCGACACCAGGCCCGCCAGCAGCGAGGCGCGCGCCCCCCACACCACGCGCGAGAGCACGTCGCGGCCGATTTCGTCGGTGCCGAACAGGTATTGCATGCTGGGCGGCTTGCGCACCGCGCTCCAGCTCGTGGCGATGGGGTCGTAGGGCGCGATCCAAGGGGCGAACAGCGCCAGCACCACAAAAATCACCACGATCGCCAGGCCCAGCATGGCGCCGCGGCGCCGCATCAGGCGGCGCAGCGCGCGGCGTGCCGGCGTGGCCTCGCGCGGAACGACAACGGGAAGGACTGCGCTCATGCCTCAGCCTCTCAGCCGCGGGTTGACCACGAAGTAGGCCAGGTCGGCCAGCAGGTTCAGCAGGATGTAGACGCTGGAGGTGAACAGCACCACGCCCTGCACGACCGCATAGTCGCGGTTGAAAACGGCGTCCACGATCAGCTTGCCGAAACCGGGAATCGAAAACACCTGCTCGGTCAGCACCGCGCCCGACAGCAGCGTGCCGAACTCGAGCGCGCCCAGCGTGATGATGGGCGTGAGGGCGTTGCGCAGTGCGTGCTTGAGCACCACGCGGCGCTCGTTCAAGCCCTTGGCGCGCGCGGTGCGCACATAGTCGGCATTGAGCACCTGCAGCATGGCGCTGCGCGTGTGGCGCATCAGTACGGCCGCAATCGCGTTGCCCAGCACAAAGGCCGGCATGATCATGGCCGCCAGGTTGGCCTTGAGGTCCTCAAAGGGGCTGACATAGCCCGAGGCCGGCAGCCAACCCAGCTGCACCGAAAACACCAGGATCATCAGGATGCCCAGCCAGAAGTTGGGCGTGGACAGGCCCCACAGCGCAATCACATTGGCCAGGTAGTCCCAGGCCGAGTCCTTGCCCACGGCCGAGACAATGCCGGCCGGAATACCGATCAGCAACGCGATGACCATGGCCATGGCCGCCAGCTGCAGCGTGACCGGCAGCTTTTCCTTGATCAGGTCCAGCACCGGCTGCTGGATGCGCATCGATTCGCCGAGGTCGCCATGGAACACGCCGGAAATCCAGTAGGCGTAGCGCATCGGCAGCGGCTCGTCGAGGTGCATCTTCTTTTGCAGGTAAGCGATGACCTCGGGGTCCTGGTTTTCGCCGGCCAGGACCGACGCGGCATCACCAGGCAGCAGTTGCTGCAGCCCGAAGATGATGACGGTGACGAAGAACACCGTCGGGATGATCGCGGCAAGCCGCTTGAGAAAGTACTGGAGCATGAAAGGTGATGGCTGCCTGCTTTATCTCGTCACGTCTTTACATCTTCAGGCCCTGGGGACGCACCAGGCCGTCAGGCACGGTGCGCATGCCCGTGATCTTCTTGTTATAGGCCCACAGCCAGTTGCGGTGGAACAGGTAAATAACGGGCTTTACCTTCTCGGCTTCGGCGGCCAGGGTCGCGAAAACCTTGATACGGCCGGCGGTGTCCAGCGTGTTGCGAGAGCGGTTCAGCAACTCGTCCCATTGCGGCCGGCATTCGCCGCTGTAGTTCAGCGGCTGCTTGCAGCCGTAAAAGCTGAACAGGTTGCCGTCCGGGTCGGCGCGGCCGCTCCAGGCCAATACATAGGCGTCGAACTGGCCTTTGTCGGCCAGGTTCAGCGAGGTCGCGAATTCGGTGGACTGTATCTTCACGTCGAAGCCGGCCTCCTTGGCCATGGCTTGCACCACCTGGGCCACGCGCTGGGCATCCGAAGTGGTGGGTGTCATCAGCGTGAAGCTGGGGTTGGGCACACCCGCTTCTTTCAGCAGCTGTTTGGCGCGCGCGATGTCGCGCTTGGGAATGGGCACGTTCTTGGCGTAGAAGCTGTTGGCGGGCGGAACCCACTGGTTGCCCGGCGTGGCCTCGCCGTCCATTGCGACCTGCACGATGCCGGCGCGGTCCAGCGAGAGTTCAAAGGCTTCGCGCACGCGCGGGTCGCGGCCCAGCGGGTTTTTCTGGGCCTGGTCGCTCTTGCCGGTGTTGATGGTGATGCCCTGGTAGCCCAGCTCGGTGATGCGCGAGAAGGCGAGTTTTTTGTCGGCTTTGATGGAGGCGATGTCGGACGGCGCCACGCGTTCGATGAAGTCGAGCTGGCCGGAGCGCAGGTTGGCCAGACGCACGGTGGCGTCCACGATGGGCTGGAACACGACCTTGTCGAAGTGGATGTTGGCCTTGTCCCAGTAGCCGGCATAGCGCTCCAGGACGATGCGGTCCTGCGCCACGCGCTCGCTGAACTTGAACGGGCCCGAGCACACCGGCTTGGTGCCGAAGTTGGTGGGCGCGGCCTGCGCCGCCTTGGGCGAGACCATCATGCCGGCGCGGTCCGCCAGCACGCTGAGCAGCGGCGAGAAGGACGCGCTCAGGTTGATCTTCACGGTCAGGTCGTCGACCACGTCCACCGTGGTCACGGGCGCGAGTTCGCCGCGGCGATTCGAGCCCGCGAGGTTTTTGTGGCGGTCTATGTTGAACTTCACGGCGGCGGCGTCGAACTTCTCACCGTCATGGAAGGTCACGCCGCTGCGCAGCTTCATGGTGAGGGCCTTGTTGTCGGCCGACCACTGGTAGGAGGTGGCCAGTTGCGGCACGATGTTGAGCTTTTCATCGATGTCGACCAGCTTGTCGCACAGCGAGGAAAACACAATGCGGCTCACGAAGCTGCGCGCCAGTGTCGGGTCCAGCACGTCCGGGTCTTCGGCCAGGCCTATGCGCAGGGTCTGGGCCTGCGCCACGCAGGCGGTGGCGGCCAGCGCCAGGGCCAGCAGGATCTTCTTGCTCATGGTTCTTCCTTCACGGTTGTCGGTTGCGATGATGGTTTGCTTGGACGGCTGCCTGGTGCCGGGGACGGTTGAATCAAGGGTGAACATCATGGTCTCCATCAGGCCGCTTGCGCATGAAAAGCCGCCTGGAGCCGGAGCAGCCTCTCGTTCACGACGGCGCCGCCCGTGATGCCGGCCGGCGCCTTGATCTCTTCCCAGAAATGGCAGGCCACGGCGTGGCCGCCTTGCGAGCGCAGCACGGGCACTTCCTCGGCGCAGCGCTCGCGCGCGTGGGGGCAGCGCGTCCTGAAGCGGCAGCCCGAAGGCGGGGTGATGGGGTTGGGCACGTCGCCCTGCAGCAGCGTGCGCTCGCGCTTGAGGCCGGGTTCTGGCACGGGAATCGCCGACAGCAGGGCTTGTGTATACGGATGGCGGGGGTGCGCGAACAGGCTTTGCTTGTCGGCGTATTCGACGATCTGCCCGAGGTACATCACGGCCACGTGCGAGGCGATGTGCTTGACCACCGCGAGGTCGTGCGCGATGAAGACATAGGCCAGGCCCAGGCGCCGCTGCAGATCCTGCAGCAGGTTGACGACCTGCGCCTGGATGGACACGTCCAGCGCCGACACGGCTTCATCGCAGACGATGAGCCGCGGCTCGACCGCCAGCGCGCGCGCGATGCCGATGCGCTGGCGCTGCCCGCCCGAAAACTCATGGGGGTAGCGCTGCAGGTATTGCGGCGCCAGGCCCACGAGGTCCAGCAGCTCGGCGGCACGTTCGCGGTGCCGGCCGCGCGCCAGGCCGTGCAGGGCCAGCGGCTCGGTCAGGGCCTGCTCCACCGTCATGCGCGGGTTCAGCGAGGAGTACGGGTCCTGGAAAATCATCTGCAGCTCGCGGCGCTTGGCGCGCAGGCGGCCGGCCGGCAGTGCCATCAGGTCCTCGCCGTCAAACCAGACCTGGCCCGAGGTCGCGTCCAGCAGCCGCAGCACAAGGCGGCCCACGGTGGATTTGCCGCAGCCTGACTCGCCGACCAGCGCCATGGTCTCGCCGGCATTGAGTTCAAAGTTGAGCCCGTCGACCGCGTGTACGACCGCCTTGGAGCGGCTGAACAGGTGCGGGCGCACCGGGAAATGTTTGACCAGGTTTTCGACTTTCAGCAGCGTGCTCACGGCATCACCTCGCTGGCCGCTATTGCGGCCGTGTGCCTTGTTGCCATGCCGGCCTCCAGCGGCGCGCGCCAGCAGGCCGCTTCATGGCCGCCGCCCATGTCCATCAGCGGCGGCACTTCCTGCCGGCATTTATCGACGGCAAACGGGCAGCGCGGCGCGAAGCGGCAGCCGTCCATGCGTGTCATGGGTGTGGGCACCTGGCCTTCGATGGCGTTGAGCCGCTCCTGTGCCAGATGCAGCTTGGGGATGGAGCCCAGCAGCCCTATGGTGTAAGGGTGCTGCGGCTCGGCGAACAGCCGGGCCACGGGCGCGCGCTCCACGATCCTGCCGGAATACATCACGGCGACGTCGTCGGCCAATTCGGCGATCACGCCCAGGTCGTGGGTGATCAGGATGATGGCGGTGCCGGTTTCCTCGCGCAGGGTGCGCATCAGGTCCAGCACCTGGGCCTGGATGGTGACGTCCAGCGCGGTGGTCGGTTCGTCGGCGATCAGCAATTGCGGCTCGCAGGCCAGCGCCATGGCGATCATCACGCGCTGGCGCATGCCGCCCGAGAGCTTGTGCGGGTATTCGTCGATGCGCTGCTCGGGCGAGGGAATGCGAACGCGGCGCAGCATGTCGATGGCGTGCGTCCTGGCCTCAGCCGCGCTGATGTCGCGGTGGCAGCGGATCCCTTCGATGAGCTGGTCGCCTATGGTGAAGGCCGGGTTCAGCGAGGTCATGGGCTCCTGGAAGATCATGGCCATGCGGTTGCCGCGCAGCGCGCGCATGGCGTCCGGGCCCAGCGTCGCCAGGTCCGTGCCTTCAAAGCGGATGGAGCCGGCCGAGACGCGGCCCTGGCCCTTGGGCAGCAGGCCCATGATGGACAGCGAGGTCACGCTTTTGCCGCAGCCCGATTCGCCGACGATGCCCAGTGTGCGGCCCGAATCCACCGAAAAGCTGATGCCGTCCACGGCGGCGAATTCACCGCCGCCCTCGAGCTTGAAGCTGGTGCGCAGGCCGCTCACTTCCAGCAAAGCCGTCATTCGGCGGCTCCGCTGCGCAGCGCGTGAAAGCGCGTGATCTCGGCCTCGATCACCGCGCGGTCGGTGACGCCGGCCGGGCTGCGCCGCGAGGGCAGGCAGGTGCTGAAGGGTTGGTAGCGCTCCAGGCTTTTGTCGTAAAGGCGGCGCAGTTCCTGAAGGGGCTCGGCGTGGTCGTCCACGCGTATGTCCAGCGCGCAGTAGTCTTCGGTGGTGAAGACCAGCAGGGCCGCGGCCTGCTTGCCGCGCTTGTCGCCACCCGCGGCTTCACCGGCGGCGAGCGCGGCGATCAGGCGTTCGGCAAACGGCAGCTCGGCATTGGCCTCATAGGCCAGGGCGGTGGCTTCAATCACCTGCGGCCCGGCCAGCATGTTGCCGGCGACCGAATAGCCAGCGCCCGCCCTGTGGCCGCACCAGTCTATGCAGGCGCTGCCGGTGTAGCCGGCGGCCTGGCCGTTTGCCCCTATCAGGTGCAACTGGCGGTGGTCACGGCCTTCGTCGGCCGAGGTCAGGCGCTTGATGATGTAGTCGGGAGACTGGCCGAAGGCCAGGCCGTCCAGCGCCGGCGCGGCATACAGGGGGTTGACCAGTGCCTGTGTGGCCAACGCGCCCACGCCGCTGCGCGCGTGCGGGCACAGCGCGCCCACGGCAAAAAATTTGCTGGCAACCGCCACGCCAAACGCGCCCGATGAATCGCGCGCGATGAGGGACCAGGTCATGTATTCAGAACTTTCGTCAGCAGCTGCGCCCTTGGTGAGGCGTCTGGCGTGCTCCCCGAACAAAAGCCGCATTCATGCGACTTCTATCTTGCAATAGATGACGCATGAATCATGCCATGCGCAAGCAGGTCCCTGTCTCCGCGGAGCTGCCGGCCAAGCGCAGTCTATTCCATCCTGGCCTTGCGCGTTTGCCCGGCCGCCACGGGGTTAACCCGCGGCGGTTTTCGGCGTGGCTCTGGCTTGTTGAGCCCGCGGACCAGCAGCCCGGTCGCGCCTTCGATGCGCTGCAGTTTTTGCGCAGGTGTTGTGCCTTCGCGCGTGATGCGGATGTTGACGCGGGTCGGGTGCAGACCTGCCGCTACTTATTCGATTTTGGCGCCCGAAGCCTTCACGACTTCGGCCATGCGCTTGTAGTCGTTCGCCAGCAGCTTCGCGAAGTCGGCATTGCTCATGGCCAGCGGTTCAATGCCCTGCTTGTCCAGGCGCTCGAGCACCACCGGGTCTTTGAGGACCTTGGCCATGGCCGCGTTGACGCGGTTGATCTCGGCCGCCGGTGTGGCGGCGGGGCCCAGCAGGCCGAACCAGGAATCGAACTGGTAGCCAGGCAGGCCGCTTTCGGCGATGGTGGGCACGTCCGGCAGGTACTTGGAACGCTTGGGCGAGGTGACACCGATCAGGCGTATGCGGCTGTCCTTGGCGAAGGCGAGCGCGCCGATGCTGGCGGCGATCACGGCCTGCGCGCGGCCCGAGATCACTTCATTGATCGCCTCGCCCGTCGCCTTGAGCGGCACGTGCACCACATCGATGCCGGCAAGGCCGTTGAAGTAGGCCATGGAAAGGTGGGTGGCGCTGCCCACGCCGGCGGTGGCGTAGTTGAGCTTGCCGGGGTTGGCCTTGGCGTAGCGGATGTATTCGGCGGCGGTCCTGGCCGGCACGTCCGGGTGGATCATCAGCACGTAGTCGGCCGTGCCGATGTGCGCCATGGGGGCGAAGTCTTTTTGCGGGTCGTAGCTGAGCTTGGTGTAGAGCGAGCCTGCGATGTTGTGGCTGGCCGCGCCCAGCACCATGGTGCCGCTGTCGGGCGCCGATTTGGCGACGTAGCCCGTGCCCACGGTGCCGCCCGCGCCGGGGCGGTTCTCGATGATGACGGTCTGGCCCAACGCAGCGCCGAGTTCGGTGGACATGGCGCGCGCCAGCAGGTCTTGCACGCCGCCCGCCGCGAAAGGCACCACGATGCGCGTGATCTTGTTGTTGGACTGGGCGAAGCTGCTGCCTGCGGCCAGGGCCAGGCCGCTGCCCAGGAAATTTCGGCGTTGCATCATGGAGTGTTTTCTTTCGGCGGGTAGTGGTTGTTGTTGCTGTCCGGATTTTTTCAGTTCACGCAGATCTCGTCGGCCAGGCGGCGCATAAAGCGTTCGCACCAGGCGAGCTGGTCCAGCGTGACCCATTCGTTGGGCTGGTGCGCTTGCGCGATGTGGCCGGGGCCGCACACGATGGTCGGCACACCGGCCTGGTGGAACAATGCAGCTTCCGTGCCAAAGGACACCTTACCGGCGCCTGATGCCGCATCCACGTCCGCGCATTTGAAGCACAGCTGGGCGATCTCGCTGCCGGCGTCGGTCGCGAAACCGGGCAGCACCGAGTTGAGCTTGTGGCTGATGCCGGTGTCGGCGGCCACGGCCTGCATGGCCGGCACCAGGCTGTCCGCGAAGGCCTTGGCCTCGTTGAACAGCTCGATCGGCGAATTCATGTGGTGGTGGCGGATCTCCCAGGTCACGTCGCAGTCGCGCGGGATGATGTTGAGCGCGGTGCCGCCGGCGATCACGCCGGTGTGTATGGTGGTGTGCGGCACATCGTAGACGGGGTCGAACGGACCCTCGGCCACCAGGCGGCGGTGCATGGACTTGAGGTGGGCGACGAACTCGCAGGCGATCTCCACCGCGTTGACGCCCAGCGGCGTCAGCGAGGAGTGGGCCTCGAAGCCGCGCACCGAGGTTTTGTAGGCATGCTTGCCCTTGTGCGCGATCACCACCTGCATGCCGGTGGGCTCGCCGACGATGCAGCCGGCGGGTTTGTAGCCCTGCTCCACCATGTCGGCGATCAGGCGGCGCACGCCTATGCAGCCGACTTCCTCGTCGTAGCTGAAGGCCAGGTGCACCGGGCGCTTGAGTTTGCGCTTGAGCAGCTCGGGCACCATCATGAGGGCGGTTGCGCCGTAGCTCTTCATGTCGGTCACCCCGCGGCCGTAGAGTTTGTCGCCTAGGACCTGCGCGGTGAAGGGGTCGGTGTCCCAGGGCTGGCCGTCCACCGGCACCACGTCGGTGTGGCCCGAGAGCACCAGGCCGCCTGTTTTGGTTTCGCCGTTTTCCGCGGGCAGGGTGGCCCAGAGGTTGGCCTTCTTGCCGCTGTCGTCATAGGTGCGGCGGCATTCAATGCCCAGGGCTTCGAGCCGCGCCTGCGTCCAGTCCAGCAGGGGCAGGTTGCTGTCGCGCGAGACGGAGGCAAAGGACACCCATTTTTCAATCAGCGGCAGGGCGGCGAGGTCGGCGGCCTGGATGGACTGGCGGGTGGAGCTGGGGAGGGGGGCGTTCATGGCAAGACCTTTAAAAGGACGGGCGGGGCGGCGGAAAATTGTATGACAGCATACTATTTTGCGGCGGGCCGCGCGCAGGTGCCGTCCCACCGGTGGCGTTCGCCGTTCGGAATAAAAAAAGCCGCCGGAATGCGAGGACTCCGGCGGCGTTGGGTGCCCGCATGGATGCGGGATGGGTCAAGGAATTGCGGTGGCGCTATTTTTTCCCGCCGCCACCACCACCGCCTCCATTGCCGCCACCGTTTCCACCCGCATTGCCGCCGCCATTACCGGCACCATTGCCATTGCCTTTTCCGCCGCCATGGCCCGAGTCCTTGCCGGCGCCCAGCCCCTTGCCCGCGATGTCGGCTTTGGCGACGGTGTCTGTTTTGGCATGGTCGGTTTTTTTGCCGCTCTTGTCGGTGTGTGAAGCGCTGACGACCGAGCCCAGCGTCACGCCCATGCCTTTGGCGATCTGCCCCCAGCCCAGGCCCTGGCTTCGTTGGCCCAGCACGCCGCCCAGCGCAGCCGAGAGCTGCCCCGGCGTCGGGTTACTGATGCCTTGCTGGGCCAGCGAGGTTTTGGTGAGCGAGAGGGCGATGTTGATGTTGCCGTAGCCCATCTTGCCCGTCGCGGGCGAAAGGCTGGCGGAAGGCGCCGTCGCGTTGGGCCCGGTCAGGCTGGGCCCCAGCGTAATGGGGGTGCTGGTGCGAAGACCGTCGACCAGGGCGCGGGCATTTTCCGGAGAGCCGGCAAAGGCGCTGTAATTGGCCGCGAGCCGGGCGCCTTCGGGATTGCCGGCGGCAGCGCTTGTCGCGCCGGCCGTGGCGGTTTGTGCCTGGAGCAGGCCGCCGCACAGCAGCGCGGCACTGCCGGCCGCCACGGCGATAAGGGTTTTGGGGAGGGTGAACATGGTGGGTACCTCACGCTGAGAACGCCGGCCGCGGGGTGCGGCCTTGGCTTTTTGATGTTAGGCCTTCCCGCATGCGCGCAATGCGTATTGCGGTGGCGTCCTACGCGGTCATCAGCATAAAAGGGAAGGGCTGCGCCTAAATGTAAGAGTAGGCGCAAAACGTTGGGTGGAATTTGCGGGCGGGCCGCCGCCCGTCACCGAAGCCGGCGAGAATGCGTCTCGCGGCATCGCGCCGCCACTCTTTATTCCTCACAGAAAGCATTCCCCATGACCAGCACCATGTACACCACCTCCATTCCCGTCTTCAAGCAGATGCTGGGCGGCCTGAAGGGCGTCCTGGCCAAGGCCGAGGCCCATGCGGCCGCCAAGAACATAGATCCCAATGCGCTGCTGCAGGCGCGCCTTTATCCGGACATGTTTCCCCTGCTGCGCCAGGTGCAGGTGGCCAGCGACTTCGCCAAGAGCGTGTCGGCCCGGCTGGCCGGCGTTGAAGTGCCCAAGATCGAAGACAAGGAGACCACGTTTGCCGAGCTGCAGGCGCGCATAGACACCATACTGGCCTTCATCGAGGGGCTGGGTGCGGCGAAGTTCGATGACGCCGCCGTGCGCGAGATCGTCACGCAGGCCGGCACGCCCAAGGAAAAACGCTTCACGGGCCAGTCCTACCTGCTCAACTATGGCCTGCCGCACTTTTTCTTCCACACCACCACGGCCTACGCCATCCTGCGCCACAACGGCGTGGAGGTGGGCAAGAAGGATTACATCGGCAGCTACTGAGCCCTGAGGAGTCCTGAGCCGCCGGCCGCCCGGCCGTCGCGGCGCATCAGTGCTTGTGCAGGTTCTGCGGTTGCGTCTTGTCGTAGGTGCCGGCGGGATAGGCCGCGTCCGCACCGCGCACCAGCATGTCGGCATCGCGGATCGCGAAGATGTGCGCGATGTCCTGCTTGATATCGCCGCCCGCCGCCAGCGGGTGCGCCGTGGGGCTTTCCCACACATGGCGGTCGGGCAGCGAGGTGTAGGGGCAGCTGTCGCCGCAGTCTATTTGCCACGAAATCCCGTACAGCCACTGGTCGGCATGCGGCTCGAAGCGGGTGATGTCCACCATCAGGGATTTCTGGAAGGCCAGCGCGTAGGTCAGCAGGCGTATGTCCCAGTGCTTGATGATGATGCGCAGGTACATGCCCTCGCCGCGGCTGCGGCTGGACACCAGCAGCATCTGGCAGTCCAGCCATCCGGCCGGAATGCCGTGCCGGCGCATGGAGTCGTGCAGCAAGACCTGGATCAGCTGTCGGCGCAGGGCATTGGCGGAGCCGTCCTCAATCGTGGACGGGCCCTCATGCGGGGGCCGGGTGCTGGTCGGGGCGGGCTGTGCGTGGCCGTTCAGGCCGAATAGGCGCCTTAGATTCATGTTGGTTCCCCTCGTCCCCGCGTAGGCCGAAATCAATGTGTTGTTCCATTTATCCGCGGGATATGGTAAATGTTACAAAGTGTTTTGTATGCTCCTCTTCTGGCTCGGACAAGTCAAGCGAGCGGTTTCTGAAAAGCGGAACTTTTTCATGAAATAGAACTGAAATAGCATCTATTTTTGTGGCTTTAAGAATGAAAAAGGATTCAAGTAGCCTGAGGATGATCTGATGGCTTTAAATGTAAATAGTTGTAATGAAAATTGTAAAAACACAGCTTCCAGCCGCAGCACGCCGCACGAGGCTGGCTGGCGGTGCGCGGGCTGTTGTTCGCCGCTCAAGCTGGCTTAGGCCCGCACAAAGTACACAAAGGTGGTGCGCGGAAAAATATGCCGGTACACCGGCCTGGCAATCGCCCGTGCCAGGTTTTTGGGCTGCAGCAGCCCCGAGGCGCTGTTGTACAGCCGGTAAAGGCTAGGCTGTAGCGGCTTGAGGCCAAACTCTTTTCCGAAGGCGACCAGCGAGTCGTGGCTGAAGGCGTTGATGTGCTCCAGCGGGGCAATCGGCATCTGGTCGTCGGCCGATAGCGCTCCGAAATTTTTTCCCTGGCCGATTTTTTTCAGTACGGCGGCCGCATTGGGCACGCTGATCTTGATGACGCCGTCGCCCGACAGCGCGTCGCGCAGTTTTCCGAGCACCTGCCGGGGTTCGGTCAGGTGTTCAAAGACCTGCTCGGTGTTGATGAAGCGAAAGCGCCGGGGCGGCAGGTCGTCCAGGCCGACGACGCGCAGGCCCACGGACCTCCCATACTCGGCGCGCTCCTCGGAAAGCTCCACGCCCCACACATTGCAGCCGAAACCCATGGCCATCTTGGACCAGTGCGCCCAGCCAAAGCCGAAATCCAGCGCATCCAGCCCGCCCGGCGGCAGGCCGAAGTACTGGATGATGAACTGCACCTGTTCGGCGAGGTAGCGGTATTCGTCCAGGCTGTAGTTGCGGTGTTCGCGCTCCAGCTCGGTGCCCGGGACCCAGTCGTTGTAGATCTCGCCCAGCAAGGCGTCGTCGGGCACCTGCTGCTGGAAGACCATGCCGCAGTTCTCGCAGCGGGCCAGGACATAGACGCCTGCTTCGGCTGTCCTGGACGCGTGGCCTTCATAGTGCCTTGCCAGATAGGCCTGCATGCCGGGGCCGGTGTACGGCTCCTGGTAGACCACGGCTAACGAGCTTGAAAGGCAGGCGGGGCAGCAGGTCCTGGTCTTCAGGGACGATTCGCGCGGCGCCGTGGCGCCCTCAAACGCGCGCGCCTGGCGCGGCGTCGGCAGGTCTTGCCTGCGGGGTGGGGAGGCCGGTTCAACCGGCAGGCGCGGGAATTCCAGCGATGGGCTGGCAGGCATCATGTTCATGGGGGGCTTCCGAAGCGCCGCAACGCAGCAGTAGCAGCCACCTTAGCCCCTGGCGGCGCGCGCGCGGTAACCTGCTGTAATCCATGTATCGGCTTCCTGCCTTGAAGCCGCCGCCTGTGGCGACGGCTTTTTGTGCGCGCGGCGCCTGCTGCAAGGCCTTGCCGCTGCTCTCCCCCGCAGGGGGAAGCGTCGCCCGGGCGGCGGCCCGTGCTTCAATGCTTCAGGCCATGCGGCCCCTGTTTTCGACCACCACGCAGCCCGTGATGCGCCACGCTTTGTTGCTTTGCCGTTCCAGGCTGTAAACCGCAAGCCACGAAACGCCGCTGCTGTCGGCCATCTGCACGCGCTGGACCGCCTGGTCGTCCTTGCCGTCGGGTTTGAGGAAGGCGACCGATGCCGGACGGTACACCACCGGGTAATCGCGGCGCACCATGGCCATGAAGGCCTGGGCCGTTCCCAGGGTTTTGCGGACATTGGGCGCGGCAAACGAAAACGCCTTGGCCGCGTCATCCCTGGCGAAGGCCGCAAGCTGCCCCTCCACGGCGGCGCGCACGCCTTTCTCGTCGGCGGGCGCCAGCGGGTCCGCATGGGCCGCGCCGCATAGCAGCATGGCCGCCGCGAAAGCGGCCAGCAGGCGGCGCCATTGCGCCAGGGCCGGGTGTGAATGCGTCTTCATGCTTGCCTCCTCTTTTGCCGCCGGTGCGTGCGGCTGACATGCCAAAAGCCTATGCCTTGCCGGATCATGCCGCAAGCCGCCCCGTAGCAGGTACGCGGCCGGCGCCGCCGTGGATGCGCGGCACTAAACCAGTTCGCCGCGCGCCAGCACCACGACGCCGCCGCTGACCATGATGTCGCCGGCCGCATCGGCCTGCACCGTGATCTTGCTGGGGCGCCCGACAAAGCGCCCCTGCTTCAGGGTGATGAGCTCGCCGGCGGCGGCCGCGCCGTGCTGCATCAAATAGGCGCCCACAGGGCCGGCCGCGCTGCCGGTCGCGATGTCTTCCACCAGCCCGGCGTTGTCCCAGGTGCGGCCTTCGCGTGCCGCGACATCGAACACGTAGGCGAACTTGGCGCCCACCGTGGCCAGCAGCGCCTCGAAGGCCGGGTGCACGACGCGCGCGCGGTCCAGGCCGCCCGCCGCGGGCACCAGCAGGTAGGGCAGGCCTGTCGACACCACCTGCAGCGGAAAGCGGATGTCCAACTGGGAGGCGTCGAGGTTGAGCGCCGCCAGAAAGGCCTGGCTTTCGGCGCGGCCCAGCGGCGGCAGCAGCGTGGCCTTGCCCTGGTTCATGCGGGCATCGTAAGTGGCGGCCGTGCCTTCCAGCCGCGTGGTGGACAGCGCGACCGCGCGCGTGCCCAGCATCAGGGTCCAGTCGGCGGACGCTTGCCCGGCGGCATGCAGGTGGTGCAGCAGGCCGGCCGCGCCCAGCATGGGATGGCCCGCGAAATCGAGCTCTTCCTCCATGGTGAAGATGCGCGCCTCAAAGCGGCGGCCGGGGCCGGCGGGTGTGAGGAAGATGCTTTCGAACTGCCGCATCTCCACGGCCAGGCGCTGCATCGCGCGCGCCGGCAACGGGCTCTCGGGCAGGAAGACCGACAGGCCGTTGCCGGCCAGCGCTTCATGGGTGAATACATCGACCTGGTAGTAGCCCAGGCCCGTCAAGGAAGTCATGCTGTTTTCTCCTGGCGGCCGCGCATGATGGCGGCCGGCAGGGGAATTATCGCGGGGCGCCCGCGTGGCGTGCCCTGGACCGTGAGCAGCTTAGATGCCGAGAATCTTCTTGGCGCTGCCCAGCGCCTTCATCGAGTCGTCGTGCTTGCCTTCCTTGTGGAATTTTTCGCCGTCGGCGCGCAGCTCCTTGACCTTGCTCATGTCGGCGGGCGACAGCTTGGGGTTGGTCGTCAGCTTGGCGTCTATAGCCTTCATCTCGTTGGGACAGTTGTGGGCCAAAGCCAGGGAGGATGTGGCAAGCGCCACGGCGGCAATGATGAGCTTCATGGGAATCTCCACCTGCGTCAGAAAATGCTGACGGGAAATACTAGCAAGCCGCGGGACGGCTCACAAGGGCGCTTGCCCGTAGGGCCGGCTGGCCGGCTAGCCGATCTGCAGCTGGGAATCGCCGATGAACTGGTAGGGCGGAATCTCCAGGTTGGTCGGTGCCGGCACGTTTTTCACCACGCGGCCGGCCAGGTCGAAGCGGGAGCCGTGGCAGGGGCAAAAAAATCCGCCGGGCGCGTGCAGCTCGGCATTGAGCGCGCCGTCATCCAGGCGCAGGCTTGGTGAGCAGCCCAGGTGGGTGCACACCCCCACCGCCACCAGAATCTCCGGGCGCTCGGAACGGGTCGCGTTGGCGCAGGATTTGGGTTGCTCGGAGCGTTTGGACTGCGGATCCGCCAATGCCGGGTTGGGCTGCTGCAGCGCGCGCACCATTTCATCGCTGCGGCGCATCAGCCAGACGGGCTTTCCGCGCCAGGCCACCGTGCGCAGCTCGCCCGTCGCCAGCGTGGAAATATCCGCGAGCACCGGTCCGCCCTCGGCACGCGCCGCCTCGGAGGGGGCCAGGCTGGCGGCAAAAGGATATGCGGCGGCCAGCAGGCCGGCGCCGGCGGCGATGCCGGTCGCGGCCACCAGCAGGCTTCGCCGGTCGGCGTCCTGCAGGGTCCCTTCGTCAATCGCGTGAACCAGTTCGGTGAGGGTCAGCATGGTTTGGCTTTTTCAGGGCGGCAAGTGAATGCACTGTTTCATGTTGTCGTCACACCGTAGCAGGCTTCAGTCGCCAGGTGTTCAGTGCGGCTGGAAACCATTGTTCGCGGGTCAGCTTAGGCTGGCCTTAAACAAAAAGAGGGCGGGCAGGCGGACGCGCCTAAAATTCCCGGCAGCTGTTACCTGAACCACCTGGATCCATTACCCCATGCCACTCGAAGTCCTTGAAGCCCAGACGGGCGACAACCCTGTCGCCACCATCCTCATCATGCACGGCCTGGGGGCGGACGGGCGCGACTTTGTGCCGATTGCCGAGCAACTCAATCTCTCCAGCGTGGGCCCTGTGCGCTTCCTGTTCCCGAGCGCGCCGTCGATTCCCGTCACCATCAACGGCGGCTACGTCATGCCCGCCTGGTACGACCTGCTGGGTGCCGACCTGGTGAGCCGGCAGGACGAGGCCGGGCTACGCAAGTCGCAGGCCGACATCGAGGCGCTGATCGCCCATGAAACATCGCGCGGCATTCCGGCCAGCCGCATCGTGGTTGCGGGCTTCTCGCAGGGTTGCGCCATGGCCTTGATGACGGGCCTGCGCCACGGCGAGCGGCTGGCCGGCATCGCGGGGCTGTCGGGTTACCTGCCGCTGGCCGACAAGACCGCGGGTGAGCGCAGCGCCGCCAACCGGGATGTGCCCATCTTCCTGGCCCACGGCACGTATGACGGCGTGGTCGTGCTGCCGCGCGCCAGCGCCACGCGCGATGCGCTCACGGCCATGGGCTACCCGGTCGAGTGGCATGAATACCCGATGGAGCACTCGGTGTGCCCGCAGGAAATCGTCGACCTCGAGAAGTGGCTGTTAAAGGTCCTGGCCTAAGGGCGGTTGCTCAGGCCGGTTGGGCCGTTCGCGCATCCCGCGCCATGCGCCGCACGCGCCACAGCAGAAAAAACGCGATGCTGAAGTTCAGCAGGTTCCAGGCCAGGCCGTTGAGAAAGGCCGCGTGGTAGGAGCCGGTCAGGTCGAACACCTTGCCTGACATCCAGCCGCCCAGCGCCATGCCCAGCAGGGACGCCATGATGACCGTGCCCACGCGCGCGCCGGCCTCGGCCGGCTCGAAGTATTCGCGCACGATGATGGCGTAGGCCGGCACGAGGCCGCCCTGGAACAGGCCGAACAGCGCGGCGATGACATAGAGCGACACCAGCCCGTCAAAAGGCAGGAACAGCAGCAGCGCGATGCCCTGCAGCACCGAGCCCAGTATCAGCGTGCGCAGCCCGCCTATGCGGTCGCAGATCGCGCCCGACACCAGGCGGCTCACCACGCCGCAGGCCAGCATCAGCGACAGCATTTCGGCGCCGCGCGCCGCGCCGTAACCCAGGTCGGTGCAGTAAGACACGATGTGCACTTGCGGCATGGCCATGGCGACGCAACAGGCGACGCTCGCCACGCAGAGCAATGTCTGCGCCGCACCCGGTGTGAGGCCGAAAGGCATGCTGCTGGTGGTGGCCGCCCGGCCGCTGTTGCCCACGGCGGAGGCCACGGCCACCGGCGGGCGCTTGCGCATCAGCAGGGCCAGCGAGGCCATGGCCACAAAACTGAAAATGCCCAGGCCCAGGTAGGTCTGCCGCCAGCCCACGCTTTCCACGAAGTGCTGCACGATGGGCGGCCAGATCGCGCCGCCCAGGTAGTTGCCGCTGGCGCACACCGCCACGGCAAAACCGCGCCGGCGCGCAAACCACAACGAGGTGTCGGCCAGCAGCGGCGCGAAGGTGGCGGCCGACCCGAGAAAGCCGATCAGCAGCCCGTGCGCCAGCGAGAACATCCCTATGTTGCCGGCCGTGGCCGCCAGCGCAAAACCCAGGCCCAGGCCCGTCGCGCCTATCAGCAACGGCACCATCACGCCGAAGCGGTCGGCCAGCCGGCCCATCATCACGCCGCCCACGCCGAAACCTATCATCAGCAAGGTATAGGGAATGGAGGCGTCGGCGCGCGTGACGCCGAACTCGGCCTGCACCGCGGGCAGCACCACCGCCACCACATACATGCCGCAGGCGCCCACGGTCATCAGGGCCAGCGTGACCATCAGCCGCATCACGGCATAGCGCGAGTCAACAAGTGCCGAGGAATCCTGGGTGTGGTTTTGCACGGAAGCGGGGGATGCGGGCGGAGGGCTCATTGGCCCCAAGCGTACACCAGCCGCCGGCGTGCTGCAGGAGCGCGCGGGCTAGGCGCATGAGGCCTCGCCCGCCTGCACGCGCACCCGGCCCACCATATTCATGCACAGGGTTCGGCTGTAGCTGCTGTTGGTGGCGAGGGAGCCGGCCGCCTGCACCAGCCAGCGGGTTTGCAGTCCCACGGCGCGGCCGTTGGCGTCAAAGCTGATGTGGTTGCGGTTGTTGACGGGCTTGCCTGCATTGTTGACCGCCAGAAAATTCCCGGCGTTCGCGAAGGCCTCCTGGACGCGCACCACCGTGTCGGTGCCGCCGTCGAAAGCGCCGTCGCTGTCCTCGTCGGTAAAGACAAACCAGCCCTCCCGCCAGCCGCCGACGGCCGCGCCGTTCCCGCTGGAGCATTTGGGCGGATTGGCCGCCGGATTGGCGCTTCGGCAGATGGTGACGGTTTTTCCGCGCCGCATGGCCTCGCCGCGGGCATAGCGGGCGTCCAGCACAAAGGCGTTGACGGTCGAGGAAACGCGGGTGCTCGCGACCAGCCCCAGGAAGGAGGGAATCGCAAAGCCCGCAACAATCGCGATGATGGCCAGGGCCACCAGCAGTTCAACCAGTGTGATTCCGCGCGGCCGCGGGCGGGCTGACAGACGGCGTGCGCCGGCCGGTGGGGTGTTTTGCAAGAGGGGGTTGTCGAGGCGCTTGGGCCTGGTCGCGGCAGGGGCGGCCGCGGCCTGGTGCTGCAAATTCATGGCGGCTGATCCGGATGTTTTGGGGGAACATCTGGACCGTACTGGAGGCCGCCGCGCCCGGACGGCTCAATTGTCCGCTGCCGGACTTTGATTGGCGGAAATCGTGCGCGATGTCATTTCGCGCGAAGCGGGAGCAGTGTCGCGCGGACGCCGCGGGGATGCGGCGGTCGTGTTTTTATCAGGAGCGGCCTGGCCGGCCCGTCGGCCTTACAGCGGCGAAGGCTGGGTGGCTTCGTAGCCGACCGGACCGATGGCGCCATCGTTCTTGATACCCAGTTCCTGGTCGCGAATGCGGAACAGGCGCTCCAGGTCCTTCATGGCATCGCCGTCGGGGGCCGCGGCGGCGGCCGCGACCGGCGCGGCTTGTTCCGCTTGCGGCGGCTGCGGCACCTGGGCTTGGGCCAGCGATGCGAGTATGGGCGCGGCGGCGGCGGCCGCGGCGGCCGCACTCATAGGCGCGCCTGCCGCAGCGGCGGGCGGGATCAGGGGCTGGCCGGTGCGGGGCGGCGCCACGCGGGGAGCCGGCTTGGCGGCAACCGGGTCAGCCCAGTAGGACTTGTCGGGCATGCTGCGGTAGGGGCAGGTGTCCGCGATGTCCAGCTGCCAAGAAATTCCGTGCAGCCAATGGGTAGCCTGGGGTTCAAAGCGGGTGATCTCGACCATGAGCGCGTTCTGGAAGGCATAGGCGTAGTCCATCAGGCGCTCGTCCCATTCCCGTACGACCAGGCGCACATACATGCCCTGGCCCTTGCTGCGGCTGTTGACCAGCAGCATCTGGCAGTCGATCCAGCGCGGCGGTATGCCGTACTTGCGCAGCGCATCGCGCAGCAGCACCTGCACCAGCTGGCGGCGCGTGGCGTTGTCCGAGCCGTCCTCAATGGTCAGCGGGTTGTCCCGGCTCGAGGCGGACGTGTGTTTGGCTGTATTCCCATGGCGCGGCCCGCCAAACAGCGAATTTATCAATTTTTTCATTTTGGTGCGCACTCATCGCAGTTTCAGCTCAATTCCTCCCCTGAAAAATCAATGATTTTTGGAGGTTTATGATCTGAAACACAGGTGTTACTGAATGTTTTTTATCGTCGTCCAGCTTGACCGACAAGTCAAGGAAGTTTCAACAGCCAGGCCTGGCCGCGTCGCTCGCTTTCCACATTCAAATGGCTAAAGTGTGTATTTGTGCCGTAAACGTGTGTGCCTGTCCGAAATCCGGCCGGCTTGCCGGCCGGGTGGCCAGACCCCACCCGGCCTGTGCTGGCAAGCCCGCCCGCACCAGCGTAAAGCGGCGGGCTGTGATAACTTCCAGCCAGTTTCAAGAACCTGGGGGAATGACGATATGACCAAGTTGCAGGCGCCCGCGGGCGCGCTACAGGGCCGCCTGAAAGCGCTGACCCCGGACCGGCTCAAGGGCATGCGCCGCGGCATCGAGAAGGAAAGCCTGCGCGCCCAGCCCGGCGGCGGCCTGGCCTTGACGCCGCATCCCGCCGCCCTCGGGTCGGCCCTCACGCACCCCACCATCACCACCGATTTCAGCGAGTCGCAGGTGGAGCTGGTCACGGGCGCGCACAAAAGCCCCGAAGCCGCGTTGCAGGAACTCACGCGGCTGCACCAGTTCACCTACAGCACCATGAAGGCGCTGGGCGACGAAATGCTGTGGGTCTCCAGCATGCCCTGCGGCCTGCCGACCGACGAAACCATTCCCATCGCGCGTTTCGGCTCGTCCAATGTCGGGCGGGCCAAAAGCGTTTACCGCATGGGCCTGTCGCACCGCTACGGCCGGCGCATGCAGACGATCTCGGGCATCCACTACAACTGGTCGCTGCCCGATGTGAGCAGCGAGCAGTACTTCGCGCTGATCCGCAACTTCCGCCGCCAGGCGTTTTTGCTGCTCTACCTGTTCGGCGCCTCGCCCGCCGTGTGTTCGAGTTTTGTCGAGGGCCGCCAGCACGAGCTGCAGACCCTGAGCGGCAGCACCATGTACATGCCCCACGGCACCTCGCTGCGCATGGGGCGCCTGGGCTACCAGAGCGATGCGCAGGCCTCGCTGGCCGTGAGCTACAACAGCCTGGACGGCTACGGCGCCTCGCTGCAGGACGCGCTGACCCGGCCTTACCCGGCCTACGAGGCGGTTGGCATCCGCAACCCCGGCGGCGACTACAACCAGCTGGCCACCACGCTGCTGCAGATCGAAAACGAGTTCTACGGCACGATACGCCCCAAGCGCGTCATTTACCCCGGCGAGCGCCCGCTGCATGCGCTGCGCGAGCGCGGCGTCGAGTACATCGAGGTACGCCTGATGGACCTGGACCCTTTCGAGCCGGTCGGCATCAATGCGCAGACCATGCGCTTTCTCGACGTGTTTTTGCTGCACTGCCTGCTCAGCGACAGCCCCAGGGACACGCCGCAGGAAATCGCCGAGCTCAAGCACAACCAGCACCAGACGGCGGCACGCGGCCGCGAGCCCGGCCTCAAGCTCAAGCGCGGCGGGCAGGAAGTCCTGTTGACGGGCTGGGGCGCCGAGGTGCTGGCGCAATGCGCGCCCATCGCCGCCGCGCTGGACGCCGCGCACGGCGGCACGCAGTACAGCGATACGCTGACGGCCGCCAGCGCCGCCTTGCTCGACCCGTCCACCTTGCCTTCGGCCCGTGTGCTGGCGGCCATGGCCGGCGAGCACGGCAACTCTTTCATCAGCTTCGCGCGCGCGCAGTCCCAGAAAACCCAGGCCCTGCTGCAGGCGCTGCCCCTGGGCGCGGACGAACTCGCGCACTTCGCCGCGCTGACCGAGGAGTCCATCCAGGCGCAAAAGAAAATCGAAGCCTCGGACACCATGCCCTTCGAGATTTACCGCCAGCAATATGTGTCGGCCGAGCGCCTGGGCATGCCGGGCCGCGAGGCCGTGGCGATCTGATGCCTTGGGCGCAGCCCGGGGACTGAGTGCCTTGCGTTCAGTCCGCGAGCTTTAACAGCGCCTCCTCGCGCCAGTAGTCCACGGCCTCATACCAGCCTTCCCACACGCAACCATTGCAGCCGCGGCCGCAGCAGCTGTCGGGCTCGGAAGGTGGCTGCCGCAGCGTGACGCCGGCCTCGGCCGCGCGTTGCTGCAAAGACGCAAACATCGCCAGCGCGGCGTCGCGGTCGGTGTTGTCCGGCATCGGCCCGGGGGATTGTCAGGCCTTGGATCAGGCCTTGACGGGCGCTGCCATCCGCCGGCGCAGATACAGGCCCACAAAGGCACAGCCCAGCACCAGCGCGAACCAGCCCACCAGCGAGGATTTGGCGACGATGCCCTGCATGCCCGGCGAGGTGATGAAGTAGGGCGAGACCAGCACGCCCAAACCTATCAGCGTGCAGAGAATGCCTTTGATCAGCACCTCGTTGTTGGCCTTGAGGTCGGCGGCGGCCTGGCGGCGGGCGGGAACCACGGGTTTCTGTTCAGGGGCGGCGGGTAAGGGCATGGGGGACTCGGTAGGTGGGGTTGCGGGGCGGCGTGCTTGCGGCCCTGGTGCGCGTTGCTGCGTCCCGATTGGCCCGCAGCCGCGATACCCCGATTGTCCTCCATCGCGCCCGGGCGCGCGCGGACGGTGGGCACCCCCACCCTTAATGATTTCTTAATACCGCTAAGAAGTCCTTAAATTCGCATCGGCATCATCCGCTTCAGCTTAACCACCTGGAGAACCTGAAGATGACATCCCGCCCATCGCGTCCTGCCGCCAAACCTGCTATGGCCCGCGCCAAAACCGGCGCGAAGCCGGCGGCCGCCCGCCCAGGCGCAACAGCGGCCAAGGCCTCGTTGCCGCTCTTTTCGCTGTTCCTGTTCGCGGCCCTCGCGCAGCAACCGGCCGCCGCCCAGCCCAAGCCCGCGCAGGCCGAGGGCGAGTCCTCCTGGGGGCTGGGCCTGGGTGTCGGCATGGAGCGCAAACCCTACCGCGACTTTGACAACAAGACCAGGCTGCTCCCGCTGCTCAGCTATGAGAACCAATGGATCAGCGTCGCCGGCCTTGGCCTCGATGTGAAGCTGCCCTCGGCCGGCCCGGTGTCTTTCCGCCTGCGTGCGCGTTACTCGATGGACGGCTACGATGCCTCGGACTCGCCTTTCCTGGCTGGCATGGATGAGCGCAAGGACGGCATCTGGCTGGGCGGCGCCGCCATCTGGCGCAACGACATCGCCAACCTCTCGGCCGAACTGCTGGGCGACGCCTCGGGCAACAGCAAGGGCAGCAAGTTCAGGCTGATGGTGGACCGCCGCTTCCAGGCCGGCAGCTTCGACATCACCCCGCGCCTGGCCGCCACCCGGCTCGACGACAAATACGTCTCTTACTACTACGGCGTGAACGCCGCCGAGGTGCGCGCCGGCCGGCCCTTCTACCAGGGCGGCTCGGCCGTCAACCTGGAGGCCGGGCTGCGTGTGGGTTATGCGCTGGCGCCGCGCCAGACGATATTCCTGGACCTGAGCACCACCAAACTGGGCTCCAGCATCAAGGACAGCCCGCTGGTCGACCGCTCCAGCCAGAGCGGCGTGCGTGTCGGGTATCTGTATCGCTTCTAGGCGCGGGGCCATACCGGGCCGCGACCCGCGCCTCAAATTCGGCGGTCCTCACACAAAGGAGTTACCAGACATGCGAGCCGACATCCTCCACCTCATGAAAACCATGAAGAAAGCCGCCTGGCGCGGCTGGATACATTGCTTAAGCTGGCTGCGCAGGCATCGCGCCTACCCCGGTTGAGCCGGCTGCCCCGGCCGGCAGCGGAAACAGCACCCGCACGCTAAAGCCCCTGCCATCCAGGCCGGTCCCGGTCTCGATGGCGGCCTCGTGCAGCTGCGCGATGCCGGCCACCAGCGACAGGCCTATGCCGCTGCCGCGTCCGCCGTTGCCCGCGACGCGGTGGAAACGGCGAAAGATCGCTTCATGCTCGGCCTCGGGCACGCCCGGGCCGTCGTCGGCCACCTCCAGGCAGACCCGTTCCTGGCCGGCATCGCTGCGGTAGCCGCAGCTGAGCTTCACGCGCCCGCCCTCGGCGGTGTAGCGCAGCGCGTTGTCCAGCAGGTTGCGCAGCAGGATGCCGATCTCGTCGACGTCGCATTCAATCGGGCAGGGCGTGAGCGCCAGGATGATGGCGCGGCGCTGCTGCTGCGCCTGCATGTCGAACTCCTGGCTCACATGCAGGATCAGCTCGCTGAGGTCGGCCAGGCTTTTTTGCGGCCCGTGCACGCCCGCGTCCATGCGCGCCAGGTCCAGCAACTGGTCCGACAGGCGCGTGCTGCGTTCGGCCACGGCCAGCAGCTTGACCAGGGCGGCGTCCTTGTCGGCCGCGGTCGCGGCGCGCAAGGCGACCTGGGCCTGCGCCTGCAGCGCCGACAGGGGCGTGCGCAGCTCATGGGCCGCGTCGCCGATAAAGCGGCGCTCGCCCTGCATGGCCTGGTCCAGCTGGTCCAGCAGGTGGTTGAAGGACTCGACCAGCGGCCGGATCTCGGTGGGCAGTTGCGCCACCGGCAGCGGCGTGAGGTCAAACTTGCGGCGGCTACGCACGGCCGCCTCCAGCGCGGTCAGCGGGCGCAGCGACTTGCCCACCGCGAACCACGTCAGCAGGCCCGCCACCGTCAGCAGCAAGGTCGTCAGGCCCATCATCGCAAAAATCTTGTGGCGGATTTCCTGGTCGATCACGCTGTGGCGCACGGCCACCTGCACGCTGACCTCGCCGGTGCTGTCGGACACCGAGAAGATGCGCCAGCGCTCGCCGCTGACGGAGGCGCTGGTAAAGCCGTCGTTGAAGGAGGGCAGCAGCGGGACGCGCGGCGAATCCGGTGCCCGCACGATCAGTTCCTTGCGGTTCGTCCAGACCTGAAAGGTCAGGTTGACGTCGCGCGGCATGTTCTCGTTGCGCAATTGCAAGCCGTGACTGAAGGAGGGTTTGAGCTTCGCGCCGCTGGGAATGGCCATCAGGATCTTGGTGCCTATGGCCTGCAGCTTGCTGTCCCAGTGGCTGCTCTGGCCGCGCAAGGTGTAGGTCAGCAGCACGCTGAGCGCGGCGGCCCAGCACAGCGTGATGGCCAGGCCCAGCACCAGCAGCACGCGCCCCTTGAGCGACTTGACGGGACACAGCGTCACGGCTTGGCCTCGCCGATCATGTAACCCTGGCCGTGCACCGTGGTGATCAGGTGCTCGCCCAGCTTGCGGCGCAGCTGGTGAATGAAGACCGCGATGGTGTTGCTCTCGATGGCCGTGGTGTTGCCGTAGACCACGTCTTCCAGGTGGTCGCGCGTGACTACATGGCCGGGGCGCTCCAGCAGCGCCAGCAGCGTGCGGTATTCATGCGCGCTCAGGGCCACGCGCACGCCGGCGCGTGTGACGGCGCGTTTGCTGCGGTCCAGGCTGATGTCGCCATAGGTGTGCACCGGCACCACCTTGCCCTGGCTGCGGCGCATCACCGCGCGCACCCGCGCCCAGAGCTCGTCGACCTGGAAGGGTTTCACGAGGTAGTCGTCGGCGCCCGCGTCCAGCCCCTGGATGCGCTCGCTGAGCTGGCCGCGCGCCGTCAGGATCAGCACCGGCGTCACGTCGTAGCGCCCGCGCAGGGCCCGCAGCACCGTCAGTCCCGAGTCGCCCGGCAGGCCCAGGTCCAGCAGTACGGCCTCGTAGACATGGTCGACCAGCGCCAGCCGGGCGGACTGGGCGTCGCCGACATGGTCCACCGTCCAGGCGATCTGGCGCGCGGCATCGCACACCGCTTCGGCCAGCATCGTGTCGTCTTCTACCAGCAGCAGGTGCACGAAAAAATCCTCTATCGGGGTTCGCTTGGGAGTGGGGTGGGGCCGTGGGCGGCCATGCACCGATCGTGCCGGGGCCCGATTAATCACTTATTAACAAGATGCACCCCCGTCCAGTCTCACTGCGTGTAGCCTGTTCCCCCCTTGCAGGGGGCGGCGCCTGCGGTCTGGCCAAGCCAGTCCCGCGGCCCCCACTGATTGTGCCTCGCTGACCGCCCCATACCCGGTCTGGCGCCGGACTGCCCGCAGCGGCGACAATTGGGGAGTCGCAGGGGCCCGGAGGCCCCTGGCCCTGAACCCGCAAGCAAGAAAGAAAACTCCCGATGGCCATTCAGTGGTTTCCCGGTCACATGCACCTGACCAAAAAAGCCATTCAAGAGCGCATCAAGGAAATTGATGTGGTCATTGAGCTGCTGGACGCGCGCCTGCCCGGCTCCAGCGCCAATCCCATGCTGGCCGAACTCACCAGCGGCAAGCCCGCGCTCAAGGTGCTCAACAAGCGCGACCTTGCCGACCCCGCGCGCACCCCGCTGTGGCTGGAGCATTACAACAGCCTGCCCAACACCCGCGCCATCGAGCTGGATGCCAGCGAAACCACGCCCGCGCGCCGCCTCATCGACGCCTGCCACGCGCTGGCGCCCACGCGCGGCAGCATGGTCAAGCCCATGCGCGTGCTGATCTGCGGCATTCCCAACGTCGGCAAGTCCACGCTGATCAACACCCTCACCGGCAAGCGCGCCACCAAGACCGGCGACGAGGCCGGCATCACCAAGGTTGAGCAGCGCCTGGTGCTGGCCGACGGGTTCTATTTGTGGGACACGCCCGGCATGCTGTGGCCGCGTATCATCGTCGCCAAAAGCGGCTACAACCTGGCCGCCAGCGGCGCCATAGGCCGCAATGCCTTCGACGAGGAAGAGGTCGGGCTGGAGCTGCTCGACTACCTGATCAAGCACTACCCCGGCCTGCTGGAGGCGCGCTACAAGGTCGAGGTGGCGCCCGGCATCACCGACGAGCAACTGCTCGAGGCGATAGGCCGCAAGCGCGGCGCGGTGCTGGCCAAGGGCCGCGTCAACCTGCAAAAAGCCGCCGAGATCGTGATCCATGAATTCCGCGCCGCCACCCTGGGCCGCATCACGCTGGAGACGCCCGCCGAATTCGCCGAATGGCTGGCCGCCGGCCGCTTGCTGGATGCCGAGCGGCAGGTCAAAAAAGACAGGATAGAGACCAACCGGCTCATCAAATTCAAGAAAATCCCGCGACCGGACAAATCCCGCCAGTCCGGCGAAAGTGGCGAATCCTGAAATCGTCCTCGGCGCGCGGGTCTATTTGAGGCCGGTTTCGCAGGTCCGTATGCCCAGCAGCGTGTAAGCCGGGCACCAGCCCAGCAGGCCCGTCAGCAGGGGAACCAGCCCCAGCAGCGCCCACCAGCGGTAGGCGGGTTCCGCCACAAAATACAGGCTCAGGATGGCGAGCCCCGCCACGATGCGCACCGCGCGGTCGATGGTGCCGGCATTTTTGTTCATGATGACGTCCTTTTGAAAAATGGTTTTAGTGCAGCACCAGTGGCCTCGAAGGTGGTTCACCCTTGCCGCGGCAACCTTCGCAATGAAGCGGTTTCAGTCTAGGGATGCGGCCGCCGGACGGCTTGACGTATGTCAAGACCTTGCCTGAAATGGACGGGCCGCAGGCCGCTGTCCTTTTTCGGGTTTTCATGCAGGCCGATCCGTTGCGCTTGATCTTGATCAAGGCCGGTGGCGGCGCTTGCTGGCATTCTTGGCTGCAGTACCGACCACCTTACCGCCACCGGAGGCCGCCATCCATAAACATGCCAGCGTGCAAATCATCCTCGATGAGCACGCATCCCTTTCCGCCATGCTGCGCTCCATGCTGATGATGGTGGCGCGCGGCCCGGGCGACCATGCGCAGAAGTTTTTTGACGTGCTGCGGGCGATGCTGTTTTACATCGACGAATTCCCCGAGCGTTTGCACCACCCCAAAGAGTCGGACCTGCTGTTCCCGCGCGTGGTGCGCCTGGCGCCGGCGGTCATGTCCACCGTGGAGCGGCTGGAGCGCGACCACATGAACGGCGAGAAGGCCGTGCGTGAGTTGCAGCACCTGCTGCTGGCCTGGGAACTGCTGGGCGAGCCGCGCAAACCCGCTTTCGAACTGCACTGCAAACAGTATGTGGATTTCTACCTGGAGCACATGCGGCTGGAAGAGTCGGTCATCCTGCCGGCGGCGGAAAAAGTATTGGGCGAGGCCGACTGGAAGGAGCTGGACGCGGCCTTTTTGCAAAACCGCGACCCGCTCGCCGGCCGGCATGTGAGCGACCCGGTGTACGACCGCCTCTTCTCGCGCATCGTGAGGGAGGCACCCGCTCCCATAGGGCTGGGCGACGCCTGAGGCCGTCCGGCACACGCAAGCCTATTCCGGGCGCTCGCGGACGCGACATCTGTACCGGTTAAATGTTCGATTGCCCTACAGCAGCGGTTCAGCGAAGCAGTTCCGAGAGCCGCTTGCCCGACCCTGGGATGGCACTTCGGCCACCGCAAGAGCGCGCAAGCCGGAGCAAGACCCGGCCACGATCCTCAGGCCAAAAACTTCATCTCCCTCAACCACGCCGCCAAGCGTTCGGCAAAAACCTTATACCCCTGCGCATTCGCATGGATCTGGTCCGACCGCAGTTCGCTGCGCGACAGCACATAGGACCAGCCACCGCTGTATAGCGGCGTGCCGGTTTCCTTCGCCACTTCGGCGTACACCTCATGGTCGCTCAGCGAGTTCGTGGCGGCTGCGATGAACACCGGCTTGGGCTGGGCGATCAACACCACCTGGGCGCCGGCCGCCGCCGTCTGCACCAGGCTTTTGAGCGCGGCGCGTGTGCGGTCCAGCGGCAGGCCGCGTAAAAAATCGTTGCCGCCTATGGATATCAACACCAGGCCGGGCGCGTTCTCCTGCAGCAAGCCGGGCAGGCGTGCCAGCGCGCCCTCGGCGGTGTCGCCGTTGACGCCCGCGTTTTTGGTCACGTAGCCGGTCAGCTGTTCGAGCTGCTGCGGGTAGCCGGTGCCCACCGCGGCGCCGTAGCCAAAGGTCAAGGAATCGCCCAGGCACAGCAGCACGGCTTCCTTGGGCAGCGTCTTGCCTTGCGGTTTGGCTTTTTTGGAGCAGCCCGTCGCCAGCACGAGGGCCGAGGCCATGCCGGCCAGCAGCAGCCGGCGTTGGAGCAGGGGAGGAGGAGAGGTGAGCATGGCTTGTTTCCTGGTGCGGCAGTCGTCAGCGGATTTTGCCAGCGCTTGACCTGCATCAAGCGTGCACATGCCCAGGCCTTTTAAAGTCCGGGGTTTTCCCAACGCGGCGTTGCGCCGGCCCATCTCTCATGCCCATTGAACTCTACCGCGACAGCCGCCACGCCTGCCTGATGTTCACCGACCTCGTCGAAGAGGACAACCAGGCCGTGCAGGCCAACCAGTTCCTCATCGTGGACAACGGCACCGGCGCCGTGATAGACCCGGGCGGCAACCTGGCCTTCAATGAACTTTTCCTCGGCATGTCGCGCCACTTCAGCCCGCAAAAGCTGTCCTACATCATCGCCTCGCATGCCGACCCCGACATCATTGCTTCGCTGGACCGCTGGCTGACCTCCACGCCGGCGCAGCTGGTGATCTCACGCGTGTGGGAGCGCTTTGTGCCGCACTTCACCAAGGTCGGCAAGACCGACCAGCGCGTGATCGGCGTGGCCGACGGCGGCGGGCGATTGCCGCTGGGCCGCAACGAGCTGTGGCTGCTGCCCGCCCACTTCCTGCACTCCGAAGGTAACTTTCATTTCTACGACCCCGTCAGCCGCATTCTTTTCACGGGCGACCTGGGTGTTTCCATGACTTCGGGGCGCGACGCCCAGGTGCCGGTGAGCGACATCAAGGAGCATTTGCGCCTGATGGAGGGCTTTCACCGCCGCTACATGGTGTCTAACAAGGTGCTGCGCCTGTGGGTGCGCATGGCGCGCCAGCTCGACATCCGCATGCTGGTGCCGCAGCACGGCGCGCCGCTGGAGGGGCCAGCCATAGGCCAGTTCCTTGACTGGGCCGAATCGCTGATGTGCGGCATAGACCTGTTTGACGACAGGCATTACCAGTTGCCGACAGCGGCCATCCCGGTGCGGGAAGGGGCCCTGCCCGCGAACCCGGCCTAGCGCAAATTCCCGCGCACCCAACGCACAATATCCGCCGCCCCCATCGCGCCCGCCTGGCGCGCCACCTCGCGGCCGTTCTGGAACAGCGCCAGCGTAGGGATGCTGCGGATGTTGAAGCGTGCGCCCAGGTTGGGCACGGCCTCGGTGTCGACCTTGGCCACGCGCACCCGCGGCTCCAGCTGCGCGGCGGCCTGCTCATAGGCCGGCGCCATCTGCCGGCAGGGGCCGCACCAGGGTGCCCAGAAATCGACCAGCACCGGGATCTGGTTGCGGCTGATGTGTTTGTCAAAGGCCACTTCGTCGAGTGCGGTGGAATGGGCCACGAACAGCGCTTTTTTACAGTTGCCGCAGTTCGGGTCGCTGGCCAGCTGGTCCTCGCGCACGCGGTTGGTGGTGTGGCAGTGGGGGCAGACGATGTGGAGTGGGTCGGACATGCGACGCAACTGGGGGTGCAGGCGCGGCATTTCAAGCGCCGCGCCAGGCTTGCACCAGCCCGAGCCATGGCAAATACGGCTTTCCAGACGAGCGCTTGGCCTACGCATCCCGGCTTTTCCCGGGAGAACAATCAGGCTTCACCAACGAAGGATTTCCATGAAAACCAGAACCTTGATGGCCGCCCTGGCTGCGGCTTCTCTCGCCTTCGGCGGGCTTGCGATGGCCAAGGACCATGGCAATGACCACGACAACAAAGGCGGCCATGGGCACGGCAAAAAAGCAAACAAGCACCACCGCCACGGCCCGCCGCCGCACGCGCAGGCCGATGGGCGCGGTGCGGGGCCCGACCACAATTTCTACCGCGGCGGCCGCCTGCCCGCGCAGTACCGCGATCGCGGCTACTGGGTGGACGACTGGCGCGGCCACCGCCTGAGCGCTCCGCCGCCCGGCTACCACTGGGTGCAAACCGGCGGCGACTATGTGCTGGTCGCCAATAACACCGGGATCATTTTCCAGATCTACCTGGGCCAGTGACAGGCCGCTAAACTAAAGCAAAGGGGCCGTTGTCCGGCCCCTGTTTCAAGTTGCAAGGAGCGTACTGAATTTGAAACCGCCACAGATGCATCGCCAGGCTTTTCCGCGTGCAGCCCTGCTTGCGGCAGTGCTGGGCCTTGCCTTCCTGCTCACGGCCTGCGTCAGCACCGTCAAGTCATTCCCGCTGCAGGAGAAGTTCGGCTCCACCGCCACCTATTCGCGGCTGTTCGACGCCAGGCCCGAGCAGACCTGCGAGGCCGCGCGCCGCGCGCTGCTGAGCCAGGGCTACATCATCAACACCGCCAGGGTCGACCTGGTCGAGGGCCAGAAGAGCTTCCAGCCCGAGGCCGAGGCGCATTTGCAGATGGTGATACGAGTGGTCTGCGCCCCCGAAAGCGCCGACGGCAAGATCAGCCTGGGTTTTGTTACAGCGCTGCAGGACAGCTACCAGCTTAAAAAGAGCAACAACTCCGCCAGCCTGGGCGTGGGCGCCATAGGCTCGGTGTCCCTGCCTTTCTCGTCGAGCAACGACTCCATGGTCAAAGTCGGCAGCGTCACGATTTCATCGGACGCGTTTTACGACAGCTTTTTTGAGCTGGTCAGCCGCTACCTCGCGACGGTGGACGATTTGCCGCTGAGCCAGTAGGCGGTTTTCCCTCTCCCAGGGGAGAGAAATAGGAGGGGCAGCCAGCCTTCTGGGCATCCCTCTCTAACCCGTTAGGTCGCACTCACTAGGCAAAACCGGCAAGATGACCCCATCGTCAAAAGCCTATTGAAGGAACATTCCATGAGCGCCAAAAACCTCTCCACCGTTGCCACCGACCTGATCGAGTCCTACGGCAATACCGCCCTCAACGTCATCCAGGCTTACCGCGCCGGTGGCGAGCGCGTGGTCAGCCTGCTGGAGCAGCGCTGGAACCAGGCCCTGAAACAATCGCGCACCGAACTGACGGCTGAAACCGCGAAGAACGCATCGGCCGCGCAAGCCGCTTTCAGCGCCTACTACACCAAGGGCCTGCTGCTGACGACCAGCGGCGCCGAGCAGGTCGTGAGCCAGCTCGTGAAAGTGGCCGAAGCCGGTGTGGAACGCGCCGCCGCCAACGCCAGCCTGTTTGAAGAAAAAACCGGCGTGACCACGCTGAACACCCTGGCCCAGGCCACCGCGCCCGGCGCCCTGGCCTTGAGCAAGCTGGCCGCGCAGATCGAACAAAAGAGCGCCGAGCTGGCCGGCAAGATCGCCGGCGAGCACAAGCCAGCCGCCAAGCGCAGCTCGGCTTTCCGCCGCGCCAAGGCAGCCTGATAGACAGCGCCCTGCGCTTCCAGCAAAAAACCCCGGCCGGCGCCATGCGCCGACCGGGGTTTTTTCTTGTGCCTTGCAGTTTTGGCGCTTGACTTTTAACCGCGCGGATTGATCAGCCGCTCCACTTCATCGCGCAGCGCGGCCAACTGGGCGCGCAGGTCGCGTCGCTCCTGCGGGGTCACCACGCCGTCCGAGCGGTAGGCGGCCTCGCGGTTTTCAATCGCCTGCTCGCGCGCCTGCAAGCGGCCGGCTTCGCGCAGGCTCAGGCGGTGGCTGCGCACGCCTTCGTCAATGCGCTGGCGGATATTGAACTCCTGGCTGTCGATGGCGCCCAGCCTGTCGGCCGGGTAGGCGACAGCCACGGTGCGGTTGTTGGCAATGGCGCGCTCGACTTCGGCACTCAACTGGGCCATGTCGGCGCGCAGCTGCTGGCGCTCCTGCGGCGTCACGCGGCCGTCGGCCTTGTAGGCGGCTTCACGGTTCTGGATCTCGCTGTCGCGGCGGTACAGCAGGCGCGCTTCCGAGGGCGTGATGCGGCCGGACTGCAGGCCCTCGCGTATGCGCTCGCTGACGGCCTGCTGTGCCCTGTCTATGCCCGGCGTTTGCGGGGCTGCAGGCGCGTACACCACCTGGGGTGGGTAGGAAGGCGCTTGAGGGCCGTAAGGGCCGTAGGGTTGCGCCATGGCCGGCGCGGCTGCAAGGCCCGCGGCCAGCGCGGTGGCCAGAAGGGATGTGGTCAAGAGTTTCGATGTCATGGGGTCTCCTTTGCTCAATCAGTGAACCGGCAAGCCCTGAGGAGGAAACTTGCTTTCCGAAGCACCGGCCTGGAGGCTTTTTGGTGCTTCAGTGCTTTCATCGTGGAGGCCCAAGGTCAAGGCCGTGTAATGCGGAGGTAGGGCGCGTGTAATGAAGCCGGGGTTTTACCCCGTGTTTACCTCGCTACATGCCGTCGTATCAGGATGTGTTTTTTTCTCGCTCCCTGGGAGGGGGATGAGTGCAATCTCAGGCCGGCAAGCTCAGGCCGGCAAGAACAGCGCAGGATCCACCATGGCACGGTTCAGCATCACACCCCAATGCAAATGCGGCCCGGTCACCCGGCCGGTTGCGCCCACGGCGCCCAGGCGTTCACCGGTTTGGAGGGTGTCCCCCGGCTTCACGTCAATCGCGCTCAAATGGCACATCATGCACAGCAAACCACCCCCATGGTCCAGCCATACTGTGTTGCCGTTAAAGAAATAATCGCCCGTGTCTATCACCCGGGCCGGCAGCGGTGCCAGCACCGGCGTGCCGGTGGCGGCCGCGATGTCCATGCCGCTGTGCGGGTTGCGCGGCTGGCCGTTGAAGACGCGCCGCAGCCCGAAAGAGCTGGAACGCCGCCCCGGCACCGGCACCCGCATGCGCAGCGGGCCCTGCGGCAGGGGCTGGCTGAAGGTGGCCATCACGAGCTCCTGGTGCGCGCGCTCGCGCTCGTAGCGCGCCAGGTCTTCGGGCGACAAGTCCACCGTGCGCGGCTCGACCTTGAGCTGCTGCTCGGCATAGCGCTTGGGCGCTATGGTGTAAGGAATATCCCGCCGGCTGCCTTCAGCGGCTTGCACTGTGATGTTCGCCTCGCCGGGCGCGGCCGAGAGCGCGATGCCCACCAGTGCCGTCCATCCGGTCGCATCGCCCAGCACCAGCAAAGGAGTCTCGCCCGCAAAGGCCAGGGGCCGCTGCGCGGCCGGGCCCAGCGGTAGCCATGCCACGCCGCCGGGCACCTGCGAGGCGCGCGGCCAAATGATCCCGTCGGGTGAGGGCGCAGCCTGGGCCTGCAAGGAGGCGGGCAGGGCATACCCCGCCGCGGCGGCCAGCAGCACGGCGCGGCGGCTTAAGTCTGAAAAAACAAGGGTCTGTGAAGGGCGTGAATGCATGGCGCCATTATTGCGGCGTCATGGTGATCTTTCCCTCGCGCACATAGTCGTCAAACTGGATGCGCGGGATCGCCGTCACCGCGGCAACGCCGTCGCCGGCATCCCAACTCAGCGTCGCGCTGTCCGGCTGCAGCGCAACTTCAATGCGCACGCGCGGGATCTCAATCGGGGTACCGTCACCCGGTGTGTAGGTCACGTCACCGGTAATCATGGCGAACTGGGGCATGGCTTATCTCCTGGATGAGTGGGTAAATCGGACATTGGCGGGCGATAGTGCGAACCTGCGAACGCCAAGCCCGTGCCCTTCCATTTAAGCAGCGGTCACGGCCGGCCCGTGTAGGCGAACAGCCACTTCGCGTCACGGCGCGGCGGCTGCAATTGCTTGCAATTTGGGATCAAAATCATGCAACCAATATGTTGCATAAAAAGTTTTCCGGATGCAGAATAAACGCAACCAGGAGATTGCATATATGGCTTCACCCTCATCCACCGACCGCATCGAACGCAGCGTCCACATCAACACCGCACCCTCCAAAGTCTGGAAGGCGCTTACCCAGGCCGAAGAATTCGGCAACTGGTTCGGCGTGGCGCTCAAGGGCAAAACCTTCAGCGCCGGCCAGCAGGTGCAGGGCCACATCACCATTGCGGGCTACGAGCATGTGCTGTTTGACGTGCTCATTGAACGCGTGGAACCCGAAACACTGTTTTCCTACCGCTGGCACCCTTATGCGGTCGACCCGGCCGTCGACTACTCCAAAGAGCCCACCACCCTCGTGGAATTCACCCTCAAGGCGGCCAGCGGCGGCACCTTGCTGACCGTGGTCGAATCGGGCTTTGACAGGATTCCCGTGGCGCGCCGTGTCGAAGCCTTGCGCATGAACACTGGCGGCTGGGAAGGGCAGATGGTTAACATCCAGAAATATGTCGCCTCGCAAGCCTCGCCTTAAAACCAACGACCCCGCATCGCCCCAGCCCGGCCCCGCGGGCGTGTTTGCCGCCCTGGGCGACGAAACGCGCTTGCGCCTGGTCGCCGTGCTCTGCGTGGGCGGCGCCGTCTCCATCGCCCAGCTGACCGCCACCACCGACATCACCCGCCAGGCCGTCACCAAACACCTGCATGTGCTGGCCGACGCCGGCCTGGTGCACCATGTGAAAGTGGGCCGCGAGCGGCTGTGGCAGTTTGACCCGCAGCAGCTCGACGAAGCCCGCCGCTCGCTGGACCTGATTGCCCAGCAATGGGACCAGGCCCTGGGCCGCTTGAAGGCTTCGCTGGAGGCTTAGAGAGGAACACGGATGCCCAAGCACACTATTTTCACGATGCCGTTTGCCAAGGTCTATCCGCTCTATGTGCAGAAGGCGGAACGCAAAAACCGCACAAAACAGGAAGTCGACCAGGTCATCCGCTGGCTGACGGGCTATGACCAAAAGGGGCTTGATCGGCAAATCGAAAAGCAGAACGATTTCGAAACCTTCTTCGCCCAGGCCCCCGCCATGCACCCGAATGCTTCGCTGATCAAGGGCGTGGTCTGCGGCGTGCGCGTGGAAGAGGTCGAAGACCCGCTGATGCAGAAGATTCGCTACCTGGACAAGCTCGTGGACGAACTGGCCAAAGGAAAAGCGATGGAAAAAATCCTGCGCTCTTAAGACTTGAGCGCAGGCCCTAGGCCTTGCCCCATACCAGCAGCAAATTATTGGCCGGCATCGCATGCCGTGCCCGCAGCCGCAAGCCGGCCCGCGCCGCTTGCTGTTCCACATCTTCCCTGCGGCGTATGCCCCAGGCCGGGTCTTGCGCGCGCAGGCTTTGGTCAAACGCCACATTGCCTTCCGAGGTGGGCACAGCGTCTTCCAGGTAAGGCCCGTAGGTCACCAGCACGCCATCGGCTGCGAGGTGGCGCGCGCTGCCTGACATCAGCGCGGCACAGGTCGCCCAGGGCGAGATATGCAGCATATTGGCGCAGTAGACCAGGTCAAACTTCGCATCGCCCGGCAGCCATTCGGCCGCCATCACGTCCAGCACCAGGGCAGGGCGAACATTGGTCAAACCCTGCTCGGCCACCCAGGCCGCAATCGAGTCCAGTGCGGTGGGCATGAAGTCGGTGGGCTGCCATGTCCATTGCGGCAGGCCCGTGGCAAACCAGGCAACATGCTGGCCTGTGCCGGAGGCGATTTCGAGTGCTGTGCCTTGCGCGGGCAAGACTTTGAGCAGGACATCGAGGATGGGCTGCTTGTTGCGGTCTGCCGCAGGGCTGAAGTTGGGGGCTGGCATGCGGTGATTAAACCGCACACCGCGGGCCTCAGCTGAAATAGCCGCTATCCCGCATGTCCGCCAGCAGTTCCGCCTCCCGCGGCTGCCATCCCAAAGCGCTGCGCGTGAGCGCGCTCGAGGTCGGGTTGTCAATCGCCACAAAACGCGCCAGCCAGTCGAAGTGGGCGGGCGCCTCGTCCGCCGCGATGCCGCGCGCAGGTACACCCAGCCCTTCGCCTATGGCCTCGGCAATCGCACGCAAGGGCAGGCCTTTTTCGGCCACGGCGTGCAGGCGCGCGCCGGGCAGGGCGCTTTCCAGCGCCAGCCTGAAGAGGCGCGCCGCGTCCAGCCGGTGCACCGCCGGCCAGAGGTTGGCGCCTTCACCGATGAAGGCTGCCACACCCTTGCTGCGCGCAATGCGCACCAGCATAGGCACAAAACCGTAGTCGCCCGCGCCGTGCACCGAGGGCGGCAGCCGCACCACGCTGGCCCGCACACCGCGACCGGCCGCCGCCAGCACCATGGCCTCCGCTTTGGCACGCGGGTTGGGCGAAGCTTCAGGCACGGGCATGTCTTCGGTCGCCGGGTGGGCGTGCGCCAGCAGCACGGTGACGGATGTCGCCACCAACGGTTTGCCCGAACCTTCCAGCGCGCCCAGCATGGCCGCGACGGCCTGGCGGTCCGTCTCGGCGGCAGCGGCGTGCGCTGAAAAGTCATGGATGAACGCAGTGTGGATCACGCCGTCGCAGGCCCTGGCGGCGGCGGCCAGGCCGGCGGTATCCGCCAGCTCAGCGCGATGGGCCTGCACACTCAGCCGCGACAGCGCATCCGCTGCCGCATCGCTACGCGCCAGGCCCAGCACCTCGTGGCCTGAAGAAAGCAGCTCTTGCACAATGGCGGAACCGATAAAGCCTGTGGCCCCCGTCAAAAAAACACGCATACTGAACTCCTGAAAAATCAATGAGCCCGCATCTTGCGTCGCCACCTTCATTGGCAAAAGCCGTGAGCGTATACAGGTATGAGCACTAACACCCTGAGCAACCCCGCAACACAAGCCGAACCCGCCATGACGGTGGCCCAGGCGGCCCAGGCGGCCCAGGCGGCACCCCTCACGCTGGGCGAGTTCCTGCGCGACCGCCGTGCGCGCCTGGCACCCGCGCCGGGCGCGGACAGCCGCCGCCGCACACCCGGCCTGCGGCGTGAAGAAGTGGCCACGCGCGCGCATGTGAGCGTCACCTGGTACACCTGGCTGGAGCAGGGCCGCGGCGGCCCGCCGTCCGACGAGGTGCTGGAGCGGCTGGCGAGTGCGCTGGCGCTGGACCGGGCCGACCGCGAGTTCATGTTTTTGCTGGCCCAGCAGCGGCCGCCGCCGATCAAGCCCACCGCGTCAGCGGCCGTCACACCCGCGCTGCAGCGAGTGCTCGACGGCATGCCCACCAGCCCCGCTGTCGTGAAGACGCTGACCTGGGACATCGTGGCCTGGAATGCCGCGGCGGCCGCGGTGCTGAGCGACTATGCCGCGCAGCCGCCCGGCGGGCGCAACCTGCTCAGGCGCCTGTTCACCGACCCGGCCCTGCGTGCCGTGCCCGACTGGGAAGCCAATGCGCGCTTTGCCATTGCGACCTTTCGCGTCGACGCGGCGCGGGCCGGTGACAGCCCCGAAGCGGCAGCGCTGGCGGAAGAGCTGCAGGCCTGCTGCAAAGACTTTCGCCGGCTGTGGGCCGACAACGAAACCAGCGGCCACTACGTGGGCGTCAAGCGCATCGAGCGCCCGCTGGCAGGCAGCATCACGCTCGAGCACCAGTCCTTCCCGGTCGACAGCGCGCCAGGGCTCAGCATGATTGTGTTCACGCCGGTGACGGCGGCGGATGTGGAGGGCGTGGCCTTGTTGATGTCCAACAAGGCCGCGCAGTTGAAGAAACGTTGAAAAGGAACGTTGAAAAAAGCGGAAAACCCCTGATCCGCCGGCCGGCTTCCCCGGCTTGTCAGGCCGGTTCGGCTTCAGCGGCGCGGGCTTGTTGCTGTGCCCGCATGATCTGGTGCCGCTGCCAATAGCTGCCCAACACCGCCTTGAACTGCTCCTCCTGCTTGCCCAGGCCCTTGAGCTTGATCGTGCTGGTGCGCGCGCCCAGCATGCCCTTGTCGAAATGCGTGACGGTGAGGGTGTTGCCGAACGTGCTGGTGTTGAAGGTCAGGGCCTTGACTTCGTCCCAGGAGATGGGCGCGCCGCCGTCGGCCGTGGCATGCACGCCTTCATAGCTGATGTCTATGCGCTTGTCCGCGCCGAGGTCAAACGACACCGGCGGGAAGTAGCGCAGCACCACCGCGCGTTCCTCGTCGTTGGCCGGCTCATAGAGGTAGGCCAGGCTTTGCTCATGCGCGGCGGCAAAGCGTTGTTCGTAGTCACTCCACAGCCGCTGTTCAATGGCGGCGGCTGTTGATATTTCATCGGCCCAGGTGGCTTGGGGCACGGTGGTCACGATGGCGCCGTAGCTGTCTTCCGCCACCTCGTGGTTCACATTGCGCATGCGTTCCCGCAGCGGCGGGTGCGTGTCGTAGGGGTGCGGCACGGCGGCGGTTTTCATGGCCGTCACAAATTCACCTGAGCGGGCATAGGGGTGCAGGCCCTCCGCCACAAAGCCGGCAATGCCTAGCGCGCCGGTGTGCTGCTGCTCTTGCTCGAACAGCTTGCGCTCCACCGTGTCCCGGTAGCTGGAATAAGCCGAGATCTTGATCAGCGACTGCACGATGGACTGCGGTGCCGTCAGCTTCGCGGCCACGCGGTCGGCGGTGTACTCGCGCTCGCGGCTGTCGCGTGCCAGCGCAAACTCAAACACCATGCGGTACAGGCGCAGCAGGTAGTGCGCCACGATGGTCAGCCCGCCGCTGCGCATTTCCCAGGTGTACAGGTCAAACTGGGTCAGCTTGGGGCCCAAGGCCGCGCTGCTGCGCGTGTCGCCGCCGCCCAGGTGGGCCAGCTCGTGCGCCAGCACGGCGTCGGCTTCGGTGGTGTCCAGCACCCGCAGCAGCGGAATGCTCACAAACAGCGTGCGGCCCGTCAGGGCCTGCCCGGCCACCGTGCAGGGCGCCTCGGTCACGAAAAAGTTGTTGTCAATACCCGCGATGATCTGGTCCGGCGGCGACGTCTTGACGCGGCCCGCCAGCTGGCGAATGCGGTCCCACAGGCGCGGGGCGTCGGCCTCGGACAGCAGCTCGCCCTCAATGGTGTTGCCCGAAGGCAGTTTTTTGAACAGCGTGTAGATGGCATAGAACACCGCCAGGGCCGCCATGATGCCGGCCAGGCCGACCAGCTTGATGTAGTAGCTGTGCCAGAAATACGCCGTGAGCCAGAAGGAAAGCCACACCAGCATGGCGCTTTGCAGCGTGACCTCCACCGCGCTTGAAATGGTCATCAGCCGCCAGCCCGCCACAAAGCTCGCATAGCGCAGGCCGCGGTTGACAAAGGCCAGCGCGCCCAGCACGCTGGCCGTCACCAACAGCGCCGCGCCCAGGATCAATGTCCAGAAGGCGGCGCGCTCGGCCCAGTGAAACCACCAGTGCATCGAATAGGGGCTGCAGACCTTGTCGTGAAAGACCTTGTCCTCGGGGCCGGTGGCGGCGCAGGCCATCGACAGCCTGTGCGTGTCGTAAAACGCAATCTCGTCCGCCTTCTGCGCCGGCGTCAGGTCTTTGGCGGCATTGATTTGAGAAGTGACGCGCTGAAGGAAGTCCTTGTCCTCAGACTGCAGCGCGTAGTGCGTGAAAACCAGCGTGACCGCCGGAATGAGAAAGAGCGACGCCAGGGTCAGCAGAAAGACTCGCCAGAGGTCGGCGTGGATCGTGCGCGCAGCAGCCATGGGAACGTCCTTTTGAGTTTTGAATTTGGAACCGGCCGATCATACGGGCGGCCATGCGTTTGGCCGCTGGGTTGGCAGGCAACAATTCACCAAAAGGGGTGCTGTTTCAGTTTGTTTCCAAAGACCTCGCCGGCCTTCGAATCCGCTGAAATGCTCAGCCGGCGTCCGCTAGCTCTTCGGTTTCACGCCAGGCGCCCTGCGCCATGCCGTCCAGCGCATAGGGACCGATGGAAGAGCGGATCAGCCGCAAGGTCGGGTGGCCCACGGCGGCCGTCATGCGCCGCACCTGGCGGTTGCGGCCTTCACGTATCCTCAGCGCGATCCAGAAGGTCGGGATAGCCTTGCGCACCCGCACCGGGGGATCACGCTCCCACAGGCCGGGCGAGGCCTCCATGCGCTCGGCGCTGGCCGGCCGCGTGGGGCCGTCATTGAGCTGCACGTCGCCGCGCAGCGCAGCCATCGCCGAATTGCCGGGCTCGCCCTCGACCTGCACCCAGTAGGTTTTCAGCATCTTGAAACGCGGGGCGCTGATGCGCGCCTGCAAGGGCTCGTCGCTGGTCAGCAGCAGGCTTCACTGTCGGCATCGAGCCGCCCGGCCACATAGACGCCGGGGAGGGCAATGAAATCCTTGAGCCCGCGCCAGCGGCCTTCAGGCGTGAACTGGCTCAACACGCCATAGGGTTTGTTGAAGCAGATGAGGTGGGGGGGCCGCGTCGGTGGGGTGGACCGGTGATGCATGTCGTGATGGTGGGGGTCTGCCTCAAAGTGCATCGCTGTTGCCGCGATTGTCGGCTTGATCCCCGGCCAATGGGCCAGTTTTTTGCCATCGGGATGGGCGTTTGGTGGTGCGATTACCGTTTGTGAGGATGAAGCTCGACCAGTGCGCGAGCGAACTCCGCCAGTTGCTTTTGGCAGCTCGGACAGCGTAAATCTCCTGGGTTCTCTTCCGGTACTACGCAAGCGCAGCCGGGGCAGAACCAAATGCCTCCGATAAAGGAGCCAAGAGACTTAGGGTCAGGGTCTCGAGCGTTTGTGATGTAGCACTCAGTGAGCCGGCGATTGAGGGCGGCGGACAATTGCATATTGCCGGCGCTGCATTCCAGCTCTCCATCACGGTTGACTTGCAGTTCAGCGCTGCATTTTGGGCAGTGAAGACTCGCCATGGGGAACCCGATTAGAAACTATGAAAACCGCAATGCGACATTCACAATGTCCGTACCTTTTGCTTCTTCGGTGTTTGCGCCAGCCCGGATAAAAAACTGATTGTTGTAATGAGTTGCCCGGCCGATGTCTTTGACTTTCATAACAAGACAATGCTTGTCGTAAACCGAAACGAAGCGGATGTCATTTAGTACTTGAGCTTTGACTTGATCTTCAAGCGTTGATGCTTTGATGCGTTGAACCAAGTACTGTTGATATTTATCCAAATTTCCCGAAATTGCTTTTGCTTCAAAATCTATTCCAGTTATGAAGTGACCATCAGATTTCGCATACGCCTCTCCAGATATCGTAGTGTGACGATCGGCCGTTGTCTTCTTATCGGCAACTCCAATAAGGACATACCCGACCGTCTTTGGCCCCTGATTGGCTAGAGCGGAAACTGTTTGCAAAACTCCTTCAAAGCATCCTTCATCAAAGCCACCACCTTGCTTCAAGTTAAGAAAACCTTGCTTGAAGTCGTAGCAGGGCTGTTCAAGCTTAGACTGCTTGAGAAGATTTGAGAATTGCGTTAGCCAGCTGGTACTGGCTGGATCCGGATTCGGGTTTTCAACAAATGAACTCTGAATTAGTCCAATAACTATGTTGACGTTTGTTTCACGCTCGGTGCCACTCCATTTTCCCCCGGGGGTGATGGTGATCCGTTGGCCTATACCGCTCAATACTTTGCCTAGTTTATTAGCGTCGCCGACAGTTCTTGAACCTCTTACCAAGAGTTCAAAGAAGGCAAGAAAAACGCATTGGTAGTAACGAGCGGCGCGAGCTGCAGCCATGTCCTTCATCGCTAGATCGGAAAAAGACTTTCCTAGATCGCCCATCAATTTTTCGAGCGTGCTGTGACAGTAGAGGAAATGCTCTTGAAGTTTTTCCACTCCGTATTTTTGAAGGGCCTCCTGAAGTTGAACCTTACGGCTCTCACCTGCTTCGTATCTATGAATTCCATAGTAATCATCAAGTACTTCGGAGGCCGATCGTGCCTCTTTCCCCATGAGAATGAATGCCAAGATATCGGCGATTATTTCTTCATCGCGGCTCTCTCTGACTTGTTGACGCACAAAAATTCCTTGCGCTACCCAAAAAGTCTTGTCTATGTGGATACCTCGCTGACTGGTATCACTCAAACTAATTTCCGGCATTTTTTGCAGTGGAAATAAATCTGTAGTACTAACGTCGCCACGAATTTTTTGCGCTAGGTGCTTGACCAACTCAGCGAAAGGCGAGACCGCGCCCGCGGAGCGAACTTCTTGCGGTGAAAGAAATTTCCCGTTTGAATTGATACGCCGAAATACCTCGTCGATGAATTCTTCTTTTGAGGAGGCAAACTCCGAAATCGCAATTGTGTAGGTGGCAATCTTCACGCAGTTATCTCTGCTCATAACTGGGGTCTGCTGCTTAAGTGTGCCCTTGTCCAGTTGGTCCTGAGACTCGACCATTGTCTTTAGGTCAAAAAAATCCCCCTCAAAAGAAAATTCCTGATTTATGAAGGAGAAAATAGCATTCAACCGCTGCATTCCGTCGATTATTTCAAGGCAATCAGTCCCAACATATTTGCCTCGCGCTAGTAGAAACAACGGAATTGGAAATCCCTTCAGAATCGTGTCGATCAAGCTTTGCTTGTCTTCGACATCCCAAACTAGTTTTCGCTGATATCGCCGATTGACTACAAATTTTCCGGCGTTGTAGTCGTTGTAAACACGCTGAATATTTTCCTGCCGCACAGACAGCGCGGTTGTCATCTCGGTTGACTTGGCTGATATTTTTGATGCCATTTTTTACTCGATTCTTAATATTTGTCGAAAGCATGTATCGATATCACTGGAAAATCCGCGACCTATCCTGCACTATCGCCAGTTCGATTTATTTACCCCAAGAATCCTTCATCCCTGTCACGCGATTGAACACGACCTTGCCGTCCTTGTGGTCAACAATGTCGGTCACAAAGTAGCCATGCCGCTCAAACTGGAAGCGCGTGCCGGCAGGCACCTTGGCGAGCGAGGGCTCGACATAGGCCGTCACGGTCTTGAGGCTGTTGGGGTTCAGTTCGTCGAGGAAGTCCTTGTCACCGGTGCCGGGGTGCTCAACGCTGAACAGTCGGTCATACAGGCGCACTTCGGCTTCGACGGCGTCGCTCACGCCCACCCAGGTGATCACGCCCTTGACCTTGATGGCATCGGAGCCTGGCGTGCCGCTCTTGGTGTCGGGGATCAGGGTGGCGTGCACTTCAATCACCTTGCCGTTCGCGTCTTTCACCGCGCCGATGCATTCGATGACGTGGCCGTACTTGAGGCGGACCTTGCTGCCGGCGATGGCCTGCTTGCTGGCATTGACGTGGGGCGGGAAGAGGCGGAAGAAGCCCTTGGGCGGGGTCTCTTCGTAGTCGCTGCGTTCAATCCAGACTTCCTTGCCTATCTTGAAGTGGCGCTTGCCCATGTCTTCGTGGTGGGGGTGCACGGGGGCGCTGCAATCATCGAGCTTGCCTGCGCCCATCACTTCATCCCAGTTGGTGAGCACCAGCTTGACGGGGTCCAGCACGGCCATGGCGCGCGGGGCCATCGGGTCCAGGGTGTCGCGCAGCGCGCCTTCGAGGGTGCTGTAGTCGATCCAGCTGTCGCTCTTGGTGACGCCTATGCGTTCGGCAAACAGCTGCAGGGCCTCGGGCGTGTAGCCGCGGCGGCGCAGGCCGACGATGGTGGGCATGCGCGGGTCGTCCCAGCCGCTGACGCGGTTTTCATTGACGAGCTGGGCCAGCTTGCGTTTGCTGGTGAGCACATAGCTCAGGTTGAGGCGGGCGAATTCATACTGGCGCGGGTGCGGCGTGGCGATGAGCTTGCCTTCGGCCAGGCGGTCCAGCAGCCAGTCGTAAAAGGGGCGCTGGTCTTCAAACTCCAGGGTGCAGATGCTGTGGGTGATCTGCTCGAGCGCGTCTTCGACCGGGTGGGCGAAGGTGTACATGGGGTAGATGCACCATTTGTCGCCGGTGTTGTGGTGGTGGGCGCGGCGTATGCGGTAAATGGCCGGGTCGCGCATATTGATGTTGGGCGAGGCCATGTCGATCTTGGCGCGCAGCACGGCGGCGCCGTCGGCGAGCTTGCCGTCGCGCATCTCGCGAAAGCGCGCCAGGTTCTCTTCGGGTGTGCGGCCGCGGAAGGGGCTGTTGGTGCCGGGGTGGCCGAAGTCGCCGCGGTTGTGGCGCATTTCCTCGGCGCTTTGTTCGTCGACGTAGGCGTTGCCGCTTTCAATCAAATACTCGGCGGCGCGGTACATGAAGTCGAAGTAGTCGCTGGCCTGGTAGGCCTTGCTTTCGACATTGCTGTCTCCCTTGCCGCTCTCCTCGTTGCCAAGCTGTGCCCAGTCATAGCCCAGCCATTTGACGGCGTCGATGATGCTGTCGACGTATTCAGTGTCTTCTTTTTCGGGGTTGGTGTCGTCAAAGCGCAGGTGGCAGACGCCGCCGTAATCGCGCGCCAGGCCGAAGTTCAGGCAAATGCTTTTGGCGTGGCCCACATGTAAATAACCGTTGGGCTCGGGCGGGAAACGCAGGCGTACCCTGGCGGGGTCGGGCTGGCCGGCGGCATGGTGGGCGGCATCCCCGGGACTGCCACCCCAGCGGCGGCTGGCATAAGTGCCCTCGGCCAGGTCTTTTTCGATGATCTGGCGCAGGAAGTTGCTGGGCTTGTGGATTTCTTTGTCGGCGGGAACTGAGGCAGGGGCAGGGGTGGTCATTGGCCGATTTTAGGGCTTACCCGGTAAGGGTTACGTTTGGCTACTCTCTTCACGGGGCATGCGGTATGCCATTACAGGTGCCCTGCGTTTAATAAGCACATGGGCATTTCCTGCCCTTCTTAAGGAGAACCATATGAAGACAGCAAACCGCTCCCTCGCCCTGGCAGGCGCCACCGCCGCGCTGGCCGTGGCCGCCCTGGGCTTTGCAGGTGCTGCCCAGGCCCGCGACAACGTGTCGTTTTCCGTGGGCATAGCTGCCCCGGGTGTGGCGGTAGGTGTGACCAATGCCTACCCGGTGTACCCGCAACCCGTGTATGTACAGCCCGCTCCGGTTTATGTGCAGCCGGCACCGGTTTATTACCCGCGCCCCGTGTATGTGCGGCCCGCACCGGTTTACTACCCGCAGCCCGTGTACTACGGCCCGCGCCACGGCCACAGGCACCATGGTGGCTACTATGTGCAGGCGCCCGGCCCGGGTTACTACCGTCCGGCACCTGTGTATTACCAGCGCTGAGCCCGGCGATCAGCCCCTCTGAGAAAAGCCCGCTTCGAGCGGGCTTTTTTATGGGCGCCGGAAAGCTTCAGGCGGCCGGACGCCAGAAGACGTAGTCGGCCTCGTAGGGCACGGAGACGCGCATGCCCAGGGTGGCGGAGCTGCAGGGCGGGTTGGCCACCACGCCGGCCACGGTGCGGCGGCCCTGGATGTAGCGGATGTTGGCGAGCGCGCCCGGGGTGTCGGAGGGGCCGACCATGGCGCGCTGCAGGGGCAGGCTCCGGAGGTCGCCGGGCACTTCGACGAGTTCCTGTGCGCTTACTTTGGAGCCGTCGCTGTGCTCCCAGCGCGCGCGGGCGCCGGGGTAGTAGGTCACGGTGCTGCCCGCGCCGTCCGCCAGCCTGATGCCATGCGACAGCAGCAGCCAGGCGTATTCATACGGCGCGCGTTTGACGGCCTGGCATTCATAGAGCAGCTCACCCCGGCCTTGCGCTTCGAGCACCGCGGCGTAGCCTGCGGGCACGCGCAAGGTTTCCGGCATGGCCTGCTGGGCCAGGTAGGGGTTGGCCTGGCGCAGGCCGCAGGCGCCCAGCGTGGCCACGGCAGCCAGCAGCAGCGCGCTTCGCAGCAGGCCGGGGAAGGGGCGGAAGGCATGGGCTTGTTGAGGGTTCACGGCGAGCTCCAGTGGCGGCGGACGGTGGTGTCACCCCCAGTAAATCCCTGGCGCGGCGGGCCGCCTGTAGGCGGCCAGGGGGACTGTGTGCGGGGAAACACCGGCAAAAACAGAAAAGCCCGCAGGCCGGGGCCTGCGGGCTTGGGGCTCCATGGCGGCTTGGCCACCACGGAGAGGCGCGCCTTCACAGGCGTGCCCGGATTACCTAGAACCTGTTCACGGCCTAAACGGGGCCGCGCAAGCATCTTCTCGGGATGGGATGCAAGGCGCGGTGCG
>NZ_AKIV01000150.1 GCF_000282655.1 Polaromonas sp. CF318
GGCAGGCCGGCCGCCACGGCGGCGTCGCGCCTGGCCTTGAAGTCCTGGCGGTCGGCGGGATGGACCAGTTGCAGGAACGCTTCGCGGTTGGTGGGAAAGCTCGCCTTGTCCACCCCCAGCACGTCATAGACCTCATCGGACCACCAGGTCTCTTCGCTGCGCACATCAAGCTGCCAGTAGCCTATGCGCCCCAGGCGCTGGGCATCCTGCAGTTTTCGCTGGATGGCTTCGCTGTTCGCCAGTTCCGACTCCAGGGCCCCACGGTGCTTCTGCAGGGATTCGGCCATGCGGTTGAAGCCTTCGGCGATCCGGGAGAATTCCCCGCCGTCGTCGGACGATGTGACCGGAATGCGCACATCCAGCCGCCCGTCCTGGATGCGACGAGTCGCCTCCAGGATGTTGCGGGTGGGGATCACGATGGCGCGCCCGCCCATCATCCAGGCGAGCAAGCCGCTCAGGAAGGCCAGCAGGGACAGCACACCCAGCTCCAGCCACAGCTGCCGCTGGGTAGCGCCCACCACCAGGTTGTGGTCCAGGCTGACCGCCACAAAAAAGGCCTCGCCCACATTGGCGCTGCTGGGCATGTAGGCCCAGAGCCGGCGATTGCCCGCGCCGTCCGGGCCGTCGGCCGTGCCCGTCTTCAGGGCTTTGACCGCCTCGCGCAGCACCGGGCTGGCCGCCTTCTGGCCCACACGTATGGGCAGGGCCGGTTTTCCGGCCAGCAGCACGCCGTTGCGGTCGTGGATGCCGAGCGCGGCGCCGGGCGGCAGGTGGATACTCAGCGCCGTCTTCGCCATTTCGCCGAGGTCCACCGAGGCATAAGCCACGACCACGACCTGCCCTTCGCGGTCCAGCAGGGGCAGCGCGAAGGTGATGGAGGGTATGCCCGTGGCGCGGCCCACGATGTACTCGCCGGTCACGAAGTCGCGGTGGGCCACGGCATCGCGGAAATACGCGCGGTCGCCCAGGTAGTTCAGCGTCGAATTGGGAATCCCGTTGCACAGGGCCCGTCCGTCCATGCCCACAATGCCCAGGTTGGCGTACAGCGGGAACAGCCGGTTCAGCTGCGCCAGGTAGGCATCGCAGCGGCCGCCCCTGCCCCCCTTGACGGTCTTGCCGTCCTTGTCGCTCAGCAGCTCAGGCGCATGGATGACGGCCGTGAGCACCTGGCGCGCCGTCTCGGCCAGCTGCTGCTGGTTGGAGGCCGCCAGCGAGGCCGCGAACTGCAGGTCGGTCATGGCCCGCTCGACCGCGGCATCGGCGTTGTAGACGGCCTTGAAAATGGACAAGCCGAACAGCGGAACAATCGCGGCCAGCACCAATATGACGAGGCGAGTCCGCAGCGTGATCTGAACCTTCATCGCGGCCATCGCTCAGGATCCCGCCCAGGCCGCAAAGGCGGCCTGCTCCGCGGGCGTATCAACCGGCCGCGATCGATTCATTGACATCCAGCCAATAGGCCTGGAGCCGCTGGAGTTTTTCCGTAAGGTCGCCAAAATCGACAGGCTTGCGCACAAACCCGTTGGCACCGGCCTGGTAGCACGCCACGATGTCGGAGCGCTCGCTGGAGGAGGTCAGCATGACCACCGGCACCAGGGCGGTAAGCGGGTTGGCGCGCACGCCGCGCAGCACATCCAGCCCCGAGAGCTTGGGCAGCTTCATGTCCAGCAGGATGAACGAAGGCTGGCGCTGCGTGTCGCGCCCCGCATGGGCCCCCTGCCCAAACAGGTAGTCCAGCGCCTGCACACCATCGCGGGCGACCGCGATCTCGGCCGTCACGCCCTGCTCCTCCAGCGTCAAGACAGTCAGCTCCAGGTGGTCGGGATTGTCTTCAACTACGAGTATGAGCTTGTCGTTCATGGAGGTGCTTTGGAGGTACGACATCAAGTCCCTGGTGTTTTTGACATTTTTGATATTTTTGTCATATTAACAAGTAACGTCAGGCTGTACTACTTTGTTATCGCCGATTCAGCCCCCGGCAAAGGGTTTGTCCTGCGCAGCCCTGGCGCCCCACCCTGCCTGCCAGCTACCAGCGCGGAATCGCTTCGTCCTTGAGCTGGCCGCGCAATTCGGCGTAATCGGGCACGATGGTGCGCACGGTGTCCCAGAAGCGCGGGCTGTGGTCCATGACGCGCAAATGGCTCAGTTCATGGACCACCACGTAGTCGATCACCGATTGCCGGAAATGGACCAGCCGCCAATTCAGCCGGATGGAGCCGTCGGCGCTGGCGCTGCCCCAGCGCGTGCCGGCGCTGGAAAGGCTGAGCTTGTGCCACTGCACGCCGAGCTGCGGCGCGAAATGGTTGAGCCGCTCGACGAAGATCCGCTTGGCCTGGCGCATCAGCCAGGCCTGCACGGCATCCCGGATCTGCTCGGCCGAAGCGTTGTGGGGCAGGCCCACGTGCAGCGTCATCTGCGCCACGCCGGGCAGCATGTCGCCGGCCTCGCCCTCGTTGCCCTGCAGCAGCACCTCGGCGGCGCGGGGCTTGAGTTCGGCGCCCACGCCACCGAAGGCGTGCCGCGGGTCTATCACCACGATCACCTGTTCGCCCAGGAAAGGCAGGGTGGTGCCGTCCTTCCAGTCGATGCGCGCGGACTCCATGCGCTCGTGGCGCTCGCGGGTCTCCTGCAGCTTGGCGAGTATCCAGCCGGATTTTTCCAGCACGGCCTTGTCGATTTCATACAGCGGCACCCATTTGGGCGCGCTCACCGTGAGGCCGTCGGCACCGGCCGAAAAACCGATGGTCTTGCGTTTGCTGCGGCGGAATTCGTAGGCCACCACGATGCCGTCCAGCACGGTCTCGCGCGTGGCGCGCGGATGGCGGAAGGTGGCCGGGGCCAGGGCCTGCTGCAGGGTCTGGGCGGGCAACTGCGGCCCGATGAACTCGGGCTCGGGCGCCGCTGGCGGCCGCGGAGTGGAAGTGGGCGGTTTTTTGGGCCGCGGCTTTGCCGGAGGTTTTGCGCTTTTCGGGCTTGCGGCGCGGTCCGGCGGCGCGGGATGGGCGTCAAACAGGTCGAGCGTGAACTGGAGAAGCCGTTGCATCATGGCAGTTTAGCGCGACGTGATAGGCGCAGGCACCGCTCAGGTATTGGCGGAGGCGCCGGCGTAGGCCTCGGGGTCCAGCCGGCGCATTTCGGACTCAATCCAGGCTTCCACCTCGCGCATCAGCTCGTCCGGCTGCCGGCCCGCGCTGGGGATGGGCTTGCCGATGGAGATGTCGACAATGCCCGGCGTCTTGATGAAGGCCTTGCGCGGCCAGCATTTGGCCGAGGTGACGGCGATCGGGATCACCGGCGCGCCGGTTTCTATGGCCAGCCGCGTGCCGCCGGATTTGTAAGTGCCCTTCTGGCCGCGCGGGATGCGCGTACCTTCGGGAAACATGATGACCCAGGTGCCCTGCGCCATCAGGCGCTTGCCCTGCACCACGACCTTGTTGAAGGCCTGGGCGCGCTGGCTGCGGTCGATGTGGATCATGTCCATGCGCGCCATGGCCCAGCCGAAGAAAGGCACGTAAAGCAGCTCTTTCTTGAAGACATAGGCCAGCGGATGCGGCATCAGCGTGGGCATGCACAGGGTTTCCCAGGTGCTCTGGTGCTTGAGCAGCAGCACCGCGGCGCTGGTCTCGCCCGTGGGCAGGTTTTCCATGCCGGTCACCCGGTTCTGGATGCCCAGGATGAAGGTGCCGCCGCTGACCGCCACGCGCAGCCAGCCCGCGCACATCCAGTACATGGTGGTGCTGCTGACGAACAGCGAGGCGATGACCACAAAGGTCGCCCATGGAATGATGGTCACGGCCATCCAGAGAAGGTGCAGGACGGAACGGATAAAGGGCATGTGAGGGATTCCGGCTATCGGGTCAGTTGGAAAGGCGAGGAATCGGGTGTTCCCGCGCCATGTTTATATCGCCACCGGTAGCGGCCGGGCGCTGCGCTCCAGCAGGAAATCGGCAAAAGCCGCCAGGTCCGCATGCAGCGTGGTGCCGGCCGGCAGGCCTTCCGGCTGGCCGCCGGCCCGGTAGCGGGCCGACTTGCCCGTCAGCACCAGGTGCGGTTCGCAGCCCGCCGCGGCACCGGCCTGCAGGTCACGCAGCGAATCACCGACCGTGGGCACGCCCGCCAGCTGCACGCCGAAGCGCGCGCCTATCTGCTCGAACAGGCCGGGCAAGGGCTTGCGGCAGGTGCAGCTTTCCTCGGGGCTGTGCGGGCAGTAGAACACCGCGTCAATACGGCCGCCGACGGCGGCCAGCATCTTGTGCATCTTGGCGTGCATGGCGTTGAGCGAGGCCACGTCGAAGAGGCCGCGCCCCAGGCCCGACTGGTTGGACGCGATCACCACATGCCAGCCCGCATGGTTGAGCCGCGCGATCGCCTCCAGCGAACCGGGCAGCGGCAGCCATTCGTCCGGCGTCTTGACGAAATCGTCGCTGTCGCTGTTGATGGTGCCGTCGCGGTCGAGGATGACGAGTTTCATGGGGATGGCTTCCGATCAGGTCGCGAGCTTGGAGAGGTCGGCTACGCGGTTCATGGCCTGGTGCAGCGTCGCAAGCAATCCCAGACGATTCGCGCGCAGCGCCGGGTCTTCGGCATTGACCATCACGCCGTCAAAGAAGGCATCGACGGGCGCCTTCAAGGCGGCCAGCGCCTGCAGCGAGGCGGCATAGTCACCGGACGCAAAAGCGGCCTCGGCCTTGGGTGCGACTGTTTTCAGGGCCTCGGCGAGGGATTTCTCGGCGGCTTCCTGCAGCAGCTCCGGTTTGATGGTGGCGGCTACCGTGCCTTCGGCTTTCTTGAGGATGTTGCCGACACGCTTGTTGGCGGCCGCGAGGGCCGGCGCTTCCGGCAGCGCGGCAAAGGCGCGCACGGCGGCCAGGCGCTTGGCGACGTCGCCCAGTCGCTGGGGGCGCAGCGCCAGCACGGCGTCGACTTCCTGCGCGCTGTAGCCCTGCTCGCGCAGGGAGCCGGCGAGGCGGTCGTAAATAAAGTCGACCAGGGCGACGCAAGCGTCCTGGATCTTGTCGCCGAACACCGGCTGCGCGCCTTCGACGAGTTCGGCCAGGCCCAGCGGCAGGTCTTTCTCGACCAGCATGCGGATCACACCCAGCGCATGGCGGCGCAGTGCGAACGGGTCCTTGTCGCCGGTGGGCAGGTTGCCGATGCCGAACATGCCGACCAGGGTCTCCAGCTTGTCGGCCAGCGCGACGACCACGCCCACGCTGTTGCGCGGCAGCTCATCGCCGGCAAAGCGCGGCTTGTAGTGGTCTTCAATCGCATCGGCCACGTCGGCGCCCAGGCCGTCATTGAGCGCGTAGTAGCGGCCCATGGTGCCTTGCAGTTCGGGGAACTCGCCGACCATGTCGGTCACCAGGTCGGTCTTGGCCAGTTCGGCGGCGCGCTGTACATCGGCCACATTGGCACCGAGGCGATTGGCGATGGCTTCGGCGATGGCGCGCACGCGCTGCGTGCGCTCGCCCTGCGTGCCCAGCTTGTTGTGGTAGACCACTTTGCCCAGGCCTTCGACGCGGGAAGCCAGGGTTTTCTTGCGGTCCTGGTCGAAGAAGAATTTGGCGTCGGCCAACCGCGGGCGCACCACGCGCTCGTTGCCGCCAATCACCGCGCTCGCGTCGCTCGGGCTGATGTTGCTGACGACCAGGAACTTGTTGGTGAGCTTGCCCGCGGCATCGAGCAGCGGGAAGTATTTCTGGTTGGCCTTCATCGTGAGGATCAGGCATTCCTGCGGCACGCCCAGGAATTCTTTCTCGAACTCACAGACCAGCACATTGGGGCGCTCGACCAGCGCGGTGACTTCGTCGAGCAGCGCGTCGTCGTCAATGGCCTTGACGCCTCCGCCGACCTTGGCCGCAGCCGCCGCCAGCTGCCTGGCGATCTCGGCCTTGCGTTCGGCGAAGCTGGCAATCACCGCGCCGTCTTTTTGCAGGGTCGCAGCGTAGCTGTCGGCATCCTGGAGCACCACCGGATCGACGGATGCCTCAAAGCGATGGCCGTGCGTGCTGTTGCCGGCCTTCAGGCCCAGCGCCTCGATGGCGACCACCGCGCTGCCGTGCAGCGCGACCAGGCCGTGCGCCGGGCGCACAAACTTGACGTCGCTCCAGCCGTCGGCGAGCTGATAGGTCATGACCTTGGGAATCGGCAGTTTGGCAATCGCTTCGAGCACGGATTTTTGCAGGCCCTCGGCCAGCGTCGCGCCCTTGACGGTGCTGTCGTAGAACAGCGCCTCGGCCTTGCCGTCGGGGGCGCGCTTGAGGCCGGCAACCGCCGACGCATCGGCGCCCAGGGCCTGCAGTTTTTTGAGCAGCGCGGGCGTGGCATTGCCGGACGCATCCAGCCCCACGGCCACGGGCATGAGTTTTTGCGACACGGCCTTGTCGGCGGCCTGCGCGGCGACGGCGCTGACATGGGCGGCCAGGCGGCGCGGCGAGGCGAAGGCGGTCAGCGCCGAAGCATCGGCCGTCAGGCCCTGGGCCTTGAGCTGCTCGAACAGCACGCCGGCAAAGGCATCGCCGAGTTTTTTCAGCGCCTTGGGCGGCAGCTCTTCGACAAACAGTTCTACGAGAAGGTTTTGGGAAGCGTTCATGGTTTTTTTCGGGAATGTCGGAGCGCAAAAATGGCCAGGGCCGCGGCCATCAGCGGCAGCCAGATGGTTTGGATTTCATTGAGCAACACGTCGGCGCCGCGTTGCGTGAAAAATCGGGAAAAGGCGACCGGCGAAACCTCGACGGGCCGCCAGGGGCTGAAAAACCGCTGTTCGGAGAAGGGCCAGTAGAGCGGGATGGCCACGCCGCCGTTGGTGAGGGTATCCAGCAGCGGGTGCGAAAACATGCAAAGCGCTATCCAGGCATAGCCTTGCCACGGCGCCAGTTTCCAATACCGTGCCAGCCACGCGCCGACCATGCCTGCGACGAGCGCAAAACCCAGGGTGTGGGTAAAGCCGCGATGGCCCCAGATGCCGCCGTAATGGATGCCGAGCTTGAAAGCGATACCGTCAAAGTCGGGAAGAATGGCCGCGACCATGCCCGCCGCCAACATGGAGGGCGGTATCCGCTTGCTGCCCAGGGCCACGGCGGCGGCGATGGGAACGGCAATATGGGAAAAGATGGTGGGCATCGTGGCGGAATTCGGTGAAGGCGAAAGCCTCAGGCGGCCTTCTTCGCCATTTGTTCCACCCATTCACGCGGCGCCATCGGGAAGCCCAGGCGTTCGCGGCTTTCGTAATAGCTTTGCGCCACAGCGCGCGCCAGGTTGCGGATGCGGCCTATGTAGGCGGCGCGTTCGGTCACGCTGATGGCGCCGCGCGCATCCAGCAAATTGAAGCTGTGCGCGGCCTTGAGCACCTGCTCATAGGCCGGCAAGGCCAGTTGCACGTCGATGAGGTGCTTGGCCTGCTTTTCATGGGCGCTGAAGGCGGTGAACAGGAAGTCGGCGTCGCTGTGCTCGAAGTTGTAGGTGGACTGCTCGACCTCGTTTTGTTTGTAGACGTCGCCGTAACTCAGTTTGGAGCCGTCGGCGCCTTCGGTCCAGACCAGGTTGTAGACGTTGTCCACGCCCTGCAGGTACATGGCCAGGCGTTCCAGGCCGTAGGTGATTTCGCCGGTCGCGGGCTTGCAGTCTATGCCGCCGACCTGCTGGAAGTAGGTGAACTGCGTGACTTCCATGCCGTTGAGCCAGACTTCCCAGCCCAGGCCCCAGGCGCCCAGCGTGGGGTTCTCCCAGTCGTCCTCGACGAAGCGGATGTCGTTTTTCTTGAGGTCAAAGCCCAGGGCCTCGAGCGAGCCGAGGTAGAGCTCCAGGATGTTGGCGGGCGCCGGCTTGAGCACGACCTGGTACTGGTAGTAGTGCTGCAGGCGGTTGGGGTTCTCGCCGTAGCGGCCGTCCTTGGGGCGGCGGCTGGGCTGCACATAGGCGGCTTTCCAGGGCTCGGGGCCCAGCGCGCGCAGAAAGGTCGCGGTGTGCGAGGTGCCGGCGCCGACCTCCATGTCATAGGGCTGCAGCAGCGCGCAGCCCTGGGCGTCCCAGTAGGACTGCAGCTTCAAGATGATTTGCTGGAAAGTGAGCATAGGAATGGGTTCAGGACAAAAGCGCGGCGCCTGTGCAGGCGCCGGAAAGGCAAGGCCGCATGGGCGGCAGTGCTAAACCGGTCATTTTACGCGGCGATGGCGCGCGGGCGCCGCGTCGGGCGGCACATACCAGGCGGGCCCGTCCTTGAAGGCCTGCGCCAGGAAATCCACCATCACGCGGACCTTGGCGCTCAGGTGGCGGCGGCTGGGGTAGACGGCCAGCACGTCGATGTCGGGCATGCGGTAGCCCGGCAGCAAAGGCACCAGCCGCCCTTCGCGCAAGTCGTCGCCGACCAGAAAGGCCGGCTGCCAGATGACGCCCTGCCCGGCCACGGCCGCTTCGCGGGCCGTGTCGCCGTTGTTGGCGTGCATGACGTAGTGGACCTTGACCTTGTGCGGGCGCGCCTCCCCGTCGACGAAATGCCATTCGTTGGCGGTGGCCGCATAGGTATAGCCCAGGCAGCGGTGCGCCGCCAGGTCGGCCGGCACCTGGGGGCTGCCGTGCTGCTTGAGATAGGCGGGCGATGCGCAGACGATGTTGCAGGAGGTGGCCAGCTTGCGCGCCGCATGGGTGGCGGGGCCGGCGCGCGAGATGCGGATGGCGAGGTCGTAGCCCTCTTCCACGATGTCGACCACACGGTCGCTGAGCGCGATGTCGAGCTCCACGTCGGGATGTTTTTGCATGAAGCGCGGCCACAGCGGTGCCAGCTGGCGTATGCCGAAGCTCACGGGCGCGTTGATGCGCAGGCGCCCGCGCGGCTGCAAGGTGGCCGACGAGGCCAGCGCTTCGGCGTCGGCGACTTCCTCGAGGATGGACTTGCTGCGCTCATACAGCGCCTCGCCGCTTTCGGTGAGCGAGAGCGTGCGCGAACTGCGGTTGAGCAGGCGGGTGCCCAGGTGGGCCTCCAGCTCGTTGATGTAGCGCGTGACGTTGGCCGGCGAAGTGTCCAGCGCATCGGCCGCGCGCGTGAAACTGCCGCGCCCCACCACGGCGGCAAACACCTCAAAAGCTCGCAAACGGTCCATGGCGGCGCCTCCAACGCTTGATATTCATAAAACCTGAATGATTAAAACACTTTTAAGGCCTTCTTCTTATAGAACATGAATCGTACATTGAACCCATCGGCAAGCCAGCAAGGCTGGCCGACCCGGCAAAACCCATCAACCCACACTGGACAGGACACTGAAATGACCACGCAAAACACCTCCTCCGTCGCCGCCAGGCGCTTCGACAACAAGACCGTGCTCGTCACCGGCGGCAACAGCGGCATAGGCTTGGCCACCGCGCTGCAATTCGCCGCCCAAGGCGCCCGCGTCATCATCACCGGCCGGGACCAGGCCACGCTGGAGCAAGCCAAAGCGCAACTCGGCGAAGGCGCCATCGCGCTGCGCAACGACGCGGGCGAAAGCGGCGCCGCCCAGGCGCTGGCCGGCGCCCTGCGCGCCCAGGGCATCACGCTGGACGCGGTCTTCATCAACGCCGGTGTCGCGAAGTTTTCGCCGCTCGAAGGCGTGGACGAAGCGCTCTGGGACCAGACCTTCAACGTCAATGTGAAGGGCGCCTTCTTCGCGATCCAGGCGCTGTCACCGCTGCTGAACACGGGCGCGGCCGTCATCCTGAACGGCTCCATCAACGCCCACATCGGCATGCCCAATTCCAGCGTGTATGCCGCCAGCAAGGCCGCGCTGATTTCATTCGCCAAGACACTGTCCGCTGAATTCGTGGCGCGCGGCATCCGCGTCAATGTGGTGAGCCCCGGCCCGGTGACGACGCCGCTGTACGGCAAGCTGGGCGTGCCCGCCGACCAGCTGGGTGCGCTGGCCGCCGGCATCCAGGCGCAAGTGCCGATCAAGCGCTTCGGCACGCCCGACGAAGTGGCCAGCGCCGTGGTCTACCTGTCGTCGCCCGACGCCGCATTCATTGTGGGTACGGAACTGATCGTCGACGGCGGCATGAGCCAGCTCTAAGCCCATAAAAAAAGGGCGATGCCGTTACCGGCATCGCCCTTTTTGTCTTGACGCCCCGGAGAGCCTCAGTACTGCCAGAAGATGCGCTGCAGCTCCTTGCTGTCCACGTTCTTCGTCAATGCCACAGCAGCCAGGATGCGGGCTTTCTGCGGGTTCAGGTCGTGCGCGACCACCCAGTCGTATTTGTCGTCGGGCTGCTCGGCGTTGCGCAGCACAAAGCCTTCGGGCACACGCGATGAGCGCACGACCTGTATGCCCTTGGCGCGCACTTCCTGCAGCGCAGGAACAATGCGGTCGGCCACCGAGCCGTTGCCGGTACCGCCGTGGATCAGCGCCTTGATGCCGGACTTGGCGACGGCGTCCAGGGCCGTGCGCGAGACGTTGCCGTAGCCGTACACGATTTCCACCGGCGCCAGCGCATCGAAGTCGTCGATGTTGAATTCGGACTGTGCGGTGTGGCGCTTCACAGGCGCGCGGAACCAGTAGTTGTTGCCCTCCACCACCATGCCCAGCGGGCCCCACTGGCTCTTGAAGGCCTCGGTCTTGATGTTGATGGTCTTGGCGACGTCGCGCCCGCTCTGGATTTCATCGTTCATGGTGACCAGCACGCCCTTGCCGGCCGCGTCCTTGCTGGCCGCCACGCTGACGGCGTCAAACAGGTTGAGCGCGCCGTCGGCCGACAGCGCCGTGCCGGGACGCATGGAGCCCACCACCACGATGGGCTTGCTGGTGCGGATCACGAGGTTCAGGAAGTAGGCGGTTTCTTCCAGCGTGTCGGTGCCGTGGGTGACGACGATGCCGTCCACGTCGGCCTGCTTGACCAGCGCCGAGATGCGCTTGCCCAGCTTCATGAGGTTGTCGTTGGTAAAGCTTTCCGAGGCGATCTGCGAGACCTGCTCGCCTTTGACGTTGGCGATGTTGGCCAATTCGGGCAGGCCGGCCAGCAGCTTGTCGACCGGCACTTTCGCGGCGGCATAGGTGGCGCTGTTCAGGACCGAGGCGCCGGCGCCGGCAATGGTGCCGCCGGTGGCCAGGATCACGACATTGGGTTTGCCGGCGGTTTGCGCCAGCACGGAGGCTGGCGTGCCCAGCGCGGTGAAGGCGACGAGGCCGAGCCCGGCGCCCATTTTCAGGAGGGTGGAAGCGATTTGCATGAGATATCCCAGGAAAGTGAAATAGTTCTGCCGGGTCGCGGGCGTCGAAGGGCACCTGTGAAAAAGTGTCAATACGTGGGGCCCGCGTCCCGATGTCTCCTCCGGCACCAGGCCAAAGGTGGCTCATCGTAGCCAGCCCGCCGGAAAGCAGCGATGCATAATGTAACGAGGGGTGTGACTAAAACTCACACCCCTCCGGCAACCGGCCCCTTCTTGCCGCGCCGGCACCCGGCACAACGATGAACCTCAGGCAACTTGAAGTCTTCCAGGCCGTCATGCAGACGGGCAATATGAGCGCCGCCGCGCGGCTGATCTGCATCACGCCTTCGGCCGTCAGCAAGACCATCGCGCACACCGAGCTGCAGCTGGGCTACAAGCTGTTCACGCGCGGCAAGGGCACGCTGGCGCCCACGCCGGAAGCGCGGGTGTTGTTTGAGGAGTCCTCGCAGATCCACCAGAAGCTGGACGGGCTCAAGCGCATGGCCGTCAACCTGCGGCAGGCGGCCGACGGCCAGGTGCGGCTGGCGGCCATCCCCTCCATCAGCCACGAATTTTTACCTCTGGTGCTGGAGCGGCACATGGCGCGGCATCCGCGCGTGCGCGTCGAGGTACGCACCCTGCACCAGGACCAGATGGTGCAGGCCCTGCTGACGCGCGGCGTGGACTTCGCGCTGGGCTTTTACGAGCACCCGCACCCATTGCTGACCAGCAGCACGCTGGTGAGCGGGCCGCTCTACCTGGCCGTCACGCGCGAGATCTGGCAACGCGCGGTGCGCGCGCGCCGGCAGAACCCGATGTCCTTCCTGGCGAGCATGCCCTTGATCAGGCTGGTGGGCGAGGACCCGATGTGCAGCTCGATCGACGAGCTGGCCCGCCACCTGGGCCTGAGCGCCCCGGCGGGCCTGCAGGTGCAGACCTCGCGGCTGGCGCTGGAGCTGGTCAGGCGCGGCATGGGCTGGACGGTGGTGGACTTCCTCACGGCCAGCAACCTGGACCCGGCCTCATTGACGGCGGTGCCGCTGCATGAGTTTGCCCATGCACCGCTGCAAATGTATTTTGCGACCAGCACCCCGCCGGGACAGGATGCGCTGCGGATGCTGGAGATGCTTCCCGACCTGCTACACAGCGTGATGGCCTCGACACACTGACCGCCACACCCTCCGGGCCAGCAGGGGCCGCGGAACTGGCTTTGCCAGGCCGCAGGCGCCGCCCCCTTGAGGGGGAAACAGGCTACACGC
>NZ_AKIV01000151.1 GCF_000282655.1 Polaromonas sp. CF318
TGGTTATTTCTTGACTTCCCCGCCGCAGCGGCGGGAGCAGCGGAGTATTCGGTTGTTTGAGGAGTGGCTGGTGGCTGCGCTGCGGGGGTGAGGGTTTTTGCTTGGGCTGTACAGGCTTATGCCTGATCTGTTGCGTGCGTGCGATCTCGCGGGTCTTGGGATGCAGTCGATAACGCAGGGGTGACGTTCCGTCTAGGATTGGGTAACCGATTCCTGCGGCATGCTTCGGTGCATCGTCTGTTGCTGATTTTCAATCATTCAGATCTAGTGAGAGTATGCGGACCATCGGGGATTAACACGTCCAGTAGGTCATCGTATGGAATGTCAATGCCCCACGTTCCTAGCGCATATGCGGATACCTGATATGGGGGAAAAAGGACGGTGAACTTAGTTCGATCAAATGTGAATGCTCTGAAGTTTTCCCATTTTGGTCCAGCCCCTCGCCTCATCCACTCCCGGTCCGAGTCATCAGCATCGGAACCTACTCTGGCTTTAAATTCTTTTTCCAATTCGCTAAGGCAAAGCTGACTGAATTTTTGCAATCCAACTGATAAGTTTGAGAAAAAAAGTGGGAGCCCCAGAAGCGATAGATGCGGTAGAAGTGCGAAATTGTAGGTGCGGAAAAAAGTGTTTCCATGGGCCGCGCCAGCAAAGAAACTGTGATTTGAAAAAGACAAACTGAGCATTTTCGCGTTAACAAATGCTATGCCATAGCTGTCGTTAAGATCATCGCTACCCTTGTAGTGATCTGAACTAGCGCCACTGTCCCAAGACTGGGATCTAAATTCCGCAACTAGTTTCGCCGTTCGACCAGCAAAGATTACGGTTAATTCCTTTGCTTGAGTCTCTAGGAGTGCGGATTCAAAACGAGGCGCAAGAATGAAGATTTGGTGAGAGTGATCGGCCTCGTATGTTTCCTCGATCTTATCGGTGTAAATTCTGAATGGCCCTGCTTCTACTCCATCGCGCAACTCAATTTTTTGTTGCTCGGCTGCGAGATTGAGAGATGCGCGCACCTTAATCCAGGCGTCGGTGTGTCGAAGGTCGATGTGCTGGATGCGATCAGAAATGTGACTTGGTACTTCGCAAGACTCGAGTAACAGAGGAATCGCATAGATGTCACCAGGAAGCTTGTAACGCAACTTCTCCATCGCATCATTAGCTTCTCGTTGAACAAATCCTCGCTTAGTCACGCTTCTAGGGCTCAAAAAGAGGATCACTACATTTGCGTCCGTGAAGGCGCGCTCAATTTCTAAAGCCCAATTTTGACCGGGCAGTAACTTCTTGAAATCAATCCAGGGGTCAAAGCCGTCACTGAGTAGCCGGTTGTAAAACGGTTCGACGAGACTTCGGTCCTCACTTGCATAGCTTAGAAAGACTTTCAGCATAACTTTTCCCTCCAGATGAGCGGTGAGCTATTGGATGCTTGTAGTTCGTGATAGCCATGGGTCCCTCGGAACTGCCCGGGATATTCATCCCCTGATTCGTAGTACCGATGCGCATTGTTCTTCCTCGATAAATCCTTCCAAAATGTAATGGAGGAAGTGCGAATGAGCAATGTAGGCGCCGCTACCTCCAGTATCCGAGTTGCTAGGGCGATTGTCTCTCGCCACCAAACCAATTGCCGTACGTAGTGAACTAAGCCCCAAGATTTACTAGCGAGACGGATATACGTAGAAACCCATCCTCTGATTGAAGGAGAAGTGCTATGGCCTCCATGTAGAAGTTGAGGGTGGATCTGTTCGAACCTACTATTTCGTTGTCAGCGCAGACGCGCAAAGTCGGAATGCTCATGGCGTCCATCTATCCTAGGAATATCATCTACTCATAGTCAGAGAATGGGAGTGATGATGAAAAAAACACAATATGTTTTTGCCCTGTTCGAGGGAGGTGGGGCTAAGGGGATGGCTTACGCCGGCGTCATCAAAGCTTGCGCGGACTTTGGCATTCGTATTGAAGGGGCGTGTGGTGTCTCGGCCGGTGCCATCGCAGCCACCCTTGTGGCCGCAGGCCTCACTCCAGGAAAGATCTCCGAGTTGCTGGCGGTGTCGTTATTGGATATTTTGAAAACTGGACGAGGAGGCTTCTTCAGGAGATTCTTGGCTGATCTTAAGCTGCGGATTTTCGCCAAAGGCCTTAGTTCAAGTGAAGGAATTCAGCATTGGATCGAGTTCCAACTGAAGGCGGCTCTTGATTGCCCAAGCCCGGTGCTATTCAAACATTTACCTCGACCACTAGCAATCTTGGCCTACGATGCGCAGAACGGAAAAGCTCGAATATGGAGCACTCTGCGTACTCCGGAGGAAAGTGTTGCATTTGCCGTCAGGGCGTCATGCACCCTGCCATTTGTCTTTGCTCCCGTGGCTTCGCCTCCTTATAGCTACATAGATGGTGGCCTTATTGAAAACGCTCCTGAGTTCTTGATTCAGGAGCTCAATAGCCAAGTCGACTTGCACACGTTGGCCTTTCGCCTGCGGAGCAGTAACGTAGCAATCACACGGCCTCGACGATTTCAGACACCCTTGAAGAAGTTGATCGGGCAGATTGGCAGCTTGATCGATGCCAGAACTAACGTGGCTCGATCAATGCATCTGGATGTTCGTGACATTGAGATTGATTGTGGAAATGTAGATACTGCTGACTTTCATCTCACACCTAGCGAAGTAGCTAAATTGGCGTTGGCAGGCGAAAAAGCGATCAGAGACTACCGAGCTCAGATTGATACTTCGGAGGGAAAGCACGCTCAGGACACGGCGGTCCAGAACGAGACGTGGAGGCAGTCAAAGAAAAGACACGCTAACCTAGCTAGGACTGGTCGATTGATCGAGAAAGCCAGATCCACAGTTGAGATTTTTGCGGGGGATATATCTTGGCTGGAAGACCTAGCGCCTTACCTTTTAATGGCTTCAATTCGCAGCGTAAGGATCTCGCTTGTTACTCATGCTGCTGATCCTGATGCTTTGGAGTACGCGGGTAGGATAGGTGTGGCAGTTGGTGTCGTCAGCGAGAATCAGCCCCTAAGAGCGACCGTCGTTGATGGTGCGCTTGGCTACGGTGAGGCACTCATCGTTGAGAAGGAGCACGCCTCTTCGCCAATCTCATTCACCGAGTCCAACTCACCACACTTGCTCGCACACCTTCATCAGTCGTTTAGTTTTCTTTGGACCGCGTCGCGTAAGTGCCCTGTATACACGCCCATATTGCGTCCGCTGGGCCTTGATGAAATTAAAACATCATTACTTCGATTAAGTCAGTATCAATCATCGTCCATAACATTCGAGGAACTTCCGGCGTCGAAAGTGCTTCCAGCTTCCTCTTATGTCGAGACATTTAAGCTCGATCGCATAGAACGCGTTCAGAAGCTGTATGAAAGCGCCGCAACCAAGGAGGGCTACCACATCACTGGCACGCCGTGGTATTCAGTTTGGCCCGTCGTGGAGAGAAGGCCCGGTGGCACGCTTGTCGTGATTGATGGGACGCATCGATTCTTCTCGGCATATGTTAGTGGTGCATACATCCAATGCATTGTTGTTGAATGCGGTGAAGATTTGCCTTCTCGTCCTGCAGCTCATTGGAGTCTTGTTCGTATTACTACCGCCAAGCTTCCCCGAAATCTACGATACGACTCGTTTGAGGAGAACAACTTCAGGCAGATTAAGCGGCTGCTGGCCAAAAGTTTTCAGGAGAAAGCCGTAACAACCGCCTCCAATCTTGAACGTCTCCGTTCGCAGCAGTCTGGAACTGCAGCATGATCGGCCGTATTCGCCCTCGGCCGGCACGCATTGGCGCGAGTGACCATCGAGAGGCGCTGGAAGCCATCGTTCGCTCGTCATCCGACAAGATGCGGCAATTCTTATTCGCGTACCTTCTGTTGGTGGTTTATGTAGCCGCCGTTGTTTTATCGACCACGGACCGGCAGCTGCTATTGGTGGATCAGGGTTTGAAGCTGCCACTTATTGACCTGATAGTTCCGTTGCCAGGTTTCTATGTTGTAGCTCCATACTTCATCCTTTCGCTACATTTCAATTTTCTGCAAAACCTCACCAATCACCATGTAAAGCTCATGGCGTGGCGTCGCTCTTGGAGCGGTTTGGTACCGACATCGCGGATTAATCCTTTCATATTTGACTTTGCGTCACTGGGTGGATCTACGTCGTTCTTTCCCTGGGTAAAAGCCATTAACAGTTTTTTGTGTTTTTACTCGGCGCCTCTGCTGATCGTGCTTTTGATGTGGCGCTTCGCGGACTATCAGAGCGGTGCAGTTCTTTGTATGCACTTGTTGGCTTTGTGGATCGATGTCTACTTTGTGTCAAAAGCTCGAGCTGCATTTGTCATTACCACTAAAGGCGGAGATCCTTCTGGGGACACCGCTTCTCGTTTTTTGAGAGTTCGAGGTGTCATTCAGTTTTTCAACGCGCCATTTTCGGCAGGCCCCGATTCGTATTACTCAGTGCTCTGGGGTGTGTGTCTCTTTGTCGTGATGCTCAAAGTTCTGGTGTGTTGGGATGTATTCGTTCGAGACTGGGATGCATCTTTCTTGCGCAGATATGCTGCTCCAGTGCTGATGGAGATTCCAGATGATCGAACTCAAGTGAACGACCTATTCGGTTTGTTGCCGCGAATTGCAATTGACAAGACTGACGTGTTATTCAGGCCTGACGTTGCCAGGATGAAATTGCAGTCTGAACTCATCGGTGGAAAGAGATGGGAGACTGAGTTCGAGGGGCGTGGTATGTCGTTGGATCTACGGGGGAGATCATTGAGATATCTTTCCGTGCCGTATCAAGTATTGCCAAGACTCTGGGCGCAGCACGCTCACTTACAGGGTGCTAATTTTTCATACGCGCAGCTCAGCGGCTCTGTCATGGGGTCGGCTCAATTGCAAGGTGCTCGATTTGATTTGGCGAATCTGGATGGCTCCTACTTCCCAAACACGAATTTGCGAGGGGCCAGCTTGGCTAACGCTCGTTTGGCTGGTTCGTACATAGATCATGCGGCGCTGCAAGGAGCTGACTTGAGGGGAGCGCAGATGCAGGCGGTTTTCATGGCGGAAACGGAACTACAGGGTGCGGTTGTTGAGGGCTCCAATCTGTTAGGCGCATATGTCAATCGCCTCTCGGTTTGGGGTGTACTAGCGGGAGGAGAGGGCGCCACCGTGTTGACTGACTCTGATGGTCGAGTGCCAAAGATACTCCGTCTTCAACCCGACGCTTCAGAGGTGCGTCGCTGGGCTGCGGACATGCCGTCACTGGAGGACGAAAAGGGATACACCCGATGGATGTTGGGAGGTGACGCTGAGCAAGCAGGCGTCTTCTCATTGCGAGCCGACAATGACCTCGCCGTTAAGGAGATGTTTGCACTGGTTTGTGGCGATGACTCGGAAAGATTGTCACGTATTGCACTCAATAGATATCTTGAATTTCTACTGCTACTGGATCATCCTGCCTATGGCCAACTTTCGGAGGTGTTGCAATCAGCCCGTTGTTCTGGAAAATGGAAGCAAGGCGAACTCGCGTTGCGCCCCGTGAGCAAGCGGTAGGCGAGTCGATGGGCTTGGCACTAGTCGAATTCCGTCTTTCTCAACGACCCGAATGACTGCGGTCTGCAGATGCCGGAAGCGAACACTGACTATCAGTTGCTACATATCGCGAGTTACCAGCCAAAGATTGCAAAGCCAAAAAAGGAGCCTTAGATTCCGTAAGCCAGTGGATGCGAGACGCTCCAAGTAGCCCCCCACATACGCCACCCGGCGTATTCCCCAATCCCCCTCCGGTCCCCAGAATCCACTCATCGTTGCCCTAAAGCCTTGTTTTGCCTGGCTTTTCCGCAGCGAGATGCGATTTTTTAGTCCCTACCTACGTCCCTATACCTATCTACCGGAGAGAGGATTCACCATGACAACTCAACGTCGCTTCACCCTCAAGGCCATGACCGCCGCCGTCGCGCTGGCCGGCCTGGGCGCTTTCCCTGCCGCTTTTGCGCAAGACACCATCAAGGTCGGCGTGCTGCACAGCCTGTCGGGCACCATGGCCATCTCTGAAACCACGCTCAAGGACACGGTGCTGATGGCGATCGAAGAGATCAATGCCAAGGGCGGCGTGATGGGCAAAAAGCTCGAGCCCGTGGTGGTGGACCCGGCCTCCAACTGGCCCCTCTTTGCTGAAAAGACCAAGCAGCTGCTGGGCCAGGACAAGGTCGCCGTGATTTTCGGCTGCTGGACGTCTGTGTCGCGCAAGTCGGTGCTGCCGGTTGTGGAAGAAATGAATGGTTTGCTGTTCTACCCCGTGCAGTACGAGGGTGAAGAGCTGTCCAAGAATGTGTTCTACACGGGCGCGGCGCCCAACCAGCAGGCGATTCCTGCCGTCGATTATTTGATGAGCAAGGCCGGTGGCGGCGCCAAGCGCTGGGTGCTGCTGGGCACTGACTATGTGTATCCCCGCACCACCAACAAGATCCTGCGCGCTTATTTGAAGAGCAAGGGCGTGGCCGACAAGGACATCGACGAGAAATACACCCCCTTCGGCCACAGCGATTACCAGACCATCGTGGCTGACGTGAAGAAGTTCTCGCAAGGCGGCAAGACGGCCGTGGTGTCGACCATCAACGGCGACTCCAACGTGCCTTTCTACAAAGAGCTGGGCAATGCCGGCCTCAAGGCCAAGGACGTGCCCGTGGTGGCCTTCTCGGTCGGTGAAGAAGAGCTGCGCGGCGTGGACACCAAGCCCCTGGTCGGCCACCTGGCCGCCTGGAACTACTTCCAGTCCATCAAGAGCCCGGCCAACACCGAGTTCATCAAGAAGTGGTCTGCTTACGCCAAGGCCAAGAAGCTCCCGGGCTCCGACAAGCCTCTGACGAACGACCCGATGGAAGCCACCTACATCGGCATCAATATGTGGAAGCAGGCTGTTGAAAAGGCCAAGTCCACCGACACCGACAAGGTGATCGCCGCCATGGCCGGCCAGACCTTCAACGCGCCTTCCGGCATCGTGTCGAAGATGGACGAGAAGAACCACCACTTGCACAAGTCGGTGTTTATCGGCGAGATCAAGGCCGACGGCCAGTTCAATGTGGTGTGGAAGACGCCTGGCCCTGTGAAGGCCAAGCCGTGGTCTCCGTACATTGAGGGGAATGCTTCGAAGCCTGACGAGCCTGTCAAGAAGTAAGAAGCTACTGCGCGAACCGATCTGGGGCTCTGTGGTGCTCACCGTACGGGTGTACGGTTCCGCTCCTCGAACCCCACCTCGGCTCGCTCGCTACGCTTCTTCCAATCTTGACACCTTTGGGTGTCTTGGGCCCGGTTCTTGCTCTTTGCCTTGAACCGGCGCCCCACAAGGAAGTTGCAGTCTGGGCGCCCCACCGATAAGCTGGTGCGCGCCCAACCTACAGGTTCTTTTTCCATGCTGCTACGCCATTTACTTTTCTCCTTACTCACGCTCTTTGCCGCAGCCCACACCCACGCCTTGACCGTCGACGAGGTCAAGGGCATGGCCATTGGCGAGACGGAGGCGCGGGTGGAGGCCCTGGCCAAGGCGGCCGCGGTGGCGGATGAGAAAACGGCGGCCTTTATCCAGGCGCTGGCCGACGACGCGGTCAAGACCAAGGGCGACAAGGTCTATGTCGTGAAGGACGACAAGGCTTACGACCCGGTCACGGGTGCCGAGACACCGCTGCCGGCCGATGCCGAGGACGTGATCAACCCCAATTTGATGCGCAGCGAGATCGACAATGCGCTGGCGGCGCTGAAGCTCTTTTCCAAAGACGAGAAGCAGCGGCGCGATGCGATCAAGACCCTGGGCGGGGACAACGACGAGGCCCGCCTGCCGCTGATCGAAAAAGCCTATGCGGCCGAGACCGTGCCCGAACTCAAAAACCAGCTGGAGTTGATGCGCGCGGCCATCCTGCTGGGCAGCAGCGACAAGGCCAAGCGCCTGGCGGCGGCCGCGCAGCTGGCCGGCAGCAAAAACCCTGCGACCAAGACCGTGCTGATAGAGCGCCTGGGCACCGAGGCCGATGCGGACGTCAAGGTCGCCCTGCAGGCGGCGCTGGCCAAGGTCGAGGCTTCGCTCGAATGGGGCAACAAGCTGGGCGCGATTTTCAGCGGCATCAGCCTGGGCAGCATCTTGCTGCTGGTGGCACTGGGGTTGGCGATCACTTACGGCCTGATGGGCGTGATCAACATGGCCCATGGCGAGCTCATGATGATCGGCGCTTATGCCACCTATGTGGTGCAAGGCGTGTTTCAGAAGTACTTTCCGGGCCTGTTTGACTGGTATTTGCTGGCCGCGGTGCCTGTGGCTTTTATGGCTTCGGCGCTGATGGGCGCGGCGCTGGAGCGCGGGGTGATCCGCTTCCTCTACGGCCGGCCGCTGGAGACCCTGCTGGCCACCTGGGGCATCAGCCTGATGCTGCAGCAGCTGGTGCGCTCCATCTTCGGCGCGCAAAACGTCGGGGTGGAAAACCCGGTGTGGATGAGCGGCGGCGTGCAGGTGCTGGGCAACCTTTCGCTGCCCTACAACCGGCTGATCATCATTGTGTTTGCCGTGGCGGTGCTGCTGGGCGTGGCCTGGCTGATCAGCCGCACGCGCCTGGGCCTGTTTGTGCGCGGCGTCACGCAGAACCGGCCGATTGCCTCTTGTATGGGCGTGAACACCGCGCGTGTCGACACCTACGCCTTCGCGCTGGGCTCCGGCATCGCGGGCCTGGCCGGCTGCGCGCTGAGCCAGGTCGGCAATGTGGGGCCTGACCTGGGCCAGGGCTATATCGTCGATTCCTTCATGGTGGTGGTGCTGGGCGGCGTGGGCCAGCTGGCCGGCACCGTGTACGCCGCGATGGGCCTGGGTATCCTCAATAAATTCCTCGAAGGCTGGACGGGCGCCGTGCTGGCCAAGATCGCCGTGCTGGTCTTCATCATCATCTTCATCCAGAAGCGGCCGCAGGGCATCTTCGCGATGAAGGGCCGCTCGGCGGAGGCTTGAACATGAGCACCCCCATGGCAACTCCCAACACTGCGGCCTCCCGCGTGCAACTTCCCGCCAAAGGCCCGCTGCTGACGCGCGGCGGCTGGAGCGCTTTCATGATGGCGCTGATCGCCGTCTGCGCCATCGCCCCCGTGCTCAACCTCTGGGTGCCCGAGGGCAGCGTCTTCCACATGAGCACCTATGCGGTGGCGTTGCTGGGCAAGATCATGTGCTACGCGATCTGCGCGCTGGCCATGGATTTGATCTGGGGCTACACCGGCATCCTCTCGCTGGGGCACGGCGTGTTCTTTGCGCTGGGCGGCTACACCATGGGCATGTATCTGATGCGCCAGATTGGCCGCGACGGCAATTACAAAAGCGATTTGCCGGACTTTATGGTCTTCCTGGACTGGAAGGTGCTGCCCTGGCATTGGGCCCTGAGCGACAGCTTTGTGGCCACTTTGATTTTGATCGTGGCGGTGCCCGGGCTGGTGGCTTTTGTGTTTGGCTTTTTTGCGTTCCGCTCGCGCATCAAGGGTGTGTATTTCTCCATCATCACCCAGGCCATGACCTTTGCGGCCATGCTGCTGTTCTTCCGCAATGAGACGGGCTTTGGCGGCAACAACGGCTTTACCGATTTCAAGCGCATTTTGAACATCCCGCTGGCCACGCCTTCGATGCGCATGGTGCTGTTTGTGCTGACGGGGCTGACGCTGCTGGGCTTCTTTTTATTCGCCAAATGGCTGGTGGGCAGCAAGTTCGGCCGGGTGTTGCAGGCCATACGCGATGCGGAGACGCGGGTGATGTTCTCGGGCTACAACCCGCTGGGCTACAAGCTCACGATCTGGGTGATCTCGGCCATCATGTGCGGCGTGGCCGGCGCGCTGTACGTGCCGCAGGTCGGCATCATCAACCCCAGCGAGATGAGCCCGGCCAACTCGATTGAAATCGCCATCTGGGCGGCGGTTGGCGGCCGTGCGAGTCTCATGGGCCCGATCGTCGGCGCCTTTATCGTCAACGGCGCCAAGAGCTGGCTGACTGTCGCTTATCCCGAGTTCTGGCTGTACTTTCTGGGCCTGCTGTTTATCAGCGTCACGCTGTTCCTGCCCGATGGGGTGGTGGGCCTGGTGAAGAAGCTGCGCAAAGGCGGTGCCAAATGACCCCCGACCTGTTGGAGCAAGGCGCGCGCCGCGTTGAAGAGCGCCTGGCCGCGCTGCAAGCCGGCAAGGCCAATACCGAATCCGGCGGCCGCAGCGCCAGCGGCAGCCGCGTGGCCCACCCCGCCGGCGAGGTGGACGTCACCCACGGCCGCATTCTGTACCTCGAAGACGTGAGCGTGAGTTTTGACGGCTTCAAGGCCATCAACAAGCTGAGCCTGGACATCGCGCCCGGCGAGCTGCGCTGCATCATAGGCCCCAACGGTGCCGGCAAGACGACGATGATGGACATCATCACCGGCAAGACCCGGCCCGACGAAGGCACGGTGTTTTTCGGCAGCACGATTGATCTGCTGCGCCACAAGGAAGCCGAGATCGCCCAGCTGGGCATAGGCCGCAAGTTCCAGAAGCCCACGGTGTTCGAGCAGCTCACCGTGTTTGAAAACCTGGAACTGGCCCTGAAGACCAACAAGGGCGTGAAGCACTCGATGTTCTTCAGGCTGGACTCCGCCCAGAGCGACCGCCTGGCCGAAATCCTGGTGACGATTCACCTGGCCGACAGCGTGGGCCGCCTGGCCGGCAACCTGAGCCACGGGCAAAAGCAGTGGCTGGAAATCGGCATGCTGCTGATGCAGGACCCCAAGCTGTTGTTGCTCGACGAACCGGTCGCCGGCATGACGGATGAAGAAACCGCCCGCACGGCGGAGCTGTTTTTGACGCTCAAGGGCCAGCACTCCCTGATGGTGGTGGAGCACGACATGAGTTTTATCAAGACGATTTCGGAGGTCGTCACGGTGCTGTGTGATGGGGCTGTTTTGGCACAGGGCACTTTGGACCAGGTGCAGGCGGATGAGCGGGTGATAGAGGTCTACCTGGGGCGTTGAGGACACATCATGCTGAACGTCAAAAACATCAACCAATACTATGGCGGCTCCCACATCCTGCGCGACGTGAGCCTGGACGCCCACCTCGGCAAGGTCACGGTGCTGCTGGGCCGCAACGGTGTGGGCAAGACCACGTTGCTCAAATCGCTCATGGGCCTGGTGCCCATCAAGACCGGCACCATTGAATTCGACGGCAAACAAATCCAGGCCAGTACGCCCTATGAACGGGCGAGGGCAGGCATAGGCTTCGTCCCCCAAGGCCGCGAAATCTTCGCGCGGCTGACGGTGGAAGAGAACCTGCGCATGGGACTGGCCTACAAGAGTGCCGCGACGCCGATCCCGGCCGAGCTGTATGAGCTGTTTCCGGTGCTCAAGCAGATGCTGGGCCGGCGCGGCGGCGACCTGTCGGGCGGGCAGCAGCAGCAGCTGGCGATTGCGCGCGCGCTGGCGGCCAAGCCCAAGCTGCTGATCCTGGACGAGCCGACCGAGGGCATACAACCCAGCATCATCAAGGACATAGGCCGCGTGATACGCATGCTGGCCGACCGCGGCGACATGGCCATCCTGCTGGTGGAGCAGTACTACGACTTCGCGCAGGAACTGGCCGACGACTACCTGGTGATGGAGCGCGGCGAGTTCATCGCGCGCGGGCAGGGCAAGGACATGGAAGCCCACGGGGTGCGGCAGCTGGTGGCGATCTGAATCGGCTGGTCCCTGCTTTGATTCAAAGCCCGGTTTGCCTGGGCTTTTTTATGGGTGCTGATGCGGGGATATTTATCCGCAGATTTACGCAGATTTACGCAGATTAAAGACACGATTTTTTGTGCCTGGAGCTGGAGCTCCTGTCGCCATATTGCCCAATGGTGTCACATCCTTCATGAAAATCTTCATCTGCGTAAATCTGCGAAATCTGCGGATATGAATGACTCTTCCCCCAGCTGCGAACGCAGAATCGCAGCGGTCGCCGAGTCATGTGTGAGGGCGTAAATGCCCTGGCCTATTTTTCTGGCGCAGCTTTTCGGTTAGGATGCTTTCGGGCCGGCCCCATTGCCGGCCACGTCGCTCGGACGGTTCCGGGCGCTTACGTGAAAGTTCTTCCTATGTCCGCTTCCCCAGGCAAGCGCCGCTTTGCGCGCATTGACCGCCTTCCCCCCTACGTCTTCAACATCACGGCCGAGCTGAAACTCGCGGCGCGCCGGCGCGGTGAAGACATCATCGACATGAGCATGGGCAACCCCGACGGGGCGACGCCGGCGCACATCGTGGCCAAGCTGGTCGAGGTCGCGCAGCGGCCCGACACCCACGGCTACTCGGCCAGCAAGGGCATACCGCGCTTGCGGCGCGCCATCGCGCACTGGTACCAGAGCCGCTACCAGGTGGCGATAGACCCGGACAGCGAGGCCATCGTGACCATAGGCTCCAAGGAGGGCCTGGCCCATTTGATGCTGGCCACGCTGGACCGCGGCGACACCGTGCTGGTGCCGGACCCGAGCTACCCGATTCATATTTACGGCGCGGTGATCGCCGGGGCCGACATACGCTCGGTGCCGCTGACGCCGGACACGGACTTTTTTGCCGAGCTCGAAAAAGCCATACGCGGCAGCTACCCCAAACCCAAGATGATGGTGCTGGGTTTTCCGTCGAACCCGACGGCGCAGTGCGTGGAGCTGGAGTTCTTCGAGAAGGTCATCGCGCTGGCGCGCAAGCACGACATCTTTGTGGTGCACGACCTGGCCTATGCCGACATCGTGTTCGACGGCTGGAAGGCGCCGTCCATCATGCAGGTGCCGGGCGCCAAGGACATCGCGGTGGAGTTCTTCACGCTGTCCAAGAGCTACAACATGGCGGGCTGGCGCGTGGGTTTTATGGTCGGCAACCCCGACCTGGTGGCGGCGCTGGCACGCATCAAGAGCTACCACGACTACGGTACCTTCACCCCGCTGCAGGTGGCCGCCATCGCCGCGCTCGAGGGCGACCAGCAATGCGTGAAAGACATCGCCGCCCAGTACCAGGCCAGGCGCGACGTGCTCTACAAGGGCCTCATCGAAGCCGGCTGGCCGGTGGACTGCCCCAAGGCGTCGATGTACATCTGGGCGCGCATCCCCGAGGCCTACCGCAAGCTGGGCTCGCTGGAGTTCGCCAAACAGCTGCTCGACAAGGCCAAGGTGTGTGTGTCGCCGGGGATCGGCTTTGGCGACCACGGCGATGATTACGTCCGGTTTGCGCTGATTGAGAATGAGGCTCGCATCCGCCAGGCGGTGAGGGGGATTAAGGCTATGTTCAAGGCGGATGGGGTGAGGTAGGTTGCCGGGTCTTGCTCCGGCGGGCGCGTCCTTGTTCTCCTTATCTCCTCGGTTCTCTTGCTGAGGGCGGTTGGCCGGGG
>NZ_AKIV01000152.1 GCF_000282655.1 Polaromonas sp. CF318
CCCCCACCGGCAGGCCGCGGCTGCCACGTATCACCGCCCCATAACAAAAAATCCCCGCCTCATGCTCCTCGGCATCCGCTGACCACCCGCGCTCGCGCGTCAGCGCCAGTTGCTTGCGCAGCTCAGCCAGCTTCACCAGCGTGTTGCCGGTATAGCGCGGCAAGGGCAGCCCCTGCAGCAGCGGCTCCAGCACGGCGGGCTCCAGCGCCGCCATATACGCCTTGCCGACCGCGGTAGCGTGCAGGGCCACACTGGTGCCTATGCGTGAGGCCATGCGCACGGCGCTGGGGCTTTCGAGTTTTTCGATGTAGACCATGGTGTTGCCATTGGGGACGGCCAGGTGCACGGTCTCGCCGGTGATGTCGCGCAGGCGCTTGAGTTCGTCGACTGCGGCCAGGCGTAAATCCGAGCGGCCCCAGCTGCGGCTGGCCAGCTGGATCAGGCGCGGGCCCAGGGCCAGCAGCGCACCGCGATCATTTTCGACCAGCAGGCCTTCGGCCACCAGGGCCGCGACGATGCGGTGCACCGTGGGCCGGGGGTAGCCGCTGGCCTTGACCAGCGCGCCGACGTTGAGCGGCTGCTCCGAGTCGGCCACCAGCTGCAGCACGTGCATGAATTTGGAGAACGCGGCCGTGCCGGCGACCTGTGACGCATTGGATGACCTGACGATGGGCTGGGCCATCAAGACACCATATAGCCGCCGTCCACCGGCAGGATCACGCCGGTCATGAAGCTGGCCGCCGGCGTGCAGAGAAACATCGCGGCCTCGGCCACGTCCTTGGGCGTGCCCCAGCGGCCCATGGGCGTGCGCGCCAGGATGGGGCCGGCGCGCGCCGGGTCGTCCTGCAGGGCTTTTGTGAGCGGCGTGGCGATCCAGCCGGGCGCGATGGCGTTCACGCGTATGCCGTCGGGCGCATAGGCGATCGCCAGCGACTTGGTGAGCTGGGCGACGCCGCCCTTGCTGGCCGCATAGCCGGGTACCAGGCCACCGCCGAAGAAGCTCAGCATGGAGGCGGTGTTGACAATGCAGCCGCGGCTGGCCTTGAGGCGCTCGCGCACGGCGGTACACACGCGCATGGTGCCGGTCAGGTTGACGGCCAGCACTTTTTCAAACACCTCGATGTCATGCTCGGCGCCGCGCTGGATGATGCCGGCGCAGTTGAAGACGATGTCCAGTTTGTCGATACCGGCCAGCGCCGCATCCAGGCTGGGGGCGGAGGTCACGTCGGCCTGGCGCACCTCGACGCCAGCTGCCAGCGTGCCGTCGCCGCCGCCCAGCCCCAGGGCCGTGACCTCGGCGCCCAGCGCCGCGAGGTGGTTGGCGATGACGGCGCCTATGCCCTGGGTCGCGCCGGCGACCAGCGCGCGTTTGCCTTTAAAGAGTCCGGCCTGGTAGGTCATCAGTGATTCCTTCAGAAAAAGCGGCTGCGCTCAGCGGATGAATTGTTGGGTGTAGTCGGCGCCCAGGCCGACGGCTTCGAAGTGCTTGTTGCACATCTCGATTTTGGTGAACACGTCCTCGTAGCCCATGCCCTTGCCATAAGGGTCGGTGTAGTACATGACACCATTGACCTGGAAGTAGGTGATCATTTCCTCAACGTCCTCGGGCACATACAGCGTGTGGGTTTCACCGGGCGGCTCGAACACATAGCTGCCCTCGGTGGCTTCCCAGTCGTGCTCCAGGTAGCGCCAGCGGCCCTTGAGCACAAAGCCGTGCACCGCCTGCGGATGGCGGTGCCGGCTCAGCACGCCGGACTTGCGCACGCGCAGCAGATTCATCCAGTAGCCCTGGCTGGCGTTCAGGCACAGCGGGCGGAACCAGACGTTTTCGGCCTGCGGCACCCAGAGCCGCTCGTCGGTGGGGATGGCATGCTGCACCACGATTTCCGGCCGCGCATCGGGCGGGTTCGGATATTGATAAGGCATCAGCGGCGTCTGGTCGGGGGTGTCTACGGGCATGAAATTTGTCCATATTGTGGATACATGTCCATATTGTAGAAAACGAGCACTTCAAAGTCGCGGGGATTTACCCCTAAGCGCGCAGGCCGGTATTTGCAACAGACTGGATAAACTACGCCAGACCATCCGGCGCCCGCGCCGAGCAATAACGCGACTCTCCGAGGAGAACCCCCATGGCCCTGCCCTTTATCGTCACCTTCGCCGTGACCTTTCTTGCCTGGGCCGCCGCGGCCATCGTGTCCCAGAGCATGGGCGATGCGATGACGCTGAGCGCTTCCGTCTGGCTGGCCACCGGGGTGACCTTTGGCGCACTGCTGGTGGCCAAGCCCGCTAGGCGGGCCGCCGTACTGGCCGGCGCCGCGCTGGCGGCCATTCTGCTGTCGCTGCTGGACGGCCTGGCGCTGTTGCCGGCGCTGGCCTTTGGCGCCAACGAGGCGCTGGCGGCCGGCCTGGGCGCCTGGGTGGCGCGCCTGCTGCGCGCGCCCCGTCCCGACGGCCGCATCGAGCCGGGCAAAGCTTACGCCGGCCTGCTGTTGGGCGCGCTGCTGACCGCCGCGCTGGGCGCCAGCATCGCCATCGTGCTCTGGAGCTGGGCCCTGCCCCAGCCCATCCCCATGCTGACCGAGTGGCGCGTCTGGGCCTGCACGACCTTTGTCGGCATCCTGCTGATCGCGCCGCTCATCACCTCCTTCGCGGGCTTCAAGGTCAAGCGCTCGGGCGGCATGGCCAGCAGCCAGTTCCTCGCGGGCGCCGCCACCTTTGTGCTGTTCTTCGTGGTGGCCGCGCTGATTTTTTCGAGCGACGTGTCCGACCGTTTCGGCGCCTCGCTGGGCCCCACGCTGGCCTACCTGCCGCTGCCCTTTATGGTGGTCACCGCCATCCTCTGGAAGGAACGCGGCGCCACGCTGGCCACGCTGCTGGGCGCGCTGGCGCTGATCGCCTGGACCAACAGCGGCGGCGGGCCTTTCGCCGAGGTTGAAGGCTTTCCCGGCGAGGCGGTGATCGAAGTCCAGGGTTATGTGGCCGTGATGGCGCTGCTGGTGGGCGTGGTCAACGCGCTGGGCGCCACCGCCGCGCAGGCGCTCGCGCTGGCGCAGGACTGGCGCACCCGCTACCGCCAGGTGCTGGAATCGAACCGCACGGTGGTCGCCAATTTCGACGCCAGGACCGGTGCGGCCGAATGGGGCGAAGGCGCCAGCGAACTGCTGCGCACCGATGCCGCCGGCCTGCTGACGGTGCAGGACTTCATCACCCACGCCGACCCGCAGGAGCAACCCGCGCTGCAGGCCGACTGGCGCGACCTCACGCAGGGCCAGCGCGAGCACGTGCTGTGGAAGAACACCCTGCGCTGGAGCGACGGCCGCGTGGCCGCCGTGAATGCGCGCCTGTCGGGCGTGCGCGGCGCCGACGGGCAGGTCGAACAGGTGGCCGTGCTGCTGGAAGTCGAGGCCTGAGGTGGCCATGGACACCGCTGTCACGTCCTCACCGTCGCCCGCTGCCCCGGCCGCACCGGCCGTGGACAAGAGCATTCCCGCCGTCTTCCTGATCCACGGCCTGGGCGGCACGCAATACGACCTGGGCTCCATGCACAAGCGGCTCAAGAATGCCGGCTTCGTCACCCATTCGCTCACGCTGCCCGGCCACGGCACCACGCCCGAAGACCTGGTGAACGTGACCGCCGAACAATGGATGGAAGCCGTCACGGCCAAGTACCACGAGGTGGCCGCGCAGCACGACAACTTCCACATCATGGGCATGTGCATGGGCGCGCTGCTGGCCACCGAGCTGGCCAAGCGCCAGAAGCACACGCGCGGCAAGCTGATCGCGCTGGCGCCGCCCATCTACATCGACGGCTGGGCCACCGCCTGGTACACGCCGGCGCGCCACCTCATGTACTACGTGCCGGGCGTTCCGGCGCGCATGCGGGTGGAAGAGGAAGACCCCTTCGGCATCAAGAACGAGCAGCTGCGCGCCATCGTCAAGGCCAAGTTCGCGCGCGGTGAAAACTTCCACTACCGCTGGGTGCCGCTGGCCTGCATACGGCAGGTGGATCGCCTGCGCCGCTGGGTCATGACGGACCTTAAAAACATGGCCAGCGAAACCCTGGTGATCCACGCGCGCGAAGACGAGCTCACCAGCCTGGCCTCGGCCAACTACCTGGTCGAACAGATCGGCGGCGCCAAGGCGCGCATGGTGGTGCTGGAGAACAGCTACCACATGATCTGCGTCGACAACGACCGCGAACAGGTGGCGCGCAACGTGCTCGAATTCTTCGGCGCCAGCAGCGCCGCCTCGCTGGGCATGGCGGTGGACGACCCCAAGATGAGCGCCGACGCCCTGCAGGCTTTTGCGCAATCGCTGCGCGCGGCGCTGGAGGCCGGCGACTTCAGCGGCGTCTTCGCGCGGGGCGCTTCCGACATGGGCTGGTTCCAGCCCGGCAGCAACCGCGCCAGCGGCATCTACCGCGGCAACAAGGGCCTGCAGGCCATGCTGCCCTGGGCCGGCGGCGTCAAATTCACCGCCTTCGGCCAGCCGGTGTTCAATGCCGGCATCGCGGTGCTGCCCGCCACGCTCACGGCTTCAGGCCTGATGTCGCAGGGCGTGCTGGCTTTTGCCGTGCGTTCGGGCCGGCTGCTGGATGCGCGCTGGTTCCCCGACGACGTGGCGCTGGAAGACGCCCACTTCGGCGCGCCACTGGCGCCCGCCGGCCCCAGCGAGGCCGAACGCGTCTTCGAGGCCGCCGGCATAGCCGTCAAGACGCTGGCCAAGCCGCCCGGCAACGAGGAGCTGCTGGCGCTCTATGCGCTCTACAAGCAGGCCACGGTGGGCGACGCAACGGGCGAGCGCCCCGGCATCATGGACGTGACCGGCCGCGCCAAATTCGACGCCTGGGCCCAGCGCAAGGGCATGGCCCGTGAGGCGGCGATGGCGGCTTACGCGGCCCTGGTCGAAAAACTCAAAGCGGCCTGATCAGGCAAGCGCATCGTGATTTCTTTATCTGCGTAATCTGCGTAATCTGCGGATGAATTTTTATCCACAGATTTCGCAGATTTACGCAGATTAAA
>NZ_AKIV01000153.1 GCF_000282655.1 Polaromonas sp. CF318
AAATTTGCCTTTTGCCATTTTTCTCTCCAGATAAAGAACATGCCCGTGTACGGTTTAACGTCTGCACTGTGTTGCTGATTCGCTTCGCACGGGCACAAAGCGGCACACAATCGCAGACAAGGAAAAAAGCCGGCCCCACCCGGGACCGGCAGCTGAGCTTACTTACTTGGCGCGGGCAGCCATGATGGCTTCCGACACGTTGCGCGGAGCTTCAGAGTAGTGCTTGAACTCCATGGAGTAGGTAGCACGGCCCTGCGACATCGAACGCAGCGTGGTCGAATAACCGAACATTTCCGACAGCGGCACTTCGGCCTTGATGGCCTTGCCGCCGCCCACCATGTCTTCCATGCCCTGCACCATGCCGCGGCGTGAGGACAGGTCGCCCATCACGTTACCGGCGTAGTCTTCAGGCGTTTCGACTTCCACAGCCATCATCGGCTCCAGAATCACGGGGCCGGCCTTTTTGCAGCCTTCCTTGAAGCCGAAAATGGCGGCCATCTTGAAGGCCAGTTCGTTCGAGTCCACATCGTGGTACGAACCGAAGTGCAGCGTGACCTTGACGTCGACCACAGGGTAGCCGGCCAGCACGCCGGACGTGACGGCTTCGTTGATGCCCTTTTCCACGGCGGGGATGAATTCACGGGGAACCACACCGCCCTTGATGGCGTCGACGAATTCGATGCCCTTGCCGGCTTCGTTGGGCTCGATCTTGAGCACAACGTGGCCGTACTGGCCCTTACCGCCGGACTGGCGCACAAACTTGCCTTCGGCTTCTTCCACGGTCTTGCGGATGGTTTCGCGGTAGGCCACCTGGGGCTTGCCCACGTTGGCTTCCACGCCGAATTCACGCTTCATGCGGTCAACAATGATTTCCAGGTGCAGCTCGCCCATACCGGCGATGATGGTCTGGCCGGATTCTTCGTCGGTCTTGACGCGGAAAGAAGGATCTTCCTGCGCCAGGCGCTGCAGGGCGATGCCCATTTTCTCCTGGTCGGCCTTGGTCTTGGGTTCCACGGCCTGTGCAATCACGGGCTCAGGGAACACCATGCGCTCGAGCATGACGATGGCATCGGGATCGCACAGCGTTTCGCCGGTGGTCACGTCTTTGAGGCCCACGCAGGCGGCGATGTCGCCGGCGCGGATTTCGCTGACTTCTTCACGGTTGTTGGCGTGCATCTGCACGATACGGCCGATACGCTCTTTCTTGCCCTTGACCGGGTTGTAAACGCTGTCGCCCTTTTTCAGAACGCCGGAGTAAACGCGCACAAAGGTCAGCTGGCCCACAAACGGGTCGGTCATCAGCTTGAAGGCCAATGCGGAGAATTTCTCTTCGTCGTCGGCCTTGCGAACCACAGGCGCTTCGTCTTCGTCGGTGCCGCTCACGGGTGGAATGTCCACGGGCGAAGGCATGAATTCGATCACGGCGTCCAGCATGCGCTGCACACCCTTGTTCTTGAAGGCGGAGCCGCAGTACATCGGCTGGATTTCGCTGGCGATGGTGCGCGTGCGGATGCCCAGCTTGATTTCGTCTTCGGTCAAGTCGCCTTCTTCAAGGTACTTGTTCATGAACTCTTCAGACGCCTCGGCAGCAGCCTCGACCATCTTCTCGCGCCATTCCTTGGCGGTCGCCACCAGTTCAGCGGGAATCTCGCTGTAGGTGAACTTCATGCCCTGGGACGCTTCGTCCCAGATGATGGCCTTCATCTTGATCAGGTCGACCACGCCGGTGAAGTTTTCTTCGGCGCCGATGGGGATCACCATGGGCACGGGGCTGGCCTTCAGGCGCAGCTTCATCTGCTCAACGACCTTGAAGAAGTTCGCGCCGGTGCGGTCCATCTTGTTGACGAACGCAAGGCGTGGAACCTTGTACTTGTTGGCCTGGCGCCAGACGGTTTCGGACTGGGGCTGAACGCCGCCCACGGCGCAGTACACCATGCAGGCGCCGTCAAGCACGCGCATGGAACGCTCCACCTCGATGGTGAAGTCCACGTGGCCCGGGGTGTCGATGATGTTGATGCGGTGCTCTGGCAGGGACGTGTCCATGCCGCGCCAGAAGCAGGTGGTGGCGGCGGAGGTAATCGTGATGCCACGCTCCTGCTCCTGCTCCATCCAGTCCATGGTCGCTGCGCCGTCGTGCACTTCACCAATCTTGTGGTTCACGCCGGTGTAAAAAAGGATCCGCTCGGTGGTGGTGGTCTTGCCGGCGTCGATGTGCGCGGAGATACCAATGTTGCGGTAGTTTTGAATGGGGGTAGCGCGGGACATAAATTACTTTCAGTTCGGGGTTACGAACAAAGACTCGTTGAAAGACTGCCCGCGATCCGGGCATCCTTCATTTTTTCTACGCGTCCGCCGGCCGGGAGTGATGTTGTGCACGACACCCGGCTGGCAGAAATTGGGGCTGAACCGCCGGCAATCAAGGTGACTCACACCCCGAAACCGGCCGGCAACCCCTCAAGTCAGCGCAGCACTGCGATCGAAAATCAGAAGCGGAAGTGGCTGAACGCCTTGTTGGCTTCTGCCATGCGGTGAACTTCGTCACGCTTTTTCATGGCACCGCCGCGGCCTTCGGTCGCTTCCATCAGCTCATTGGCCAGACGCAGGGACATGGACTTCTCGCCGCGCTTCTTGGCGGCTTCCTTGAGCCAGCGCATGGCCAGGGCCATACGGCGGACGGGACGCACTTCAACCGGCACCTGGTAGTTGGCGCCGCCGACGCGGCGGGATTTCACTTCAACCATGGGCTTGATGTTGCCGATGGCCATGTGGAAGGCCTCGAGCGGATCTTTGCCGGGGTTCTTTTTCTCGATAAAGTCGAGCGCGCCATAAATGATGCGCTCTGCGACGGCCTTTTTGCCGCCTTGCATGATCACGTTCATGAACTTGGCGAGATCAACATCACCAAATTTCGGATCAGGAAGAATTTCACGTTTAGGGACTTCGCGACGACGTGGCATTTTTTCACCTCTTTGCTTCAGTTGGCATTGCCTTTGGCAACACCGCGAGAGTTATCAAAACCCTCACTTACTCGACCGGTGCAACCATTTGCACTTGGGTCACTTCGTTTCAATCACCTGCCAGGGCGAGTGAAACACCTGTTTTGAAGAACTATCACAGACTTATGTGACAACCTCTTCTGGCGCGAGCTCTCAATGAAGAGACAACCCGAGCCGCCTGGCTTATTTGGCCTTTGGCTTCTTCGCACCGTACTTGGAACGCGACTGCTTGCGGTCTTTCACGCCTTGCAAGTCGAGCGAGCCACGGACGATGTGGTAACGCACACCGGGCAAGTCCTTGACACGGCCGCCGCGAACCAGCACCACGCTGTGTTCCTGCAGGTTGTGGCCTTCGCCGCCGATGTAGGAGATGACCTCAAAACCGTTGGTCAGGCGCACCTTGGCAACCTTACGCAGAGCGGAATTGGGCTTTTTAGGCGTCGTGGTGTACACACGGGTGCACACACCGCGGCGCTGCGGGGAATTTTCCATCGCAGGGCTCTTGGACTTGATCTTTTCGACCTCGCGCCCCTGACGGACTAACTGATTAATGGTTGGCATTGAAAACGTCCCTAAACGTCTGAAAACTGATTTACCGTGTTGATACGGCCACAAATGTTTCCCGCCGTGAAAGCGGAAAAGCCTTCTAGTATAAACCGGTTGGGGGAAACGCTCAAGTAAAAGGCGGAAAGCGCCAAGCTGCGCCTGCGCGCGACAGCCAAAGCAAGCCAGCGTTTTCGGGATTTTGACGCCACGCCAGGCTCAAATCACCGGGAATGTTAGTGCACACTCCCGGACGGCTGTCATCTGCCTTATTTGATCCAAAGCCGGATGGCATCCCAGGCACGGCCCAGAATGCCGGCTTCTTCCACCGCTTCCAAGGCCACCAAGGGCACCTCGGCCACCGGCGCCGGGTTGTCGCCCAGCATGACCTTGAGTATGCCGACCGCCTGCCCTTTGGCAAAAGGAGCGACCAGCGGGTCCGGCCGGGCCACCTGGGTTTTGACCTTGGGCGCGCTGCCGGCGGCCACTGCCACCACGATGGCCTGGGGCCGGCCCAGCTTCACGGTGGACGACTTGCCCTTCCAGACGGATGGCGCGACCACCGCCTGGCCGGCATCAAACAGCTTGACGGCTTCATAGGCGGTGTAGCCCCAGTTGAGCAGCTTTTGCGATTCATTGGCGCGGGCGCTGTCGCTGGTGGTGCCCAGCACAATGGCCAGCAGGCGCCGTCCGCCCGGCGCGCCGGCCGTGCCCAGGTTGGGGAAGTCGCGCTTGGCCGTGGCGATCATGCAGTAACCGGCGGCGTCGGTATGGCCGGTTTTGAGGCCGTCCACCGTCGGGTCGCGAAACAGCAGGGTGTTGCGGTTGGTGTCGTTGGCGGCCGGCGTGCCGGGGTAGCGGTACTTTTTGATGGCCGAGTAGCCGATGTAATCGGGGAAATCCGTCATCAGCCGCGTGGCCAGGATGCTCAGGTCACGCGCGGTGGTGGTGTGGCCCACCTCGGTCAGGCCTTCCGGGTTCCTGTAGGACGTCGATTTCATGCCCAGCGCCTTGGCCTGCTCGTTCATGAGCTGCACAAAATGCTCGGCCGTACCGCCCACGCCTTCGGCCAGCGCCATGGTCGCGTCGTTGCCCGATTGCACCACCATGCCCTTGATGAGGTCCTCCACAGGCACCTGCATTTTCGGGTCGATGAACATGCGCGAACCCGGCATCTTCCAGGCGCGCTCGCTGACGCCGAAGGTCTGCTTCAGGTCGATCTTCTTGGATTTGAGCGCATCGAAGACCAGGTATTCGGTCATCAGCTTGGTCAACGAGGCCGGCTCGACCGGGGAATCGATGTCCTTGGCGGCCAGGATCTGGTTGGCGGTGACGTCCAGCAGCAAATACGAGCGCGCGGCGATTTCAGGCGCTTGCGGTACCTGGGCGTGCGCCTGGGGCAGCACCGCGGAGAAAGCCAGGAGGGCAACGGCGGCGAAGTCGCGCAGGCCGGCGGCCGGACGGGAAGCCTTGAAGGAAAGGTGCATGGGGTATCGCTGGAAAGTAGGATTTAAAAAAAACAAAAAGCCTGGCGGCGCGGGTCAGGCTGAAGGCGAGGACAGATGGCGGACCACGAGATTTTTCAACAGGGGCAATTGTCCATGAAAGAAATGGCCACCCCCGGGCACAACCGTAACAGGCAGTGCCTGCGGGCGCGCCCAGTCCATCACGGCCGACAGCAACACCGTGTCATCCTGCTCGCCGTGCACCACCAGGGTTTTGAGGTGCGCGGCCGGGTCAATCGGAGCGGCCGGCGCGCGGCTCACGCTGGTGCCGACCAGCACCAGCTTCTCGATCGTGCGGCCGGCGGCCAGGCGCTGGAAGGCATGCGTGGTCACAAAAGCGCCGAAGGAGAACCCCGCAAGCGCCAGCGGCTGCCCGGCGCCCGCCGGCGCGGCGTGCTCCACCACCGCCAGCAGGTCCTCGAGCTCGCCCCGACCTTCGTCGTGGCTGCCGACGCTGCCGCCCACGCCGCGAAAGTTAAAGCGCACCGCCGTCCAGCCGCAGTGCACAAAAGCCCGCGCCAGCGTCTGCACCACTTTGTTGTCCATGGTGCCGGCAAACAGCGGATGCGGGTGCGCAATGATCGCCACGCCGCGCGAATCGCCGGCCGGGAGGTCCAGCGCGATTTCCAGCGCGCCCGCCGGGCCCTGGATGATGGATTTTTGGGTTTGGGAGTTCACGAAAACCGCTTTCTTCAATCGGGAGGCCTAGCGCCCCAGGTGCGCGGGCGTGAGCAGGCGCTCAACCACCTTGCCGTTTTTGAGGTGCGATTCGACGATCTCGTCGATGTCGCTGGCGTCGACATAGGTGTACCAAACCGCTTCCGGGTAAACCACGGCCACCGGGCCGCCCGCGCAGCGGTCCAGGCAGCCGGCCTTGTTGACCCGCACCTTGCCGGGCCCGGCCAGCCCGGCGGCCTTGACTTGCGACTTGCAGCGGTCAAAGCCTTCCTGGGCGCGGTGATCGGCGCAGCAGTCTTCACCGTTGGCGCGCTGGTTCAGGCAAAAAAAGATATGGCGTTCGTAATAGGAATTGTGTTCAGGCATGTGGTGACTTTAGAGGATGTGGTGTTCGATATGTTCCGCGGGGCTCAGGCTGTCTCGACGACAAAAGCCGTCGCCTTCCTCACCAGCGGGAGAATCAGCAGCAAGGTCGGGAAGGCAATGACCCACGAAACAGCCCAGGCGCCCAGCCAGATGCGCAGGAAGCCGGGCGCAAGGCCCACGCCTTTGAATGTGCTGATGAGCGAGACGATGCAGGTCATGAACAGCGACAGCAGCAAGGGCGTGACCCAGCGCGCGCTGCGTGCGGGGAGCTTGGCAAAACCGAAAGAGGTGCGCGATGAAGATTTCGAAGAGTTCATACATGTTTCCATAAGCCGTCCAGTCAAGGCGCCTTTCCCGCGGCCGGCAGGCCTGAGGGAAAACACACGCCCGGCATGGCCGGCGGTGGTTGGCGCGTTGATTGACGTAAACGCTTACGGCAACTCTTGAGGGAGATCGCTGGGCGATAGTAGCAGATGACGGTGATGCCGCGTCCGGCTAGGGTTTTGGTTCCCGGCCCGACAGCCGCACCAGCACATACAAAAGCGCCGCGTACGGCCAGAGCCAGCCCAGCCATTGGACCACTCCGTGAAAGCGGATGAAACGGCCCTGCTCCCAGGTCTGCAGCGTCTGGGCGAAGTAGGGGTCCGCTGGCGCCTGGTTGAGCAGCCCCAGGTGAATGGCCAGCGCCAGCAGCGCCAACGCCGCTGCGGCCCGGCGCGGCACGGCCAGCAGCAACAGGGCCAGCACGGCCGCCAAGCCTATGCCCGCCTGTACCGGTGTGTCCAGCCAGGCCCAGGCGTGGTCGGGGCCGTAACTCAAGGCTGCGGAAAGTGCCGATGCCACGATACCGGCAGCAACCACCGCCGCCGAAAAGGCCGCCCGCTGCCAGAGCGTGCGGATCACGCAATAGCCGAGCAGGCAGGGAATCAGCGCGCCCAGCGCCACGCAGACCAATTCCGCGATGGGCACCAGGGGCTGCAACTCCACATCGCGCACCGGCATCCACTCCAGGAAAGGCGTGTCGGCCAGCGCATCGGCCAGGGCCGCCTCCAGCCGCTCGAACACCTGGCCCAACCCCATGGGCACGGAGGCCGGAAACAACAGGGCCATAGGCCAGAGCACCAGCAGCACCAGCGCGCCCCGCGCGTCATGGGCAAACCAACGCCCGCGAAAGCGGCTCCAGCGGTTCACCACGCCGGCTTTTTCCAGTGCCCAGGCGAAGCAGGCACCCAGCCAGGCACCCACCGTGTTCAGCAGCAGGTCGACATTGGAAGGAATGCGCACCGGCAGGTAGCTTTGCAGCGTCTCCATCGCCAGCGACAGCAGTCCACTGGCCAGCACCGCCACCGTCACGGCCCAGGACACGCGCCGGCTGCGCAGGGCCGACAGCGCCAGCAGGAAGCCCAGCGGCGCATAACCCAGCAGGTTGGCGCCCACGTCAAAACCAGTCCAGTACTGCGGCAGTGGCGCCGTCAGGAAGCGAAAGGGTGAAATGCCCTGGTCGCGCCAGTCCGTGAAGGGATAGAGGCTGGCGTAAACAATCAGGCAGATGGTGGCCAGCGCGAGGGGCCAGGCGGTGGTCCTATGAACACCCCTTGGATTTGGCACACCCCCGACATCCTCACTGCGCTTCGCTTCGTGTAGTTCTGCCCCCCCTTGCAGGGGGCGACGCCTAGCGTCCGGCAAAGCCGGCCCGCTGGCGCCTGCTGGTTTTGGGGAGGGGGCCTGCTTCGTCACTTTGATGCCCGCTTGTGATCCTAAAAGGGCTTGACCACGACCAGGATGACTGCGGCCAGCAGCAGCAGCACAGGCACTTCATTGAACCAGCGAAACCACTTGTGGCTGCGCGTGTTGCGGTTGGCGACGAACTTCGCGAGCAGGCGGCCGCAGGCATGGTGATAGCCGATCACCAGCACCACCACGGCGAGCTTGGCGTGCATCCAGCCATTGCCCGGGCCGCGGCCTATGCCGTAACCCAGGTAAAGCCAGAGGCCAAAAGCCAGCGCCGGCACGGCCAGGATGGTGGTGAAGCGCATCAGCTTGCGCGCCATCAGCACCAGCCGCTCGCGCTCGGCCACGCTTTCCGGCGGCACCATCGCCAGGTTCACAAAGATGCGCGGCAGGTAAAACAGCCCGGCAAACCAGCTGGCGATAAAGACGATGTGGAGTGATTTGACCCAGAGCATCCGGGTAGTTTAGACCGCGCTCCCCGGCAAACGGATTTATGAATACGCGGGGCAAAAAAACGCCCGGTTGGCACGAGGCCAGCCGGGCTGGTAAGCCTTCTTGCTGTCACACGCAAAGGCCCCGCTCAGGGAGGAAAAGCGGGATGCAGCCACCAAATGGTAACCACACGTATCAATTCTAACCACGGCCGTCAGACCTTGGCAATGCTTTCCTAAGTAAACTAAGAAACAATCATGTAAAGCCAGCCCAGGCGCTCCGCGCACGGCCGCCCGCCAAATACCTCATGGCTTTTCCGAAAGCTTTGGCACAATTTGCGCATGACTTTTCACGCCTCCAACTTCGCCCCCTTTCCGGCGGGCCGCCCCCGCCGCCTGCGCCGTGACGCCTTCACTCGCAATCTGGTACGCGAGCACACACTTACCGCAAACGACTTGATTTACCCCGTGTTTGTGGTGGACGGCAAACAGCAGCGCCAGCCGGTGGCCTCCATGCCCGGCGTCGAAAGGCTGAGCCTGGACCTGCTGCTGCCGGTGGCAGAGGAATGCGTGAAGCTGGGCATCCCGGTCATGGCCTTGTTCCCGGTGGTCGACGCCTCGCTCAAAACCTATGACGGCAAGGAAGCCACCAACCCGGACGGCCTGATTCCGCGCGTGGTGCGCGAACTCAAAAAGAACTTCCCCGGCCTGGGCGTGATGACCGACGTCGCGCTGGACCCTTTCACCACGCATGGCCAGGACGGCCTGCCGGACGAAAACGGTTACATCCTGAATGAAGAGACGGTGGCCATGCTGGTCCGGCAGGCGATGTGCCAGGCCGAGGCCGGCGTGGACATGGTCGCGCCCAGCGACATGATGGACGGCCGCATAGGCGCCATCCGCCAGGCGCTGGAAGCCAAAAAGCTGATCCACACACGCATCATGGCCTACAGCGCCAAGTACGCGAGCGCCTTCTACGGCCCCTTCCGCGATGCGGTGGGCTCGGCCGGCAACCTCGGCAAGGCCGACAAAAAGGTCTACCAGATGGACCCGGGCAACAGCGATGAAGCGCTGCGCGAGGTGGCCATGGACATCGCCGAGGGCGCCGACATGGTGATGGTCAAGCCCGGCATGCCCTACCTGGACGTGGTGCGCCGCGTGAAGGACGAGTTCAAGGTGCCCACCTTCGCCTACCAGGTCAGCGGCGAATACGCCATGATGAAGGCCGCCGCACAAAACGGCTGGCTGGACCACGACGCGGTCATGATGGAAAGCCTGCTGGCCTTCAAGCGCGCCGGCGCCGACGGCGTGCTGACCTATTTCGCCATCGATGCCGCGCGCAAGCTGCGCCAGGCCTGAGCGGTGCGCGTTTTCACCATCAGCGCCGGCAGCCAGGGCGTCGTCGAAACCGAGGCCCTGCCGACCCAGTTGCCGGCGCAGGGTTTTGTCTGGATCGCCTGCGCCCGCCGCGAGTTCGAGGCGCTGCAGACCCAGATCCAGGCCAGCCTGCAGCTGCTGTGCGGCACCCAGCTGGTGGACCTGCATGTCTCCGACCTGCTGAACAACCAGTTGCCCTCGCACTATGACTACACCTCGCAGTACGACATCCTGGTGTTCCGCCGCCTGGCCGCCGCCCAGGCCGAGACCGATCTCAGCCAGCCCGGCGAGCCGCTGCAGGCGCGCCTCAAACGCAGCGGGCCGCCGGTGCTCAAACGCATAGACACCAGCCCGGTCGGTTTCGCCGTGTTCGACCAGCTGCTGCTGACGGTGCATCCCGCTGATTGCGCGGTGCGCGACGCCTACGCGTCCCGCCTGTTGAACGCCACCACCGCCGAGTCGCGCTCCAGCGGCGTCAAGCTGCCCGCCAGCCCCGCCGACATGATGCTGCGCATCGTCAACCAGATCGTGGACGGCTACCTGGAGTTGCGGCGTGAACTCACGCGCCAGCTCGACCACTGGCAGTCCGAACTGCTCAGGCCCGGCACGCGCTTTACCAACTGGAGCTCGGTGCTCGACGCGCGGCTGGCCATGCACCAGCTGGACGAAATCTGCGAGGACCAGCGCTCGGCCGTGCAGGACTGGATCGATTCCGTGGAGACCTGGCCCGAAGGCGGCACGCCCGCCCTGGTGCGCGAACGCGAGCTGCTCAAGGTGCGCTCGCGCGACGTGCTGGAGCACATAGAACGCGTGGTCCACCATGTGCGCCGCATGGAGCAAAGCGCCGAAACCGCGGTGCAGATGCATTTTTCGGCGCAAAGCAACCGCACCAACGACATCATGCGCACGCTCACGGCGCTGACCGCCATCTTCCTGCCGCTGAACCTGATCACCGGCTTCTTCGGCATGAATTTCGAGTTCATGCCTTTTCTTCACACTTCCACCGGCTTCTGGTGGACCGCCGGTTTGATGGTCCTGATCGTCGCCGTGGTCGGGACGGTGTTCTGGCGCAAGCAATACCTGGCCAGAACCCGGCGCTAGGCCCGCCGCAAATCCTCAGCCCTTCGCAGGAGATACAGCCCATGTCTGCAGACCTGACCCGCTCCATCTTTGCCGCCACCCGACCTTTGGCGGTTCTGCTGGCCGCCTCGGCGCTACTGGCCGGCTGCGAGAGCCTGAGCCCGGCCGAGTGCGCCACCGCCGACTGGCGCCAGCTGGGTGTGCAGGACGGCCGCCGCGGCCGCACCGACCGCGCCGCCGACTACTACGAGTCTTGCGCCAAGGCGGGCATTGCCGTGAACGTGGCCGTCTACCGCGCCGGCCGGGACCAGGGCCTGCAAAGCTACTGCCAGCCGGCCAACGCCCTCAACGAAGGCCTGGCAGGCAACAGCTACGAAGGCGTCTGCCCCGCACCCATGGACCAGAACTTTCGCAACATCCACGGCATCGCCTGGCGCGAGCAGGACGCCCGCAAGACCCTGGCGCGGCTGCAGCGCGAGCAGGACCAGATGCAGGCGGAACTGCGCGACGCCAAAACCGCCGAAGACCGCAAGCGCACCCTGCGCGAGCAGCTCGCGCGCTCGGACCGGCGCATTGAAGAAGCCCGCTACGCGGTGCGCGATGCCAGCTACCAGTTGGACCGCCTGCGCAGCGACATGCGCCAGCGCGGCCAGTACTAGCCGGGCCTGCGGCAGCCCAGGCACCGCGCCAGAAGCCATTTGCCGGCGCCACCACACGGCGGCGTCCGACGTCCTCTTTCGCCTGCACTGGACACACTGGCGCGAGCGCATCCATGCCCATGAAGGAGGATTCCCATGCACAAGCAGCCCGCTGGCGCCCGGCACAGTGAAACGCGTCCGCGCGACGTCTGCGCCGACGACCTCACGCGCGAAAACGTGCAGTCCATGCGGCGCGTGGAGGAAATGGCGATGGCCAACCGCAGCCGCGCCGACCGCATGGCGGCCTTCATCGCCGGCTTCTGCGGCTCCATGCCTTTTGTCTGGCTGCACGCGGCCGCATTCGCGTGCTGGATCATCCTCAACACCTGGCCGGGGCTGGCGCATTGGGACCCTTATCCCTTCACCTTCCTCACGCTGGTGGTGTCGCTCGAGGCGATCTTTCTCGCGTCCTTTATCCTGATCAGCCAGAACTACGAGCTGCGCATCAGCGACAGGCGCAACCAGCTGGACCTGCAGATCAACCTGCTGACCGAGCAGGAAAACACCAAGATGATCCAGATGCTGGAGCGCATCGCTAAAAAAGTCGGCGCCAATATTGCCGACCCCGACGTTCGCATCATGGAGGAAACCACCGACCCGGAAAAACTGGTCGCCCAGATCGAGCAGGCGCGGCGCGAGGACTCGGCGGCCGCAGAGGCCGCGAAGAAAAGCTAGCGTTTCAGACCCAGGGCTGGGCCAGCCCTTCGGCCTCGAAGGCCTTGATCACCGCGGGGCGTGCCAGCGCGCGCTTCAAATAGGCACCCAGGTGCGCGCGGTCGCGCGCGGGTTTGGAGGCGAAGTTGCGCGTCCAGCGGCACAGCATCAGCGTGTAGATATCCACCGCCGAGTACTTCGCGCCCAGCAACCAGGGCTGGCCATGCGCTTTTTCCAGCCGCGCCAGTTCCGCGTCCAGCTGGTCCAGCATCAAGCCGACCTTGGCCTCGGCGTGCGACTTCAGTTCGGCCACACCCGCGCTGTTGCCGGCGTCCATCCAGCGGTCGGTGTAGAAATAAATGATCAGGGTGGACTGCAGGGTGTTGGTCAGCCAGACCAGCCACTTGTAGAAATGCGCGCGCTCCGCGGTGCCCAGCGCCGGGGCCAGGCCGGCCTCGGGGTGCATGTCGCACAGGTGCAGGCAGATCGCGGCGGTTTCGTAAAGCACCAGGTCGCCGTCGACCAGCGTCGGGATCAGGCCGTTGGGATTGAGTTTGCGGTAGGCCTCGGAACGATGCGCGCCCGTGCTGGTGTCGACCAGGATTTTTTCAAAGGGAACGCCCAGCTCCTGGAGCAGGATATGGGGCGCCATGGCGGCGGTACTTGGGGAGAAGTGCAATTGATACATAAAGCTATTGTGCAGTGACGCCGAAGATGCCAGCCGCATTGCCCCAGGCGATCTTGCGCGCCACGTCGGGCGGCAGGTCGCCCAGCCAGACGCGATAGCCCTTCATGAGTTCGTCGTAATACAGCCAGCGCTGGTTGACCCAGGTGTCGGAGCCAATCATGAAGCGGCCGGGGTACTTGAGCAGCAAGGCACGCCATTCGGGACACAGCTTGCCGGCGTCGCAGGTCAGGCCCGGCCGGTAAGACAGCTCGCCCATGAGCTGCGGGTATTTGCCCAACAGTGCATCGACCTTCTCCACCGATGCGCCGCCTATGCCGGTGTGCGCCCACACCAGCCGGGCATCGGGCGCATGGGCCATCAGCAGGTCTATGGCCGTGTCGTCCACATGGGCCAGCACCGCGAGCTTGTTCTTTGCGGCGAATTGCATCAGCTTGCGGGCCACCGGGCCGTTGGCATTGGCGCTGTCATAAAGGTGGAACTCGCCTATGCCCTTGTACGGCCCGGCCTGGTCGCCGGCCACGCCGCGCGCGAACTCGGTTTGCACCATCTCATAGATGGACTCGTCGCGAAACCAGTTGTCGTAGTCGGCGCGGTTGCGGTAGAGGCGGATAAAAGGGACCACGGTGACGCCGGCCTTGCGCGTCTCGGCCATGGCGGCAAGCGACTTGGTGCCGTCGTTGGGCCGTGAGTTGGCGACGATGGCCTTGACGCCGTTGCGCTGCATGCGCGCCAGCACGTCGGCCGGCGAATGCGGACCGCTGTTACCGTTCCAGGCCTCCTCGTTGTAATGCAGGTGCGTGTCAAACAGCGGCCCGGCATAGTCGGCCGCAAAGCCCGGCGCCGCGCATGCCGCCAGGATGAAGGCTGCCCACGCGCCGCGCATGCTCAGGCCAGCTTGGCGGCGAAAAAGGCCAGCGAACGCTCGCGCGCCAGTTTGGCCGCCGCTTCGTTGTACGAGCCGCGCTGGTCGCAGTTAAAACCGTGGTTGGCCGGGTAGACATGCACCTCGACCTCAGGATGCGCCTTGGTGAAGGCTTCAATGCCCTCCATGGGAATCCAGTGGTCCTGGTCGCCGAAGTGGGCCATGACGGGGCACTTGGGCTGGCGCGCGATTTCCTCCTCGGCCGTGATGCCGCCGCCGTAATAGGGAATCGCCGCCGACAGGCCGTCCAGCAGGCAGGCCGCCCGCCAGGTCAGCAGGCCGCCCCAGCAAAAACCGATGATGCCGACCTTGCCGCCGCCGGCCTTGGCCGCATGGTCTATCGCCGCCTGCAGGTCCTGCAGCACGCCGGCGCCGGGCAGGGCGCTGACGGCGGTTTTGAGTTCAAAGCCGGCTTTCATGTCTTCTTCGCTGTAGCCCATTTCGACGCCGGGCTTGACGCGCTCAAACGTGGCGGGCGCCACCGCGAGGTAACCCTGGGCGGCGAAGCGGTCGGTGACGGCGCGTATGTGCGAGTTGACGCCGAAGATTTCCTGCACCACCACGACGCCGCCGCGCGGCTTGCCTTCGGGTTGCGCGACGTAGGCAGGGACGGTAAAGCCGTCAGCGGCCGTGAGGTTGATGAATTGGCCCATGGGATGCTCCTTGAGGATGGTGTCCGTTGAAATGGTGAATAAACTCAGCAGCCGCTTCAGGCGCCCGCCATGAGTTTGCGCTCGACGAAGTCAAGCCGGTCCTGGCCCCAGAACAGCTCGCCGTCCACGACATAGCTGGGCGCACCAAAGACACCGGCGTCAATCGCCTGCTGGGTGTTGGCCTCATAGCGCTCCTGCACCGCCTGGCTGAAGGACTGCTCCAGCCGCTCGGCGGGCATGCCGCACTCGGCGAGCAGCTCGGCCAGCACTTTCTCATCGGCGATGTGGCGCTCGCGCACCCATACGGCGCTGAAGATCGCGCCGCCGATTTTCATCGCGGCTTCGCTGCCGTCGTGCATGTCCACCGCGATGATGAGGCGCGACGCGTCGTCGCCGGAGACCGGGAAGTACTTGGGCTTGAGGTTCAGCGGCGCGTGCAGGTAGTCGGAATAGCGCTGCAGCTCCAGCAGCCGGTAGGCCTGGCGCTGCGGTGCCCGCTGGGCCAGCGGCAAGCCGCCCGAGATCGGAAACACCTTGCCGCCCAGGTCTATGGGCAACACCCGCACGGTGGCGCCCGCCGCCCGGGCGATCTGCGCAAAGCGCTCATGGCCCAGGTAGGTCCAGGGGCTTTGCGGGGTGAAATAGTAGTCCACGGTGGTGTTCAAGGGTGTCTCCGTCAGTGTCTGTGGATGGGTGGGCCGCGCCGCCGGCAGCCGGGCATTGCGCAGGATACGGCTTAGGGTACATTGATCCGCCCAATCCTTGTTTTTACCCGGGATTGCCATTTTCTGCAGGAGGTGCGGTTTGTCAAAAGTTGTTCTGATCACGGGTGGCTCGCGCGGCATAGGCGCGGCCTCGGCCCTGCTGGCGGCGCGCCAGGGCTGGGCGGTGGCCGTCAACTACGCCAACAACTCCCTGGCGGCCGACGAGGTGGTGCGGCAGGTCCGCCAGGCCGGCGGCAACGCCATCACGGTGCAGGCCGACGTGGCCGATGAGGCGCAGGTGCTGGCCATGTTCGAAAAAGTGGACGCCAAGCTGGGCCGGCTGGACGGCCTGGTCAACAACGCCGGTGTGGTGGACCGCACCACCCGCGTCGACGCCATCACCCTGGCGCGGCTGCGGCGCATGTTCGAGATCAATGTGTTCGGCTCCTTCCTCTGCGCGCGCGAAGCCGTCAAGCGCATGAGCACGCGCTACGGTGGCGCGGGCGGCTCCATCGTCAACGTGTCCAGCGCGGCGGCGCGGCTGGGCGCGCCGGGCCAGTATGTGGACTACGCATCGGCCAAGGGCGCCATCGACACTTTTACCGTCGGGCTGGCCAAGGAAGTCGCCACCGAAGGCATACGCGTGAATGCCGTGCGCCCCGGCATCATTGACACTGACATCCACGCCTCGGGCGGCCTGCCCGACCGCGCCCGCGACCTGGCGCCCCAGGTGCCCATGCAGCGCCCGGGTACCGCCGACGAGGTTGCCGCGTCGATTGTCTGGCTGCTAGGCGACAATGCGGGCTACACCACCGGCGCATTGCTGGATGTGGCAGGAGGCAGGTAGTCGTGCCCCCACGTTCGCTCACTGCGTGTAGCTCTCTGCCCCCCGAGGGGGCGCTGCGCCTGCGG
>NZ_AKIV01000154.1 GCF_000282655.1 Polaromonas sp. CF318
CAAAGCCGGTTCCGCGGCTCGAGCTGGTACTTGAGGGGCTTGCTGTCGCTTGTTAGTCATCATGCTGCCGCTTTTACTGGTGCGAACGTCTGGGTGTCGCTGATCTTGAGCGTTGCGCTCACGCTGCCGCTGCGGCCATCTTCAAACTTCACCACGGTTTCAATGAACTGCTCCGCCTTGCCGCCGTAGAGGGCGTCGATCAGGGGCTGGTATTTCTCGGCGATAAAACCGCGCCTGACCTTGTTGGTACGCGTGAGTTCGCCGTCGTCGGCGTCCAGCTCCTTGTGCAGCACCAGGAAGCGGCTGATCTGCGAGCCGGCCAGCAGGGCGTCCACGCTGAGGTCGGCGTTGACTTTTTCCACGCATTCCTTGATGAGCTGGTAGACCTCGGGTTTTTGCGCCAGGTCGGTGTAGCCGGCATAGGGCAGGTTGCGGCGCTCGGCCCAGTTGCCGACGGCGTCGAAGTCGATGTTGAGCATCACGCAGCATTTCTCGCGGCCGTCGCCGTAGGCCACGGCTTCCTTGATGTGCGGGAAGAACTTGAGCTTGTTCTCCACGTACTTGGGCGCGAACATGGCGCCGTCATTGGCGCCGCCCTTGATGCGGCCCACGTCTTTGACGCGGTCGATGATCTTGAGGTGGCCGCTGGCGTCGATAAAGCCCGCGTCGCTGGTGTGGTACCAGCCGTCGGCGCTGAGCACCTCGGCCGTCGCCGTGGGGTTTTTGTAATATTCCTTGAGCAGGCCGGCGGACTTGACCAGGATTTCCCCGTTGTCGGCCACCTTGATTTGCACGCCGCTGATCGGCACCCCTACCGTATCGGCGCGCGCCTCGTTGTCCGGCTGCAGGCACACAAACACGGCGGTCTCTGTCGAGCCATACAGCTGCTTGAGGTTGATGCCGATGGAGCGGTAGAAGGTGAAAAGGTCGGGGCCTATGGCCTCGCCGGCGGTGTAGGCCACCCGCACCCGCGAAAAGCCCAGCGTGTTGCGCAGCGGGCCGTAGACCAGCAGGCCGCCCAACGCATACAGCAACCTGTCCATGCCGCCGACCGGTTTGCCGTCCATCAGCGCCGGGCCGGCGCGTTTGGCCACACCCATGAAATAGTGGAACATGCCGCGCTTGATGCGGCCCGCGTCTTCCATGCGGATCATCACGGTCGTCAGCAGGCTTTCGAAAATCCGCGGCGGCGCAAAGTAATAGGTCGGGCCGACTTCTTTCAGGTCGATGGTCACGGTGCTCGCACTCTCAGGGCAGTTGACCACATAGCCGCAGGCCAGCCACTGGGCATAGCTGAAGATGTTCTGGCCGACCCACGCGGGTGGCAAGTAGGCCAGCACTTCCTCGTCGGAAGTGAGTTTGTCAAAGTCGGCGCCGGCCTTGGCGCGGTCCAGCAAGGTGTTGTGGGTGTGGACCACGCCCTTGGGGTTGCCCGTGGTGCCCGAGGTGAAAAACATCGCGGCCACGTCGTCGGGGCGGGCTTCTTCAGCTTCGGCCCGGAAGAAGCCCGGCTGGCCGGTCGCAAAACCCCGGCCCGCGTCCAGCAGCGCGTCCAGCGACTGCAGGCCGTCCTCGGCATAGTTGCGCAGGCCGCGCGGGTCGTCGTAAACAATGTGCGCCAGCTGCGGGCACTGGCCGCGTATCTCGAGCAGCTTGTCGACCTGCTCCTGGTCTTCCACCAGCGCGAAACGCACGTCGGCGTTGTTGATCGGGAAAACGCATTCGGCGCCCACCGCGTCCTGGTACAGGGGGATGGGTATGGCGCCCAGCGCCTGCGCGGCCAGCATGGTGGCGTAGAGGCGCGGCCGGTTGGCGCCGATGATGACCATGTGCTCGCCGCGCCGCAGGCCCAGCAGGTGCAGGCCGCAGGCGATGTGCTCCACCAGCTGCGCCATGCCGGCCCAGCTGTGCGCTTGCCAGATGCCGTACTCTTTTTCGCGCATGGCCGGGGCGCCGGGGCGCTCGGCCGCATGTTTGAGCAGCAATCGTGGGAACGTGGTCTGCATTCGCTTTTTGTCTCCGTTTTTTGCGGCTATTCAGGAAAACCGCTGGTATGGCACGAATAGTAGGACCGGCTTTGACGCTATGGTGTCATTGCGACGACAATTTCCGGGTAAGTCCTACTGGGGTGTCCCCGGGGTCCGGCCGGTTTATCGGATAAAGCGCCCGTCGCGCGAAACCATGGTCAGTTCCACGAAGCGCGAGGCGTTGCGGGCCGAATCGCTGAAGCTCACTTCAAAGCCGCCCAGGTCGTAGCGCTTCAAGTTCCAGGTGCTGTCGATGAAGGCGGTGCGCGTCGGGTTCTTGCCGGCGCGGCGCAGCGCCTCGGCGAACACGCGGGCATTGATATAGCCCTCGAGCGCCAGGTGCGAAGGCTCCAGCGCCACGCCGGCGGCCTTCCAGGCCTGCTGGAATTCACGCACCATGGGCACCACGGTATTGCCCGGCAGCGGCACCACCTGCGAGACCGCGATGCCGGTGGCGTCCTCGCCCATGGCCTTGAGCGTGGCCGCCGCGCCCATGATGGACAGCGCATACAGCGACAGCCCCTTGCGCTGCGCGCGTATGGCTCTCACGAAATCGATGGTCGGCTTGCCTGCCAGGCCCACGAGCACGGCTTCCGGGTTGGAGGTCGCGATTTTTTCCGCCGCGGGGCCGGCGTCCGAGGCGTTGTTTTCCACGGTGACCGTCGCGGTCGCCTCCAGCTTGTGCTTGATCATGGAGCGCTGGGTGGCATCGAAAACCTCTTTGCCGAAGGAGTTGTTCTGGTAGACGATGGCGATGCGCCGTATGCCGATGGTGGCCAGGTGCTGCACCAGCTGCTCGGCCTCGTCGGCGTAGCTGGCGCGTATGTTGAAGACATTGCGCGCATTGGCCGGGCGCGCCGACAGCGCCCCCGAAAACGGCGCGAAGAAGGGCATGCCCGACTCGATCACCTGCGGCAGCATGGCTTCTATCATGGGTGTGCCCATGCAGTTGAAGAGCGCGAAATTGCTTTTGTCGTCGATAAAGCCCTTGACGTTGCCCAGCGCGCGCTTGACGTCGTAGCCGTCGTCGGCCACCGTGAGCTCTATGGGCCGGCCGTTCACGCCGCCCCTGGCGTTGATGCCGGCAAAGCAGGCCTTGGCGCCCTGGTGCATGGCCTGGCCCAACTCGCCCAGCGGCCCGCTCAGTGCGATGGATTGCGCGATGCGGACGGGGCTGTTGTCCTGGGCGCGCGCGGGACCATAGAGGGCGACTGGAATGGCCGCGAGTGCGCCCAGCATGCGGCGGCGAGCCAGGTGGCCGGCGGGTGGGCGTGAACCGGTTTTCAAGGTGGTGAAAGGACTTGTCATGATGGGTGTCTCCTGGTTGTCATGGGCGCGTGATGGGATCGCGGTGGGCTCTTGGCGGCCTGTCTACGCGGGGCAGATGCTATGCTTTGAAGGCGCGGCCGACTGTCTGCCCAACGACAATCCAAGGGTTGCGCCCGCCCGGGCTTTCCCTGATCCGCCCACCCTCTTTCTTGCTTGAACATTGCGAGCATGGCCACTGAGTCACCCCTTCACCTGCGCCGCAGGGCGCCCACGCCGGACGAGCTGCGCGGCATTCCCTGGCTGTCCCTGCTGCTGCCGGATGAGCGCGCACGCGCGGTAGCGGTGCTGCAGGTCGGTGACGCCGCGCCGGGCGACTATGTCTGCCGTGTCGGCAGGCCGGTGACTTATTGGTTCGGCGTGGTGGAAGGCCTGCTCAAGATGAGCAGCGACAACGCCCAGGGCATGACCATGACATTTGCCGGCCTGCCGCCCGGCGGCTGGTTCGGCGAAGGCACAGCGCTCAAGCGCGAGCCCTACCGTTACAACATCCAGGCGCTGCGCAAAAGCGTGGTGGCCGGTTTGCCGATAGACACCTTTCACTGGCTGCTGGACCATTCCATCGGTTTCAACCGCTTTGTGATGAACCAGCTGAACGAGCGCCTGGGCCAGTTCATCGCCGCGCGAGAGATAGACCGCATGAACAACCCCGACATCCGCGTGGCGCGCAGCCTGGCCGCGCTGTTCAACCCCATCCTGTATCCGGGTGTGGGCGAGATGCTGCGCATCACGCAGCAGGAAATGGCCTACCTGGTGGGCCTGTCGCGCCAGCGCGTGAACGAGGCGCTCAGCGCCTTGCAGGCCCAGGGTTTTATCCGCATCGAATACGGCGGCCTGCGCGTGCTGGACCTGCAAGCGCTGCGCTCCAGCGTGTTCGCGGCCAAAGACGAGGGCCTGGCCGCGCGCACCAACCCTGGCCGCTAAGCCCTAGCCGGTGATACCGGCGATGGCCAGGCGCAGGTTCTCGCGGGCTCGCGCTTCCAGCGCGGCCTGGAAATGCGGCGTGCTGTAAATCACCGGCCGGGCGAGGAAGCCGCGAAGAATCTCGCCGCGCTTTTGGCGAAAGATATCCTCGGGCACAAAAGCGTATTCCTGCCGTATCTGCGCTTCATACTCGGCAAAGCGCGGGGGCAAGGCGCCCAGGATGGACAGGTCGATATCCACCAGCAGTTGCGCATCGGGCGTCACCGGCAGCGCGCTGTGGCAGGTGGCCATGATCAATTCGTCGACCCGCTGCACGGCGGCCGGTACCGCACCATGGCCCTGCAGCACGGCGTGGGCCCAGTCGGCGCTTTGCCGTTCATTGTCATGGCGCTGCGTGTCATAAATACCGTCATGGAACCACAACGCGATTTCAACTTCGCCCGGCTGTTCGGCCAGGTGGCGGACGGCCTCGAAATGCGCCAGGCATTCCGCGAGGTGCTGCAGCGTGTGGTACTGGCGATGCGGTTCCGAATAGCGGGCCAGCAGCTGGTCAAACACGCTGCCGGTGACCGCCCGCGACGCGAGCGCGCCGGTGCAGCGCCGCCAGGAGCGGGCCAGCAGGTCCATGGATTCGGGGGTGGTGTGCGCCATCAGTAGAGTGTGGACTTTTGCCGCGCGGGCAGCTCGCGGTCGTACTTTTCGCCGTCTATGGCCGACGCCGTCAACGCCTGCAGCATGGCGCCCGGCGTGGGCACGTCGGGCCGGGTTTGCGGCGCGGCCTGCCAGAGCTTTGAGCGCTGCAAGGCCCGCGCGCACTGGAAGAACACCGACTCGACGCTGATCACCAGCACGCAATGGGGGAGTTTTCCTTCCATGGCAAAGCGCTGCAGCATCTCGGGCGCGACGCTGATGCGGGCCCGGCCGCAGACGCGTAATGTCTCGCCCACGCCGGGAACGAAAAAAATCAGTGCCACGCGTGAATCGGTCAGCAGGTTGCGCAGGCTGTCGATGCGGTTGTTGCCGCGGCGCTCCGGCAGCAGCAGGGTTTTGTCGTCCTGGATGGCGACAAAGCCCGGCGGGTCGCCGCGCGGCGAGGTGTCCAGCCCGCCCGGCCCCGAAGTGGCGAGCACCGCGAAGGGCGAAGCCCGGATCATGTCCTGGTAGGCCGGGTGCAAATAATCCACCTCTTTTTTGAGGGAGGCTTCGCCGACGGCGCCGAACAGCGCCTCAAGCTGCGGCAGGCTGGTGATGGTGTGGGGGTCGGGGGCGGTTGCTGGGTTCATGGACAGGACTTTATCGCTTTGGGGTTTGGGCCGCGCAGAGCGCATCCACCAGCCTGAGGGCGGGCATCGACAGCTGCTCGAAGCTGCGCGCACAGATCAGCAGCTGCCGGTCGGCCCAGGCATCGGAGAGCTTGAGCAGGCGCAGCCTGCCCGCGCCCACATGGCGTTCGGCCGCGACGGCCGGCACCACGGCCACGCCGACGCCGGCCTCCACCATGCGGCAGACGGCCTCAAAACTGCGCAGCCGTATGCGCGTGCGCATGCGCAGCCCCAGGCGTTCGGCCTGCAGCGCCAGGTGCTGCTGCAGCGCGCTGTCCTCGCCCAGGCCCACAAAATCATGGACCAGGGCTTGCGCGAATGCAATTTGGCGCTGGTTCATAAGCTCACCCCCGTCCAGGCTCACTGCGTGTAGCCTGTTCCCCCCTTGAGGGGGCGGTGCCTGCGGTCTGGCAAAGCCAG
>NZ_AKIV01000155.1 GCF_000282655.1 Polaromonas sp. CF318
TGACGGCCGGCGCGGCGGCCGTGGCCGCAGCGAAGGCCGTGGCGAAGGTCGCGAAGCACGCCCCGAAAGCCGTGGCGAACGTGGTGAAGGCCGTGGCGGCGAACGCCGCGAGCGCAATGCCGAAGGCCGCCAGGAACGGCCGGCCGGTGAAGCCCGCCCCGAAGGCGCGAGCGAGCAGCCACGCGGCGAGACGCCCAACCGTGAAGGCCGCGAAGGCGGCCGCAACCGCCGTGAACGCGGCGAGCGAGGCGGTGAACGCAACGGCGAGCGTGGCGAACGCGGTGAACGTATCCAGCGCGACGCCGTTGAGCAGGACCTCGCGCTGGCCAACCAGGCCGCCATGGCAGCCGCCATGGGTGGCGAAGCCGCCGAGCCGCGCCAGGAACGCGCGCCCCAGGACGGTGAACGCCAGGGCAACCGCGAACCGCGTGGCGAGCGCGGCGAAGGCCGCCGTGAACGCGGCGACCGTAACGGCCGCCGTGGCGAGCGCCGCGGCAGCGACCGCCCCGAGGGCGCCGCCGAAGGCCAGAATGCCGGCGCCGGCTTCAACCCCGAGGCCGCAGCGGCACCCGTGCTCGACGAAGCCGGCAATCCCGTCGCTCCCGTGCAGAACGGCCAGGGCGACGAACAGCGCCAGCCGCGCGAGCGCCGCAGCCGCGACCGCTACGGCCGCGACCGCCGCGAACGCGGTGAGAACGGCGAACGCGGCGAGCAGCAGCCCGCCGAAGGCACCGACGCCGGCCAGGCCGGTTTCGCGGAAGTCCAGCAGCAGCCGCAGACCCGCGAAGAACGCGCGCCGGAAGTCGTCGCCAGCTACGCGGCACCCGCGGCCGCTGTAACGCCCGCGGCGCCTTTTGTGCCTGAAGCAGCACCGGCACCCGCCTACACAGCCCCCGTGGCTGTGGCCGCACCGGCGCCCGCACCCGCACCTGTGGCCGTAGCGCAGCCCGCACCGGCCGCCGCGGCCATCAGCCTGCCCAAGGTCCAGACCTACGCGCTGCCCCTTGATGAACTGGCCCAGGTGGCCCAGTCCTCGGGCCTGCAGTGGGTGAACTCCGACGCGGCCAAGATCGCCGAGGCCAAAGCCGCCATCGCCGCCGAGGTCAAGCCGGTGCACGTGCCGCGCGAGCGCCCGCCGCTGGTCGTGGCCGACGAAGGCCCGCTGGTGCTGGTCGAAACCCGGCGCAACCTGGGCGCGATGTCCCTGCCCTTTGAAAAATCGGCGGGCCAGTAAGCGCAGCAGCCCGGCCGCACCAGCGGCCGCTCCCTGAAAAAGGCCCGCTCATGCGGGCTTTTTTTTTGCCTTGAAACAAGCCCTAGAATCAGTCCAACAAAACCGATACAGGAGGGAAGACCATGGACCAGCCCATGCACGACGCGCGCTATGCGCCGCCGCAGGCCACGGTGGCGGATGTCGCCGATGCCAATGAAGGCCCGCAGCTGGCCGGCCGCGTCGAACGGCTTGGCGCCGTCATTCTCGACACGGTTTTCCAGAGCCTGGTGCTCTGGCTGGTGTCGGTGCTGACCCCCTACAACCCCTGGGCCGCGCAAGGAACAGGGGCGTGGTCCTTCAACCCGCTGAGCATGGCCATCGGCGCCTTGATCTTCGTCCTGCTCAACGGTTACCTGCTCGCGACGCGGGGCCAGACCCTGGGCAAGGTCCTGCTCAAGCTGCGCATTGTCCGGCCCTCGGGCGAAGCCGTTTCCCCCACGCGCCTGGCCTTGCGCTACGGCGCGGGCTTTGTGGCCGGCCTCGTCATGGCCGTGGTCTGGGTTTATTCCCTGATCGACTGCCTGATGATCTTTCGCAAGTCCCGCCGCTGCCTGCACGACGAGATCGCGGACACCATCGTCGTCAAGGCCTGAGGCCCCAGCCTGTGGCCAACGCGCGCCTGGACACGATTTACACGGCCGAAACGCCCGAAGGCATCACCCTGTCCCTGCGGCCCGCCGGCATCGTCGCGCGTGGGCTGGCCTACCTGATAGACCTGGCCATACGCGCCTGCCTGTTCATCGCCGTGGCCATTGTGGTCGGCCTGATGGGCAAGGCCGGCGGGGCCGTGCTGCTGCTCGCGTATTTCGGCCTTGAATGGTTTTATCCCGTGGCGTTCGAGCTGACCCGCGCGGCCGCCACCCCCGGCAAGCGGGCCATGGGCCTGCGCGTGGTGATGGATTCCGGCCTGCCGGTGACGCCCGCCGCCTCGCTGACCCGCAACCTGCTGCGCGCCGCCGATTTCATGCCCGCGCTGTTCGGCGCCGGGCTGGTGTCCATGCTCTGGCGGCGCGACAGCAAACGCCTGGGCGACCTGGCCGCCGGCACGCTGGTGGTCTTCACCGATGCCGTCAAGCTGCACGGCGAGGTGCCCCTGTCAGCGCCACTGGCCCCCGCGCGGCCGCTGTCGGCCGCCGAGCAGGCCTCGGTGCTGGCCTGGGCCGGCCGGGCCACGCGGCTGACGCCTGAGCGCCTGGGCGAACTCGCCGCCCTGGCCGAACCGGTGCTGGGCACGGGAGCGCCGGGCAGCAGCGCCACGCAGCGCCTGCTGGGCGTGGCGCAGTGGCTGATGGGCCGGCGCGAGGGAGAGGCCCGGCCATGACGCCCCTGCAGTTTGAAGCGGCCTATGCGCCGCTCTGGAACGAACTCGAGAAGGTCATAGGCGTCGCCGAGACCGAGCGCAGGTTCGACGGCGCGCGGCTGGCCACGCTGTACCGCCGCGTCTGCGAACACCTGGCGCTGGCGCAGGCCCGCGCCTATCCGGTCCACCTGACGCAGCGTCTGGAAGCCCTGACGCAAAGCGCCCACCGGCTGATCTACCGGCGCCACGACTACGGCCTGGCGCGCCTGGGCATGCTGGCGCTGGTCGACTTCCCGCAGGCCGTGCGCGCGCACCGCGCCTACCTGCTGGTGGCGGCCCTGCTGTTCGTGGTGCCGCTGCTGGCCGCGGGCCTGGCCACCTACCGCGATCCGGGTTTCATCCTGCACCTGCTGGATGCGGCACAGGTGCAGCAGTTCGACAGCATGTACAGCGACAGCGCCAAGTCTTTCGGGCGCAACCGCGACGCCAGCGGCGACTGGCAAATGTTCGGCTTTTACGTCATGCACAACATCGGCATAGGCTTTCGCTGTTTCGCCGCCGGCATTTTCGGCGGCATCGGCAGCGCCGGTGTGCTGCTGTTCAACGGCGTGCAGATAGGCGCCGTGGGCGGCTATCTGATCGCCTCGGGCCACGGGCAGAACTTCTGCTCCTTCGTCATCACCCATGGCGCCTTCGAACTGACGGCCATCGTGCTGGCGGGCGCGGCCGGGCTGCGCCTGGGCTACGCCCTGATCGCACCGGGCCGGCACACGCGCCTGGAGGCACTGCGCCTGGCGGCGCGCCACGCCATCGTGGTGGTCTACGGCGTCATCGGCCTGCTGCTGATCGCCGCCGCCGTCGAAGCCTTCTGGTCCTCGGCGCGCTGGGTCACGCCCGCCGTGAAATACGGCGCCGGCGCGGCTTGCTGGGCCCTCGTGCTGGCCTACCTGGGCTGGCAGGGGCGGCCGCGCGCCGGCCAAGCACCCGCGAGCGAAGGGCAGCGCCATGCAGGTTGACGCGCTGGCCGTCGCGCTACGCCCGCGCCCCATGGCCGAAGCCGCCGACCTGGGCGTCGCGCTGGTGCGCCGCCATGCGGCATCCATCTGGCGCACTTTCCTGCCCATGTATGTGGTGGTCATCGCGCTGCTGCTGTGCACCATCGAATTCGCCTACTGGCTGCCCGGCCTGCTTATTTTTTGCCTCAAGCCCTGGTTTGACCGCAGCCTGCTGTTCATCCTGTCGCGCGCGGTGTTCGGCCAGTCCACCCGCTGGAAAGACCTCTGGGAGCATCGCGCCCAGGTGTGGGGCGGGCAACTGCTGCGCACGCTGCTGTGGCGGCGGCTGTCGCCCTGGCGCTCCTACACCCAGGCCATAGAGCAGCTCGAAGGCCAGCGCGGCGGCGCCAGGCGCAAGCGGCGCGACCAGCTGCTGCGCGGGCGGCGCGGCGCGGGCGCGGGCATGCAGCTGATTTTTTCCAACGTCGAGATCGCGCTGGAGTTCGCCCTGCTCTCCATCCTGTTCTGGTTCGCGCCCGAGGGCAGCCTTTCGGAGCTCTGGCGCTGGCTGATCGCCACGGAGTCGACGCTGCAAAGCCTGTGCCTGGCGGTGGTCTACGCCTTTGTCGTCGGGCTGGTCGAACCCTTTTTTGTGGCGGCCGGCTTTGCCATGTACCTGAACCGCCGCGTCGAGCTCGAAGCCTGGGACATCGAGCAGGAATTTCGCCGCGCCTTCACGCCCGCACCGGCAAAGGCCGGCGCATGAGGGCCGCACGCCGTGATGCCCGATGGCGGCAGGCCCTGGCCCGCGTGCTGATCGCTGGCTGCGTGGCCTGGGCGCCGGCCTGGGCCGGTGCGCAGGCCGCAGCACCCGGCGAGCCGCCCTCGCGCCAGCAGGTGAAATCGGCCGTCGAACGGGTTCGCGCCGATCCCAACCTGCCCGGCAGCAAGAGCGAAAAAAGCCTGCGCCTGAAAAGCCAGGACAAAAAGCCCGAGGACAAAAAGAAGGACAGCGACGGTTTCGGCTGGCTCAAGGATTTTGTGACCAGGGTGTCCGAAGCCGCGCGCCTGCTGGTGTGGGCGCTGGGCGCGCTGGCCCTGGCCTGGCTGGTGATCCGCATACGGCGCTGGGCGCAGGTGCGCGCCGGCGGCGGCCGGCACCGCATGGCGCCCCTGCCCAGCCACATCGGCAGCCTGGATATACGCCCCGAAAGCCTGCCCGACGACGTGGGCTCCGCGGTCGCCTCGCTCTGGCAGCGCGGCCAGCGGCGGCCCGCGCTGTCGCTGCTTTACCGCGGCGCGCTCTCGCGCCTGGTGCACCTGCATGCGGTGCCCATACGCAACGCCAGCACCGAAGGCGAATGTGTGGCGCTCAGCGAAGGCCGGCTGGCGCCGCCGTCGCTCGACTTTTTTGCCCGGCTGGTGGCCGCCTGGCAACTGGCGGCCTATGGCGGGCGCCTGCCGCCCACGGCCGGCGTGCTGGCGCTGTGCGCCGAATTTGACGCGCGCCTGGGCGCGCCGGCCGCAGCGGCCAAGGCGGCGCCATGAGGGACCGGCTGATCCTGGTCCTGCTGGCGGTGCTGCTGCTGGCGGGTGGCATCTGGTTGGTGTCGGCCACCGAATGGGTCGACGTCGACGTCCCCACGCCGGCCAAGGGTGAAGCCCTGACCAACCCGCTGTACGCGACCGAAAAACTGCTGGGTGCCCTGGGGGCGAAAGTCGTGCGGCAACAAAGCCTGGACGCCATGCCGCCGCCGCAGGCGCGGCTGGTGCTGGTGTCGCACAACTGGGACCTGTTCCCCGAACGCGTTCAGCGCCTGCGCGCCTGGGTGGCGCAGGGTGGGCACCTGGTCATCCCGGGCTTCCTGGTCCGGCACAAATCGCTCGCGGGCTGGCTGCCCATCACCCAGGAAAACGCGATCCGGCCGCAGACAATCACGCCGGCTCGGCCTTTCGACAAGGCCGCCAAGGACATGGACTGCCGTGCGGTGGAGGAACCCGCCGAGGTCGCGGCCAGCTATGGCGACAGCCGCGTCTTTCGCGTCTGCGGCGCCTACTTCAGTCCCCAGTACCTGCCGGCGAACCGGCTGGCTGCCCCCCTGTGGTCGCTGCGCGGCACGGTCGGGATCGAGGCCGTGCGCGTGCAGGTCGGCCGGGGCACGGTCACCGTGCTCGGCGGATGGGACATGCTGAGCAACAGCAACCTGCTGCGCGCCGACAACGCGCAGGTGGCGGCCGCGGCGCTGCAGGCGCGCGCCGGTGCCGAATTCTGGTTTGTCGCCGAAGAGGCCAGGGAGCCCTTCGCGCCCTGGCTCTGGCACCAGGCCTGGGCGGCGCTGCTGCTGGGCCTGCTGGCCCTGGCGCTGGCCCTGTGGCGCGCCGGCGTGCGCTTCGGGCCGCTGGCGCCGTCCGCCCCCTCCCACAGGCGCTCCATGGCCGAGCAGGTGCGCGGCACCGCGCGCTTTCTGCACATGCACGGGCCGAAAGCACTGCATGCGGCCCAGCTTCGCGCCCTGCACGCGTCAGCCGCGCGGCAACTGCCCCGGTTTTCGCAACTCGAGCCGGCGCGGCGCACCCACGAAATCGCGCGCGCCACCGGCCTGGACGCGCAGCTGCTCGAACGTGCGCAGGCTGACAGGGCCCGCAACCGCGGCACGCTGGCCGCCGACCTCGAACTGCTGGAAACCGCGCGCCGGCGGCTGGACGCGCGCGAGCCCGTCCCGCCGCCCGTTTCATCCACCGCTTCCACCCCTTCTTCATCCTGAAACCGAGAAACCACCATGTCATCGATTCCCAACGACGAACTGATACGCGCGGCCGAATGGCTGCAGACCCTGCGCCATGAAGTCGGCAAGGCCGTGGTCGGCCAGAAGGAAGCCGTCGACCAGACCCTGGTGGCGCTGGTCGCGTCCGGCCACGTGCTGATCGAGGGCGTGCCCGGACTGGGCAAAACACTGCTGGCGCGGGCACTGGCGCAGGCCATGAGCCTGCGCTACGCGCGCGTGCAGTTCACGCCCGACCTGATGCCCTCGGACATCACCGGCCACTCGGTGCTGGACCCGTCGACCCGCGGCGAAGCCGGCATAGGCACGCTGCGCGTGCACCAGGGGCCCGTCTTCACCCATTTGCTGCTGGCCGACGAAATCAACCGCGCGCCGGCCAAGACCCAGAGCGCCTTGCTCGAGGTGATGCAGGAATACCAGGTCACGCTGGAAGGCCGGGCCATGCCGCTGCCGCGTCCCTTCATGGTGATGGCAACGCAAAACCCGATAGACACCGAAGGCACCTACCCCTTGCCCGAGGCGCAGCTGGACCGCTTCCTGCTCAAGATCAACATCGCCTTCCCCAGCCACGCCGAAGAAAAAGCGGTCGTGCAGCTGACCACCGGCCAGCGCGCCGGCAACCAGCTGCCGCTGGACGCGGTCAGGCCCTGCCTGGACGACACCCAGGTGCTGGAGCTGCAGCGCCTGGCCAGCCTGGTGCAGGCGCATGAACAGGTGATTGACTACGCGGTGCGCATCGCGCGCGCCACGCGCGACTGGCCGGGCCTCTCGTCCGGCGCGGGGCCGCGCGGCACCATGGCGCTGGTGCGCGCCGCACGCGCCGGCGCGCTGATGGACGGGCGCGACTTCATCACCCCCGATGACGTGGCGCGCCAGACCCTGCCGGCCCTGCGCCACCGCGTGATGATTTCGCCCGACGCCCAGCTCGAAGGCCTGGGTGTGGACGACCTGCTGCGCAGCGCCCAGGGCAGCGTGCAGGCGCCGCGTCTCTGAGGCCCGGCCGCATGCGCTGGCTGGTGATTCCCACGGCAGGCACGGTCCAGGCGCTGGCCGGCGCCGCCGTGGCCGCTTGCCTGGCCCTGCTTGCGGGCCTGCCGGTGGACACGCTGGCCCTGCTGGCCGGCGCCCTGCTGCTGCCGGCGCTGGCCGGCGCGCTGTTGGACCTCTGGCGCAGCCGGCGCCTGTGGCGCCAGGCACCGCTGCGCATGGAGCGCACGCTGCCCGGCGCCTTTTCGCTGGGCGTGCCCACCGTGCTCACGCTGGTGCTGGTCAACGAAGGCCCGCTGGCCTGGTCCGTGACCGTGTTCGACGAGGTGGACCCGCGCTTTGCCTTCGAGGGCCTGCCGCAATCCCTGACCGTGCCGCCGGCGTCGCGCGCCGAGTTGCGCTACACGGTGACCGCGCGCGAGCGCGGCGTGGCGCTTTTCGGCACCACCCAGCTACGCTGGCGCAGCCGCGGCGGCTGCTTCGAGGTGCAGCAGTCGCTGGGCCAGCCCGGCAAGCTGCGCGTGTACCCCAACTTCGCCGCGCTGGCGCGCTACGCCTGGCTGTCCGGCGACCGGCGACTGGCGCAGATCGGCATCAAGACCTATGTGCAGCGCGGCCTGGGCACCGACTTCCGCCAGCTGGCCGACTACAGGACCGGCGATTCGCTGCGCCACATCGACTGGAAGGCCACGCTGCGCCACCAGCGGCCCATCGTGCGCGAATTCCAGGACGACCGCGACCAGTGCGTCTTCTTCCTGCTCGACTGCGGCCGCCGCATGCGCGCCGACGAAGGCGGGCCGGAGCAGGACGCCGGCCAGGGCGGCAGCCACTTCGACGAGGCCCTCAACGCGCTGATGCTGCTGAGTTATGTGGCCCTCAAGGAGGGCGACGAGGTCGGTGCCATGACCTTCGGCGGCCTGCCGGGGCAGCGCCGCGATTTTGCGCCGCGCAAGGGCACGGCCACGCTCAACGCCCTGATGAACCGCCTGCACGACATACAGCCCGGTGCCATGCATTCGGACTACCTGCTGGCCGCCCAGGAACTGCTGCGCGTGCAGCGCCGGCGCGCGCTGGTCATAGTGCTGACCAACTTCCGCGACGAGGACGCGGCCGAGCTGCGCCCGGCGATCAAGCTGCTGCGCCGCCAGCACCTGGTGCTGGTGGCCAGCCTGCGCGAGCGCGTGCTGGGCCGCATCGCCGGCCAGGCCTTGTCCAGCCCCGCGGACGCGGTGGACGTGGCGGCCGCCCACCTGTTCGCGCAGTCGCGGCGCGACGCCTTCGCGCGCGTGGTCGGCCAGGACCCGCTTTCCATGGACGTGGAGCCGGCGCAGCTGGCCGTCTCGCTGGTCAACCGCTACCACGCGGTCAAGCGCGCAGGCCTGCTGTAAAAAGCGGCACCAGGGGGTCCACAGGCGCCCCGGCAACGGTTATCCTTCGGGTCTCAACAACAGGAGGGATAGCGATGTCCGAAGCAGTGAACCCGTATGCAGCGCCCAAGGCCGTGGTGGACGATGTTTTTGACAACGAGGCGGGCGTGCAGCCCGTCAAGCTGTTTTCGGCCAAAGGGCGGGTCGGCCGGCTGCGCTACCTGGCCTACAACCTGGGCGGCTACCTGCTGATGGTGGTGGCGGCCGTCGTGCTGGGCTTTATTGCCGGCGCCCTCGGTTTCGGCAAGGCGGCCGGCGTGCTCGGCATGCTGGCGACCATCCCCTACTTCATCTTCATCGTGCTGCTGAGCATACAGCGCAGCCACGACATGGGATGGTCCGGCTGGACGATACTGCTGGCCCTGATCCCGCTGGTCGGCCTGGTCTGGCTGTTCAACCCGGGCACCAAGGGCGGCAACCGCTTCGGCGCACCCCCACCGCCCAACACCACGATGGTCAAGATAGGCGGCCTGGCCTTCCCCGTCATCATGGTCATAGGCCTCATCGCCGCCATCGCCCTGCCCGCTTACCAGGGTTATACGCAGCGGGCCAAGGCGGCCCAGATGGTCAAGCCCTGATCCTGAAAAGCGCCGCTCAGATCTGCGCGGCGCGCTTGTAGGCCTGCGCGGCGGCGGCTTCGTCCTCGCGCTGCTCGGCCAGCACGGCCAGCGCGCGCCAGGCGTTGCGGTGCAGCGCCACGTCCTGCAGGGCCGGCGCGGCCTGCGACAGCAGCTGGCGGGCCTTGCCCCAGAGCTGGCGGTTCAGGCAGGCCATGCCCGCCAGGTATTGCAGGTTGGCGTCGCGCGGCCGGCTCAGCTGCGCGGTTTCAATGCGTGCCAGCCAGGCGGCGTCCAGCGAATCCAGGCCGGCCTCCAGCACACCGATCAGCTTGATGCGCAGGTTGTCGCCTATGTCCGAGCGCGGCTGCATCATCGCGTCCCAGACCTGCAGCAGCCAGCTGCGCGCGAGCTCCGGCTCGCCGTGCAGCGCCATCAGGCGCGATGCGGCATGCACCACCAGCTCGGGCATGGCGCGCTCGCTCTGGTCGAGTGAAAACCAGGCCTGCTGCAGCTGCACCGGGTCGTGCGCGTCATTGAGCAGCTCCAACGCCAGGCCGCGGATGATGCTTTGCGCCGCCGCCTGCGAAAACGCGCGGTGCTTGGCCAGCAGGCGCGCGGTTTCCAGCGCTTTCGAAGTCTGCCGCGCATGGCGCGAGGCGCGCAGCTTCATGCGCAGGGCCAGCGTGCGGCGCGACGCGCCCTGCGGCAGTTGGGCCAGCCAGTCGAGCGCGGCGCCCGCATCGCGGTCGTCCAGCGCCCAGCGCGCCGCGCGGAACTGCACGCCCTCGCGCACTTCCTGTGCATGGCGCGGCGCCGAGCTTTTCAGCGCCTGGTGCAGGTGCTGGTCGCGCAGGCCCTTGTTCTGCAGCGACTGCGCGGCCTCGGCCACCAGCAGATGGGCCAGCGCGCGCAGCTGGGCGCCGCGGCTGGAACTGTGGCCGGTCACGTGGCTGTAGTGGTCGGCCAGCGGGCGCAGGCTTTTTTCCTGCGCCAGCGCGTTCTGCGCCGATTTGGTCGAGCGTATGTAGCGCCCGGCCAGCAGGTGGGCCAGCGAATCCATGAGGGCGCCGTACATGGCGCGCTCTTTTTGCTGGGCACGCCAGCGCCGCGCCTCGGCCGGCAGCGAGAACACCGCCGACACCGCGCGCAGCGCCAGGTAGAGCACAAAGAAGAGCGCGGCCAGCAGCATCACCGCCAGGTTGAAGGAAATGTCGACCCGGTGCGGCGGCCAGAAGATGGTGACGACGGCCTGGTTGTTGCCCGCCAACAGCGCCACGGCAACCGCCACGCCAAAAAGGGCCAGTAGCCAGAGGGCGGCGCGCATGCGTGTGTCCTGCCTTTGCGAAGAATCAGCGGCCCGCGGCCGCCGTGGCCAGCGCGGCCATGGTTTCGTCAAGGCGCGGCAGCTCGCTGGTTTTGAGCTGGCCTTGCACCTGGGCCAGCAGCTGGGCCGCGGCCTGGGTTTTGCGCGAGGAAGGATCGAAGTACTTGCCCAGCCAGGCGCCGGCGCTGGCAAGGTCGGCGCGCACCGAGTCGGTCTGGCGCGACAGCAGGGCCAGGCGCGCATTGAGCAGGCGCAGTTTCAGGTTTTCGCGCAGGAAGAAAGACTGCTCGGGCGACAGCAGCGCCGCCTCGGGCTGCTCGATGCGGCTCACGCGCAGCAGCTTGCGGGCTTCATCGCGCAGGTTGTCCAGCGTGCGCTGCGACCAGGCGCTGAGCGAAAGTTTGTCGAACATCCCCTCCGCGGGCTTGTCGGCCGCCGGCGCGCTGGCGCGCGCGGCCGGTGCGGGCACGGCCAGGGCGGGCGCCGCGCGCAAGGGGCTGCTGGCCACCATGGCATTGGCCACCGGCAGGTCGTCGGCCAGGCGGGCCAGTTCGTCGAGTTTGAGCATCAGCACCGGCACGTCGGTCAGCGTCGCGGCCTTGATGCGGTCCATGTCGCGGGCGATGGCGCGCTGCAGGGGGTTCAGGCGCGGCTGTGCGGCGCGCGCCAGGCGCTGGTCGGCCGACTTGAGCGCGGCCAGCAGCGGTTCGGCGCTGCCGGTGAGCTGGGCCTGCTGCTGCGCCAGGCGCAGCGCGGACTCCACGTCCACCACCAGGTTTTCATCACGCGAGCGCGACAGGCTTTGCATCAGTTCTTCAAGCTGGGTGCGCTGCAGGCTGACTTCGCTGATGCGGGTTTCCTGGATGGCCAGCCGCGCCGAGAGTTCGCGCGTGGCCTCCTGGGCCTGGCGCGCCAGCGCGCGCGCTTCGATGGCCTGCGCGCCGGAGTCCAGGCTGCGGCGGGCCAGTTCTTCCTGGATAGTGCCCAGCTTTTGCCACAGCAGGCCGCTGGCCAGCAGGCCCCCGGCCGCCAGCGCGGCCACCCCCAGCGCCCATTTGCGCGGCACCAGCCAGTTGTCGGGTGCCGTGATGTGCGGCTCGGCCACCACCAGAGCGCGCTCCAGCACGGGCTCCTTGTCGGGCGTGGAAGGCGTGGGCTGGGCTATGTGGGGATCGCTCATGGATACAGGGATTCTATCGAGGCCAATGTGTCCCTGATGTCCGTCAGGGCGGGGCGTGACGCCACAACAACACCCCAGCCGGCGGCGCGCACCGCGTCCACAATGCGCGGATGCGTCGCCACCGCGCGGGCGCCGCGCCAGTCGACACCGGCCAGGGCCGGCTGGCCCAGGAGGTTGGCCAGCGCCTCCGAACTGCTGAACAGCCACACCGAGCGGTCCACGCTGGCGGCGCGCGCGCGCTGTAACTGCTGCTCGCTGAGCTGCGGTGCGCGGCGCTGGTATACGCCGACAAAATCCACCTGGGCGCCGGCGCTTTTCCACTTGCGGGCGATCCAGTCGCGCCCCGAGGACGCCGCGCCGCCCGCGGCATCCGGGCTTTCACCGCGCAGCACCAGCACGCGCTTTCCTTGCCAGTCGCGCTGCCCGACCACGGCCCACAGCGCCTCGGAGTCAAATTGCCCGGCGTCGGCGGCCGGCGCATCGACCTGCGCGGCAGACACACCCGCGGCCAGCAGGGCCGCCACGGTGCCGGGCCCGGGCGCCATCAGGCGCAGGGTGGGCGGCAGGCCGCTCGCCAGGGGGGATTTGAAAAAATACGCCACCGCGTTGCCGCTGACAAACATGCAGGCCGCATAGCGATCCAGCGTTTGCCAGGCCCGCGCCAGCGCGCCGGTGTCAAGCGCGGCTGCGATATCGATCAGCGGCAGCGCTTCGGCCGCCAAGCCGGCCTGCCGCAGCTCGCGCACCCAGTGCTGCGCATCCGCCGCGGGGCGCGTCACGATGACGGGGGCCGCACCGGCCGCAGGCGCCGGCATGGGGTGCATCAGGCCTGGCCCTTGCCGGCCCAGACCGCGCCGCCGGCGCGCAATTGCGCCGCCACGGCCTCGCCCAGGGCCTCGGCCTCGGCGAAATTGCGCACCTGGGCGCTTTGTTTTACCTGCACCAAGGGCGCCAAGGGGGCGGCACTGCCGGACGGCGCCTCGGCCGTGGCCGGGTCGCCCCAGGCGGCGCTCAGCTGCATGTTGCCGCCCGCCGCAGCGCCCTGCGTGAAAGCCGCCAGCGGCATGGAGCAGCTGCCGCCCATGGCGCGCGAGACCGTGCGCTCGGCCGTCACGGCCAGCCAGGTCGGCTGGTGCGCCAGCGTGGCCAGCGCGGCCAGCAGGTCGGCGCGGTCGGCGCGCACTTCAATGCCCAATGCGCCCTGACCCGCGGCGGGCAGCATCTGGGCCGGCTCAAAAGTGGCGCGTATGCGCGATTCCAGCCCCAGGCGCTTGAGGCCCGCGGCCGCCAGCACAATGGCCTGGTACTGGCCCTCGTCCAGCTTGCGCAGGCGCGTGTCCAGGTTGCCGCGCAGCGGTTGTATCACCAGGTCGGGCCGCAGGGCCTTGAGCAGCACCAGCCTGCGCAGGCTGGAGGTACCCACCACCGCGCCCTGCGGCAAATCGGCCAGGCCGGCGAATTGGTTAGACACAAAAGCATCGCGCGGGTCCTCACGCTCCAGCACGCAGGCCAGCGCGAAGCCTTCGGGCAGGTCCATGGGCACATCCTTGAGCGAATGCACGGCGATGTCGGCCCGGCCTTCGCTGAGCGCCACCTCGAGCTCCTTGACGAACAGGCCCTTGCCGCCGACCTTGCTCAGCGAGCGGTCCAGGATCTGGTCGCCCTGGGTGGTCATGCCCAGCAGCTCGACCTGCCAGCCCAGGCGCGACTCGAGCAAGGCCTTCACATGCTCGGCCTGCCACATCGCCAGGCGGCTCTCGCGTGTGGCGATGACCACCTTCTTCATATCAGGGGGGTTGGATTCAGACACTGCGGACACTCGTAACCTGCTTGTAATACTTGGGGGAAAGTGAATGCTAGCATGCAGGGCTCAGGACAAAGCTTAAGAACTAGAGGGTAGAGATGGTCACTTCCGCGCGCGCCAAGAAGCTACAACAACACGCCAGCGAGGGCGCCAGGGACGGCGCGACAGCCGCGGCGCCCAAGGCTTCCACCCGCTCGCGGGACAACGAACGCCCCCTGGTCGAAGACATACGCCTGTTGGGCCGCATCCTGGGCGACGTGATCCGCGAACAGGAAGGCGTGGCCGCCTATGAGCTGATCGAGCAGGTGCGCAAGCTCTCCGTCACCTTCCGGCGCGACGCCGACCCCGAAGCCGACAAGGCCCTCAAGAAGCTGCTCAAGGGCCTGTCGGGCGACCAGACGGTCAGCGTGATACGCGCCTTCACCTATTTCAGCCACCTGGCCAACCTGGCCGAAGACCGCCACCACATACGCCGCCGCGCCGTGCATGAGCGCGCAGGCGACACCCAGGAAGGCAGCATCGAAGTGGCGCTGGCCCGCCTGCGCTGGGCCGGCATCTCGACCCGCACCATCTCCAATACGCTGGCGCACAGCTTTGTCTCACCCGTGCTCACCGCCCACCCCACCGAGGTGCAGCGCAAAAGCATCCTGGACGCCGAGCGCGACATCGCCCAGCTGCTGACCGCGCGCGACGACATCAAGGCGCTGGCCCTGGCCCACAACGCCGCCAAGGACGCCCTCACGCCGCGCGAACTGGCCGCCAACGAGGCCCAGCTACGCGCCCGCGTCATGCAGCTGTGGCAAACCCGGCTGCTGCGCTTTTCCAAGCTCACCGTGGCCGACGAGATCGAAAACGCGCTCAGTTATTACGAAGCCACCTTCCTGCGTGAAATCCCCAAGCTGTACGCCAACCTCGAGCGTGAGCTCGGCAACCAGCCGGTGCACAGCTTTTTACGCATGGGCCAGTGGATAGGCGGAGACCGCGACGGCAACCCCAACGTCAGCGCCGACACCCTCAACTACGCGCTGAGCCGGCAGGCCGAGGTGGCGCTGCGCCACTACCTGACCGAGGTCCACTTCCTGGGCGGCGAGCTTTCGCTGTCGGCCATGCTGGTCGATTTCAGCCCCGAGATGCGCGCCCTCGCCGAAAGCTCGCCCGACACCAGCGAGCACCGCAAGGACGAGCCCTACCGCCGCGCCCTGACCGGCGTCTATGCCCGCCTGGCCGCCACGCTCAAAGACCTGACCGGCGGCGACGCCGCGCGCCACGCCGTCGCGCCGCAAAACGCCTACCTGAAGTCCGAGGATTTCCTGGCCGACCTGCGCACCATTGAAGCCTCGCTCAAGGCCCACCACGGCGAGGCCCTGATCGCCCAGCGCCTGCACCCACTGATACGCGCGGTCGAGGTCTTCGGCTTTCACCTGGCCACGGTCGACTTGCGCCAAAGCTCCGACAAGCATGAGGAAGTTGTGGCCGAGCTGCTCGCCGTCGCGCGCATAGAGCCCCACTACGGCAAGCTCGACGAAGCCGCCAGGCGCGCGCTGCTGGTGGGCCTGCTCAACGACGCGCGGCCGCTTCGCGTGGTCGGCAGCGACTATTCGGCCCATGCGCAAAGCGAACTCGCGATTTTTGAAGCCGCCCGCACGGCGCGCGCACGCTTCGGCAAGGAAGCGATTCGCCACTACATCATCAGCCACACCGAAACCGTCAGCGATTTGCTGGAGGTGCTGCTGCTGCAAAAAGAAGTCGGCTTGATGCACGGCACGCTCGACAGCAACGCGACGAACGATTTGATCGTGGTGCCGCTCTTCGAGACCATTGAAGACCTGCGCAATGCCGCGCCCATCATGCGCGAGTTCTACGCCCTGCCCGGCATTGCCCAGCTGGTCAAGCGCAGCGGCGCCGAGCAGGACATCATGCTCGGCTATTCCGACAGCAACAAGGACGGCGGCATCTTCACCAGCAATTGGGAGCTTTACCGCGCCGAGATCGCGCTGGTCGAACTCTTTGACGTACTCGCCAACTCGCACAACATCCAGCTGCGCATGTTCCACGGCCGCGGCGGCACCGTGGGCCGCGGCGGCGGCCCCAGCTACCAGGCCATCCTGGCCCAGCCGCCGGGCACGGTGCGCGGGCAGATACGCCTGACCGAGCAGGGCGAGGTCATAGGCTCCAAATACGCGAACCCCGAAATCGGCAGGCGCAACCTTGAAACCCTGGTCGCCGCCACGCTGGAAGCCACGCTGCTGCAGCCGACCAAACCCGCGACCAAGGCCTTTTTGCAGGCCGCGGCCGAACTCTCGCAGGCCAGCATGGCGGCCTACCGCACGCTGGTCTACGACACCCCGGGCTTTACCGAGTATTTTTTCAGCGCCACGCCGATACGCGAAATCGCCGAGCTCAACATCGGCTCGCGCCCGGCTTCCCGCAAGGCCTCGCAAAAAATCGAAGACCTGCGCGCCATCCCCTGGGGCTTCAGCTGGGGCCAGTGCCGCCTCACCCTGCCCGGTTGGTACGGCTTCGGCTCGGCCATCGCGCACATGCTGGGCCAGGGCGGCACGCCCGCCGCGCGCAAGGAAGCGCTCGCGCTGCTGCAGAAAATGTACAAGCAGTGGCCCTTCTTTCGCACCCTGCTCAGCAACATGGACATGGTGCTGGCCAAGAGCGACCTGGCCCTGGCCTCGCGCTATTCCGAGCTCATGGGCGACGCGCGCCTGCGCAAAAAAATCTTCAGCGCCATCGAGGCCGAATGGCACCTCACGGCCGAGGCCCTGGCCCTGATCACCGGCGAAAAGCAGCGCCTGGCCGGCAACGCCGCGCTGCAGCGCTCCATACGCCACCGTTTCCCCTATATCGACCCGCTGCATCATTTGCAGGTTGAACTGGTGCGGCGCTACAGGGCGGGGCAAGCCGACCAGCGGGTGCAGACGGGTATTCATATTTCTATCAATGGGATTGCGGCGGGGTTGAGGAATACGGGTTAGGACTGGTTTTTTCCAGCGGTAGTTGCCCTGCTGAAGTCGGTTGGCCGGGGGTTGCCCGGCGGCAACTCACTTTTAGCGAAACCCGCAAAGCGGGTTTTCTTTTGTTCGCCAAAAGGCGCGCTATGCGCGCGGGGTTCACTCACTTCGCAAAGCGAAGTTACGTGAACACCAAAAGTAAGCAAAAGGTCACGCAGTGGGGATTCGCTCACTTCGCGAAGCGAAGTTACGCGAATACCAAAAGGCGACCCTGGTGCCTGCGTCCCTTCGCTTCGCTACGGGCAACCTGCGGTGCTCGGTCCAGGCGGGGTCTCGCTAAACTCGCTACGCTGCGCTTCGCTCAGACAACGCGATCCCTGATCCGCCTGAACCTCCGCTCCTCGGCGCATACACAAGGGGACCCGAATACCGGAATACCAAACAGCCGAAGACAAAAACCAAATACCTAAAAACACAAGGACGTGCCCTTGCTCACCATTGAACGCCTCAGCTTCCACTACCCCAAACCCAAGGTGGAGCTTTTCGACAAGCTGTCCATGTCCATTCCGCCAGGCGTCACCCTGGTGCAAGGCGGTGACGGGCGCGGCAAAAGCACCTTGCTCCGCTTGATGGCCGGCACTTTGGAGGCGGATGCGGGGCAGTTGCGACTGAACGGTGTGTCGCTTGGGGAGCAGCCCGAGGCCTACCGGCAGCAACTGTTCTGGATGGAGCCGCGCAGCACCGAGTTCGACCAGCTCACACCGCTGCAGTATTTCGAAACCGTTCGCGGCCGGTACCCCGGTTTTGACGCGAACGTGGTAGGCCTTCTGGTCGAAGGCTTGGGGCTGGAGCCGCATAGGGACAAGCAGCTATTTATGCTGTCCACCGGCTCGAAGCGCAAGGTGTGGCTCGCGGCGGCGTTTGCCTCGGGGGCTGCGCTGTTGTTGCTTGACGAGCCTTTTGCGGCTTTGGATGCGCCCTCGATTACCTTTGTCAAGGAGCTTCTCGGCGAAGTGTCAGCCCGTCCCGACCGGGCCGTGGTGATCGCAGACTATGCCGCGCCCGCCGGGGCGCCACTGGCCAGCGTGGTGGACTTGGGCGACTAAGCGATCCGGTCCAAAGGCTGCTCAAGACGTGATTGTCTTCATCTGTGTAAATCTGCGAAATCTGTGGATAAAAATTCATCCGCAGATTTCGCAGATT
>NZ_AKIV01000156.1 GCF_000282655.1 Polaromonas sp. CF318
GGCGGCTAGCGCTCGCCCGCCGCATTGCGCGCCGCGGGCTGCTGGCTGACGATGGACAGCAGGTAATCAATATCGGCGGGCTTGACCACATGGTGGTCAAAACCCGCATGCTGCGAGCGCTGGCGGCTTTCGGCCTCCCCGTATCCCGTCAGCGCGATCATCAGCGCGTCCCTGGATTCGGGGCTGCTCCGCAGCTGGCGGGCCACTTCAAAGCCGTCCATGCCGGGCAGGCCGATGTCGAGGATGAGCACGTCGGGCGCGAACTCCCGGGCCACGGTGAGTGCCGCCGCGCCGTCGTTGGCGATCCTGACCACATAACCCTCGAGTTCGAGCAGGACCTTGAGCGTGTCGGCCGATGCCGGCAGGTCGTCGACGACCAGGATTTTGCGGGAAGCGGCCGGCGCCGGCCTGGCCGCCTTCGGTGCGGGGCCGGCGGGAAGGACGGCCCCCTCGCCCGCCACGCGGGCCGGGAAATACACGCAGATGCGGCAACCCTTGCCGCGGCCCTCGCTGTAGGCCTCCACCCTGCCCTGGTGCAACTGCACAAGGTGCTTGACCAGCGTCAGGCCTATGCCCAGGCCGCCCTGGGCGCGGTCCAGGGCCTGGTCGCCCTGGGCGAACAGGTCAAAGATATGCGGCATGAATTCGGCCTCTATGCCCTGGCCGGTGTCCGAGACGGTGATGCACAGCTCATCGCCCTGGAGCGAAGCGCCCAGGCTGATCTTTCCCCCCGGGTCGGTGAACTTGGAGGCGTTGTTGAGCAGGTTGGACAGCACCTGCGACAGGCGCACCAGATCGCCCTGCAGGACGATCGCCTCGCCGGGGATGTCAACGATGAGTTCCTGCTGCCTGGCGGCCAGCAGGGGACTGCTGGCTTCGACGGCGCGCTCGCACAGGGTGGACAGCCGTACCGCCTCCATGTGCACGGTGACCTTGCCGCGGACGATGCGCGAGACGTCCAGCAGGTCGTCGACCATCCTGGACATGTGGTCGACCTGGCGGGCAATCACGTCGCGCGCCCAGGCCACGGTCGGGTCGGCGACCTGGGCCCCGTGGATGATGTGCACCGCGTTGCGTATGGGCGCCAGCGGGTTGCGCAGCTCATGCGCCAGCATGGCGAGGAACTCGTTCTTGCGGCGATCGGCCTCCTGCACCAGGGTGTAAAGCCTGGCGTTCTCCATGGCGATGGAGGCCCGGCCCACGACTTCGCTGAGCAGGGCGACATCAACCTGCGCGAAGCCGCCGGCCCTGCCGAAGAGGATGAGTGCGCCCAGTTGCTGCTCGCCGGCCACCAGCGGGCAGACGGCCATCTCCTCATGGTCGGCCGGCAGTTCCGGCCACTCGACGGGCGGCGTGGCCGCGGGCTGCGCCGCGCACAGCTCGGTCGCGGGCAGAAAGGCTATTTCCCGCGCGAGCATGGCGTCCCGGACCAGCGCCGCCATGGAGGGGCTCAGATCACGCTGGCATTCGAGCAGCACCGGGCCCACGGCGGGATCCGCGCTGCCCGAAATCTTCAGGCAGCGGCAGTGCAGTTCCCCATGGCCATCGAGCAAGGCGACGGCCGCCATGTCGCCCAGGCCGGGCACCGCGACGTCCGCCAGCGCGTGGGCGGTGGCGTCGATATGGAGGGACATCGAAAGCCGCTGGCTGGCATCGGCCAGGTAGGCGGCGCGGCGTGTGGCGTCTTCCGCCGCGGTGCGCGCCGCTTCGGAGCGCGCCAGCGCCTCGCGCTGCACGGCCTGCTGCTGCAGTTGCCGGTTCATGCGGTGCAGGTCGACAAACACCTTGACCTTGGAGCGCAGCACGCCAGGCACGACCGGCGACGAGATGTAGTCCACCGCGCCCAGCGCATAACCCTTGGCGGCCTGGGCCTCGTCGACGTAGGCGGTGATGAACAGGATGGGGGTCTGCGAGCTCTTTTTGTACTGCCGTATCAGGCCGGCGGTTTCCAGGCCGTCGATGTCGGGCATGTTCACGTCCAGCAGGATGACGGCAAACTCCATCTCCAGGATCAGGCGCAGGGCCTCCCGGCCCGAACGGGCGCTGACGAGGTTCTGCCCCAGCTCCTCGAGGATGCTGCCCATGACGACATGCTTTTCGGGCAGGTCGTCAACGATCAGGATGTTGACCGGGTCCGGGTTCAGCATGCTTGCCGGCTCCTGCGGCAGGGCGAGAACGGCGCTCATCGCGGCAACCAGGCGCGCAGCACGGCGAGCAGGTTCTCCGTGTTGACGGGTTTGGACAGGTAATCCCAGGCGCCCGCCTCTATGCATTTCTCGCGGTCGCCCTTCATGGCCTTGGCGGTGACCGCGATCATGGGCAGGGTCTTGCCGGCCGGCAGCTTGCGGATCTCCTGCATGGTGACCAGGCCGTCCATCACCGGCATCATGATGTCCATCAGCACCACGCTGAGCCGGGGGTCGGAGGCGACCTTGGCGATGGCGTCATGGCCGTTGTCGGCCCAGACGATGTCCATGCCCTCTTCCTCGAGCACCGTGGCCAGCGCGAAGATGTTGCGCATGTCGTCGTCGACGATCAGCACCCGTTTGCCCGCCAGCGACTTGCCGGCGTCGTGCAGGGTCCTCAAGGTGCCGCGCTGCCGCTCCGTCATGCGCGCCTCGTTCACATGCAGGGCGTGCAGGGCCAGGTCGAGCACACGCGGGACGGACCTGGCCTCGCGGAACAGATAGCCGTCGCGGGCCTGCCAGGCGGGCTGGTGCAGCGCGTCTATCGGCCCTTCGCGCCAGACCACCACCGGCAGCGGCCCGAGTACCGAGGGAGCCGGCAAGGTGTGGCGCAGCTGCTCAAAACCTTCCTCCAGCGAGGGCTCATCGGTGATGGCGCATTCAAAGCGCGCGAAGTCCTCGGGTTTGACCTCGGCCAGCGAGGCCATCGTCTGGCACAGGATGTGGCTGTGGCCCAGCAGGCCGGTGACCTCGGCGCGCAAGGCCTCGTCCTTCAGGGCGACCAGCACATGCCGCACCGGGCGCGAGACATAGCGGTGCAGCTGGTCCAGCATCTCGTCGAGCACCTCCTTGGCGGGGATGGGCTTGGCGATGAAAGCCATGGCGCCGCTGCGGTAGGCGCGTTCCTGGGAGTCGTCCGTGGAAATCACGCAGACCGGGATGTGGCGCACGCTGAAGTCCTGCTTGATGCGCTCGAGCACGCGCCAGCCTTCCATGTCGGGCAGGTGCATGTCCAGCGTGATGGCCGAAGGCTTGAACTCCGCCGCCAGCGTGAGTGCGCCGGCACCCAGCGAGGTCACCAGGCCCTTGAAGCCCTTGGCGCGCGCGGCGTCGAGCAAAAAGCTGGCGAAGGCCAGGTCGTTCTCGACGATCAGCAGCACGAAGTCGCCGGGCTGAATGTTATGCCTGTCGTCCGCGGCTTCGTCGGCCGGCGCGGGGGCGTCCAGGGACAGGGCGGCATCATTGAAAGTGCTGTCCTGCTTTTCAAAACCCAGGCGGCTGATGGGCGCGGCGGTTTCCATGCGCTGTTCGGCGCTGCCGCCGGGCTTGCGCGCGCCTCGCCACGAGGAATAGGTCAACGGCAGGTAGAGCACAAAGCTGCTGCCTTCGCCCGGCGCGCTGGACAGGCGTATCTCGCCGCCCAGCAGGCGCGAGAGTTCGCGGCTGATGGCCAGGCCCAGGCCGGTGCCGCCGTATTTGCGGGAGGTAGAGCCGTCGGCCTGCTGGAAGGCCTCAAAAATGATCTGCTGCTTGTCGGCGGAAATGCCTATGCCGGTGTCGGTGACGGAAAACGCCAGCACCTGCTGGGCGCGGTTGAGTTCCTCGTGGTCCGGGCTCCAGCCGGTGAAGGCCTCCTCGATGGCCAGGGCCACATGGCCCTGGTGCGTGAACTTGAAGGCGTTGGACAGCAGGTTCTTGAGGATTTGCTGCAGGCGCTTGACGTCGGTCACCATGGATACCGGCAGCTGCAGCCCGGTGGTGATCAGGAAGTCCACGTTCTTGGCCTCGGCCACGTGGCGGAAGGTGCGCTCCACATACATCTGCAGGTCGGACAGCCGCAGTTCGTTGACGTCCACCACCACCGTGCCCGACTCGATCTTGGACAGGTCCAGGATGTCGTTGATCAGCATCAGGAGGTCGTTGCCCGATGAATGAATGGTCTTGGAAAACTCGACCTGCTTGGCGGTCAGGTTGCCCTCGGAGTTCTTGCACAGCTGGTCGGACAGGATCAGCAGGCTGTTGAGCGGCGTGCGCAGCTCGTGCGACATATTGGCCAGGAACTCCGACTTGTACTTGGAGGTCAGCGACAGCTGCTTGGCTTTTTCCTCGAGTGCCTGGCGGGCCTGCTCGACCTCCTGGTTCTTGCGCTCCACCTCGTCGTTCTGCTGCACCAGCAGGTGGGCTTTTTCCTGCAGCTCCTCGTTGGTCTGCTGCAGCTCCTCCTGCCGGCTTTGCAGCTCCTGTGCCAGGGACTGCGACTGGGTCAGCAGGTCTTCGGTGCGCATATTGGCTTCAATCGTGTTGATCACGATGCCGATACTTTCCGTGAGCTGGTCCAGGAAGGCCTGGTGCGTGGGGTTGAAGCGCTCGACCGAGGCGAGTTCCACCACACCGCGGACCTGGCCCTCGAAAATGATGGGCAGCACCAGGATGTCCATGGGTGCCACTTCAGTGAGGCCCGAGGAGATTTTCAGTCCCTGCGGCATGGAGGAGGTCAGCAGGATCTTCTGCTTGTCGAAGGCGCACTGGCCAATGAGGCCCTGGCCCAGGTCGATTTCCTTGCCGTAAGCGCCCTGCCCGTCGGAGGCATAGCTGGCCATCAGGCGCAGGCGCGGCCTTTCCTGGGTGTAGCTCAGCACGTAAAACTCGGCCTGCTGGGCGCCCACCACGGGCGCGAGCTCCGACAGGATCAAATGGCCCACGGCCACCAGGTCTTTCTGGCCCTGCAGCATGCGGCTGAACTTGGCCAGGTTGGTCTTGAGCCAGTCCTGCTCGGTGTTGACCTGGGTGGTGTCCTTGAGGTTGCGGATCATTTCATTGATGGTGTCCTTCAGCGCCGCCACCTCGCCCAGCGCCTCCACGGTGATGGAGCGCGTCAAGTCGCCCTGGGTCACGGCCGTCGCCACCTCGGCGATGGCGCGCACCTGGGTCGTCAGGTTGGCGGCCAGCTGGTTGACGTTTTCGGTCAGGCCTTTCCAGGTGCCGGCCGCGCCCGGCACCTTGGCCTGGCCGCCCAGCTTGCCTTCCACCCCCACCTCGCGCGCCACCGAGGTCACCTGGTCGGCGAAGGTGGCCAGCGTGTCGGTCATGCCGTTGATGGTGTCGGCCAGGGCGGCGATTTCGCCCTTGGCCTCCACGGTCAGCTTGCGCTCCAGGTCGCCGTTGGCCACGGCCGTCACCACGCGTGCAATGCCGCGCACCTGGCTGGTCAGGTTGCCGGCCATGAAGTTCACGTTGTCGGTCAAATCCTTCCAGGTGCCGGCCACGCCTTGCACATCGGCCTGGCCGCCCAGCTTGCCTTCGGTGCCCACCTCGCGCGCCACCCGCGTCACCTCCGAAGCGAAGGATCGCAGCTGGTCCACCATGGTGTTGATGGTGTTCTTGAGCTCAAGAATCTCGCCCTTCACGTCCACCGTGATCTTCTT
>NZ_AKIV01000157.1 GCF_000282655.1 Polaromonas sp. CF318
CTCGGCGGCCATCAGGCCGGCGGGCCCGCCGCCTATGACGGCCACGCGCCATGCGGCGGCCGGGGTGGATTCAACAGGGGATGCGCCAGGTGTCAAGGGGGTTCCGCGTGCAGCGGCCACAGGTTAAGCAGAAAAAACGGAAGGTTCGCGGTCGCGAACACAAAGCGCCCCAAGCGGGCGCGGTTCGGCGAAACAGGATGGCCTGATTATTACAGGGAGAGGCCGCCGGGATAGCGACCGGCCTCCGCTCCTTACATGGGCGGCGCAAAGCCGTTGCGCCCGACGATCACGCGCAGCGCGGTCGGCTTGCCGCCCTGCTCCTGGGCGGTGATCATCACTTTGGCGCCTGGCACCAGCAGCGTGTTTTCATCGGCCTTGCCGGGCTTGAAGGAGACCACGGGCGCATCGGGCGGCACGATGACGGTTTTTTCGCCGTCCTTGTAGCGCAGCGTGAGCTTTTGCCCGCCGGGCACCGTCGAAGGCGCGGCGGCCAGGTCGGCCACGGTGGCATTGGTCATGGTGCTTTCTGGGCGCAAGTCCCAGGGGCGGTGGCCTTCGCCGGTGCCGCGCGCGGCTTCGGGAAACACCACCACCTCAAGCGCCAGCTGGCTGCCGTCGGCCTGCGGCATGGCGGCCGTGCCTATATAGCTGCCGGGCTTGATGTCGGCCAGCGCCAGCGGAAAGACTTCCGACACATCCATCGCGGCGGGCCGCGCCAGCGTGATGACTTCGCCGCTGCGCTCCCTGACGGTGAGGCTGGTGGCATCGACTTTTTCAATCGTGGCGCGCAGGCGCACGGTGGGATTGGCCGGCGCGGGGCTTTGCGCCAGCACCAGCGGCAAGGTGGCCGCCAGGGCCACAGAGGCGAGGAATTGCTTGAACATGGGAATCCTTTCAGCCGGCATGGAGTGCAAGGAAGGGGCGCCGGACAGGCCCGGTGTGATCAGTCAACGAGGACCACAGTTCCCTGCCCCGTCAGAAAAGCCGCTTTGACCGGCACACCGGGGTAGATGCGCTGCACCGCCGCGCGATAGGCCTGCAGCTGCGCGACCAGCGCGGGCTGGCGTTGCGGGGCGGTGGCTGATTTGTAGTCCAGCACCCACCAGTGGCCTTCATGGCCGGCGTCCTTGCGCTGCACCAGGCGGTCCAGCCGCAGCGCCTGGCCGGCGTAGACCAGGTCGACCTCGTTGCCTTGCCAGGCCAGCACCTCGGGCCGCCAGGCCCAGGCGCCCTCGCCCGCCAGGATGCGGCCGGCCAGCGTGGCCGACTGCGCGGCCTGGGCCGGGCTCAGGCGGAACTCGCGTGCTGCGGCCGCCACCTGTTCGGGCGGCAGCGCACCGCCCCATTCGAGCAGGCGGTGCATGGCCTTGCCTATGCGGGCCTTGAGGGAATCCTCATCGAGGCTCTCGACAGCGGGCGCCTCGGGCATCAGGGCCTGGGGCAGTTCGGGCAATTCAGGCAGGTAGAACACGCCGGCATCGGCCGCTTGCGGGCGCAGGCCCGCCGTTTCGTCAGCCACGGGCGCGGGCAGTTCGCCCAGCAGGCCCTGCAGGCGCTGCCACCAGCTTTCGGTGGTCATGCGGTGCGGCTCAATGGAAGAGATGACCAGGGTGTGGCGCGCGCGCGTGAGCGCCACATAGAGCGCATTGAGTTCCTCGCGCTTGCGGGCGGCCTGCTCGGCGGCCAGGGTGTCGGCGGCACAGGCGGGGGGCCGGCTTTCGCTGACGAGGAAAACAAACTTGCGCGGCTCGGTGGCCTCGCCGGGCCAGTCGACCAGCACGCCCATGCTGTCGGCATTGCGCTCCACCGTATCGGTGTCCAGCAGCAACACGGCCTCGGCCTCCAGGCCCTTGGCGCCGTGGATGGTGAGCAGGCGCACGGCCTCGCCGCTGACAGTGGCCGGCGCCTGGGTGCCGCCGGCCTTGAGGGCGCGCACAAAACCGTAGGGCGTGGCGTAGCGGCCGCCGTCCAATTCGAGCGACACACCCAGCAGCGCGCGCAGATTGGCCAGCACCGCGCCGCGCTGGGCCGCAGGCGCCGCGGCGCCAAAACGCGCGAGCACGTCGCCGTCGTCATAAATACCCTGCAGCGCGTCGTGCGGCGGCAGGCTGTCCAGCCAGCTTTTCCAGCGCGCCAGGGTCTGGCCCAGGCCTTGCAACTCGGGCGCCAGCAGTTCATCTTTTTGCAGCAGCGCGTACCAGGGTGCGCCGTGCTCGCGCTGCAGCAAAGCCAGTTGCACCAGGCCACCGTCGGACAGGCCGAACAGCGGCGAGCGCAGCGCGCGGGCCAGCGACAAGTCATGCTGCGGCGAGACCAGCACGTCAAGCAGCGCCACCAGGTCCAGCACTTCGCAGCAGTCAATCAGTTCGGTTTTTTCGCCGACCTGGGCGGGAATGTGCAGCGCGCGCAGCTCGTCCTGCAGCGGCAGCAGGCCGGCGCGCTTGCGCGACAGCACCATCACGTCCTGGGGCCGCAGCCCGCCGGCGATCTGCTCCGAGATCCATGCGGCGGCCTGGCGGGCCTCGCGCGTTCTCAGCGTTTCCTCGGGCAGTTCGCGCGGCGTGGTGAGGCTGTCGCGCCAGCCGGCGGCCAGCGGCGAAGCCTCTTCCTCGTCCTTGTTGCGCGGAATCGGCGGCAAGCGCCCCACGGCGCCGGCCAGGCCGGACGCCGTGGTGTGCTCGCGAAAGCCGTCATACGCATCGGCTTCGCGCGCCGTCACCATGGCGGCATTAACGGTGTCTATGACCGCCTCGGCGTTGCGGCGCGTGTGGTCGCAACTGAGCAGATCGCCGCCCAGGCCGTGCACCACAAAAGCCTGCGCGGCGCGGAAGACTTGCGGCTCGGCACGGCGGAAGCGGTAAATGCTTTGTTTGGGGTCGCCCACCAGGAAGACGCTGGGCGCCGTGCCCGCGCCCGAATAACCGATCAGCCACGAGTACAAGGCCTGCCACTGCAGCGGGTTGGTGTCCTGGAACTCGTCGATCATCAGGTGGCGTATGCGCGCGTCCAGCCGCTCCTGCACCCAGCCCGAGAGCACCGGGTCGGCCAGCATCAGCAGCGCGGCGCGCTCGACGTCGTTCATGTCGACCCAGCCCCGCTCGCGCTTGAGAGCGGTGAACTGCGCGATCAGCACGCGGCTCAGGCGCGCCATGCGCTGCTGGTGCTGCCAGGCGTCGTGCTGCTGGCGGGCCGCGACCACACGCAGCACCAGGTCCTGGGCAATGCGCACCTGCTCGATGCCGACGATTTTTTCGCCGAACTTGCGCGGCGTGCCTTTTTCGGTCAGCAGGGCCGCGATGGCGGCCGGGAAGTCGCCGGCCGTCAGCGCCTGTTCGAGCTCCACCCCCTTGGCCGAAAAAGTCGGCGCGCTGGCGCGGCCCAGCGCCATCGCGGCGTCCCTGAGGGTCTGCCGGTGAAAGCGGTTCGTGCTGAGCAGCTCTTCCGGCTCATCCAGCCCGCCGAATTCGGTGAACTGCAGCGCGAAGGGCTGCACCGACGCGGCGATCACGCCTTTTTCGTCGGCCAGCGTGAATTCGGTGCGCTTGTCGAGCGCGGCCTGCAAGGCTTTGTCGGCCTGGAAGCGGCCGTGGGTGAGCACCACGGCCTCGAAGTCGGCCTTGAGCGCGGCGTCAAGCGCGACCGCCGCATAAAAGCGCCGCCAGACCAGGGCGCGCGCGGGCGCGTCGTCTTCCAGCAGCTCGTAGTTGACGGGCAGCTCCAGCCGCTGCAGCACCGCGACCGGCGCGCTGCGCAGCAAGGCCGCGAACCAGCTGTGGAAGGTGCGTATCTGCACCGATCGGCCGCTGGCCAGGATGGAGCGGTACAGGTTGGACAGCTGCTCGCGCAGCTGCTGAGCGGCCTGCCGGCCCTTGGCGCCGGCCAGGTCCAGCTGCACGCCGCGCATTTCGAGCTCGCGCTGCAGGGTGGCGTCGTCGGCATGGGCAAAGGCCTTGAGCCAGTCGTCCAGGCGCTCGCGCATTTCACCGGCGGCTTTTTTGGTGAAGGTGATGGCCAGGATTTCATGCGGCAGCACCTGCTGGCCGGGCGCGGCCGTGGCGCCGTCCAGCAGGGCGCGCACGATGCGCGAGACCAGCATCCAGGTCTTGCCGGCGCCGGCGCAGGCCTCGACCGCGACGCTGCGCCGCGGGTCGCAGGCAATCGCATAAAACGCCTCGGCGGAGACCGGCTCGCCGTTGCATTCGTAGGCGGCTGCATGGGCGATCAGCTTGTTGCCCGATGCGCTCATGCGCCCTCCCCGGCTGTTTCTTCGTCAAGACTCCAGAAATCTTTCCGGCACAGGCCGCGCGCGGCGCAGTAATCGCAGGCCTTGCCCTCACCCAGCGCCGGCAGGGCCGCGCCACCTGCGATGCGGGCCATGTCGGTGAGGATGCTGTCTATCAGTTCATCGCGCAGGCCGACGATCTCGGGCTGCTCATAGGTTTTGGTCGGCTCTTTTTCACCGAGGTTGACATAGGCCGCGGCCAGGGTGTCGTCGCTCATGAGCGCGGCGTAGAAGGCGAGCTGGGTGTCCTCCTGGCCGCCCTTGATGCGTTCGGCCGTGGTGGCGCGCGGCTCGGTCTTGTAATCGATCAGCAGCGCGTGGCCGTCGGCCTGACGGTCTATGCGGTCCAGCTTGCCGAGCAGGGTGAGTTCGCCCAGCGGCATTTCGCGCCAGACCTCGGCTTCGTCAAAGCGGGCGCCGCTCGCTTCATGATCGGCCAGCCAGGCCAGGTAGCCTTCGCGCACGCCGGGCCAGGCGGCGGCAAAGGGCAGAAACTCGCTTTCAGTGAGTGCCAGTTCCTGGGCGGCACGGTCCGCCGCCGCATTCATCATGGTGGCGCGGACGGCCGGGTCGTCGTTGGGCTGCGCTTTCAGTGCTTCATGGAAATGCCGCAGCAAGCCGTGCAGCCAGTTGCCGAAGTCGCGCTTGCCGAGTTCGCTTTCAAGCTCCTCGGGCTCCTGCAGCTTGAGCTGGCGCAGCGCGAAGAAGCGGTAGGGGCAGCGGCGCAGGTCTTCATAGGCGCTGGCCGACAGCCGCGTGAGGGGCAAGGCCTCGCCGCTCGGAAAGGGGTGCGGCGTGGGCTGGATGTCCACGGCGCGCAGGCTGCGCGGGTCGGCAGCGGGCTGCGCTTCCTGGGGGGCGTCGTCCTGCGCCAGCAGCAGTTCCTGGACAAAACCGCTGGGGATCAGGTGCTCGCCGGCTTCGCTGCTGCGCCACAGCACGTCGACCCGCGGCGCCTGCAGGGCGTAGCGCCAGGCCTGGCGGGCCGCGGCGGCCAGGGTTTCGCGCGTGGGCAGGCCCAGCAGCTCGCGCTGGGCGGGTGTCCAGGGGCCGGCGGGTTCGGGCGAGACCGGCAGGCGGATCTCGTCGCAGCCGGGCAGCACCACGGCGCGCATGGGCCGGCCCAGCAGCTGCGGCAGCGGCAGAATCACGACCTGCTCGGCCGCCGGATGCGGCGGCGCGAACTTGCCGCCTTCCAGCGCCTGGTTGGCCCATTGGGTGAAATCGTTGAGCCGCATGACCGGCGAGGCCTGGAATTCAATCTCGGCTCCCTCGTGCAGGCGCAGCACCTCGAGCACGACCTGGCCAGCTTCGTCCCCGGCCAGCGCCTCCCACTGGCCCGCCGCCTGCAGCGCGGCGCGCAGGTCGCGCAGCCACACGGCCAGCGGGCGGGCGCGGGCCAGGGGCGCGCGCAGCGCGTTGGCCTGCAGGGCCAGCGGCTGGGTGGCCATAAAAGCCGGCGGCACGATGTCTTCGGCGGCAAATTCGGGCAGGTCGCGCCAGGCGCGTACGCCGACACGGCGCAGCTCGGTTTCTGCGGCGGTCACCAGCATGGGCTCAAAAGCGGGTGCATTCTTGAGCCAATCGAGCACGGCGTCTGTCGAAGCATCCCAGGGCAAGGCGCGCAGCAGGCTCATCAGGCCGGCGGCGGCGCGGGTGGTGGACAGCTTCCAGCCGGTTTCATCGCGCATGGCGATGCCGCGCTCGGCCAGCATGGCGCCCACGCGGCGCGTGAGCTGGCGGTCCTGCGCGATCAGCGCGACCGGGCTGCGCCCCTGCGCCAGGTGGGCCAGCACGCAGGCCGCCGCGCGCCCAGCCTCGTCCTCGGCATCCTGTGCGGCATGCAAGGCGGGCGGCGGGCCGGCTTCCAGGGGAATGCACAAGGGGATGGACAGGGACAGCTCGCCGAAATGGGCCTTGAGCGCCTCGGTCAGCGGGTCGGCCTGGAAGCCTTCGAGCACGGCAAACAGCAAGGGCCGGGCCTGGAACAGCCGGTCTGTTGGATAGGCCGAGGCCGCGGCCCAGGCCAGCGCGATGCGGCCCACGGCGGCCTCGAGCGCCAGCACCGGGGAGTCCAGGCCCGCACCCAGGGTCTGGGCCAGCCCTTCGCTCCAGGCGCGGCGCCTGGCCGGCATCACAGCAGCGGCCACGCCGGCCAGGCTCCAGGCGGCCTCGACCAGGCGCCCGGCCAACGCGTCCTGCTGGTTGCCCAGCCCGGCGCGTTCCAGCAGCGAGGCAGCGGTGAGCATGTCGACGGCCACGTCCATGCGCAAATCGTCGCCCGAGGGCGTGAACAGGCCCAGCGTGCCGCCCAGGCCGCCGGCCCAATTCATGGTGGTTTCAAAACGCGGGACAAAAAAGGTGTCGCCGGCCTGCGCGGCCCAGGCCTGGCGCGCCTGCTGGATCAGCTGGGCATAGGGCAGCAGCACGACACATTCGGCCGGATGCACGCCGCGCGCCTCGATGGCCGCGGCCAGCCCGGCCATGGCCTGGCGCCAGCACCGCGCGTCAGGCGGGGCGGCGGTGTCGGCAAGGTCGGCGATGGCGGCAGATGGCATGAATAGGGTTTGCGACGGGCAACAGGGGGAAACTTGGGGCGGGCCGCGGGCGGATTGAGCGGGTGGCTATCAGGGTGATAGCCCCTGCCTGCCCGACCCGGCCACTTGCTTTCTGCCACAATGACTGCAACTTTAGCCCTACGTATCGTAACCATCCTAACCAAGACAAAGGAGCCGCCATGGCGAGCGAACTGATCAAACATACCACCGATGCCACCTTCGAAGCCGATGTGCTGCAATCCTCCAAACCCGTGCTGGTGGATTACTGGGCCGAATGGTGCGGTCCGTGCAAGATGATCGCTCCCATCCTGGATGAAGTGGCGACCGGCTACGACGGCAAGCTGCAGATCGCCAAGATGAACGTCGACGAAAATCGCGACATCCCCGCCAAGTTCGGCATCCGCGGCATTCCGACGCTGATGCTGTTCAAGGACGGCCAGCTGGCCGCCACCAAGGTCGGCGCCATGAGCAAGGCCCAATTGACCGCCTTCATCGACCAGCAACTGGCCTGAAGTATTTTTGCGCCGGGAAAGGAAGCACGGCCCCTGCCGCTTCCCGACCGGCGCCCCTCCCCCGGCCGGCCGCGCCGGGCGCATGAGATTGCACCCGTTTCCCGCCTGAATTTCCTGTCATAATGTGCCTTATTCACCGGTACGGCCCGCGCCGCCCGGTTCGAGTTGCCGGTTTGTAAGCCACCTTCTGCGGCTTCTTTTCAAACCTCCCCCGTTTTCCATCAATGAACTCCGCAAGGAGTAATTCCATGCACTTAAACGAACTCAAGGCACTGCACGTGTCTGAAGTCCTCAAGCAGGCCGAAGCCCTTGAGATCGAAAACGTCGGCCGCATGCGCAAGCAGGAGCTGATGTTCGCCATCATCAAAAAACGTGCAAAAACCGGCGAGACCATCGTGGCCGACGGCGTGCTGGAAGTGCTGCCCGACGGTTTCGGCTTCCTGCGTGCCCCTGATTCGAGCTACACCGCGTCCACCGACGACATCTACATCAGCCCCAGCCAGATCCGCCGCTTCAACCTGCACACCGGCGACATGATCGAAGGCGAAGTGCGCACCCCCAAGGACGGCGAGCGCTACTTCGCGCTGAACAAGCTCGACAAGGTCAACGACGGCCTGCCGGAAGACAACAAGCACAAGGTCATGTTCGAGAACCTGACGCCGCTGTTCCCGCGCGAACAGTTCAAGCTCGAGCGCGACATCAAGGGCGAAGAGAACCTGACCAGCCGCATCATCGACATCGTCTCGCCCATAGGCAAAGGCCAGCGCGCCCTGCTGGTGGCGCCGCCCAAGTCCGGCAAGACCGTGATGATGCAGAACATCGCCCACGCCATCACCGCCAATTACCCCGAAGTGGTCATGATGGTGCTGCTGGTGGACGAACGCCCCGAGGAAGTGACCGAAATGCAGCGCAGCGTGCGCGGCGAGGTGATTTCGTCGACCTTCGACGAACCCGCCGCGCGCCACGTGCACGTGGCCGAAATGGTGATCGAACGCGCCAAGCGCCTGGTCGAGCTCGGCAAGGACGTGGTCATCCTGCTGGACTCCATCACCCGCCTGGCCCGCGCCTACAACAACGTGCTGCCCTCCTCCGGCAAGGTGCTGACCGGCGGCGTGGACGCCAATGCCCTGCAGCGCCCCAAGCGCTTTTTCGGCGCGGCCCGCAATATTGAAGAAGGCGGCAGCCTGACCATCATCGGCACGGCCCTGGTCGACACCGGCAGCCGCATGGACGAGGTGATCTTTGAAGAATTCAAGGGCACCGGCAACTGCGAAATTCACCTGGACCGCCGCCTTTACGAAAAACGCGTGTTCCCGGCCATCCACCTGAACCGCAGCGGCACCCGCAAGGAAGAACTGCTGCTCGCACCCGAAATTCTCCAAAAATCGCGGATTTTGCGCCAATTCATGTACAACATGGACGAAATCGAGTCCATGGAGCTCATGCTCAAGAACATGAAGGCCACCAAGAACAATCACGAGTTCTTCGACATGATGCGGCGTGGCGGCTAACGCCGCCACGCCAACTATGGCCCCCACGGTCGCCCACTTCGTGTAGCTCCCTGCCCCCCGAGGGGGCCGCTGCGCCTGCGGCCCGGCAAAG
>NZ_AKIV01000158.1 GCF_000282655.1 Polaromonas sp. CF318
CAGCTAAAGTCGATACTCAGCAAAAGCTAAAAAGCACAAGCAAGAGATAAAAAAGAGGGCGGGGAAATGCAAGGTAAACACAGCAAGGTATTGTGCTGCGCGGCTCTGTGGCTGCTGGGCGCCGGACTTGGCCTGGCTCAGGCCCAGACCACGACGGTCGCCGGCACCACGCCTGGCCAATTCTCGGTCAATGAATCGGGCGCGGCCACCTACCGGATTCCCATCCAGGTTCCTCCGGGCATCGCCGGCATGGAGCCCAAACTCGAACTCAGCTACAACAGCCAGGGCGGCAATGGCTTGATGGGAATGGGCTGGAGTTTGAGCGGTTTGAGCGCCATAGGCCGCTGCCCCCGCACCATGGCTGTCGATGGTTTCAGGGGTGGCGTCAACTTCGACATGAACGACCGTTATTGCCTGGATGGCCAGCGGCTCATCCTGGTGTCGGGCACCTATGGCGCGGCCGGTAGCGAATACCGGACCGAACTCGACAGCTTCAGCAAAATCGTTGCCTCAGGAGCCGCCGGCAACGGCGTGGCCTCGTTCACCGTGCAGACCAAAGCCGGCCTGACCATGGAATACGGCAACACGGCCGACTCGCGCATTGAAGCGCAGGGCAAGGCCACGGTGCGGGTCTGGGCCGTCAACAAGATCAGTGATGTCAAGAGCAACATCATGACCTTCGGGTATTACAAGAGCGCCGACAGCAGCGTGTACGCCCCGCTCAACATCGGTTATGGCGGCAACACGGCTGCGGGCCTGGCCAACAGCCTGTCCGTCAGCATCCAGTACGACACCACCAGGACCGACAAAACCAAGGTGTACCAAGGGGGTAGCCTCATCCAGCAGGACAGGCGCATCAGCGGCATCCAGCTGTATAACGGCAGCACCCTCACCAAAACCTATTCCCTGGCTTACAGCCCAAGCCCGGCCACCAGCCGTTCAAGGCTGGTGACTGTTGCGGAATGCGCGCCCGGGGGCTCTTGCCTGCCTCAGAGCGTCTTTGCGTACAAGGCCGTCAGCAACATCTCGCTTCAGCCGCTGGCCAGATGGCATACGCGTTTCGGCGATGCGGACGCCTTTAACCTGCCGCAGTACTACAGCACCCTGCAGCTGGTTGATGTCAACAATGATGGCCTTGCGGATCTGTGCTCCCGCAACTACGACGGTATTTACTGCGGGCTTAACCTTGGCACAGGTTCCGGGTTTGGCGCCTTGACTCGCTGGTCGACCAGTTTTACCGATGCCGGCGGCCTGGACCAGCCCCAGTACTACAGCACCATTCGTTATCCCGACGTGAACGGGGACGGCCTCCCTGACATCTGCGTCAGGCTGTTCGACGGTATTTATTGCGGCCTCAACAACGGCACCACCTTTTCCTCCTTGACCCGCTGGTCCACCCGGTATGGCGACGACAACGGCTGGAGCCCTGTGCAGTACTACAGCACCATCCAGTACCTGGACCTCAATGGCGATGGCCTGGCCGACATCTGCGGCCGCGGCGGGGACGGGCTGTATTGCGCCCTGAACCTCGGCAATGGAAGCGGCTTTGGCCCGGTCACGCGCTGGTCTACGCAATACGGGGACAACAACGGCTGGGGCGTCGAGCAGTACTACAGCACCATCCAGTACATGGACCTGAACGGCGACGGCTTGCCCGATGTCTGCGGCCGCGGCGGTGACGGCTTGTTCTGCGCGCTCAACCTGGGTACCGGGGCCGGATTCGGCACCGCCACGCTGTGGTTGCCCATCCTCAGCGATGCCAATGGCTTCACCGTGCCGCAGTACTACAGCACCATCCAGTTCCCGGATCTGAACGGCGACGGGCTCGCGGACGTCTGCGCCCGCACAGGGGACGGCATCAGCTGCGCCATCAACACGGGGAACGGCACCGGTTTCAGCAACTTTGGGTCGTGGAGCAACAGCATGTCGGACGCCGGCGGTTTTAATATTTCCCAGTACTACGCCACCATCCGTTATGTCGACATCAATGGCGACGGCCTGCCGGATGTCTGCGCCCGCATGTACGACGGGTTTTATTGCGGGCTTAATACAGGCAACAACGGTTTTGGCGGACTGACGCAGTGGTCAGCCAGCTATGGCAATAACAACGGCTGGGGCTCTCCGGAGTACTACAGCACCATGCGGTATGCGGATATCAACGGCGACGGCGGGGTGGATGTCTGCGGGCGGGCCATCGACGGCTACTACTGCACCACGTCTTTGCCCAACACCAATGACCGGCTTGAGACCGTCACCAAAAACGGCCAGGTCACCACGGTTGCCCTGAGCTCCCTGGTCGGCAATCCAGCGGTTTACACGAAGGACGTCAGCCCGAACGCCGCGGCCTACCCCAAGCTGGACCTGCAGTACGCGCAGTACGTGGTGAGCACGGTGGCCAGCAGCAATGGCATAGGTGGCACGGTGACCACTCAATACAACTACGGCGGCCTCAAAGCCGAAATGGGCACGGGCCGCGGCCTGCTCGGTTTCCGCTGGATGAAGTCCAAGAACCTGTCGAACAACATCGAAAGCTACACCGAGTTCAACCAGAACTGGCCGTTCACGGGAAGCGTGGCGAAGAGCGAAACCCGCCTCGCGGGTTCGGGCAACGCCGGCGTGCTCAAACGCACGACCAACAGCTACGCCCAGGGCACAGGCT
>NZ_AKIV01000159.1 GCF_000282655.1 Polaromonas sp. CF318
CCGCCGTAGCCGCTGGCGGCTTCCTTGCGCGCAACGTAGCCGTCAAAGCGGGTGAGCAGCACGTACTGGTCGGGCTTGCGTTCCTTGAACTTGTAGGGCCCGGTGCCCACGTACTCGCGCAGCGGCTGGGCCAGCGACTCCTTGGCCATGATGGCGGCCATGCCGGAAGCCATGGCCAGTTGCGAGAGCAGCGGCGCGTAGGCGTTCTTCAGCGTGATTTCCACCGTGAGCGGCCCCTTGGCCGTCATGTCCGCCACTTGCACGGCCACCGACTTGCCGCGCGGGGAGACGTCCATCCAGCGCTTGAGGCTGGCCACTACGTCGTCGGCATTGAGTTCACGGCCGCTGTGCAGCATCACGCCTTTGCGCAGCGTGATGGTGTACAACTTGCCGTCGGCCGAGATTTTCGGCATGGCCTCGGCCAGCATGGGCACCAGTGCCGCCTTGGCATCGAAGGTGAACAGCGGCTCGTAGACGTGCTGCATGATGATGCAGACAAGGTCGGCCGGCGTGGACTGGATGTCCAGCGTCGGCGGCTCGGCCACCATGGCCAGATTCAGGGCCGACTTGGACGGCGCCTGGGCTTGCGCGGCCATCGGCAACAGCACCGAACCACTCGCCACCAGGGCCAACGCAACCGCCGTGCGACGGCTGACCAGGAATTTTTGCAGCATGCCGATCTCCTTAAAAATGAAAGTAATTTTCAACTTGCAAAGAATATGCCACCAAAAATTACCTATAAATTGGTATAAACCCTAGACAAAGCATCTTTAGTCTGAAAATATATTTCAGATTTGGGCTTTTGCTGCATGGCTTTGGGGCATGGCAGCCCTGCTGTTGTGATCTCGGTGCACCAGCTTTGGGTGCTGTGCCACTCGCCTGCTTGTTTGTTTGCCTTGCCGGCTGGCGCCTGCCGGCGGGCTGTCCATTGTTTACCTAATAAGGAGTCTTCGCAATGTCCGCACTTGAATACCTGGGCAACCCGCCCATTGCCTCCGACCACCAGCCTCGCCCGTTCTCGCCCGCGGTGCGCGCCGGCGATTTTGTGTACGTCTCGGGCCAGGTGCCGGGCGACGAAAAAGGCGAGATCGTGCAGGGCGGCATCGAGGTGCAGACGCGCCAGGTCATGAAAAACATCCAGGCCGCGCTGGCCCTGGCCGGCTGCACGCTGGACGACGTCTGCAAGACCACGGTCTGGCTGCAGGACGCGCGCGACTTCGGCAGCTTCAATCGCGTCTACATGAGTTACTTCACGGGCGGCAAGCCGGCCCGGTCCACCACCGAGGCTCGGTTGATGGTCGATGCGAAGGTTGAGATTGATGTGGTGGCTTATAAGCCCAAGGGCTAGGGTCGGGGTTGCTCCCGCGGCGTGCCCTCCTCTGAGACCTGCTGGCCGGGGGTTGCCCGGCAGCAAGTAACTTTCTTTTGCTTCGCCAAAAGAAAGTCACCAAAGAAAAGGC